>DATBAI010000017.1:0-70842 GCA_036271595.1 Usitatibacter sp.
GTGACACAACCCATTTGACCGTCGAAGTCCCGGACGCGCGCGCCTCTCGAGACTTCCCGCAAGCCCTCCCCTTTGGCTTTCCGGCTCAAGAAGGTGCATCCCCAAACTTTGAATTGGGTCGGCCGTGGCCTTCTGCCGGCACAGGCTAACCTTCGATGGCAATTCGTCGCCGTGTCAGCTAACGGCCAATAGCAGTCATTGCCCCCCGGTTTGGCGTTGATGGTCAAGGTGACGAAGAATGCCGCCTGACCAAAGGAATCTCGGCTTGTCTCCTGCTGACCTGCTGCTCGACCATTTTGATCGAATCGCGAAGCGCCAAGCGACCTTCGCGCGGGCGTCACCTGAAGGTGACGGTGCTCCAATCAATTTGGCTATCTATCGTGGGTTTCCGTCCGATGGTGCCTTCACTGCCTTCACCGTGGGGCTCTCACACTGTCATCCTCCAGGCGGGTCACATCAGGAGCTCACAATTTCCATGCAAGACGACGATGACATATGGGCGCTCGCAATGGGGGTCGTCGCGCACAGGCTTCGTGAACAAAGCGCATTCAACTGCGGAGATACGATCAACTTCGGGGAAGCGATTTCGGGAGGATCTTCCATGTCGGCCTTCGTCGTCTCTCATCCCACGCTCATTTCGGCGGCGGAATGCGAGATAGACATCGGAGTCCGAAAGATTCGGCTGGTCGAACTTATTCCCATATTTCAGCAAGAGCGCGAGTGGCTAGCGAAAGGTGGCTCCTTGCAACGGATGCTCAATGACAGGCCACGGGCACTACTCATGAATCCAAATCGGACGCTATTGATTCCACCAAACACTCGGTAGCGGAATGTCCGCTTTGGGTCGGAAGCAGACGCCCCAGGTGAAGGCCTGGCGCCGGGACCCGGCGGCAGAAGCGCAGCGGCCTTCCCAATCAATAGTTGGGGTCGATCGATCTCTTGACCGCAGAGCCAACGTTCGGGGGCTTGCGGGAAATCTCGAGAGGAGCGTCGGCCCGAGACGAAGGCGACAAAATCGGTGGTGTCACTCCCATTGGAAGAATGCGACGGGTCGAGATTTCCCGCAAGCCCCCAACGTTGGCGTACGGGCTAGAGCACCTTCCCCGGATTCATGAGGCCGTGCGGATCGAAGGTGCGCTTGATGGCTCGCATCATGTCCAGCTCGAGCGCGCTCTTGTAGCGCTGGATCTCCTCGACCTTGAGCACGCCCAGGCCGTGCTCGGCGCTGATGGAGCCTCCCAGCGCGTGCACCACCTCGTACACGACGTGGTTCACTTCGGGGGCCTGCGCGAAGAATGGTTTCGCGTCCGCGCGCGCCTCCGCCGAGCAGTTGTAGTGGATGTTCCCGTCACCCAGGTGGCCGAACGCTACAACGCGCACGTCCGGGAATCGCCGCGCGAGCTCGGCGCCCGCGCGCTCGATCAGCTCGGGCACGCGGCTCACCGGCACCGAGACGTCGTGCTTGATGGAGACGCCTTCGGCCTTCTGCGCCTCCGAGATGCTCTCGCGCAGCTTCCAGAACCCGGCGCGCTGCGCGTGGCTCGCCGCGATCGCCGCGTCGGCGACGATGCCCGTCTCGGCGGCTTCTCCCAGCGCTTCTTCGAAGAGCACGTCCAGCGCGCGACCCGCGGTGCTGTCCGAGAGCTCGACAAGCACGTACCAGGCGTGACGCGTTGCCAGAGGATCGCGCGCGCCCGGGATGTGCTCGAGCACGAAATCGACGCAGATGCGCGAGATGAGCTCGAAACCCGTGACGCGCTCACCCACGCGCTCGCGCAGGAAGGCGAGGAGCTTCAACGCGGCAGCGGGGTCCTTCACGGCGACGATGGCCGTGGCTTGCGAGCGTGGCCGCGGGAAGAGCTTCAGCACGGCGGCGGTGATGATGCCGAGCGTGCCCTCGGCGCCCACGAAGAGGTGCTTCAAGTCGTAGCCGGTGTTGTCCTTGCGCAGCGCGCGCAGCCCCTCCCACACGCGTCCATCGGGCAGCACCACCTCGAGGCCCAGCACCAGCTCGCGCGTGTTGCCGTAGCGCAGCACGGCGGTGCCCCCCGCGTTGGTCGAGAGGTTGCCGCCGATCTCGCAACTGCCCTCGGCGCCGAGGGACAGCGGGAAGAGTCGGTCGTGCTCGGCGGCGAGTGCCTGCAGCGTCCCGAGGACGCAGCCCGCTTCCACGGTCATCGCGTTGTTGAGCGCGTCGACGGAGCGCACGCGGTTCATGCGCGAGAGGTTCACCACGACCTGGGTGCCGCTCGCATCGGGCACGGAGCCCCCGCACATGCTGGTGTTGCCGCCCTGCGGCACGATGGCCACGCGCCGGCTGGCGAGGAGCGTCACGACGCTCGAGGTTTCCGCGGTGCTCGCGGGCTTCACGACCGCCGCGGCGCGCCCATGCCATTGGTCGCGCCAGTCGTTCTCGTACGGTGCGCGCGCGAGATCCTGCGTGATCACGGCCGGGGCGCCGACGATCGCGGCGAGGCCGTCGAGCAATCCCGCGGGGAAGGCCCCGCCGTTCACGCGCGGATCTTCCCGATGAGGCGCGTGGTCGAGCGGTCGTGGCGGAAGGCGATCGAGTGGACCTTCCCGCCCCAGCCCTGCACGTCCTTCGCGCCCACGATGCGCTCGACGCTCCAGTCGCCTCCCTTCACGAGGTGGTCGGGACGGCACGCGAGGATGCTCCCGATGGGAGTGTCGTCCTCGAACCAAGTGACAAGCGCGACGCTTTCGAGCGCGGCCACCACGGCCGCGCGATCTTCGAGGGGATTCACCGGCCGGCCATCGCCCTTGCCCAGGCGCCTCACGGAGGCGTCCGAATTGAGCGCGACCACGAGCGAGGCGCCGAGCGCCCGCGCTTCGGCGAGGTATGTCACGTGGCCGCGATGCAGGATGTCGAAGACGCCGTTGGTGAAGACGAGCGGCCGCGCGAGCTTCGTGGCGCGTTCCTTCAATTCCGCGGGAACGCAGAGCTTCGATTCGAACGGCGGCGGCATGACATCATTCTAGACGCTCTCAGTCGTCCACCGCCGCGACGACCCGGTTGCGTCCCGCCTGCTTCGCGGTATAGAGGGCCCGGTCGGCCTGCTGCAGCGTGAAGCTCCAGTCCTGGACGTGCGGCGGCATCGCGGCGACACCGATGGAAACGGTGAGCGGCCCGAGATTTCGTCCGTCGAAGTCGAGCTGCATCGATTCGATCGCCGTGCGGATGCCCTCGGCGCGGTTGCGCGCGACGAGGAGCGCGGCCCCGGGCAGGATGACGGCGAACTCCTCGCCGCCGAAGCGGCAGGCGATGTCGCTGTTGCGCGTGGCGGCGCGCAGCATCTCGCCGGTGCGCTCCAGCACGAAGTCGCCGGCGTCGTGGCCGAAGGTGTCGTTCAGCCGCTTGAAGTGATCGATGTCCACGACGAGCACGCCCACGCTCTCGCCCAGGCGCCGGGCGCGTGGCAGCTCGCGCGTCATCGTCTCCTCCAGGTAACGCCGGTTGTAGAGGCCCGTGAGCGGGTCGCGCATCGAGAGGTGGTGGGCGCGGTTCCACGAGGCCACGAGGGCCAGCGTGAGCACGAAGATGAGGATCGACGCGACGAGGCCCGCCGCGAGCACGGCCCACGGCCGCGAGGCCGAGATCGCGGCGTCCACCTCCGGGCGCGAGAGGAACACGACCGTCCACATGCGCCCCTGGACGGGGAAGGCCGCATGCCGCGAGAACGTCGGCGGCTCGGAGGACGGATTCGCGCGCCAGGCCGTGCGCGTGTCGATGAGGAGGTTGCCTTCGGTCGCGTTGGGCTCGTCGTAGACCCTCATGTCGAGCACCTGCAATACCCCTTCGTCGAGGATGCCGCGCATGAGGTCCTGCATCCGGAACGTGCCGAGGACGTAACCGGAGAGCTCGGCGTCGCGCTGCGAGTAGGGGATGCCGCGAACGTCCTGCCGGAAGACCGGCACGGCCATGACGAAGCCGGGGATGTGCTCGATCATGCCCGCGCGGGCATTGCCCGAGAAGGTCACCTTGCCCGAGATGGAAGCCTCGCCCGTGTCGCGCGCGCGTTCCATGGCGCCGCGGCGCACCGGGTCGCGGAAAGGGTCGTAGCCGATGAGGTTGGCGTTGCGGGTCGTGGCCGGCTCGGCGAAGACGGTCGGGAAGCCGTCGTCCTTCAGCCTGCGCGCATACGCGACCGACTGGATGCCGGGAAAGCGTTCCTCGAGCTGCAGGTGCTCGATGAAGTCGTGCCATTCGCCCGAAGTGATGGCGGGCTCGGACGCGATGCGGGCGGCCGCCGAGCGCAGCACCTGCTCGTAGGCGGCAAGCCGGGTGCGGACCGCGCCCTCGGCGGTCTCGGTGCGCCGCTCGAACTGGGCCCGCGCCTCGTCCACGCGGTTTCGCTCCAGGCCGATCCAGCCCGCGAACGCGAGCGCTACCGCCGCACTGAAGGCCACCCATGGAATCGGGGAGTGCAGCGCATCGGCCGCGCCCTCCATCCGCCACTGCATGTCGTTCCCTCGCCTTGAATCGTTGTGCGGCGATTGTGGCCAAGGGGAACGAAGCCCGAAGTGACGGGTATCACTCCGTGAAATACAGCTGTAATCGCCACGCGCCGGGCGCGCGTGGCGGGCCGACGAACGGCGCGGTTACTTGCCGATGTATTCGAAGACCTTCACCACGCGGACCACGCCGCTCGTGGTGCGGGCGATGTCCACCGCGGCGTCGCCTTCCTCGGGCGTGACGAGCCCCAGGAGGTACACGGTGCCCGCCTCGGTGACGACCTTCACGTGGGTCGCGGAGAACTTCGGGTTGTTCACCATGCGCGCCTTCACGTTCGAGGTGATGAGCGCGTCGCTTCCCCGCGAGGCGAGCGAGGAGTTGCCGGCCACCTGGAGCTCGTTGGTGACATCCCGAACGCTCGCGATGGAGCGCACTTCCGCCTCGACCTTCGAGCGGGTGGCCTCGTCCGGCGCTTCGCCCGTGAGCAGCACTCGCCGGTTGTAGCTCGTGGCGTTCACGTGGGCGTTGCCGAAGCGATCCCTGCTGCCGAGGATCTTCAGCTCGATGTTCTCGTCCTCGATGTACATGCCGGTGGTGCGCCGGTCGCTCGCCATGAGGGCGGCGGTGCCGGCCCCGGTGAGGGCGAGCGGGATGCAGCCGGGCAGGGTGGCGAGGGCCGAGGCGGCGAGCGCCACGGCGGTAAGCGTGCTTTTCATCGTTTCTCTCCGAAGATCACGTTGTCGACCACCTCGCACAGGCAGTGCACGGCAAGGAGATGGACCTCCTGGACGCGCATCGTGCGGGGATGCTCGACGTTGAGGTGGAAATCGTCGTCGCGAAGCATGCGCCCCATCTCGCCGCCGTCGCGGCCGGTCAGCGCGATCACGCGCATGCCGCGCGCGTGCGCCGAGCGGATCGCGGCGATCACGTTCTTCGAGTTGCCCGAGGTGGAAATGGCGAGCAGGAAGTCGCCCGCCTGGCCGAGGGACTCGACCTGCCTGGAAAATACGGCGTCGTAGCCGTAGTCGTTCGCGATGGCGGTGAGGGCCGAGGTATCCGTCGTGAGCGCCAATGCCGGCAAACCCGGCCGCTCGCGCTCGAATCGCCCCACGATCTCGGCGGCGAAATGCTGGCTGTCGGCGGCCGAGCCGCCGTTGCCGCAGGCGAGAACCTTCTTCCCGGCCTTCAGCGCATGCGCGAGCGCTTCGCCCGCGGCCGCGATACGCTCCGGCATCACCTGCGCCATCTTCCTGCTGAGCTCGATGCCTTCGTCGAAATGCTTCTTCAGGTTTTCCGCGTGGTTCATCCCGACGATGTTACTTCAGTCCAGCGAGAAAGCCGCGCGCAACCAGTGCAGCTCGCCGCCCTCGATGGTGACCACGTCGAAGCGGCAGGGCAGGCGCGTGCGCGTTTGCATGAGGTAAAGGCGCGCCGCCGCAGCGATGCGCGACTGCTTGTGCGCGCCGATGCTGCCGGAAGCGCCCCCGAAGCGGGAACCGGCGCGCAAGCGCACCTCCACGAACACGAGGCTCTCGCCGTCGCGGGCGATGATGTCGATCTCGCCGAAGCGCGTGCGGTAGTTGCGCGCGACGATGGAAAGCCCGTGGCGCTGGAGGAAAGTGGCCGCCGCCTCCTCGCCGTTGCCGCCCGAGACCTGCGCCGCGGTGCGGCGCCCCGCGGGCATCACGGCGTGCGCAGCGGGATCACGCGGCCGCCATCCACCTCGGCCGGGGTGAGGGCGCGATTGAAGTGCGTGCCGTCCAGCGTGAGCTTGCCGGTGACGCCATCGATCGGGAAATGGCGCTCGGGCCGCGTGAGCTCGGTCGCGATTCGGAACGCGTCGATGCCGAAGGCATAGAGTCGCTCCTCCTCCACCGACATGCCGCGCGGCTGGGGATAGACCATGACGGCGGGGTGGTCGGGTTGCACGAACCAGGGCATTTCCACATAACGCAGACCCTGGAGGTCCACGTTGACGACGGCCTCCGCGCGCGGGTTCACGCTCATCGAGGTCGCGTAGAGCGGCAGCATCCCCGAGATGTACGGGCGCACCAGCCGCGCCTCGGGCTGGTCGAGCGCCAGGAAGACGAGGTCGGCACGCACGCCGGCGAGGCGCTCGCGGATGAGCGGCGCGTCGTCCATGCCCCCGGTGAAGACGATGCGCGCCGCGATCTGGCCGGCGTCACGCGTCCATTCGCGCTCGAAGGCTTCCTGCACGCGTTTGGAAAGAGGCGAGCCCGAGGAGATCACGACGGCCGAGTTGCCGGCGCTCTCCACGGCGAGGAGGGCCACCTGCCGCGCCTCGTTCTCGAGCGAGAGCGAAACCGTGTAGAGATTGGGCGCGGGATCGATTCCGGCCGCCTGCGGCTCGTTCAGCGCGAGCACGGGGCGCCGCGCGCAATCGCTTTTCGCGAGCGTCGAGGCGCCGTCCCGCGTGATCGCGGCCACGACGATCGCCGCGCCGGCGGCTTGTGCCGCGGCGCATGCGCCGGGCAGCGCCGCCGCTTCATTGTCGGTCGCGGTCATCACGACGGGCAGTGCGTCCTTCCCCGCGGCCTCGGCAGCCGCGGCAAACCCCAGCCGAACCGCCTCGGCGAGGCGCCCCAGCGTGGGCGATGTCGTCGGAAGGATGAGCGCGATGTGCGCGCGGACGGCCTGCGCCGGCCGCGGCGTGTCACGCATCGTCGCCACGTCGGACAGGGGTTTCACCACGGTCGAGCGTGCAAGGCCGGTGGCCGGATCGATGTCTTCGCGCATTTCGGGTGCGGCGACCGTGGGCGCATCGGTTGTGCCGAGCGCCGGGTCGGCCGAGAATGCCGGCGTGGCGAGCGAGGCCAGTAATGCGAGGAGGAGCGCGTTGGAACGCGACATCGGGCAGGCACCGTTGGAACCCGGATTATATGTGGTGGCGACGCCCATAGGAAACCTGGGCGACATCACCTCGCGCGCCCTGGATACGCTGCGCCGTGCGGACATCGTCGCGGCGGAAGACACGCGCCACACGCGCGCGCTCCTGAGCCACTTCGGCATCTCGGCGAAGCTCGTCGCGCTTCACCGGCACAACGAGCGGCGCGCGGGAGAGCAGGTGCTGGAATGGATCGCCGCCGGCAAGTCCGTGGCGCTGGTGAGCGACGCCGGCACGCCGGCGGTGAGCGATCCGGGCGCCGTCGTGGTGGATGCCGTGCGCGCATCGGGCGCGCGTGCGATACCGGTGCCGGGCGCGAGCGCGCTCACGGCCGCGCTCTCCGCGAGCGGGCTGGGCTACGACGGCATCGTGTTCGCGGGGTTCCTGCCGGCGAAGGGCGCCGAGCGCCGCGCGCGCCTGCGATCCCTCGCCGAGGGGCCCTGGGCCATCGCGCTCTTCGAGGCTCCCCATCGCGTGAAGGCCACGCTCGCGGACCTGCATGCGGCGCTTGGCGATCGCGATGTGGTCATCGCGCGCGAGGTCACCAAGCGCTTCGAGACGATCGCCCGCATGCCGCTGGCCGATGCGCTGGCGTGGGTCCAGGCCGACTCCGATCGCGCACGTGGCGAGTTCGTGCTGCTGGTCGAGGGCCGTGATCCGGGCCCGCGCGCGGGCGGTACGGATCCGAGAGCCGTCCTCGAGGCGCTCCTCGCCGAGTTGCCGGTGAAGCAGGCGGCGGCGCTGGCGGCGAAGATCACGGGCGCCCGGCGAAACGCCCTCTATGCGATGGCCCTCGAGATGAAGGACCTATAATCGGAGGCGATGGCCGAGAAGCTCACGCTTACGCGTCCCGACGACTGGCATGCGCACTTCCGCGACGGCGACGCGATGGGCTCGGTCGCCGCCGCCACCGCGAGGCAGTTCGCGCGCGCCATCGTGATGCCGAACCTGAGGCCGCCGGTCGTGACGGTGGAAGATGCCCGCGCTTATCGCGGCCGCATCCTCGCCGCACTCGGCGCCTCGACGCGCTTCGAGCCCCTCATGACGCTCTATCTCACGGACGACACGCCCGCCGCCGAGATCGCGAAGGCGAAGGAGAGCGGCTTCGTGAAGGCGGTGAAGTATTACCCGGCCGGCGCCACGACGAACTCGGCCTCGGGCGTCACCGACATCCGCAAATGCGACGCGGTGCTCGAGGCCCTGCAGGCCGCGGGCATGCCGCTGCTGGTGCACGGCGAGGTGACCGATCCCGACGTGGACGTCTTCGATCGCGAGGCGGTCTTCGTGGACCGCATCCTGGGACCCCTCGTGAAGCGCTTCGCCTCCCTCAAGGTGGTTCTCGAGCATGTGACGACCCACGAGGCCGCGGCCTTCGTCGAACGCGCGGGCGCCAACGTGGCGGCGACGATCACGCCGCAGCACCTGCTCCTCAACCGCAACGCGATCTTCGCGGCGGGGCTCCAGCCGCACCACTATTGCCTGCCGGTGCTGAAGCGCGAGACGCATCGCCGGGCACTGGTGAAGGCCGCGACGTCCGGGAGCCCCAAATTCTTCCTCGGCACCGACAGCGCGCCGCATTCGCGCGCGATGAAGGAGATGGCGTGCGGGCACGCGGGCATATACAGCGCGCACGCGGCGCTCGAGCTCTACGCCGAGGCCTTCGAGGCCGCCGGGGCGCTGGACAAGCTCGAGGCCTTCGCGAGCCACTTCGGCGCCGACTTCTACGGCCTGCCGCGAAATCGCGGCAAGGTCTCGCTGGTGCGAGAGACCTGGAAGGTGCCGCCCGAGCTTGCCTTCGGCGACGCAACCGTCGTGCCTCTGCGCGCCGGACAGAAGCTCGCCTGGCGCTTCGCGGGTTAGCCGTGGACTGGACGGCGGCGCGCGAGCGCCTGCGTGCGCCGATCTTCGCGCCGCTGCAGCCCTTTCTTTCCCGGCTTCCCGAAGATCGCTGGCCAACGCAGGCCGAGCTCACTTCGCTGGCCCGGGGCATCCGAACCGCCGACGGGCGGCCGCTCGCCTTTGTCGCGCCCGCGGCCCTCGAGGCTCGCGCCTCCTATGAGGCCGCCATCGCCGCGACCGGCGAAGTGCCCACGCGCACGGACAACTGGCACGACCTCTTCAACGCGCTCTGCTGGATGGCATGGCCGCTCGCCAAGGCGGCGATCAATGCGCAGCATGCCGCCATCCTCGGCGAGCGCGGCACTGAAGAGGCGCGAAGGCGCGGTCCCGAGCGTGATGCGCTCACGCTCTTCGACGAAGGCGGCGTCGTGGTCGCCTCGAGCGACGTGGCGCTGCTCGGGCTCATTCGGGATTTCGAGTGGAAGGCGTTGTTCTGGGAGCGACGCGTGGACGTCGAAGCGCGCATGAAGTTCTTCGCCTTCGGCCACGCCTGCCTCGAGCAGTCGCTGGCGCCCTACATCGGCATGGTCGCGAAGACGGTGTTCGTCCCGGTCGACGAGCTCTTCCATGCGCTGCCCGTCGAGTCGCAGGTGGCGCGGGTGGACGAGCTTCTCGCGGGCCATTTCGCCAGCCGGGTGCGATTCGCGAGCCCCAAGTCCATGGCGCCGATGCCGGTCCTGGGCGTGCCCGGCTGGCACTTCGCGGCGCAGGACGAGGCCTTCTACGACGACAAGGATCACTTCCGCGGCTCGCGTCCCGATCCGCGCGAAGCCGCGAGGCCCACGGGTATCATTCGGCCATGAAAAGCCTGTGGAGCGACGACGAGGCCGCGGCATTCGCGGGCGACCTGGGGCAACGCATCTACACCTCGCGCCTGCTCGGCCGCGACAAGTCGCTCGTGCTGCACGGCGGTGGCAATACGTCGGTGAAAGTGCGCAGCCGCGACCTGCTGGGGCGCGATATCGACGTGCTCTACGTGAAAGGCAGCGGCTGGGACCTGGAGCACATCGAGGCGCCCGGCTTCTCGCCGGTGCACCTCGGCCACCTGGTGGAGCTATCGCGGCTCACCGCGCTCTCCGACCCGGAAATGGTGAACGAGCTGCGCACGCACATGCTGCGCGCGGACGCGCCCACGCCTTCAGTCGAGGCGATCCTGCACGCGATCCTGCCGCACAAGTTCGTGGACCACACGCACTCGGACGCGGTCCTCGCGCTCACCAATACGCCCGATGGCGAGCGGCGTATCCGCGAGGCCTACGGCGACACGGTCGTGGTGATTCCCTACGTGATGCCGGGCTTCGACCTCGCGCGCTCGGTGGCGCAAATCTTCCCGCGCGAAGCGAATGCGCGCACCCGGGGCATGGTGCTGATGAATCACGGCATCTTCTCGTTCGGCGACACGGCCCGCGAATCCTACGAGCGGATGATCGAGCTGGTGGATGCGGCCGAACGCGCGCTGGATCGCGCCGGCGCGTGGAGCGTTCCCGCACCGGCCGCGCCCCCGGATACCGGCGCGAAGCGCGAATCGCTCGCGGGCCTGCGCTTCGCGCTTTCGCGCAGCGCCGGCTTTCCGCTCGTGATGGCGCTGCACGACGATGACGCGAGCCGGGGCTTCGCGCGCCTGCCGAGCGTCGCCGAATCGACGCGGCGCGGCCCTGCGACGCCCGACCACGTGATTCGCACCAAGCCCTGGCCGATGGTGGGCCGCGACGTCGAAGGCTATGCGCGCGAATACGCGGACTACTTCCGCGAGCACGAGCCGAAGGCGCGCGAGCGCAAGAAGATGCTGGATGCGGCTCCGCGCGTGGTGATCGATCCCGCGCTCGGCGTCTGCACGGCCGGGCGCGGCGCCAGGGACGCGGCCCTCGTCTTCGACATCTATTCGCACACGATGCAGTCGATCCAGCGCTCCGAGAAGCTGGGCGGATGGCGGCCGGTATCCCCGCGCGATGCGTTCGACGTCGAGTACTGGGATCTCGAGCAGGCGAAGCTCGGCAAGTCCGGAAATCCCGCGGCGTTCGCGGGCGAGGTGGCGCTCGTGACCGGCGCCGCGTCCGGAATCGGCAAGGCCTGCGTGCAGGCGTTCCTTGCGCGCGGCACGGCGGTCGTCGGCCTCGACATGAATGCCGCGGTGCAATCCCTGCACCAACGCCCGGACTACCTCGGCATCGCGTGCGACGTGACCGATGCCGCGCAGGTCCAGGCGGCCCTCGAGAAGGCGGTGCGGGCGTATGGCGGCCTCGACATGGTCGTGCTGAACGCGGGCATCTTTCCCGGCGGCACCCGCATCGCGCAGCTTGGCGACGGGGAATGGCAGCGCGTCATGCGCGTGAACCTCGATGCGAACCTCGCGCTGCTGCGCGAGGCGCACCCGCTCCTCAAGCTCGCGCCGCGCGGCGGGCGCGTGGTGGTGATCGGCTCCAAGAACGTGCCGGCACCGGGGCCCGGCGCGGCGGCCTACTCCGCCTCCAAGGCCGCGCTCACGCAGTTGGCCCGCGTCGCCGCGCTCGAGTGGGGCGGGGACGGCATTCGCGTCAACACGCTGCATCCCAACGCGGTCTTCGACACCGGCATCTGGACCGACGACGTGCTCGCCGAGCGCGCCCGTCACTATGGCCTTACCGTCGAGCAGTACAAGACGAACAACGTTCTGCATGTCGAGGTGAAGAGCCGCGACGTGGCCGAGCTCGCCGCCGAGATGTGCGGGCCGCTTTTCGCGAAGACCACCGGGGCGCAGGTGCCCGTCGACGGCGGCAACGACCGCGTGATCTAGAATCGCGGTGTGAAGCAGGCCAGGCGGTCGCTGTGTGCTCGTCACACAGAGGAAAGTCGGGACTCCAGAGGGCAGCGTAGCGGGTAACTCCCGTCCGCCGTGAGGCGAGGATTAGAGGAACAGTGACGATGTCGGTTCCGAAGGGTGCCCACCGCGGCTGTCTTGCGGTCGGCACCCGAATTCGAGGAACCGAAGTGAAACGGCCAATCTCTACGCGGAGCAACACCAAGTAGGCAGGCGATGACGTGGCCCACCGAGCCTGCGGGTAGGTGGCTCGAGGCGCGCGGTAACGCGCGTCCCAGAGGAATGACCGTCACGGCGGCGCGAGCCGTCGACAGAATCCCGCTTACCGGCCTGCTTCACTTTTTCTTCCGCAGCGCAGCATTTCCTCTCAAGTTACTTCCAGTCTATCTCGTATCCCTTTGAAAACATTGGGTTACGGCGTTGCGAATTGCGCTCAGCAACCTGCGCTAACCCCTTGTCCCACAAGAAAATTTTGCTCTTTTGCGTGCTTGACTCCCTGTAGCTGGTTCTCTACAGTGGCGGGAAGTGGGAAAACGTGGGGGAGCAGGTGTTCCAAGGGGCGGCTCAGGTCAATCTCGACGCGAAAGGACGCATGGCCGTCCCGACGCGCTCGCGCGATGCGCTGACGCAGGGGAGCACCGTGAAGTTGGTGCTCACTGCGCATCCGGACGGTTGCCTGCTGCTCTATCCCGGCCCGGCGTGGGAACCGATCCGCGCCCGCGTCATGTCCTTCCCGAGCCTCGACCGCCAGTTCAGCGTCTGGAAGCGCCTCCTCGTGGGTTTCGCCCAGGAGGTGGAGCTGGACGGAACGGGACGGCTGCTGCTCCCGCCCGAGATGCGCGACTTCGCCAAGATCGCGCGCGAAGTGATGTTCGTGGGCCAGGGCACCCACTACGAGATCTGGGACCTCGAGCAATGGAACGCGCAGCTCGAGGCGCTGAGATCCGGGGGCGGCGCAAGCCTGCCTCCGGGGATGGAGAACTTCTCCCTGTGAGCATGGCGACAGGGAGCGAATCACCGGCAACAACTCCCTTCCCCCGTGAGTGAGGTCTCCCATGTCCCGGTCCTTCTCGAAGAAGCAGTCGCTGCCCTCAACGTCCGTGAAGACAAGACCTACGTCGATGGCACCTTTGGCCGCGGCGGGCACAGCCAGGCCATCCTCGCCCGTCTCGGTGTTCGCGGAAGACTTCTCGCTTTTGATCAGGACCCCGCGGCGCTTGCGTCTCGCGCGCTCGAAGATCCGCGTCTTGAGCTGATCCACGCAAGGTTCTCGACCATGGAGCACGTGCTGGCCGCTCGCGGCATCCGCGAGGTCGCGGGAATCCTCCTCGACGTGGGCGTGTCCTCGCCGCAGCTCGACGACGCGGCGCGCGGCTTCAGCTTCTCGCGGGAAGGCCCGCTCGACATGCGCATGGACCCCACACGGGGACAGACCGCGGCGCAGTTCCTCGCCCGCGCCGATGAAAAAGAAATCAGGGAGGTGATCTCGAGCCATGGGGAAGAGCGGTTTGCTAAATCGATTGCAAAGGCGATTGTTGATGCAAGGAGCCGCGAGCCTGTCCGCACCACCGTCCAGCTTGCCGCGATCGTGGGTCGCGCGGTTCGCACGCGCGAGCCGGGGCAGCACCCGGCGACCCGTACCTTTCAGGCTCTACGGATTCACGTCAATCAGGAGCTTGAAGAGCTGGAGGTGACGCTTCCGCAGGCGGCGGCGCTCCTCGAGCGCGGCGGCAGGCTCGCGGTGGTGAGCTTCCACTCGCTCGAGGATCGGATCGTGAAGGGCTTCATCCGCAGCCGCTCCAGCGGCGATCGGCTTCCCAAGGGGGTGCCGGTGCGCGCGGCCGACATCCCGCCGGGCGAGCTGCATCCCGTGGGCCGTGCGATAAAGCCGTCGCCGGCGGAAGTGGCGCGCAACCCGCGCGCGCGCAGCGCCATGCTGCGAGTCGCGGAGAAGAACTGATGGCCCGCGTCGCCGGGGTCCTCCTCGTGCTCGCCATGCTGTGCGCCATGGGAGTGGTCACCTCCCAGCACCGCGCGCGCAAGGTCTTCGTGGACCTCGAGGCCGAGCAGTCGGACCAGCGCAAGCTCGATGAGGAATTCACGCAGCTCACGCTCGAGCAAAGCACCTGGGCGACCAACAAGCGCATCGACTCCATCGCGGCCAAGAGCCTCGGAATGCGGCTCCCCGACGCCTCGAACACCGTGATCGTCACCCCCGACGGGGAACCCGTTTCCGGGAAGCGGCCATGAGGTTCGAGAAGCGCACCCCGCAGCTGCGCCTGAAGCTCGAGGGCTGGCGCTCGCGCGTGGTGCTGGGCCTCATCGCCGCGGGCTTCGTCACGCTCGCGGCGCGCGCCTTCTACCTCCAGGCGGTGCACAACGAGTTCCTCCAGGCGAAGGGCGAGGCGCGCTATGGGCGCGTGCTGGACCTGCCCGCCTCTCGCGGGCCCGTCACCGATCGCAATGGCAAGGCGCTCGCCATCTCGACGCCGGTCGAATCCATCTGGGCCACCCCCGAGGACCTCGAGGACGTGGACGCGAGCCACCTGTCGCAGCTCGCGCGGGCGCTCGCGATTCCCGCGGCGGAGGTGCGCCAGAAGATCGACAGAAAGGATCGCCAGTTCGTCTACCTCAAGCGCCAGATTTCGCCCGACCAGGCGGCGAAAGTGATGGCGCTGGGCATCCCGGGCGTCTTCCAGCAGCGCGAATTCCGCCGCTACTACCCGGCGGGCGAAGTGATGGCACACGTGGTCGGATTCACCGGCATCGAGGACAACGGGCAGGAAGGCATCGAGCTCGCCGAGGAGCGGCGCCTCGCGGGCGCGGCCGGCTCGCGCAAGGTCATCAAGGATCGCAAGGGGCGAATCGTCGAGGATCTCGAGGGGGCGCGCGCGCCGCGCGACGGCGAGGCCGTGACGCTCGCCATCGACGAGCGCCTCCAGTTCCTCGCGCACCGGGAGCTGAAGAGTGTGGTCGAGTCGAGCCACGCACGCGCGGGATCCCTCGTGATCCTCGATGCGAAGAGCGGCGAGATCCTGGCCCTCGTCAACATGCCCGACTACAACCCGAACAACCGCGCGAGCGTGACAGGCTCGCAGACCCGTAACCGCTCGGTCACCGATCTCTTCGAACCGGGCTCGACCATGAAGCCCTTCACGGTCGCCGCCGCCCTCGAGGCCGGCATCGTGACCCCGGACACGATGATCCAGACGGGCCCCGGGGCGTGGCAGTTCGCGGGCTGGACCATCACCGACACGCACGCGAACGGGCTCATCTCGGTGGCGCAGGTGATCGAGAAGTCCTCCAACATCGGCAGCGCCAAGATCACGCTGCAGATGTCGCCGGAGCGCATGGGCACGTTCTACAGGGACCTTGGCTTCGGCGCGGTTCCCGACACGGGCTTTCCCGGCGAAGCGAAGGGAATGCTGAAGCCCTGGGCCGAGTGGCGCCCCATCGAGCAGGCCACCATGTCGTACGGGCACGGCATCTCGGTTTCCCTGCTGCAGCTCGCGCGCGCCTACACGATCTTCACCACCGGCGGAGAGCTGCTGCCGCTCGCACTCGAGAAGCGCGACGCGCATCCCATCGGCAAGCGCGTCATCTCGCTGCGCACCGCGCAACAGGTGACGCGGATGATGGAGATGGCCGTGAGCCCGGCCGGAACCGCGCCGCTCGCCGCCGTTCCCGGGTACCGCGTCGCCGGCAAGACCGGAACGGCCTACAAGGCAGAGCAGGGCGGCTACGCCGAGCACAAGTACCACTCGTCGTTCGTGGGCTTCGCTCCCGCTTCCAACCCGCGCTTCATCGTCGCTGTGATGATCGACGAGCCGCAGGGCGCGCACCATTTCGGCGGCGACGTGGGGGCGCCCGTGTTCTCGAGCGTGATGGGCGCGGCGCTGCGGATGACGTCGGTGCCGCCCGATGCGCCGGCGACCCTCGCGCCGGGCACGCTCAACGTGCAGGCGCAACCCACCCGGAGCGCCGGATGATCGCGCCGGCCGGCATCCATCGCAACGGCGGCGCGGCGCTCCTCGACCGGCTGGCCCAGCTTGGCGTGCCGCTCGCGGATCTCACGGCCGATTCGCGCGCGGTGAAGCTGGGATCGATCTTCGTCGCCTACCCGGGCACGGCGCAGGACGGCCGCGCGTTCATCAGCGAGGCGATCGCGCGCGGCGCGGCCGCGGTGATCTGGGAGCGCCAGGGCTTCACGTGGGACGAGCGCTGGGACGTGCCCAACCTCGGGGTCGAGGGCCTGCGGCTGCGCGTCTCCGAGATCGCGGGGCAGGTATACGGCAATCCCTCCGAGACGCTCTGGATGGCGGGCGTCACGGGCACCAACGGCAAGACCTCGGTGTCCCAATGGATCGCGGCGGCGCTGGACGCGGTGGGCCGGCGCTCCGCGGTGATCGGCACGCTCGGCAACGGGCTCGTGGGCGAGCGCGCCGAGGCGAAGAACACCACCCCGGACCCGATCGTGCTGCAGCGCCTGCTCGCCGAATACCTGCGGCGGGGGGCGAGGAACGTCGCCATGGAAGTGTCGAGCCACGGGCTGGACCAGGGGCGCGTGGCGGGAATCCGCTTCGGATGCGCGGTCTTCACCAACCTCACGCGCGACCACCTCGACTACCACGGCACGATGGAGAGCTACGCGCAGGCCAAGGCCCGGCTCTTCTCGTCCGAAGGACTCGGGAACCGCGTCGTGAACGTCGACGACGCCTGGGGCGCCGCGCTCGCGGCGCGCTTCGGACCCGATGTGATCACTTACGGCACCTCGAAGGACGCGCGCGTTCGCGCGAGCCGCATCGGCCTTTCGGAAGCGGGTGTGCGCTTCCACGTGGATTCGGAATGGGGCGATGGCGAAGTGCACGCCGCCGTGCTCGGCGCCTTCAACGTCTCGAACCTTTGCGCGGTGATCGGCACGCTGCTTGCCGCGGGCCTCACTCTCGACGACGCGCTTGCCGCGGCGAGCGCGCTGAAGCCCGTGGCCGGCCGCCTCGAGCGCCTCGGCGGCGGATTGCAGCCGCTCGTGGTCGTCGACTATGCGCACACGCCGGACGCGCTCGAGAAGGCGCTGGAAGCGCTGCGGCCCACGGTAGCCGCCGGGCACAAGCTCGTGTGCGTGTTCGGTTGCGGCGGCGATCGCGACCCCGGCAAGCGCCCGATGATGGGGGCGAGCGCCTCGCGGCTTGCCGACGAAGTGATCGTCACCTCCGACAATCCGCGGAGCGAACCGCCCCACGCCATCATCGACCAGGTCCTCGCGGGAATATCCGGTCCCGTGGAAGCGATCGAGGATCGGCAGGTGGCGATCTTCTCGGCGGTGAACCACGCGCAGCCCGGCGACGTGGTGTTGCTCGCCGGCAAAGGCCACGAGACCTACCAGGAAATCGCGGGCGTGCGCCATCCCTTCAGCGACCGCGAGGTGGCCGCCGCCGCGCTCGCGCAACGCGGGGGTGCCGCGCGATGAACGGGGGCGAGGACGTGTCGCGGGCCGCGATGATGGGACTCCAGGAAGCCGCGCGCGCCTCGGGCGGCATGGCCAAAGGCGACGTGGGTTTCGGCGGCGTCACCACCGACAGCCGCGCCGTGAACGCGGGCGACCTCTTCGTGGCGCTGGTGGGCGAGCGCTTCGACGGCCACGAATACGTGGCCGAGGCGCTGCGCCGCGGCGCGGTCGCGGCACTGGTCTCCAGGCGCGTCGAATCCGAGCCGGCGACCCCGCAGATCGTGGTGGACGACACCCGCCTGGCACTCGGGCGTCTCGCGGGCCACTGGCGCGGCCGCTTCGCGCTGCCGGTCGTGGCCCTCACCGGCAGCAACGGCAAGACCACGGTAAAGGAGATGATCGCCTCGATCCTCGCCGCGCATTGCGGCACGCGGGACGCGGTGCTCGCAACCGAAGGCAACCTGAACAACGACATCGGAATGCCGCTCACGCTGCTCCGGCTTCGCGAGCACCACCGCTACGCCGTGATCGAGATGGGGATGAACCATGCGGGCGAGATCGACTATCTCACCCGTATCGCGCGCCCCGGAGTCGCCCTGGTGAACAACGCGCAACGCGCGCACGTAGGTCTCCTGGGAAGCCTCGATGCGGTGGCGCATGCCAAGGGCGAGATCTACTCCGGGCTGTCGCAGGCGGGAATCGCCGTGGTGAACGCCGACGATCCGCATGCGGCCTACTGGAAGTCGGTGAACTCGAGCCGGCGCGTCGTGACCTTCGGGCTCACGTCGGCGGCGGACGTCACCGCCACGCGCGGCAACGGCGGCCATCGCTTCGGCCTTCCGGACGCGACTTTTTCCGCGGCGTTGCAGGTGCGCGGAGAGCACAACCTGCGCAATGCGCTCGCGGCGTGCGCCGCGGCTTACGCGTTGGGCATCCCCGCGCGCGCGATGCAGGCCGGGCTCGAGGCCTTCGGCGGCGTCCCGGGGCGGTTGCAACGGCGGGTGGCGGCCAGCGGTGCCGTCGTGATCGACGATACCTACAACGCCAATCCCGAGTCGGTGAAGGCCGCGATCTCGGTCCTCGCTGCCGAACCCGGCCGGCGCCTCTTCGTGATGGGCGACATGGGCGAGCTCGGAGGCGAATCGGGCCAGATGCACGCCGAAGTGGGCGAGTTCGCACGCGAGTCCGGCATCGACGCCCTGATGGCCATGGGCGAGGCGAGCCGGCAGGCGGTGCAGGCCTTCGGCCGCGGCGCGACGCATTTCGACGAACTGGAGCCGCTTATCCGCGCGGCGAGCCGTGAGGCGGAGCGCGGCGCCACGGTGCTCGTGAAGGGCTCGCGCTTCATGCGCATGGAGCGCGTCTCGGACGCGATCGCGGGAAAGGCGGGCGGCCATGCTGTATGACCTCGCGCAGTGGCTCGCGAACGACGCGAAGATCCGCGCGTTCAACGTCTTCACCTACATCACGCTGCGCATGGTGCTGGCCGCGCTCACCTCGCTCGCGATCTCGTTCATCGTCGGGCCGGCGATGATCCGCAGGCTCACGACCTACAAGATCGGACAGGCGGTTCGCGACGACGGCCCGCAGAGCCACCTCATCAAGACGGGCACGCCCACCATGGGCGGCGCGCTCATCCTGGTTTCGGTCGCGATCACCACGATCCTCTGGGCCGACCTCGCCAACCGTTACGTGTGGATCGTGCTGCTCACCACGCTCGGCTTCGGCATCGTGGGCTGGGTGGACGACTGGCGCAAGGTCGTGCACCGCAACCCGAAGGGCCTCTCGGCCAAGTCGAAGTTCTTCTGGCAATCGGTGATCGCGATCGCCGCGGTCACCTACCTCGCCTACAGCGCGAAGCTGCCGCAGCAGACCGAGCTCATCGTGCCGTTCTTCAAGACCATCTCCATCCCGCTGGGCGCGGTGGGATTCGTGATCCTCGGCTACTTCGTGGTGGTCGGGACCTCGAACGCGGTAAACCTCACCGACGGCCTCGACGGGCTCGCCATCATGCCGACCGTCATGATCGCCTCGGCGCTGGCGATCTTCGCGTACGTCTCGGGGAACGCGGTATTCGCGAAGTACCTGGGCTTCCCGCTCATCTCGGGCTCCGGCGAGCTCGCGGTGGTGTGCGGCGCGATGGCGGGGGCGGGCCTCGCGTTCCTCTGGTTCAACGCGTATCCGGCGGAAGTCTTCATGGGCGACGTGGGAGCGCTCGCGCTCGGCGCCGCGCTGGGCATGGTGGCGCTGGTGGTGCGCCAGGAGATCGTGCTCCTCATCATGGGCGGCGTCTTCGTGGTGGAGACGCTCTCGGTGATCATCCAGGTGGCGAGCTTCAAGCTCACCGGCCGGCGCGTCTTCCGCATGGCGCCGCTGCACCACCACTACGAATTGAAGGGCTGGAAGGAGAACCAGGTCGTCGTGAGGTTCTGGATCATCACGATGATGCTCGTCCTCTTCGGCCTGTCGACGCTGAAGCTTCGCTAGAGAACGCCAACGGGAGATGACGCATGAATGGAATGGGAAAAGCGTCCTGGTGGTCGGCCTGGGCGACACGGGGATTTCGAGCGCTCGCTGGCTCGCGCGAGCGGGCGCGCAAGTGCACGCCGCGGACACGCGAGCGGCGCCTCCGGCCCTGGGAGCGTTCCGTGAAGAATTCCCTCGCGCCCGCGTATCGCTCGGCGCCTTCGAGCTCTCGCTCCTGGAGGGCGTGGACGCGGTCGCTGCGAGTCCGGGCGTTGCGCTGCGCGAGCCCCTCCTCGCAGCCGCGCTCGCCCGCGGCATTGAAGTGGTTGGCGATGTCGAGATCCTCGCGCGAAGCCTTGCGCGCCGCGGTGCGGGACCGCGCGTGATCGGCGTGACGGGCACCAACGGGAAGTCCACCGTGACGGCGCTCACCGCCGCCATGGGCGCGGCCGCGGGCCTCGAGACCGTGGCGGCGGGAAACATCGGCCTGCCGGTACTGGATGCCCTCACGCGGTTCGAGCGCGACGGCTTTCCGGAGCTCCTCGTGCTGGAGCTCTCGAGCTACCAGCTGGAGACCACCTCGTCGCTGGCGCTGGACGCCGCGACGATGCTGAACCTCACCCAGGATCACCTCGACCGGTACGACTCGATCGCCGACTACGGTCGCGCCAAGGAGCGGGTCTTCATGCAATGCCGCCGGCGCGTCGTGAACCGCGACGATGCGGCGAGCCGCGCAATGGCCGACGCCTCCGCGTTCTCGTTCGGGTTGGGCGTTCCGCGCGGAGCGTGCGAATGGGGCATGGACGAGCGCCACGGGGACCTCCTGCACGGCGCTGCGAAGATCGTCGCGGCGCGCGAGATGGCGATGCCGGGCCTGCACAATGCGGCCAACGGGCTCGCGGCGCATGCGCTCGCCACGGCGGTCGGGATCGAGGGCGAGCCCGTCGCGCGCGCGCTTCGCGAGTTCAAGGGGTTGCCGCACCGGGTGGAGAACGTGGCCGCGGTGAACGGCGTGCGCTTCTACGACGACTCCAAGGGCACGAACGTGGGCGCCTCGGTCGCCGCGCTCGAGGGCTTCACCGAGCCCGTCGTCCTCATCGCGGGCGGCGATGGCAAGGGGCAGGACTTCTCGCCGCTCGTTCCCGCCGTGAAGCGCCATGCGCGCGCCGTGGTCCTCATCGGGCGCGATGCGCCGGCGATCGCGCGCGCGCTCGAGCCTTCCGGCATCCCCGTCGAGCGCGCGGCGTCCATGGAGGACGCGGTGCTGGCGGCATTCCACCTCTCGCGCGAAGGCGATGCGGTGCTGCTCTCGCCCGCGTGCGCGAGCTTCGACATGTTCCGCAACTACGGCCATCGCGGCGAGGTGTTCGCCGCGGCGGCACGGCGCCTCGCCCAGAGCCGTGACAGCTGATGCTCTACAATCCGGCGCGCCGCGAATCGAGCCTCGACCCGGCCCTGGCCTGGTCGGCGCTGCTGCTCGCGGCGATCGGCATGGTGATGGTCTACTCGGCCTCCATCGCCATGGCCGAAGCCGAGCGCTTCACGGGTTTCCGGCCCAGCTATTTCCTGGTTCGTCACGCGACGTACCTGTGCGTGGGGCTCGTGTTCGCCGTCGCCATCTTCCGCGTGCCGCTCTGGGTGTGGCAACGCGCTTCCCCCTGGCTCTTCATGGTGGGCACCACGTTTCTCGTGGCGCTGCTCATCCCGGGCATCGGGCGCGAGGTGAACGGCGCACGCCGCTGGATCCCGCTCGGGATCGCCACGTTCCAGCCCTCCGAGGTGATGAAGCTCTTCGTGGTGCTCTACGCCGCCGACTACACGGTGCGCAAGGCCGCGTTCATGGATGACGTGCGCAAGGGCTTCCTGCCGATGTTCGCCGTGATGACCTTCATCGCGGCTCTCCTGCTGCGAGAGCCCGATTTCGGCGCCCTGGTGGTGGTGACGACGATCGCCATGGCGGTGCTCTTCCTGGGCGGCCTCAACTGGCGCCTCTTCGCGGGCCTGGCGGTGCTCCTCGCGGGCGCCTTCGCCGCGCTCATCGTCTCGTCGCCCTACCGCCTGCAGCGCATCCTCGGCTTCATGGACCCCTGGTCCGACGCCTACGGCAAGGGCTACCAGCTCTCGCATTCGCTGATCGCGTTCGGGCGCGGCGAGCTCTTCGGGGTGGGCCTGGGCGCGAGCGTCGAGAAGCTCTTCTATCTCCCGGAGGCGCACACCGATTTCCTGCTCGCCGTGATCGCCGAGGAGCTGGGATTCACGGGCGTCTTCGTGGTGATCATGCTGTTCCTCTTCCTCGTGCATCGCGCCTTCGCGGTGGGCCGGCAGGCCGCGAGCCTCGAGCGCTACTACGCGGCCCTCGTGGCCCAGGGCATCGGCGTCTGGCTGGGCGCGCAGGCCTTCATCAACATGGGCGTGAACATGGGGCTCCTCCCCACCAAGGGGCTCACGCTGCCGCTCCTCTCGTTCGGCGGTACCGGGATCGTCGTCGCGTGCATGGCGATCGGAATCCTCATGCGGATCGATTGGGAAAACAGGTACCTCATGCGCGGCAGCTCGATATGAGCGAAATCCCTCGCGCCTCGCGCACGATCCTCATCATGGCCGCGGGAACGGGGGGCCATGTCTTTCCGGGGCTCGCGATCGCGAAGGAGCTTGCGTCGCGCGGCTGGGACATCCATTGGATGGGAACGCCCGCGGGCATGGAGAACCGGCTGGTCGCCGAAGCGGGCTACCCGATGGTGCGCGTGAACATGAGCGGAGTTCGCGGCAAGGGAGTGGCCGCGTGGCTCACGCTGCCGGCGAAGATCCTCGTCGCGTTCTGGCGCTCGACCGCGGCGATCTTCCGCATCCGGCCCGACGTGGTGCTCTCCATGGGCGGCTATGTCGCGTTCCCGGGAGGAATGATGGCGGCGCTCTGGGGCAAGCCGCTCGTCGTGCACGAGCCCGGCGCCGTGGCGGGCATCGCCAACCGGGTGCTCGCACCCGTTGCCGACCGCGTGATCGTCGGCATGGAGGGTGCGTTCGAGCGCAAGGTCGCGCAGAAGTGGGCGAACGCGCTGCCGAAACCGCGGCGCGTCGACTGGCTCGGGACGCCCGTACGCGAAGAGATCGCGGCGCTGTCCCTTCCCGAGGCGCGCTATGCAGGCCGCGAGGGTCGCATGCGGCTCCTCGTCGTGGGCGGAAGCCTGGGCGCGCAGACGATGAACGACCTCGTCCTGGCGGCGCTCGCGGCGATGCAGCCGCAAGAACGCCCCGAGGTCGTGCACCAGGCGGGCGCGAAGCTATTCGATGGGCTGCGCGAGGCGTATGCCCGCCAGGGAGTCGAGGGGGAGGTTCTTCCCTTCCTCGACGACATGGCGGCACGCTATGCGTGGTGCGACGTGATGATCTGCCGCTCCGGCGCCATCACCGTGGCCGAGATCGGCGCGGCGGGCGTGGCCGCGATCCTCTTCCCGCTTCCCTGGTTCGTCGCCGACGAGCAGGCCGCCAACGCGGATTTCCTCGCGAAACGCGACGCCGGCATCGCGCTTCGCCAGCTCGAGACCAAGCCGGCGGATCTGGCGCAGCTCCTGCGTGGCCTCGACCGAAATCGACTTTGCCTCGTAGCCCGCAATGCGCGCGCGCTGGGCAAGCCCGACGCGACGAAACGCTGTGCCGACCTCTGCGCGGAGCTTGCCCATGCGGCATAAGGTGAAGCGCATCCACTTCGTCGGCATCGGCGGCTCGGGCATGTCCGGCATCGCCGAGGTGTTCTGCAACCTCGGATACTCCGTGAGCGGCTCCGACCTCTCGGAAAACCCGGCGGTCCGGCGCCTGCGCCAGATGGGGATCCGCATCGTCATCGGGCACGCCGCCAACAACGTGGCGAGCGCCGACGCCGTGGTGGTCTCTTCCGCGGTGAAGCCGGACAACCCCGAGGTGGTGCGCGCACGCGAAGCGCATATCCCGGTCGTGCCGCGCGCGATGATGCTGGCCGAGCTGATGCGCTTCAAGCAGGGCATCGCGATCGCCGGAACGCACGGCAAGACCACGACCACGTCGCTCGTCTCGGCGGTGCTGGGCGAAGCGGGGCTCGATCCCACCTGCGTGATCGGTGGCCGGCTGAATTCATTGGGGACCAACGCGCGCCTGGGCAAGGGCGAGTTCCTGGTGGCCGAGGCCGACGAGTCCGATGCGTCCTTCCTCTACCTTCAGCCGGTGATCTCCGTCGTCACCAACATCGACGCCGACCACATGGAGACCTACGGCCAGGACTTCGAGAAGCTGAAGGCCACGTTCGTGGAATTCCTGGGCCACCTGCCGTTCTACGGGCTCGCGGTTCTGTGCAAGGACGACCCGCACGTGCGCGCGATCATGCCGTCCATCGCGCGACCGATGCTCACCTACGGAAAGGCGAGCGACGCGGACCTGGTCGCGACGGACGTGCGCTGGGACGCGGGGCGCATGCGCTTCCGGGCCGTCTCGCCGCGCGGCGGCTTCGATCCGCTCGAAGTGATGCTGAACCTGCCCGGCGAGCACAACGCGCTGAACGCGCTCGCCGCGATCGCCGTGGGACGCGAGGTCGGCGCCTCCGACGAGGCGATCGCCAAGGCGCTCTCGGAATTCACCGGCGTGGGCCGGCGCTTCCAGCGCTACGGGGACGTGCCCATCGCCGCGGGCGGACGCTATACCGTCGTGGACGACTATGGCCACCACCCCGTCGAGATGGCGGCCACGCTCGCCGCGGCTCGCGGCGCCTTCCCCGGGCGGCGCATCGTGCTCGCCTTCCAGCCGCACCGCTTCACGCGTACGCGCGACCTCTTCGAGGATTTCGTGAAGGTGCTCGCCACCGTGGACGAGCTGGTGCTCGCCGACGTGTATCCCGCGGGCGAGGCCCCGATCGTGGGCGCCGATGGACGCTCGCTCGCGCGCTCGATCCGCCTCACCGGCAAGGTCGAGCCGCTCTTCGTCGAGACGTCCGCCGAGATGCGCGAGGCTGTTCTCTCCCGGGTGCGCGATGGCGACGTCGTGGTCACCATGGGCGCCGGCTCGATCGCCAACCTCGCGCCCGAGCTCGCCGTCCCGGCGGCGGGCCAGGACTGAGATGGACATGAGCGATCGCCCCATCCCCCAGGCCCTGCGAGGCGAGCTCCACGCGAACGAGCCGATGTCGCGCCACGTGAGCTGGCGCGCGGGAGGAAACGCACGCGCGTTCTACCAGCCCGCCGACGTTCTCGACCTCTGCGAGTTCATGCGCGGCCGTCCCGCGGGCGAGCCGATCCTCTTCGTGGGCCTGGGCAGCAACCTCCTCGTGCGCGATGGCGGCTTCGACGGAACCGTCGTCTTCACGCACCACACGCTGATCGGGATCGAGGTGGAATCGGAAGTCGCGACGCCGCATGGAGTGCTCGCCTTCCGCGCCGGCAGCGGCGTCCCCGCTCCGCATCTCGCGCGTTTCATCGCGAAGCATGGCGGCGCGGGTGCGGAATGGATGGCGGGCGTGCCGGGCACCGTGGGCGGCGCGCTCGCGATGAACGCGGGCTGCTACGGCGGAGAGACGTGGAACCACGTGATCGGCGTGGAGACGGTCGATCGCGAAGGGCGCCTGCGCCATCGCGGCCGCGACGATTTCGACGTGGGCTACCGGCATGTGGCCTCGCGCGGCACCGCCGACGAGTGGTTCGTCTCCGGCGTCTTCGGCTTCCAGCCCGGTGACGAGCGCGCGGCCATGAACCACATCAAGGAGCTCCTGCAAAAGCGGGTGGCCTCGCAGCCCCTCAACCAGCCCAACGCGGGCAGCGTCTTCCGCAACCCCGGGGGCGGCCATGCGGCGCGCCTCATCGAGTCGTGCGGATTGAAAGGCTTCACGGTGGGCGGCGCGCAGGTCTCCCCGAAGCACGCCAATTTCATCGTGAACATCGGCGATGCGAGCGCGCGCGACATCGAGACCGTGATCGACCACGTGCACGCGACGGTGCTCGCGAAGGCCGGCGTGGACCTCGTGCGCGAAGTGCGGATCGTGGGGAATGCCCATGGCTGACCTCGGGAAAGTCGCCGTGTTGATGGGCGGCCCCTCGGCCGAGCGCGAGGTCTCGCTCATTTCCGGGAAGGCGGTCCTGGAAGCCCTGCGCAGCAAGCGCGTGGACGCGCATCCGTTCGATCCCGCCGAGCGCGAGCTCTTCGACTTGCGCCGCGAGGGATTCGCTCGCGCATTCATCGCGCTGCACGGGCGCTTCGGCGAGGACGGGACCGTGCAGGGAGCGCTCGAGGTGCTGGGGATTCCATACACCGGCAGCGGCGTGATGGGCTCGGCGCTCGCCATGGACAAGTGGCGCACCAAGCTCGTCTGGGACGCTTCGGGGATTCCCACGCCGAAGTTCGCCATGGTGAGGTCCACCACCGACTGGGAGAAGGTGACCGAGCATCTCGGCATGCCCGTGGTCGTGAAACCCGCGCGCGAGGGCTCCACGCTCGGCCTCACCCGGGTCGACACGCCCGCCGATTTCGACGCCGCGTGGAAGCTCGCGGCGAAGTACGACGATCTCGTGGTCGCCGAGGAGTTCGTTCGCGGCGCGGAGCTCACCGCGTCGATCGTGACCCTGCCCGAGCGCGGCGAGGTCGCGCTGCCGCTGGTGCGCATCGTGGCACCCCAGGGCAACTACGACTACCAGAACAAGTATTTCACCGACGACACCAAGTATTTCTGCCCGTCCGGAATCCGGCCCGAGACCGAGGACGCGATCCGCAGCCTCGCCCTGAAGAGCTTCCGGGTGCTCGGCTGCCGCGGCTGGGGCCGCGCCGACGTGATCCTGCGCGAGGACGGCACCTACTCGTTCCTCGAGATGAACACCTCCCCCGGGATGACCGGCCACAGCCTCGTGCCGATCGCCGCGAGGGCCGCGGGAATGTCGTACGCCGATCTTTGCCTGCGCATCCTGGAAGATGCGCGCTGCGACGCCGTGAGGGCCGCGTGAACGCGCCCGCCCCGCGCCGGATCGTTCCCGCCACCGCGGCCGCGGTGGTCGCGGCCGCGCTCGCCGCGGGCGCCTGGTATGGGTTCGTTTCCATCTCGTCGCAGCCGATCCGCTCGGTTTCCTTCGCCGGCGACCTGGGACGCGTTTCCCCCGCCGACCTCGATGCCTTCGCGCACAGCGTGCAGGGCGCGTCGGCCGCGGCCGCTTCGCTGGAGGCCGTGCGCGAAGCCGCGAAGCGCATCCCATGGGTGCGCGAGGCTTCGGTGCGGCGGCGCTTTCCCGACGCGGTGCAGGTGACGCTCGAGACCCACGAGCCGCTCGCCCGCTGGGGCGACGCATCCCTCGTGGACACGCGCGGAGAAGTCTTCAACGCCGAATACGACCGGCCCCTGCCGCATTTCCGCGGGCCCGAGGGCTCGGCGGCGCAGGTCGCCGCGATGTACCCGGCGATCGGCCGCGCGCTGGCGCCGCTCGGCTCTGCCGTCACCGACGTGAACGTCTCGCCGCGCGGCGGATGGCAAGTGATCCTCGAATCCGGGCTCACGCTGGACGTGGGCCGGGCCGACGTGGAGGACCGCCTGCGGCGCTTCGCGGCCGCGTGGCCGCAGCTCGCCTCGCTTGGGGTGGCGAGCCGCCATGCCGACCTGCGCTACGCCAACGGCTTCGCACTGAGAACCGCCAAGACCCGACCATGATCCCCACCCGACCGCGCGACGCGCGCCAGCTCCTCGTCGCCCTCGACATCGGCACGTCGAAGATCGTGACCCTCGTGGCCGAGATCACGCCCGAGGACACGCTGAACCTGATCGGCATGGGAAGCCATCCCTCGCGCGGCTTGAAGAAGGGCGTCGTCGTGAACATCGAGTCGACGGTGAACGCGATCCAGCGCTCGCTCGAGGAAGCCGAGCTCATGGCCGACGCGAAGATCAGGGAAGTGCTCACCGGCATCGCGGGCAGCCACATCAGGAGCTTCAACTCGCACGGCATGGTCGCGATCAAGGACAAGGAAGTCCAGCAGTACGACATCGACCGCGTGATCGAGACCGCTCGCGCCGTGAACATCCCGATGGAGCAGCAGGTTCTGCACATACTGGAACAGGAATTCGTGATCGACGGCCAGGGCGGAGTTCGCCAGCCCCTCGGGATGAGCGGCATGCGCCTCGAGGTGAAGGTGCACATCGTGACGGGAGCGGTGTCGGCCGCGCAGAACATCATGAAGTGCGTGCGCCGCTGCGGGCTGGAAGTGCGCGACCTCATGCTGCAGCCGCTCGCGTCCTCGGATGCCGTCCTCCTCGACGACGAGAGGGACCTGGGCGTGTGCCTGGTGGACATCGGCGGCGGCACCACCGACCTCGCCGTCTTCACCGAGGGCGCGATCAAGCACACCTCGGTGATCCCGATCGCCGGCGACCAGATCACGAACGACATCGCCATGGCGCTGCGCACCCCGACCAAGGACGCCGAGGACCTGAAGATCGCGCACGGCGTGGCGCTGCGCCAGCTCGCGAGCACCGCCGACATGATCGAGGTTCCCGGCGTGGGCGAGCGCGGCCCGCGCGAGCTCTCGCGCCAGACGCTCGCCGAGGTGATCGAGCCCAGGGTGGAGGAGCTCTATTCCCTCATCCAGCGCGAGCTGCGCTCCTCGGGGCTGGAGGAGCTCCTGTCCTCCGGGATCGTGATCACCGGAGGCTCGGCGCAGATGAGGGGCATGGTCGAGCTGGGCGAGGAGGTCTTCCACATGCCGGTGCGCGTCGGCGTGCCGCAATACAAGGGCGCGCTCGCCGAGGTGGTGCGCAACCCGCGCTACTCGACGGGAATGGGATTGCTGATGGCGGGGCTCGAGCAGATGAAGCGCGACCGCCACGCGAAGATGCAGGGGGCCGGTTTCAAGGAGGTCTTCGAGAAGATGAAGGGCTGGTTCAAGGGAAATTTCTAAATCGAAGGAGTGCGGCAGATGGACACAACAAAGGAGACGACGATGATCGAGCTGTTGGAGAGCCAGACACCGGAAGCGGTGATCAAGGTGGTGGGAGTGGGCGGCTGCGGCGGGAATGCGGTCGACCACATGATCAACAACGGCGTGAGCGGCGTTGAGTTCATCACGATGAACACCGACGCGCAGGCGCTCAAGAGGAACCTCGCGAAGGTCACCCTGCAGCTGGGGACGACCGTGACCAAGGGCCTGGGCGCGGGCGCCAATCCCGAGGTGGGGCGCCTCGCCGCGGAAGAGGACCGCGAGCGCATCACCGAGCTGATCGAGGGCGCGGACATGCTCTTCATCACCGCGGGCATGGGCGGCGGCACCGGCACCGGGGCGGCTCCCGTCGTGGCGGAGATCGCGCGCTCCATGGGCATGCTCACGGTGGCGGTCGTGACCAAGCCCTTCGCATTCGAGGGCAAGCGCCAGAAGGTGGCCGCGGTGGGCATCGACCAGCTGAAGCAGCACGTCGATTCCCTCATCATCATCCCCAACGATCGCCTCATGCAGGTCCTCGGGGAGGACGTGACCTACGAAGACGCGTTCCGCGCCTCGAACGACGTGCTGAACGGCGCCGTCGCGGGCATCGCCGAGGTGATCAACTGCCCCGGCATGGTGAACGTGGACTTCGCCGACGTGCGTACCGTGATGAGCGAGAACGGCGTGGCGATGATGGGCTCGGCGACCGCTTCGGGGCCGGAGCGCGCGCAGATGGCGGCGGAACAAGCCGTCCATTCGCCGCTCCTCGAGGACATTCATCTTTCCGGCGCGAGAGGCGTGCTGGTGAACATCACCGCGAGCCGCACCATGAAGCTGAAGGAGGTGCACGAGGTGATGAACACGATCCGCTCGTTCACCGCCGAGGACGCGACCGTGATCTACGGCTCCGTGATCGACGATGCGATCGGCGACGCGCTGCGCGTCACGATCGTCGCCACGGGCCTGGGCGGGGCCGCGGCGCAGCGCCAGCCGGTGATGCAGGTGGTGACGCGCACGGGAACCGATGACGCGTTGGGCGGCGTGAACTACGACGAGCTCGACCAGCCGACGGCGCTTCGCCGCCGGCGCGACACGACCGTGGAAGCCTTGAGGCACTCCGGCGTCGAGATGCTCGACATCCCGGCATTTCTCCGGAAGCAGGCGGACTGACGTGGCGTAGGAGCTCGATAGCCGCGTCATCCCCGAGCCGTCGGGGATCCAAGGCATCGCCAGCGAATCTCCCGCTGGCGGCGCCGGCCATGACCTTGCGGGTTCGCGTTCGCGGACCCGTTTTCTTTTTTATGGGGTGCGAGGCACGAGCTTGCCGTCGACGACTCGCACCTGGTCTCCCACCGCGACCGAGGGCTTCTCGTCCAGCGTGAGGATGCGCACGCGCTTGTCGTCCTGGACCACCACGACTTCCCACGTTTTCGAGGAGACGACGGTGTCGCCGCCCACGCGCTGCGAGGCACCCAGATGGGGCTTGTCCGGGCCCCGGCCCAGCGGGACGGTCGCCACCAGGCCGCTCGGCTTGGTCACGTCGGTGTCGCGCGCGCCCAGGTCCTTCTGGATCTCGCGCACCGAGCGCACCATGCCGCAGTCTTTGCAGGGCGGTTGGGCCCACGCGGGCAGGGTACCCAGGGCGAGCAGGCAGCACAGCGCGGCAATCCTCATGGCTCCTCCGGTAAGAGTCTGATATAATTAAGAAATGATCGGGCAACGCAGCTGTTGAGATGATTCGGCAACGCACCCTCAAGACCCTGGTTCGCGCCACCGGCGTGGGTGTGCATACGGGGCAGAAGGTCACCATGGTGCTCCGTCCCGCGCCCATCGATTCCGGGATCGCCTTCTGCCGTTCGGACCTCCCGGGCAGCCCGATGATTCCCGCAAAAGCCATGAACGTCTCCAACACCACCATGGCCACGGTGATCGAGGCCGGGGGCGCGCGCGTGTCCACCATCGAGCACCTCATGAGCGCCTTCGGGGGGCTGGGCATCGACAACGCGTTCGTGGACGTCTCCGCCGAGGAGGTGCCGATCATGGACGGCAGCGCGGGGACCTTCGTCTTCCTCATCCAGTCGGCCGGGATCGAGGAGCAGGCCGCGCCCAAGAAGTACCTGCGGATCCTGAAGGCGGTCGAGGTCGAGCAGGGCGACAAATACGTTCGCCTGGAGCCGTTCAACGGATTCAAGGTGGGATTCTCGATCGAGTTCGCGCACCCGGTGTTCGACGCGGCGAGCTCCCGGGTCGAGGTGGATTTCGCCGAGGTCTCCTTCGTGCGCGACGTCGCGCGCGCGCGCACCTTCGGCTTCACCCAGGAAGTCGAGATGCTGCGCTCCAAGGGCCTGGGCCGCGGCGGCTCGCTCGACAACGTGGTGGTGATCGATGATTTCCGCGTGCTGAACGCGGAGGGCCTGCGGATGGACGACGAGTTCGTCATGCACAAGGCGCTCGACGCGGTGGGCGACCTTTATACGGTGGGCCATCCCGTCATCGGCGCGTTCTACGGCCACAAGTCCGGCCACGCCCTCAACAACCTGCTGCTGAGGAAGCTCCTCGCCGAGCGGGAAGCCTGGGAAGAAGTGACGTTCGACCGGCTGGAGGCGCTGCCCCGCGCCTTCGCGAACCTCGCGCTGAAGCCCCAGTAAGGCGGCACGATGCACGGGGCGCCGGGTACGAGAGCCCGCGCTCACTTGCCTCGCTTGCGTCCCGACATCCTTTCCAGCTGCTCGCGCAAGGGCGACTCGCGCATGCCCTTCGCCACCGCTCCCAGCTTCTCGGCGGGGACCTCGCCACGAGCGATCACGCGGCGCGGCGCCTTGGGCACGGCGACTTGTACTTCCACCCGTATTGAAGTAAGCTCCTGATCCCTCGCATGTTTTGCGGAATTTCGCGGCGCGGCGGCCCCTGGGGCGCCGTTACGCAATGCCTCCAGGATGCGGGGCGCCAGGTGGCGAAGGGCGGCTGCAACGCTCCCGCTGTCGGCGCAAACAATAACGATCGTTCCGTCAACGGCGCACACCCGGCTCGCCTCCACGAGGGCGGGCGGTGCAATGGACCGGTAGCGCCGCTGCAGGCGCCTGATGTATGCGAGCCGCGCGGCGAGCGGCCGCAGCTCCGCGTTCTCGTCGAGAAGTCGCGCGATGGGTTCAGGGGCCATGGGAACGGAAGGAGTGTCGGTTGAACATTATTCTCGTTTCGGACAGCCTCGCGAAGAGCCGTTCGGTCACGCTGTCGCAATCGCAGGTCCTGTTGATCGCCCTGGGAATCCTCGTTTCCGGCTTCATGCTGGCGATGGCCACCTACGTGGTGACCATGAGGTTCGCGGCCGACCTGCGCAACCCCTACCTTCGCACGCTGCTCGCCTCGCTGCACGAGGACGACCAGAAACGCAACGAAGCCGAGATGCACGACAACCTCACCTCGCTCGCCGTGAAGGTGGGTGAGCTGCAGGCGCGGATCCTGCGCCTGGACGCGTTCGGCGAGCGCCTCGCCAAGGCGGCCGGCATGAAGACGGACGAGTTCCGCTTCCAGGAGAAGCCCGGCCAGGGCGGCCCCGCGGCCACGAGCGGGCGCGAGCTCAGCCTGAACGACTTCAACCAGATGCTGGGCGACATCTCCCGCACCCTGGACGATCGCAGCGACAAGCTGGGCGTGCTCGATTCGGTCCTCATGGACGACCGCCTGGCGCGCAAGACGATCCCGACGACGATGCCGGTGGAGGCGGGTTACTACTCCTCCAACTACGGCTATCGCATCGACCCGATCAATGGCCGCAACACCTTCCACACGGGCGTGGACATCATCGCCAGTCCCGGCACGCCGGTGATGGCGGCCGCCGGGGGCGTCGTCTCCACCGTGGCCCACGATCCGGAGTACGGAAACATGGTCGACATCGACCATGACAACGGCCTTACCACCCGTTACGCGCACCTCACGCGCAGCCTCGTGAGGGTCGGCGATGTCGTGATGAAGGGGCAGAAGATCGCCATCGTGGGCGCCACCGGCCGGGTGACGGGGCCGCACCTGCACTTCGAGGTGCGCGAGAAGGGAATCCCGTTGAACCCGAACAAATTCCTGTCCCTCGGGAAGGGCGACATGCTGCTCAACGCATCGCACACCGCGACGGTCGCGAAGCCCTGAGCCGGGGGGGTTGTGGCCGCCCGGCCCACCCCCATATCTCCCGTATAATTTAGGTCTCTGCCGGTCCTTCGCGGGCCGGCTTTCGCATTTATCCCATGCTCAACACCGCCCTCAAGGCCATCTTCGGCAGCCGCAACGATCGCCTGCTGAAGCAGTACCGCAAGACCGTCGAGCAGGTGAACGCGCTGGAGCCGTCGGTGCAGAAACTCTCCGACGACGAGCTCGCGGCGAAGACGCCGGAGCTTCGCAAGCGCGTGGCCGACGGCGAAAGCCTCGATGCGATCCTGCCGGAGGCCTTCGCCGTCGTGCGCGAGGCCGGGAAGCGCGTGCTGGGCATGCGCCACTTCGACGTGCAGCTGGTGGGCGGCATCGCGCTGCACCAGGGCAAGATCGCCGAGATGCGCACCGGCGAAGGCAAGACGCTCGTCGCGACGCTGCCCTCGTACCTGAATGCGCTCTCGGGGAAGGGCGTTCACGTGGTCACCGTGAACGACTACCTCGCGCGCCGCGACGCGGAATGGATGGGGCGCATCCACCGCTTCCTCGGGCTTACCGTGGGCGTGGTCGTCCCGCAGATGGACCCGGACGAGAAACAGAAGTCGTACCAGTCCGACATCACCTACGGCACCAACAACGAGTTCGGCTTCGACTACCTGCGCGACAACATGGCGGCGAGCATCGCAGAGCGCTTCCAGCGGGGCCTCAACTACGCGATCGTCGACGAGGTGGACTCGATCCTCATCGACGAGGCGCGCACGCCGCTCATCATCTCCGGGCAGGCCGAGGATTCCACCGCGCTCTATCGCCGCATCGACGAGCTGATCCCGAGCCTCACGCCGCAGAAGGACGAGAAGGGCGAGGGCGACTACTGGGTGGACCTGAAGCAGCACACCGCGACGCTCTCGGAGGCGGGCCACGAGCACGCCGAGGAGATCATGACGCGCGCGGGGCTGCTCCCCGAGGGCGCGAGCCTCTACGATCCCTCGAACATCGTGCTGATGCACCACCTCTATGCGGGCATCCGCGCGCACGCGCTCTACCATCGCGACCAGCATTACGTGGTGCAGAACGACGAGGTCGTGATCGTCGACGAGTTCACCGGGCGCATGATGCAGGGCCGGCGCTGGTCCGACGGCCTGCACCAGGCGGTCGAAGCGAAGGAAGGCACCTCGATCAAGAACGAGAGCCAGACGCTCGCGACGATCACCTTCCAGAATTACTTCCGCCTGTACAAGAAGCTCGCCGGCATGACCGGCACGGCCGATACCGAGGCCTTCGAATTCTCCACCATCTACAACCTCGAGACGGTGCTCATCCCCACGCACCGGGCGATGGTGCGCAAGGACCTGAACGACCAGGTGTTCATCACCACCCGGGAGAAGCACCAGGCGATCGTGAACGACGTGAAGGATCGCACCGCCCAGGGCCAGCCGATCCTGCTCGGCACCACTTCGGTGGAGAACTCCGAGCTCCTCTCGGCGATGCTGCAGAAGGAGAAGATCCCGCACAACGTGCTGAACGCCAAGCAGCACGCGCGCGAGGCGGAGATCGTGACGCAGGCCGGGCGCCCCGCGCAGGTCACGATCGCCACCAACATGGCCGGCCGGGGCACGGACATCGTGCTGGGCGGCAACCCCGACCCCGAGATCCAGAAGCTGAAGGACGACGAGGCGCTTTCCGATTCCGAGAAGCAATCGCGCGTCGCGGCCATCAAGGAAGCCTGGCAGAAGCTGCACGACACGGTGGTCGCCTCGGGCGGCCTGCACATCATCGGGTCCGAGCGCCACGAGTCGCGGCGCATCGACAACCAGCTGCGCGGTCGTTCCGGCCGCCAGGGCGACCCGGGCAGCTCGCGCTTCTTCCTCGCCTTCGAGGACCCGCTGCTGAAGATCTTCGCCGGCGAGCGCCTGCAGGCGATCATGCGTTCCCTCAAGATCCCCGAGGGTGAAGCGATCGAGGCGCGCATGGTCACGCGCTCCATCGAGAATGCGCAGCGCAAGGTCGAGGCCCGCAACTTCGACATCCGCAAGAACCTGCTCGAGTTCGACGACGTCGCCAACGACCAGCGCAAGGTGATCTATGCGCAGAGGAACGAGCTCCTCGAGGCGAAGGAAATTTCCGAGACGATCGAGTCGATCCGCCGCGATGTGCTTGCCGCCGCGGTCGAGGAGCTGGTGCCCGCGGGCAGCGTCGAGGAGCAGTGGGACCTGCCGGGGCTGGAGAAGAAACTCGAGGGCGACTTCTTCGTGAAGGCTCCCATCGCCCAATGGGCCGAGAAGGATTCCGAGCTCGACTCCCGGACGATCGCCGAGCGCGTGACCGAGCAGGCGAAGGCCGACTACCAGGCGAAGTTCTCCCCGATCGAGGATCCCGCCGTGGTCCGCAACTACGAGCGCGCGGTGATGCTGCAGTCGATCGACATGCACTGGCGCGAGCACCTGGCGTCGCTGGACTACCTGCGCCAGGGCATCCACCTGCGCGGCTATGCGCAGAAGCAGCCGAAGCAGGAGTACAAGCGCGAGGCCTTCGAGCTCTTCGGCATGATGCTCGATTCCATCAAGCGCGAGGTCACGCGCCATCTCATGGCCGTGCAGGTGCGCTCGGAGGAGCAGGTGCGCGAGGCCGAGCGCCAGGCCGAGGAAGCCGCGCGCGCGCTGAAGAACGTCCAGTACCAGCACGCCGAATTCGGGCAGTCGCTCGCCGAGGAAGAGGCGGCTGCCGAGGGCCAGCCCGCCGCGATGGCTTCCGGCGCGATGGCGGGCGCGGTCGACATGGGCTTGGGCAACCTGGGCGAGGTGCAGCCCTTCGTGCGTTCCACGCAGAAGGTGGGGCGCAACGACCCATGCCCGTGCGGATCGGGCAAGAAATTCAAGCAATGCCACGGGAAGCTCGGCTAGCGGCGCTGGGGTAGAATTGCGGCCGACCCCATGGCCGTAAACCTAGAGCCACCGCGCCCCGAGCAGCTCCTCACGATCGCCGGCGTCCGGCTTGGCATCGCCCGCGCGGGCATCCGCAAGCCCGACAGGAAGGATTTGCTGCTCGTGGCCCTGGACGAGGGGACGCGCGTCGCGGGCGTATTCACGCGCAACCGATTCGCCGCCGCGCCCGTGCAGGTGTGCCGCGATCACCTCGCCTCGAAGGAACCCATCCGCGCCATCGTCGTGAACACCGGCGTCGCCAATGCGGGAACCGGCGCCGCGGGGCTCACCGCGGCGCGCGATACGTGCGCCGCCACCGCGGGCCAACTCGGCATCGATCCACGCCAGGTACTGCCGCTTTCCACCGGCGTCATCATGGAAGCGCTTCCCGTCGATCGCCTCGTCGCCGGCCTTCCCGCGGCCCAGGCAGACCTCGCGCCCGGCAACTGGTCCTCGGCCGCCGAAGCGATCATGACCACCGACACCGTGCCCAAGGCGGTCTCGCGCCAGGTGGTGATCGACGGGCGGACCATCACCGTGACCGGGATCTCCAAGGGCGCGGGGATGATCCAGCCCAACATGGCGACCATGCTGGGGTTGATCGCCACCGACGCCTGCGTGGGCCGCGACGCGCTGCAATACCTCGCCCGCCGCGTCGCGAACCGCTCGTTCAACGCGATCACCGTGGACGGCGACACTTCCACCAACGACACGTTGCTCCTCGTGGCGACCGGCCACGCGGGAAATCCCGAGATCGTCGGCGAGGGCACCGCCGAGTTCGGCCAGCTCGCGGAGGCGTTGATCGAGGTGGCGCAGATCCTCGCGCAGGCGATCGTGCGCGACGGCGAGGGCGCCACCAAGTTCATCACCATCGCGGTGGACGAGGGCGAGAGCGTCGCCGAGTGCTTCCGCGTGGCGAAGGCCATCGCGCACTCGCCGCTCGTGAAGACCGCGTTCTTCGCGAGCGACCCGAACCTCGGGCGCATCCTCGCCGCGATCGGCAACGCCGGCATCGTCGACCTCGACGCGAGCCGCGTCGGCCTCGAGCTGGGCGGCGGCGTGGTGGTGGAGAACGGCGCGAGATCCGCGTCCTACACCGAGGAGCAGGGGCGCCGCGCGATGCAGGAACCCGAGATCGGCGTGCGCGTCACCCTCGGGCGCGGCGTGGAGACCGCGACCGTGTGGACCTGCGACTTCTCGTACGACTACGTGAAGATCAATGCCGATTACCGAAGCTGACGGAGACAATCCCATGGCCGGGCCGCGCACCGAAGATCCGCCGATGCATCACTACTATTCCAGGCGGGCGCAGGAATACGAGAAGATCTACTTCAAGCCGGAGCGCCAGCACGAGCTGGAGTGGCTGCGCGGGCGCATCCCACGCATCTTCAAGGGCCGCACCGTGCTCGAGGTGGCGTGCGGCACGGGCTATTGGACCCAATTCATCGCGGGCGCGGCGAAGAAGGTCCACGCGTGCGACATCAACGATTCCGTGCTCGAGATCGCGCGCGAGAAGCCCATCGCGCCCGGCAAGGCCGATTTCTTCAAGGCGGACGCGATCACCCTCCAGGGCGTGCCGCGCGGCTGCGACGCCGCGTACGCGGGGTTCTGGTGGTCGCACGTGAAGAAGAGCGGCATCGCCCGGTTCGTCTCGAACCTCTCGGGCGCGATCGCCCCCGGTTCCGTCGTGGCGATGCTCGACAACCAGTACTCCGAGGGCAGCTCGACGCCGATCTCGCGCCGCGATGCCGAGGGCAACACCTACCAGATGCGCAAGCTCGCGAGCGGCGAGGAATACGAGGTCCTCAAGAACTTCCCGGACGCCGACGAGCTTCGCGAGGCGGTGCGCCCGGTCGCGCGCGAAGCCCATCTCGAGACCCTGCAGTACTACTGGCTGCTGCTCTTCACGCTGAAATGAGCGAAGACTGGAAGGCTCTCGCGCGGCGCCTCGAGGAGCTCCTCGGGCGCGTCGAGCGCCTCCTGCCGCCAGCCGCGGCCGATCCCGACTGGAAGGCGCAGGCCTTCCGCTGGCGCAAGCACCCGCGCGGTGGCTACCTCGAGGCGGTGCGCCATCCGCACGCGATTCGCTTCCAGGACCTGAAGGACGTGGACGAGCAGAAGGCGCGCCTGCGCGAGAACACCGCGCAGTTCGTCGCCGGGCGCCCTGCCAACAACGTGCTGCTCACCGGCGCGCGCGGCACCGGAAAGAGCTCGCTCGTGAAGGCGGCCCTGAACGAGTTCGCCGGCAAGGGCTTGAGGCTGATCGAGGTGGACAAGCGCGACCTGGTCGACCTCCCCGACATCGTGGACATCGTGGGCGATCGCAAGGAGCGCTTCGTCGTCTTCTGCGACGACCTCTCCTTCGAGGCCTCCGACCCGGGCTTCAAGTCGCTCAAGGTGGCGCTCGACGGCTCCATCGCCGGCTCCGCGGACAACGTGCTCATCTACGCCACCAGCAACCGCCGCCATCTCATGCCGGAGTTCATGGACGAGAACCTCGAGGCGAGGCACGTCGATGGCGAGATCCATCCGGGCGAGACCACCGAGGAGAAGATCTCGCTCTCGGAACGCTTCGGGCTGTGGCTCTCCTTCTATCCGTTCGACCAGGACCAGTACCTGGAGATCGCCTCCCACTGGGTCGCGACGCTCGGCGGCAAGGCGAGCGACGAGAGCCGCAAGGCGGCGCTCGTCTGGGCGCTCGAGCGCGGCTCGCGCAGCGGGCGCGTCGCGTGGCAATTCGCCCGCGACTGGGTTGGCCGTTCAAGCGGGAAACGCGGATGAACGCAGAACGATCCGCGCTCCATCTGCGTTCATCTGCGTTTTCACAGCCTTTTGCCTGAATCGCCCCGAATCACTGAAGTCGCCGCAGCGGTCATCGAGAAGCCCGACGGCCAGTTCCTCCTCGCGCAGCGCCCCGCGGGCAAGCCCTATGCGGGCTACTGGGAATTTCCCGGCGGGAAGATCGAGGCGGGAGAAGATCCGCGCACCGCGCTCGCGCGCGAGCTTCGCGAGGAGCTTGGTATCGAGATGCGCGAGGCGTCTCCGTGGATCACGCGCGTATACGCGTACACGCACGCCACCGTGCGGCTGCACTTCTTCCGCGTCACGCGCTGGGACCACGAGCCGCGGCCGCTCGAGGACCAGGCGATCCGCTGGCAGCGCGTGGAGCAGACGGACGTCGCGCCGATGCTGCCCGCCAACGCTCCGGTGCTGGCCGCGCTGGCGCTGCCGCGGGTGATGGTCGTCTCCGACGCCGCCACCCTGGGGATCGAGGATTGGGTACGGGCGCTGGAGGCGCGCGCCCAGCGCGAGCCCCTGCTGGTGCAGGTCCGTGAGAAGGACATGGGCTTCCACCCGTTGCAGCATCTGGTGTCGCGCACGCTGGTGCGCACGAGCCCATGGCGCTCGCGCCTCGTGCTGAACAGCGACTGCCCCCGCCTTCCACAGTGCGAGGGCCTCCACCTCACGGCGGCCGCGCTGATGGCGGCAAGCTCACGTCCCCCCGGTGCGCTCGTAGGCGCCTCCTGCCACGATGCGGCCGAGCTCGATCACGCGGCCGCGATCGGGGTCGACTACGTGGCGCTGGGGCCGGTGAAGCCGACGCCGTCGCATCCCGGCGCGATGCCGCTCGGCTGGACCGGGTTCGAGGCGCTCGCGGCCGGAAGGCCGATGCCCATCTTCGCGATCGGCGGCCTTGCGCGCGCAGACCTCGAAGAGGCGGCGCGACATGGCGCGCACGGCGTGGCATTGCGCAGCGCCGCGTTCCACTAGTCAGACGAGGGCCGCCACGTCGAGGCGATTGGCGAGCTGCGCGGGATCGCGCGCGGGGGAATACGGCAATCGCCCGAGGAGCGGCGCACCGAGGCGTTCGCGAAGCGCCTCCACGTTGGCCTCGGCCGCGTCCATGGCGGGGTCGATCGCGTTGGCGATCCAGCCCGCGAGGCGCAGCCCGGATTGCGCGATCGCGCGTTGCGTGAGGAGCGCGTGGTTCAGGCAACCCAGGCGCACGCCGACCACGAGCACGACGGGAAGCGCCAACGCGCGCGCAAGGTCGATGGTGTCCAGCGAAGGGCCGAGCGGCACCGCGAACCCGCCCACGCCCTCGACCACGACGAAGTCCGCACTCGCGGCGAGGCGATCGAAGGCGCGCTCCAGCGAATCGAGCTCGATGCGGCAGCCGTCGCGAGCCGCGGCGATGTGGGGGGCGATCGGATCGCGCAGCAGCACGGGCGTCACCTCGGCCTTCCTTGCGAGGTCGATTCGCGCCGCGCGCATCAGCGCGAGCGTGTCCTCGTCCGAGCCCGCGGCCACGGGCTTCATGGGCGCCACGCGCAAGCCGCTTGCGGCGAGCGCATGGATCACCACGCATGCGGCGAAGGTCTTGCCGACGCCGGTATCGGTTCCCGTCACGAAGACGCCGCGCCTCATGGGCGCGGGGCGCGCACGAAGTCGATGACCTGCCGGCCGTCGGCCGCGTGCCGCGCGCCCGTCTTCCATGCATGGCCATAGACGACCTCGTAGGTGGCGGGCAACGCACCGCTTCGCCGCCGCGCCTCGTACGCGTACGCCGCGGCCTTCCGGCGATCGCGTCCACCGAGCCCCGGCTTTGCCGCCGCGAGCGCGCCCACGGCGTGCAGGTCCGCGAGGAGCGCCTCGAGCGTGGAGTATTCGAGCGTGAGGAGCTCCATCTCCATCACCGGCTGCCCGAAGCCCGCGGCGACCAGCGCATCGCCCAGGTCGTGCATGTCCGCGAGGCCCGGAAATGCGGCGACGCCGAAGGCGCTACGCAGCTCGCGCAGCGTATCGGGCCCGAGCGTCGAGAAGAGAAGCAAACCCTCCTTCACGAGGACGCGCGAGGCCTCGGCGAACACGGCAGGGGCATCGCACCACTGCAGCGCCAGGTTGGAGAAGGCGAGGCCCGCGGTCGCGTTGCCGAGCGGAAGCCTCGCGAGGTCGGCGCAGGCGAAGCGTGGAGCGCGCCTCCCGAAAGCACGCCGCCACCATGGCGCGCGCGCGAGTGCGCGTTCCAGCATCGCGCGCGAGAAATCGATCCCCACGATTTGCGAACGGGGAAAGCGTCGCGCAAGCGCATCGAGCTGGGAGCCGGTGCCGCAGCCCAGGTCGAGCACCCGCCGCGGATCGACGCGGATGGGATCGAGATGCTCGACCAGGCGCCGTCCCACTTCCCGGTGCAGGGCGTCGGCCGAATCGTAGGTCGCGGCGGCGCGCTCGAAAGCGCGCCGCGCACCGCTTATCGCGCCAGGCATCCGGCTAGCGCCGCGGCGAGGCCCTCGATGTCCCGTGCGGTGTGCCCGGCAGCGAGCGAGATCCGCAGCCGCGCGGTGCCCTGCGGCACGGTCGGCGGCCGGATCGCCGGCACGAGGAAGCCGCGCTCGCGCAAGGACTCCGATGCGAAGAGCGCATCTGCGTTGGCTCCGAGCATGAGCGGATGCACGGCGCTCGGGGAGGTGTCGTCCACGCCCAGGCCGCGCAAGGCCTCGCGTAGCTCGCCGATGCGCTCGCGGAGCGTGGCGAGGCGTTGCGGCTCGGATTCCACGATCGCCATGGCTTCCACGGCGACGGCGGCGGCCATGGGCGGAAGCGCCGTCGAGTAGATGTAGGTTCGCGCGCGTTGCAGCAGCCACTCGATCGCATCGGGCTCGCCCGCGGCGAACGCGCCATATCCGCCGAGCGCTTTTCCGAGCGTCGCCATGAGCACGATGCGCGGGGAGGCGAGGCCGAAGTGCTCGAGCGAGCCGCGCCCCCGTGCGCCCATCACGCCGATGCCGTGCGCATCGTCCACCACGAGCCACGCGTCATAGCGTTCGCAAAGCTCCAGGATATGCGGAAGCGGCGCGAGGTCGCCGTCCATGCTGAAGACCGCGTCGGTGGCGACGATGCGCTCGGCAGCGCGGGAGGCGGCGAGCTTCGCCTCGAGGTCGGCCAGGTCCGCGTGCCGGTACGTAGTCACCTGCGCCCGCGACAGGCGCGCGCCGTCGATGAGGCAGGCGTGGTTCAGGGCATCGGAGAAGATCTCGCTGTCGCGTTGCGCGAGCGAGGCGAGGATTCCCAGGTTGGCGGCGTATCCGCTGGAGAAGAGCAGCGCGCGCGGCAGGCCGACGAACCCCGCGAAGCGCTGTTCCGCCGCCTCGTGCGCCGCCGAATGGCCGCAGACAAGCGGCGAGGCGCCCGAGCCGAATCCGTAGGTGTCGATCGCCCGATGCGCCGCCTCGCGCAATCGGGGATTCCCCGCGAGCGAGAGATAGTCGTTCGATGCGAAGTTCGCGAGCTCCCGGCCCGCGATGCGGACCCGTGGACCCTGGGGGCCCTCGAGGATGCGACGCTCCCGCGTGAGCGCGCGTTCGTCCAGCTCGTCGAGCGCCGCGGCAAGGCGCCGCCCGGTCTCGCCCATGGGGTCCTCAGCCCGGCGCGATGCCGAGCGAGGCGAAGAGCGCGTCGTCGCGCGCCACGTCCGGGTTTGCGGTGGTGAGTAGCTTCTCGCCGTAGAAGATGGAATTGGCGCCCGCGAAGAAGCAGAGGGCCTGCACCGCTTCGTCCATCGCGGTGCGCCCGGCGGACAGGCGCACGAAGCTCTTCGGCATGAGGATGCGCGCCACCGCGATGGTGCGCACGAACTCGCTCCAGGGCAGCTTCGCGGTGCCCGCGAGCGGCGTGCCCTCCACCTGCACCAGCTCGTTGATCGGCACCGACTCGGGCTGCGGCTCGAGGCTCGCGAGCTGCGCGAGAAGTCCCGCGCGCGCCTCGCGTCCCTCGCCCATGCCGACGATTCCGCCGCAGCACACCGCGATGCCCGCCCCGCGAACGCGTTCGAGCGTCGCGAGGCGGTCTTCGTATTCGCGCGTGGTGACGACGTTCCCGTAGAACTCGGGCGACGTGTCGAGGTTGTGGTTGTAGTAGTCGAGCCCGGCATCGCGGAGCTGTTCGGCCTGGCCGTCCTTCAGCATTCCCAACGTGCAACAGGTTTCGAGCCCGAGCGCCTTCACCTCGCGGACCATGTCCAGCACCGGGTCGAGCTCCCGCTGCTTCGGGCCGCGCCATGCGGCGCCCATGCAAAAGCGCGTGGCGCCGTGCTCCTTCGCGGCGCGCGCGGCGGCCACCACCTCGGTGACCGGCATGAGCGCCTCGTTTTCCACGCCCGTGTGGTAGCGCGCGGCCTGGGGACAGTAGCCGCAGTCCTCGGGGCAACCGCCGGTCTTGATGGAAAGGAGGGTCGCGCGCTGCACGCGGTTCGGATCGAAATTCGCGCGGTGCGTTGTGTGCGCTTCGAGGAGGAGATCGTTGAAGGGAAGGTCGAAGAGCGCGGCCGCGCGGCGGCGCAGCTCGTCGAACCGGGGATTCGACGTAGGTCGGTGGAGATGGATCAGGGTGTCCATGGAAGCCTTTCTAACAGCCTGATAATTATTGGTATTCAGCAAGATGTCAAACAATCCGTGGTGGCGGGCCTTACGTCTGCCTCATTTTTCATCGTTGTGGCCCGCCCAGGACTGCGCGCTGTGCGGCGCGCCGTCGGGCGACTCGCTCTTCTGCCCGGCGTGCGATGCGTCGTTGCCGGCGATCCGCCATGCGTGCCCGAGGTGCGCGCTGCCCCTGCCCGAGTCGAGGCTCCTCTGCGGGCGCTGCCTCGGCAAGCGCAATCCGGCGGTGGACGATTCGGTCGCGGCATTCGAATACCGCTTCCCGTTGGATCGCCTCGTGCAGCGCTTCAAGTTCGCATCCGATCTCGCGCTCGGGCACGCGCTCGCCTCCCGGCTTGCGCAGCGCTTGGCCGGCGTCGACCGGCCCGATTGCCTCGTGGTGCCGCCCCTTTCGCCACGTCGCCTGCGGCAGCGCGGCTTCAACCAGGCGCTCGAGGTAGCGAAGGTCCTCGGCCGCGCGATCGGAGTCGCCTGCAAGCCGCGCGCGATCGTGCGTTTGCGCGAGACCGAGGTCCAGCACGAGCTCGATCGCCGCCGGCGTCTCGCGAACCTGCGGGGCGCCTTCGCATGCGCATGCCGGTTCGAACGGCAGCACGTCGCGATCGTGGATGACGTCGTCACGACGGGCGCCACCGCCGAAACACTCGCTCGTGCCCTGAAGGACGCGGGTGCCGCGCGCGTGAGCGTGTGGGCCGTGGCGCGCACGCCCGGTCCCCGCTAGGCTTCGGGCCATGTTCGACGTGATCCTGGTGAATCCGGAGATCCCTCCCAACACGGGCAACGTGATCCGCCTGTGCGCCAACACGGGTGCGCGCCTGCATCTCGTGAAGCCGCTCGGCTTCACGCTCGAGGACCGGCAGCTCCGCCGCGCCGGCCTCGACTACCACGAGTACGCGACGGTCCGCGTGCACGAGGACTGGGAATCCTGCGCCGCCGTGTTCGGGGGCGCACGCCGCTTCGCCTTCTCGCGGCATGCGACGCGCCGCTTCGACGAGGTGGATTATCGGGAAGGCGACGTGCTGGTGTTCGGCGCCGAGACGCGTGGGCTCGCGCCGCCCGTCCTCGAGGGGTTTCCCGACGAGGCACGGCTGCGCCTGCCCATGCGGCCCGGCAATCGCAGCCTCAATCTTTCGAATGCGGTTGCCGTGGTGGTCTTCGAAGCCTGGCGCCAATGCGGCTATGCGGGGTCGGGCCCTGATTTGCGCGACACGCCGGCCTAACATCCGTTTCCATTTCCCCGCTTCGCCAAGCCCGAATTTGGCGGGCGCCTGTTTCGAGGCCTGCGCAGCGGGGAAATGACCGTCCGCGCGGTCAGTTTTTGCAACTAACTGATTTACCACGAAATTCCAGATACCGGAAAACTCGTCCTTGGCCCGATGTCGGGCCGAGCGGATCGCGCCGGATTCTTTCAACCGCAATGCGCAGGCTAACCTCTGCTACTCCTTGAGGTCGCGGCGGTTACTTTATGATTTCTCTAGGTTTTATGATGCCGCCCGCAGCAGGCTAACAGATGTTTGTGAGCCCTTCCACAGTGTTCCCGCAGGCCACGGCATGTAATCCCCACACGTAACAGGACCGCGATGGCTGCGGGATTGCCACTAAATGTTCAGGGAGCAACAAATGAAAAGAATTCTCATCGCCGCCGCGATTCTGGGAGCCGCCGCACTTCCGGCCCAATCCGCCACGACGAGCAATAACTTCAACGTCTCGACCAGCCTCACCTCGCAGTGCCAGGCCACCAACTCGGGGTCGCAGACGGTCGATTTCGGCACCTACACTGCGTTCCAGCCGGGGCCCCAGGCCGGCACGTCCGTGAACCTGCTCTTCCAATGCACGCGCGGCTTCGCGCCGACCACGGTCGCGTTCGACGTCGTGAACGGCACGGCAGCCGGCGCCGGCGTCCTCGTGGGGCTGCAGTACACCCTCTCCGCCGGCGCGGCGAGCAGCGTCGCGGGCACCGCGGCGACCACGGCCACGATCGGAACCGGTGACGCGGTGACCTATGCCGTGACGGGCTCCATGCCCGCGTTGCAGGCGGGTGCGTGCGCGACGTCGGCGTGCGGACCGACCTCCCACGTGAGAACCCTGATCGTCACGTTCTGAGCGCGGAATGTCCGATGATGCGATGGCGGCCGCGCGATTGAGCGCGGCCGGGGGCGGGCGTGGTTCGAAGCCTTGGCTGCGCGTCTTGGCGGCCGGCTTCGCGGCTTTCATCCCGTTCGTGCACGCGGCCACGACGAGCAGCAACTTCACCGTCCAGGTGACGCTGAGCTCGCAGTGCGCGGCGACGAACTCGGGAACGACGACCGTGTCATTCGGCACGTACACCGCGTTCCAGGGGACGGCGCAGGGCAGCAACTCCGTGAACCTCACCTTCCAGTGCACGCGCGGCTTCGCGCCCGTGTCCGTCGCGTTCGATACGGTGAACGGCACGGCGACGGGCGTGGGCGTGCTGTCGGGCCTTCAATACACGTTGACCGCTGCCGCGCCCACGCTGGTCGCCGGCACGGCGGCGACGACAGCCACCATCGGCACCGGAGACGTCCGCACGTACGCGGTGTCGGGCTCCATGCCGGCGCTCCAGGCGGGTACCTGCGCGACCTCGACGTGCGGCCCCGCGACGCATACGCGAACCCTCATCGTCACCTTCTAGCGTGAAGGCCTTCCCGTCCGCCCTCCTCGCTTCGATCTCGGTCGTCGCCGCGCTGGGCCCGGGCGAGGCGCTTGCCGCGCACGCCCGTTCGAGCTTCAACGTGCAGGTGCAGCTCGGCAACCAGGTGTCGCCCGGCTCGAGCTTCTGCCGGATCAGCGACATGCCCGGCGCCTTCGGCGCGATCGTGACGGTGGTCTGCTCGACCGGCGTGGTCGTGCAGATCGACGCGCCCTCCGCGTTTTCCTCCTCGCTGCCGATCCATGGCGGCGCTTACCGTTTCTTGCCCCCGGTCTCGTGGGCTGGTGTAATGTCTGACGACATGACCGCCGGCCTCGGCACCGTCACTTCCTGGCGCGTGATCAAGCTTGCGGATCGTGACCTCCTGGAAATGACCGTGCGATGGTAGATCGATGAGCACATACAAATACGAACGAAAACGAAAGCTCCGCCTTCCATCGCTTGCCGTCGCGGCCCTGGCCGCCGCGTGGCTCGCGCCGGGTGCCTTCGCCGGCCAGTTCTCGGTGAGCCCGGTGCGGATCTACATGACGCCGACGGACCGCGCGACCGCCGTGACCCTCGTGAACGAGGGGAACGACGAGCTGGTGATGCAGGCCGACGTCTTCACGTGGAGCCAGAAGGCGGGCGGCGAGGACGAGCTGGTGCCCTCCGAGGATCTCTTCCTCGCGCCTCCCATCATCAAGCTCGCCCCGAACGCGAAGCAGGTCGTGAGGCTCGCGATGGTGAAGCCCTCGCGCCGGCCCGACCAGGCGACCTACCGGATGATCGTGCGCGAGGTGGCGGAAGCCAAGCCGCCGGAAAAGGGCGTGGACGTCGCCATCGCGCTCGCCTTCTCGCTGCCGGTCTTCATCACGCCTGCGGGCGCGAAGAGCGACCTCGCGTGCACGGCGAAGCGAGCCGCGCCCGATACGGTGAAGGTCGAATGCGCCAACAGCGGCACGGCCTACGCCAACCCGCGCGGCTTCGTGCTCGAAACCCCGGGAGGCGAGAAGATCGCCTCGCGCGATTCGGGCGGCTACATCCTGGCGGGCATCCACCGCGAATTCGACGTGAAACGCGCCGACGGCACGATCCCCGCGGGCAAGGCGAAGCTGCTGGTCTCGCTGGACGACGGTTCGACCCGGGCCTTCGAGCTGCAGCTCGGCGAATAGGCTCGTTCGCGCGGCAGGCCCTCGCGTGCTTCGCGTTCGCGCTGTTTTACGCGTGCGCGGCCCGGGCCCAGTCGCTCCCGAGCCCCGTATCGCCGCTCGCCGGCGCGGCCTCGCCGCCCGCGGCGACCGAGGACAGGATCTACCCCCTCGACGTCACCGTGAACGGCTCCAAGGGTGGCACCTGGGTCTTCATCGAGCGCAACGGCGTGCTCTTCGCTCCGCGCGAGGCATTCGACGAATGGCGGGTGCAGGTGAAGCCGGACATCCGTCCGATCGACTTCAAGGGCGAGCCCTATTGGCCGCTCACCGCCGTGCCGGGCTTCAAGTCCAAGCTGGACCTGGCGACGCAATCGGTCGCCCTCTACTTCGATCCGGGCTCTTTCACGGCGTTGCGCCTCTCGCGGGAGATCGTGAAGCGCGAGCCCGTGAGCCCGCCGCTTCCGGCCGTGTTCCTCAACTACGACGTGAACTACACGGGCACCGTGCTGCGTGGCGCACCCACCGTCAACGACTTCGGCGTGCTCACCGAGGCGGGCGTCTCGACTCCCTGGGGAACGCTCACGAGCACCCAGGTGGCGCGGCACGTGACGAGCGGCGTGGACGACACGACCGTGCGTCCCGTGCTGAGGCTGGAGTCCACGCTCACGCACGATTTTCCCGAGAGCAATCGCACGCTGCGCATCGGAGACGCGACCACGCGGGCGGGTATCTGGGGCCGCAACGTCTATTTCGGCGGTGTGCAGTACGGAACCAACTTCGCGCTCACGCCGGGCTTCATCTCGCAGCCGGTGCCGGCGCTGAAGGGCCTGTCGGTGGCACCCTCCACGGTGGAGCTCTATGTGAACGACGTGCTGCGCCAGGTATCGAGCGTGCCCACCGGGCCGTTCGCGATCGACAACTTTCCCGCCGTGAGCGGCAACGGGGAAGCGCGGATCGTCGTGCGCGACCTGCTGGGCCGCGAGACCGTCGTGGTTCAGCCGTTCTTCGCGAACTCGATGCTGCTCGCCCGGAAGCTGAACGACTGGAGCGTCGAGGCGGGCAAGGTGCGCCGCGACCTGGGCGAGCTCTCCGACAGCTACGGCGAGTCGTTCGCCAGCGGGACGTGGCGACGCGGCATCACCGACCACCTCACGCTCGAGGTGCGCGGCGAGGCTACGCCCAGCCTGCGCAGCGCCGGCCTGGGCGCGATCACCGCTTTGCCGCTGCAATTCCTGGGAACCGTGGCGGTCGCCGGAAGCGACCAGGCCGGCACGGGCCGCGGCTGGAACTGGCTGGTCGGCCTCGACCGCACGGGCGTGAAGAGCTCGCTTTCGGTCCAGGCGCAGGGCGCGAGCACGCGATTTCGCATGCTCGGTCAGGACAACGACTTCCCGGTCAACAAGCTCCAGGTCGCGGGGAGCTGGACATGGTTCACCGAGAAGAACGGATCGTTCGGCGTGGGCTTCGCGAAGATCGAGCCCTTCGGCCAGGAGGCGGTGACCACCGCGTCGGTGAACTACGCGGTCACCCTCTTCGAGCACGCGAGCCTGAACGTCTCGATCAGCCGTGCGAGCGGCGCTGCGGCCGGAAATTCCCTGGGCGCGACGCTCACCATTCCCCTCGAAAACGCGAAGACCTTCGCGGCGTCGGCCACGCACCATGCGGGCTTCGACGATTTCTACGTTTCCGAATCGCGCTCGCCGAGCGTGGACAATCCGCTCGGCTGGCGCACGCTCGCCGGCACGCAGGACCAGAAGGCGCAGCTGGAAGGCGGCCTCTACTACCTCGGCAACCACGGCACAATGTCCGGGGAAGCCAGCGCGTCGCCCGATCGAACCGCCGTGCGTGCCGGCATGAACGGCGGCCTGGTGGCCGCCGACGGCAGGTTCTTCGCGACTCGGCGGATGGACCAGTCCTTCGCGGTCGTGGAGCTGCCGGGCTATCCCGACGTGGGGGTCGGCCTCGGAAGCAACGTCATGGCGAAGACGGATGCCGACGGGGTGGCGATCATCCCGAACCTGTGGCCCTACCAGAGGAATTCAGTGCGCATCAATCCAGGCGACCTGCCGGTGAGCGCCGAGCTCGATTCGATCGAGATCGGCGCGGTGCCCGCATGGCGAAGCGGAGTGCTCGTCAAGTTCCCGGTCCGCGGCGGGCGCGGCGCGCTGATGCGAATCGTGTTCGGCGATGGGCAACCGGCGCCCCCGGGGGCGACCGTCGGCATCGAGGGCGACAAGGAGAGCTTCTATGTCGCGCGCCGGGGGGAGGCCTACGTGACCGGCCTCGAGAGCCACAATCGCCTGCACCTGGACTGGCAGGGCAAGCGTTGCCAGTTCGAGGTCGACCTGCCGGCGCCGGTCCGCGACGAGGTGCCGCGGCTGGGCCCGTTCGAATGCAAGGGGGTCTCGCGATGAGGCGCACCGCCTGGACCATCGCGCTCGCGGCCCTGGTGTGCGGGTTCAGCACCGCCGGCAACGCGGCGGTCACCTGCACCCTGGGAGCGTTGACGGGCTTCGCGACAGCCTACGTTCCGTCGACCGCCGCCACCAATGTCACGCAGGGAACGATCGCGGTCACGTGCGTGCGCGCTCGCACTGGCGACGCAACCACCGCGACCTTCACGCTCTCGGCCGACAACGGCCTTCACGCCACCGCCCAGCAGAATCGCGCGCAACTGGGCGCGAACCTCATCAACTACGACCTCTTCCAGGACAGCACCTGCGCGACCGTCTGGCGCGCGAACGCGGCCAATCGCATCTCGGGAACCATCGCGGGGCTCACCGGGTTCATCCCGTCCAGCACCAACATCCCCTTCTGGGGCTGCGTCGCGGGAAGCCAGACGGGCCTTCCGGCCGGGACCTACATGGACACGGTGACGGTCACCTTGAGGGGCCAAGGCACGGACACGGCGACATTCCCTGTCGCCATCTTCACGCCCGCGAGCTGCTCCATGACCACGGCGCCCGGCACGGTGAGCTTCACGTACACGGCGTTCGGCGGAGTGCAAAACGCGAGCACGCCCTACTCGGTGACCTGCACGAGCCTCCTGCCGTATACGATGGCCCTCGATGCGACGGTAGGCGTCGTGGGAGGGCTCCAATACACGCTGGCGTTGAGCTCACCCGGGAGCACCGGGACCGGGCTCGCGCAAAGCTTCAGCGTGAACGGCACGATGCCGGCGAACCAGGCCGGAACCTGCGGCGTCGCGAGCTGCATTACCTCGCAGACCCGGACGCTCACGATCAGCTACTGAGCGGGGCGGTTCACTCCGGGCGCGGATCGCGCGTAAGCAGCTGGCGTACCGCGTCCTGCGCGGCGCGTTCCTCGAAGAGCACGGCGCACACCGCCTCGGTGATCGGCATCTCGAGACGATGGCGACGCGCATGGTCGCGCGCGGCGCGCGCCGAGTGGACACCTTCGGCCACGTGGCCGAGCGCATCCAGGACCTGCGGGAGCTGCCCGCCTTGCGCGAGGCGCACGCCCACCTCGCGGTTGCGCGAGAGATCGCCCGTGCAGGTGAGCACGAGGTCGCCCAGGCCCGCGAGCCCCATGAAGGTTTCCGGACGCCCGCCCATCGCCGTGCCCAGGCGCGAGATCTCCGCGAGCCCGCGTGTGACGAGCGCCGCACGGGCGTTTCGCCCGAGCGCGAGGCCGTCGCTGATCCCCGCGGCGATCGCGACCACGTTCTTCAACGCTCCGCCCAGCTCGACGCCGACCAGGTCGTCGTTCGAGTAGATCCTGAGGCGAGGGCTGTTCAACGCGCCGGCGGTGGAGCGCGCGAAGCTCGCATCGCCGGAGGCAAGGACGATCGCGGTGGGCTGGCCCCGCGCCACCTCGAGCGCGAAGCTGGGGCCGGACAACGCACCCATGGCGCTCGCATCGGCCGCCGCCCGCGCGGCGACCTCGTGCGGAAGCTCGCCGGTCGCATCCTCGAAACCCTTGCACGCCCAAACGAGTGGCTTTCCCGCGAGCGCACGGCCCGCGCCCTCGAGCGTCGCGCGCAATCCGGAGGTGGGAGTGGCGACGATCGCGAGCTCGCACGAACCGACCGCCGCGCCCAGTGAAGGCTCGATCCGCACGGACGCCGGAATCGCGACGCCGGGAAGGTAGCGGCTCTGCCGGGTCGCGGCGAGGTTGTCGCATTCTTCGCGACCGCGCGACCAAAGCGTCACGCCATGGGAGGCGGCGAAGCTCACCGCGAGGGCCGATCCCCACGCGCCCGCGCCGAGGATCGCTATGCGCACCGTCTACGCGCCGAAAATGTGGGCCGTGCGGATGTAGCCCTGCTGCCCGTCGCGGTGGCGCACCTTCACCCAGCCGTCGGCGGGCGGCTCCAGCACCTCGAGCAGGACCTGCTTGTACGCCTCGAAGACGAGCGGGGCCTGGGCGTTGGGCGCGGCGCGCACGTCGGCGAGCGGCACCGTCACCATCGCGGTCTGGCGCTCGCCCAGGGCCTTGTTCTCGACCCACGCCACCTCGCCGTTCACGTCGCGGACCTTCGTCCATTGATCGAGCTTCACCAGCACTTCGAACGGGTAATAGCGGCTCGCGACGAAGAGGCGGTCGGCCTTGGAGGAGGGAGCGTCGTAGAGCACGGCGGGCGCGGCGCCGAGCGAGCGGTACTCGGCCGCCGCCGCTGGTAGGGCAGCGGCGAGGAGCGCGGCGGCGACGGCGCGTGCGCGCACGGCTAGTGGGGTGCGCCCGGCGTGATGATCTGCGGCGAGGATTGCGCGGCCTGCGGCTGCTGCGCCTGGTAGATCGCCTCGAAGTTCACGGGTGCCAGCACCACGGGCGGGAAGCCCGCGCGAACGACGATGTCGGAGACGACCTCCCGTGCATACGGGAAGAGGATGTTGGGGCAGGCGATCGCCAGCACCGCCTCGAGATCCTGCTGGGGGATGTTGCGCACCGCGAACACGCCGGCCTGCGCCACCTCCACGAGGAACATCGTCTTGTCCTTCACCTTCGCGGTCACGGTGACGGTGAGCACCGTCTGGTAGACGCCCTGCTCGACGTTGTTGGAATTGTGATGCAGCTGGATGTCCACCGTCGGCACGTCGCGCTCGAGGAACACCCCCGGCGCGTTGGGAATCTCGAGCGAGAGATCCTTCACGTAGACCTTCTCGATGCTGAACTGCGGCTGGTTGTTCTGGTTCTGTTGGGGGATGTCGCTCATGGAGCTTCCTTCAGCTTAAGGGTCCCCGCTAGCGGGGCAGGATTAAACAACGCGGAAAATCATGGAGCGGCGAGCAGCGGCTCGAGCCCGCCCGCGCGGTCGAGGGCCGCGAGGTCGTCGTAGCCGCCGACATGGCGATCGCCGACGTAGATCTGCGGCACGGTGCGCCGCCCGGTGCGCTCGACCATCTCGTCGCGCCGCGGGGGATCGAGGTCCACGCGGATCTTCTCGATCTCGGCCACGCCCTTGGCGCGCAGCAGGCGCTCGGCCTGCAGGCAGTACGGGCACACGCCGGTGGAATACATCACGACCTTCGCCATGACCTCATTTCTCCACGGGCAGGCTCGCCTGCTGCCAGGCCGCGAGGCCGCCCTTCAGGTGGAAGACCGACTTGAAGCCCGCGCGCTTCAGAAGCTTCGCCGCGGAGGCCGAGCGCGTGCCCTTCATGCACGTGACGAGCACCGCCCTTTCCTTGTATTTCTCGATCTCCCCGATCCGGTTCGACAGGTCGGCGAGCGGAATGTGCCGGGCGCGCGGCAGGTGCCCCGAGGCGAAATCCTGCGCGTCGCGCACGTCGAGCACGAGCATGGAGCCCTGGTTCATGAGGCGGGTGGCCTCGAGCGTGTTGAGCTCGCCCGCGCCGCCGGCGAAACCGAGGATGTCGGGTGCGACCAGCATCGCTCCACTCGCGAGGAAGATCAGCACAAGCGCCCAGTTGTTCAGGAGGAATTCGCCCACGATGGTGGCCGGCCCCGAAGGTTTCGGCCCGAAAAAGGGTCGATTTTACCCGATCGCCCCCTGCAGGAGCCAAAGCGACGCCATCCCCGCGGCGATGGGTGCGAGGGGGTGGCGGATCCGCGCGGCGACCGCGAGCGCGACGAGCCCCGCGAGGAGACGCAGGTTGTGCGGCGAGAGGTCCACTGCGCCCGCCGGCGCGGCGAGCCCGGGCGCCACGATCGCCGCCAGTACCGCCGCCGGCACGAGTTGCAGCGCCTGGCGAAAAGCGTGCGGAAACTTGTGCGGATTCGCGAAGAGGATGAAGGAGCCGCGCAGCAGGAAGGTCGCGGCGGCGACGGCGAGGATGGTGAGCCACGGGGTCATTGCACCCTTTCCCGGCGGCGCCGCGACCGTTCCATCGCCATCCCGGCGGCGATGCCCGCGAGAGACGCCGCCACGAGCGCCAGGCGGTAAGGCAGCCCCGCTGCGATGAGGGCCACGGCGCCGGCCACGATCGCCGCGCCGAGGTCCGCCCGGGTGCGCACGGCCGGGACCAGGAGCGCGATGAAGGTGAGCACCACCGCGAAGTCGAGCGACCAGCTCCCGGGCACTTGCGCGCCCACCGCGATGCCGACGGCAACCGTGAATTGCCACGCGAGATAGAGAGTGATCGAGGCCCCGAGCGTGTGCCAATGGCGAAAGCCGGCATCGCCCGGCGCGCTGAACCGGGCGGTCGCCATGGCGAAGCTCTGGTCGGTCATGAGGAAGGCGAGCAGGGCACGCCAGCGCCGGTCGAGGTGCGCGAGGTGCGGCGACACCGACGCGCTGTACATCACGAAGCGCAGGCTCACGATCGATCCGGCCGCCACCACGACGATCGCGGGCGATTTCGCGGCGATCAGCTGGCACACGATGAGCTGCGCGATGCCCGAGAACGAGAGGGCCGAGAGCGCGAATCCCTGCAGCGGCGTGAGGCCCGAGGCGGTCGCCGCGACTCCCGCCACCAGGCCGAAGGGCACCAAGCCCACCAGCACCGGCGAGACCTCGCGGGCGCCGGCCGCGAACTCATCCCGGGAGGAACGCATTGGCAGAAGGCAAAGGGTCGATTCTAGGGTAGGGGCCGTTTGCTAAACTCGCTGCATGAAGAAAATCGTGCTGCTGCGCCACGGCGAGAGCGCCTGGAACCGCGAGAACCGCTTCACCGGCTGGAAGGACGTGGACCTCACCGACACGGGCGTGGACGAGGCGCGCGCCGCGGGGCGGCTCCTCGTGAAGGAAGGCTACGACTTCGATTTCACGTACACCTCGGTGCTGCGCCGCGCGATCAGGACGCTCAATCTCGCGCTCGAAGAGATGGACCGGCTGTGGCTCCCGGTGGTGAAACACTGGCGCCTGAACGAGCGCCACTACGGAGCGCTCCAGGGACTGGACAAGGCCGAGACCGCGGCGAAGTTCGGCGAGAAGCAGGTGCTCGTCTGGCGACGCAGCTATGACGTGCCGCCGCCGGCGCTCGATCCGTCGGACGAGCGCAACGCCGCCCGCGACCGTCGCTATGCCTCGCTCGCCCCGGGCGAGGTGCCGCTCACCGAATGCCTGAAGGACACCGTGGAGCGCGTGATCCCGTACTGGAAGGAGCAAATCGCGCCGCGCGTGGCCGCGGGCGAGCGCGTGCTCATCGCCGCGCACGGCAACAGCATCCGCGCGATGATCAAGTACTTCGACGCGCTCTCCGACGAGGCGATCGTCGCCGTGAACGTTCCGACGGCGATCCCGCTGGTCTACGAGCTGGACGATTCGCTGCGGCCGCTCGCCAGCTACTACCTGGGCGATCCGGAAGCGATCGCGAAGGCGCAGCACGCGGTCGCGAGCCAGGGCAAGGCGAAGTAGCCGCATGGCCGCCGGGCGCGCGCTGCGGCTTACAGCCGCGGCGCTTTTCGCCGGCGCGGCGCTCGCCGCCGCGGCCGCGCACCCGAAACCCGCGCCCGCCAGGCCCTCCGCGCCCGCACCCACCGAGGACGACCTGCGCCAGTTGCGCGAGCGCATCGAGAAAGTGCAGGCCGATCTCGCCGCTCGCGAGGAGACGCGCAGCGAGGCCGCCGAGGAGCTGAAGGCGAGCGGCGTCGCGGCGAGCCAGGCGCAGCGCGCGCTCTTCGACCTGGGCCAGAAGAGGAAGTCGATCGAGGCGGATCTCGCCTCCATGACCGACCAGGAGCGCGCGGCGCGCGAGGGCATCGCGCGCCAGCAGGCGCTCGCCGCGAAGCTTTTGCGGCTCCAGTACGAACAGGGAGCGCCTGATCGCCTTCGCCTCCTGCTGGAAGGCAAGGACGCCGCGACCGTCTCGCGCGAGCTCGCCTACTACGGCTATATCCAGCGCGCGCGTGCGGCTCTCATCCTGCACCTGCGCGAGGAAGACGACCGGCTGGCGGCCCTCGCCGCGCAAGCCTCGCAACGCCGCGACGAGCTGCGCGACAACGAGGGCGCGCAGGCCGATGAGGCTCGCAACCTCGAACGCGAGCGCGCCAAGCGCGCATCGCTGGTGGCGCGGCTCGCCGGGGACATCGCGCGCGGCAGGAAGGAGCTGGGCCGCCTCAAGCGCGACGAGACGCGGCTCACGCGGCTGGTCGAGGAGATCGCGCGGGCGCTTGCCCGGAAACAGGCCCGCGATGCGAACAAGGGGGGGCGCCGGGTGGACCAGGTGGCGGATGCCTCGCTCGCTTCGCGCCCGTTCGAGACGCTGAAGGGCCTCCTCAGGCTTCCCGTGAAAGGCGAGCTCGCGAACCGCTTCGGCGCCCCCCGCGAAGAAACGGCGGCGACGTGGAAGGGACTCTTCATCCGCTGCGTTTCAGGTGAAACCGTCCATGCCGTGGCCGACGGCCGCGTGGTCTACGCGGATTGGCTGCGAGGCTTCGGTAACCTGTTGATTCTTGACCATGGAAAGGGGTACATGAGCCTCTATGCCAACAACGAGGGACTGCTCCGAACGGTAGGGGAAAGCGTGCGTAGCGGGGACCCGATTGCACGTGTAGGAGCATCGGACGTTGCCGCGGAATCGGGTCTATACTTTGAGCTACGTCGCGACGGAAAACCGTTCGATCCATTGGGGTGGGTAGCCCCCTAAGAAGATCGCCCGCGGCACTTGAAACGACTTTCCGATGCGAGGTAACACGAATGGGTAAAAGGCTTCAGCAACTCGGTCTCGTGGCTCTGGGCGCCGCACTCGGTATCGCGGCGAGCCTTCACTTCTCGGCCAACGCGGACCGCCAATCCTCGGCACTCATGCTCCCGGTGGACGACCTGCGCCTCTTCAGCGAGGTTTTCGGCCGCATCAAGAGCGACTACGTGGAGCCGGTGGACGATCGCAAGCTGTTGAAGGAAGCGATCAACGGCATGGTCACCGGCCTCGACCCGCACTCGGCGTTCCTCGACCAGGAAGCGTATCGCGACCTCCAGGTCGGCACCCAGGGCGAGTTCGGCGGCCTCGGCATCGAGGTCGGCACCGAGGATGGATTCGTGAAGGTGGTGGCGCCGATCGAGGACACTCCCGCCTATCACGCGGGCGTGCAGGCGGGCGACCTCATCATCAAGCTGGACGACATGTCGCTGAAGGGCATCAGCCTCTCGGAAGCCGTGAAGAAGATGCGCGGCAAGCCCAACACCGACGTGAAGCTCACGATCCTTCGCAAGGACGCGCAGCAGCCGCTCGAGATCGTGGTGCGCCGCGACGTGATCCGCGTGAAGAGCGTGAAGGCGAAGATGCTCGAGCCGGGCTACGGGCTGGTGCGCATCACGCAGTTCCAGGAGCACACCGGCGAGAACCTCGTCACCGCCATCAACGACCTCTACAAGCAGTCGGGCGGCGAGATGAAGGGCCTCGTGCTCGACCTGCGCATGAATCCGGGCGGGTTGCTCAACTCCGCGGTCGCGGTCTCCGCCGCCTTCCTGCCGAAGAACTCGCTCGTCGTCTACACCGACGGGCGCACCGACGACGCGAAGATGCGCCTCACCGCGAGCAAGGAGAACTACGTTCGCGGCGCGTTCAAGGACGACTTCCTCGCGAAGCTTCCCGCGGCCGTGAAGAACGTTCCGCTCGTGGTGCTCGTGAACGGCGCCTCGGCGTCGGCCTCCGAGATCGTCGCCGGCGCGCTGCAGGACCACCATCGCGCGACGCTCGTGGGAACGACCACCTTCGGCAAGGGCTCGGTGCAGACGATCCTGCCGCTGCCGAACAACCAGGCCGTGAAGCTCACGACGGCGCGCTACTACACGCCGAACGGGCGTTCGATCCAGGCCAAGGGCATCGTCCCCGACTTCGTGGTCGAGGACGCCGCGGGCCCGCAGATACTGCTGAAGGAAGCCGACCTCGAGCATCACCTCACCGTCGAGGACGACAAGTCCGTGACGGCGGACGCGAGCGCCAAGTCGAAGAAGCCTTCGGACAAGGTGATCGCCGGCCCGGCCGCGCAGCAGATCACGACGACGGGGCCCGGCGCGGGCAAGACCGCATCCGCCAAGGTGACGGAGACGACGCCCACGGATCCGAAGGCGAAGCGCGAGGACGTGCAGCTGCAAGCGGGCCTGCGTTTCCTGAAGGGCGAGCCGGTGACCAACCCCGCGACCACCACCGCGGCGGTCGCGACGCACTGACCCGGGGGCCGCGGCGGGGTACCATCGCCTGATGGACGACCGCCAGCGGCTTCGGTATAGCCGCCACCTGTTGTTGAACGAATTCGGCGAGGAGGCGCAGGAGCGCCTCCTCGCCGCTCACGTTCTGGTGGTCGGTGCCGGCGGCCTGGGCTCCGCCGCGCTCATGTACCTCGCCTCGAGCGGCGTCGGGCGCATCACCATCGTCGATGGCGACCGCGTGGACCTCACCAACCTGCAGCGCCAGGTGGTGCATCGCGAGCAATCCATCGGAGAGCCCAAGGCCGCGTCGGCGGCGGCGACACTCGCCGCCATCAATCCGGAGATTCGCATCGAGGCGCTCGACGAGCGCGCCGGTCCCGAGCGCCTGGTAGCCCTGGTGCGCGGCGCCGACGTGGTCCTCGACTGCTCCGACAACTTCGCGACGCGCCATGCCTTGAACCGCGCGTGCGTCGCGTCCGGCAAGCCGCTCGTTTCGGGCGCCGGGATCCGCTTCGACGGGCAGGTCGCCGTATTCGACCTGCGTCGCGACGATTCGCCCTGCTATCACTGCCTCTTCGCCGACGAGGCGCGCGAGGCCGAGGAACGCTGCGCGACGATGGGCGTATTCGCGCCTCTGGTCGGTGTGATCGGGACGTTCCAGGCCCTGGAGGCCATCAAGCTCGTATCCGGCGTCGGCGATTCGCTTGCCGGGCGCCTCATGCTCTTCGACGCGCTCGCCAGCCGCTGGCACGAGGTGCGGCTCGCGCGCGATCCCCAGTGCCGTGTGTGCGGTGCGCAGCGCGCCGCCGCGTAAGGAGGAACCATGCGCATCCCGCTGAAGCCCCTCGCAGCCGCCATCGCCGCTTGCGCCGCCGCGTTCGCGACGGCCGATACGCTCTACAAGCTGATCGACAAGAACGGCAAGATCACCTACTCGGAAGAAGCACCGAAGAATTTCGACGGGCAGGTGATCCGCCTGGACATCGACCGCAACGCCAACACCGCGGTCCTGCCGAAGCCCACGCCGGTGACCGAGACCGCGGCGCGCAAGCGCGATGCCGCCGAGAAGAAGGACCAGCACGTCGACGACCTGAAGACCCGCCTCGAAGACGCGAAGAAGGCGCTGCAGAACGCCAAGGACAACCCCGGGCCGGGCGACATCGACCGCGTCGGCACCAAGTCGGGATTCACGCGCGGCGTGCCCACGGAGGAATACGAGAAGAAGCTCGCCACGCTCCAGGAGGACGTGAAGAAGGCCGAGGAGGAATTGAAGCGTGCCGGCGGATCGCCCTAGGCGCGTCGCGGCGATCGCCGCGACCGTGCTCGCACTCACCGCCACGGGAGCTCTCGCACAGGCCATGTATCGCTGGACGGATGCCGACGGCCGCATCCACTATGCCGACCATCTTCCCAAGGGCTATACGGGCCCCTTCACGGTCATGGAGGCGGACAAGCCGGCCACCCCGAGCGCACCGGGGACGCCCGGCTACATGCCGCCCGTCACGCGGCCTGCCGCGCTGCCCACCGAGACTTCGCCTGCGGCGACCACGGACATCGCCACGAAGCGCCGCGAGACGCGCCTCGCGCTGGAAGCACGCGTCCAGAAGGCACGCGACAAGCTCGCGGCCGCGAAGAAGGCGCGCGACGACGGCGACGCGTTGCAGGACGACGAGCACCAGATGGTGCAGCGCACCGGGCGACCCTCGCAGTTCGCCAACGCCGCCCGCTCCAACTGCACGTTCTCGCGGGATGCGAATGGCAGGCCGCAGGCGATGTGCCCGGCGCTCGTTCCGTCCGAAGCCTACTGGGACCGCATCAAGGGCCTCGACGACGCGGTGAAGGAAGCCGAGGTCGAGCTCGACACCGCCCAGGAAGCCTACGTCCGCGGAGTGGACTGAGCCTCCGCGCGCTCCAGGTCCCAGCGCGGGAACACGTTGAAGCCGGTATTCGTCGCGGGCACGCCCTGCGCATACTTGAGCGCCGCGGCGAACGCGATCATGGCGCCATTGTCGGTGCACAGCGCAAGCGGCGGAAAGTACACGCGCGCGCCGCGATGCTTCGTATCGGCCTCGAGCCGTTCGCGCAGCCGGGCATTGGCGCCTACACCGCCGGCGACCACGAGCGCGTCGAGCGCTTCCCGCTCCAATGCCGCCGCGCACTTGGCGGCGAGCACGTCCACGATCGCTTCCTGGAAGGACGCCGCAAGGTCGGCGCGCGTACGATCGTCGCAAGCGCCAAGCGCGCGCACGCGCGTGAGCACCGAGGTCTTGAGGCCGCTGAAGCTGAAGTCGAGGTCGCCGCTCGCGATCATGGGCCGCGGGAAGTCGAAGCGCTTCGCGTCGCCGCCAACCGCCAGCCGTGCAAGTGCCGGCCCCCCGGGATAGCCCAATCCCAGGAGCGAGGCGGTCTTGTCGAACGCCTCCCCGGCGGCGTCATCCAGCGTTTCGCCCAGCATCGCGTAGCGCCCCACCTCGTCCACGCGCATGAGCTGCGTGTGGCCGCCCGAGACAAGGAGGGCGATGAACGGGAATTCGGGGCGCGGCGAGGCGAGGAGCGGCGAAAGCAGGTGGCCCTCCAGGTGATGGATGCCGACCACCGGCTTGCCAAGCGCCACGCCCATTCCCGCGGCCACCGAGGCGCCCACGAGGAGCGCTCCGGCGAGCCCGGGCCCCTGGGTGAATGCGACGAGGTCCAGGTCCTCCACGCGGCGCCCCGCTCGGTCGAGGACGGTCGAGACGAGGGGCAGAAGGCGCCGGACGTGATCGCGCGAGGCCAGCTCCGGAACCACGCCGCCGTAGAGCGCGTGCAGCTCGACCTGCGAGTGCAGCGCGTCGGCGAGCAGGCCCGCGGACGTATCGTAGAGGGCGACCCCCGTCTCGTCGCAGGAGGTCTCGATGCCGAGGATCAGCATGACTTTCGGACCGGAATTTGGTATTATGCTGGGTTTCCCGGGAAGAATTTTCTCCAGGGTTTTCAACCGCTTTAGGGGTTTCAGTCGCATGCCGATCGTCCGAGTCAAGGAAAACGAGCCTTTCGACGTCGCTCTTCGCCGCTTCAAGCGAGCCGTGGAGAAGACGGGCCTCCTCACCGAGCTTCGCGCGCGCGAGTTCTACGAGAAGCCCACCGCCGAGAGGAAGCGCAAGCATGCCGCGGCCGTGAAGCGCCGCTACAAGCGCATGCGCGCGCAGATGCTGCCGCCGAAGCTCTACTAAGCTTTCGGGTTTTCAATTCGCGAGGCGGCGAGCCGGGCTTGAAAGCCCCGCTCGCCGCCTTCATTTTGGAGGTTCCATGGCACTGCGCGAACAGCTGAACGACGACATCAAGGCCGCGATGAAGGCACGCGAGGCCGAGAAGCTCGGGGCGCTGCGCCTCATGCTCTCCGCGGTGAAGCAGCGCGAGATCGACGAGCGGATCACGCTCGACGACGCCGGGGTGGTCTCGGTCGTCGAGAAGATGGTGAAGCAGCGCAAGGACTCCATCGCCCAGTACGAGAAGGCCGCGCGCCAGGACCTGGCCGACAAGGAGAAGTACGAGATCTCCGTGATCGAAGCGTACCTGCCGCAGCAGTTCTCGCAGGCCGAGGTCGACGCGGTCATCGCGGAGGCGATCGCCGCCACGGGCGCCAAGTCGCCCGCCGACATGGGCAAGGTGATGGGCGTCGTGAAGCCGAAGCTCGCCGGGAAGGCCGACATGGGCAAGGTCTCCGGACTGGTGAAGGCGAAGCTCGCGGGCTGATAATCCGCGAATGATCCCCCAGGAGTTCATCCAGTCCCTCCTCGGGCGCGTCGACATCGTCGATGTGGTGGATCGCTACGTGAAGCTGAAGAAGGCGGGCGCGAATTTCAGCGCCTGCTGCCCCTTCCACAACGAGAAGACCCCGTCGTTCACGGTAAGCCCGTCGAAGCAGTTCTATCACTGCTTCGGCTGTGGGGTGCATGGCAACGCGATCGGCTTCCTCATGGAGTACTCGGGCCTCGCCTATCCCGAGGCGATCCGCGCGCTGGCCGAGACGGTGGGCATGCCGGTGCCGGAAACCCGCGGAAGTCTCAGAGCGGGGGCCACCGAGGCCCCTGGGCTCACCGCACGGATGATGGAGGCGTTGAGCTATTACCGCGCCGAGCTGAAGAAATCGGGCACGGCCATCGAATACCTCAAGGGGCGTGGGCTTTCCGGCGAGATTGCCGCACGCTACGGCCTGGGTTATGCCCCCGACGGATGGCAAAACCTCGAAGCGGTGTTCGCCGACTATGCGACCGCCGCGCTGAAGGACACCGGCCTCGTGATCGATTCGGAGCCTGCCCCTTCCCCTGCGGGGCCGGGCTCGAACATCCAGAAGAAGTCGCGCCGCTACGACCGGTTTCGCGACCGGGTGATGTTCCCCATCCTCGATGCGCGCGGCAACGTGATCGGCTTCGGCGGCCGGGTGATCGGGCAGGGCGAGCCCAAGTACATGAATTCGCCGGAGACGCCGCTCTTCGAGAAGGGCCGCGAGCTCTATGGCCTCTACCAGGCACGCCGCTCGATCCGCGAGCGAAACCAGGTGATCGTGGTGGAGGGCTACATGGACGTCGTGGCGCTTGCCCAGCATGGCGTCGAGAACGCCGTGGCGACCCTCGGCACGGCGACTACCCCCATGCACCTCGCGAAGCTCCTCAAGATGGCCGACAACGTCGTGTTCTGTTTCGACGGGGACACCGCGGGCCGCAAGGCCGCCTGGCGTGCGCTCGAGGTGTCGCTTCCCGAGCTCGCCGACGGCAAGGTCGTGGGTTTCCTGTTCCTTCCCGCCGAGGACGATCCCGATACGTACGTGCGGCGGCTCGGGAAGGAAGGGTTCGAGAAAGCGCTCGCCCAGGCGAAGCCTCTTTCGCAATTCCTCTTCGCGGAGCTGGTGGCGCGCGTGGACATGGCCACCGAGGAGGGACGCGCGAGCTTCATCGCGCACGCGAAGCCCTTGGTTACGCAGGTGCAGGCCCCGGCGTTGGGCGCGATGCTGCGCAAGCGGCTGGCCGAGCTCGCGCGACTGGCGCCCGAGGAGATCGGGGGGCTCGTGCCGCCGAAAGCGGCGGTGCGCACCCCTTCGGCCAATCCCGCCGCGAGGCCGGTTCGCAAGGGGCCGCCGCCGCCCCAGGCGCGGCTGCTCGCGTTGGTCCTGCACGACGTGGGGCTGGCAAGCCAGGTGCCGGCGGAGATCGTCACAGGCGGCACACCGCAGGCGATCGCGCTCCGGGCGCTGTTGCAGCTGCTCCATGGACAACCCGGCTTGAATCTCGCGCAGGTAAGCGCACACTTTGACGGTTCCGAGCTGTGGCAGGCCATGTCGGAATCGCTCCAGGACCCCCTTTTGAAACAGGCCGAGAGCCCCGACTTCAGTGTAGAGGCCGAATTGCAGGGGGCCGTCGCCCAGCTTGTCGCCGACCGGCGCGCGAGCCGCCACCAGGAGCTTTTGGTGCGCGTCCAGGAGGGCACCGCGACCCCCGCCGAGCAAGCCGAATACCACGACCTCTGGACCCAGATTTCGGCCGCAAAATCCGGGAATCCGTCTCCGGAAGAGCGGTCAAAACTTTGATACAATTACAGGTTCTCCGCCGCGCGGACATCGCCCCGTGAAAAAAGAAAGCAAGCAGCACCATTCCGCCGAGCTGAAGATCGCCGAAGTCGAGGCGCAGAAGAAGCGGCTGAAGAACCTCATCGTCCTGGGCAAGGAACGCGGCTACCTCACGTACGCCGAGATCAACGATCACCTGCCCGACGACATGACCGACGCCGAGCAGATCGAGGGCGTGGTCACGATGCTGGCCGACATGGGCATCGCCGTCTACGACGAGGCCCCGGACGCCGAGCAGCTCCTCATGAACGAGGCGCCCACCCCGATCGCCGAGGAAGACGTGATCGAGGAGGCCGAAGAGGCCCTTTCCACCACGATCGACGCCGAATTCGGCCGCACCACGGACCCGGTGCGCATGTACATGCGCGAGATGGGTTCCGTGGAACTGCTCACCCGCGAGGGCGAGATCGAGATCGCCAAGCGCATCGAGGACGGCCTGAAGCACATGATCCAGGCGATCTCGTCGTGCCCGACGACGATCGAGGAGATCCTGCGCCTCTCGGACCTGATCGAGAAGGACGAAATGCGCATCGACGAGCTCGTGGACGGGCTCGTGGACTCCGACGACGAGGAAGTGGTCGAGGAGGAGCTGACCGACGAGGAAGAGCTGGAGGAGCTCGACGCCGAGGAGCAGGAAGCCGAGGACGAAGCCGTCGCCAGCGCCGACCTGGAGGAGCTGAAGCAGAACTCGCTCGCGCACTTCAACAAGATTCGCCGCCTCTATAAGAAGATGAAGAAGATCCTGGCGGAGAAGGGCTACCGCTCGCGCGCGTACAAGGACCTCCAGGAGGACATCTCCAACGAGCTCCTCGCGATCCGCTTCACCGCGAAGCAGGTGGAGCACCTTTGCAACGGCCTTCGCCACCTCGTGGAGCGCGTGCGCAGGCACGAGCGCGAGATCATGGAGCTCGCCACGCGCAACGCCAACATGCCGCGCGCGCACTTCATCAAGGTCTTCCCCGGCAACGAGACCAACCTCAAGTGGGCCAACGAGGAGGTCGCCTCCGGCAAGGTCTACGCGAAGGCGCTCGAGCGCTTCAAGCCCGCCGTGATGGAGCAGCAGGAGGCCCTCATCGCGCTGCAGAAGGAAGTCGGGATCCCGATCAAGGACCTGAAGGAGATCGCCCGCCAGATGTCGACGGGCGAGGCCAAGGCGCGCCGCGCCAAGCGCGAGATGATCGAGGCCAACCTGCGCCTCGTGATCTCGATCGCGAAGAAGTACACCAACCGCGGCCTGCAGTTCCTCGACTTGATCCAGGAAGGCAACATCGGCCTCATGAAGGCGGTGGACAAGTTCGAATACCGCCGCGGCTACAAATTCTCGACGTACGCGACGTGGTGGATCCGCCAGGCCATCACGCGCTCGATCGCCGACCAGGCGCGCACCATCCGCATCCCGGTGCACATGATCGAGACGATCAACAAGATGAACCGCATCTCGCGGCAGATCCTCCAGGAGACGGGCCAGGAGCCCGATCCGGCCACGCTCGCCGTGAAGATGGAAATGCCGGAAGAGAAGATCCGCAAGATCCTCAAGATCTCCAAGGAGCCGATCTCCATGGAGACGCCGATCGGCGACGACGACGATTCGCACCTGGGCGACTTCATCGAGGACCAGGCCGGGCTCGCGCCCTCGGATTCGGCGCTCTACGCGTCGCTTCGCGAGGCCACCAAGGACGTGCTCGATTCGCTCACGCCGCGCGAGGCCAAGGTGCTGCGCATGCGCTTCGGCATCGAGATGAACACCGACCACACGCTGGAGGAGGTCGGCAAGCAGTTCGACGTCACCCGCGAGCGCATCCGCCAGATCGAGGCCAAGGCGTTGCGCAAGCTGCGCCACCCATCGCGTTCGGAGAAGCTGCGAAGCTTCCTCGAAGGGGAATCTTGAAAAAACGCCCGCTTCCCGCGGGCGTTTTTCCTTGCGCGGCTAGATCGTCGAGTTGTGCTCGTTCACCACGCAGCAGTTCGTCGTATTCGGGTCGCACACTCCTCCAAGCTGGCTGAAGTTGTCGCCGAGGTTGTTGCTGGTCGTGTTCGCGATCGCCGCGCCCGGGCAGTCCATCAAGATGCCGAACGAGCTGTTGTTGCGAGAGACGTTGTTCACGACCAGGCCCCCCTCGGCCGTGGAGATGCCCACCACGTTGCGGCCCACGGCGTTGCCGATCACGCTGCTCCCCAGGCCCACGAGCACGCCCGTTCCCTGGTTGTCGTTGATGGTGCTGCCGGTGACCATCGCCCGTTGCCCGAGCGCAACTCCCGCGCCGTTGCCGAGCACCTGGCAGTTGCGAACGGTCGACGTGTCGCCGGCGCTGATCGCGCTGAAGGCGTTGCCGGTCGCGTCGATCTTCTCCACGGTCACCGCGGAATTCAGCATGAAGACCGCCGAGTTGAATCCCGTCACGGTGCCGTTGCGGATGGTCACGCCGCGCCGTCCCACGGCGAGCTGCTCGAGGAAGGCCGAGCCGGTGCCGGCGCCCGTGATCACGTAGCCGTCGAGGTTGATGTCGACGAAGTCGGCGGCGATCACGAAGCAGTCCCCGCTCGCGTCGATGTTCTTGCCGAGCACGTACGGGCCGGGATCGCTGATCGTCTTGCACTTGTTGAGGGTCGTGGCGGCGGCGACGTCGATGGATGCGAGGCACGCGAGCAGCACGATGGCGCGGATGATGCGATTCATGCGGGAGTCCTCCGGGTTGGAAACGCAGGTAACGATACGCGCGGCGCCTCGCGATCCAGTGAGAGGATGCCGCACGCGAAATGCGGACGATCCGACGTTTCGCGCCGCCGCGCGTAAGGATTACGCGCGCTAGAGCTCGAGCGTAGCAACGAGCGGCAAATGATCCGAGGCGACTCGCGCGAGCTCGCTCGAATGCGCCGTGAGCTCCTTCAGGATCGATCCCGGATGGGCCCAGAGCCGGTCGAGCGCCAGCACCGGGCGTCGCGACGGAAATGTCGCGATCGCGCGGGTCCTCTCGAAGTAGCGGTGCAGGTGGCGAAGCGGTTTGCCCCACAGGAACCACTCGTTCAGGTCGCCCATCAGGACCGCGCGATCGTCGTCCTTCCACGAGAAGAGGCGCAGCAGGCGCTCGACCTGCTCGCGCCGTTCCGCGGGCCGCAGGCCCAGGTGCGTCGCCACGACGCGCAGCCGTTGGCCGTCGCAATCGATGTCGGCGGCGATCGCGCCGCGCGGCTCCCGCCTGCGCCAGCTCAAGTCCACGAGGTCGATGCCGTGTGCCGGGCAGCGCGAGAGGATCCCGTTCCCGAAGTGGCCGTCGTGGCGCTTCAGCGTCGTCCCGGCGATCGCGTGGTAGCCGAGCTCGCGCCCCAGCCACTCGAGCATGTCGCCGCCGTCGTCGTGGGCTTCCACCTCCTGGAGCGCATAGACGTCGGCGTCGATCTCGCGCAGCACGCCGAGGATGCGCCGCGGATCGCAGCGCCTGTCGCGCCCGACGCCGCGGTGCACGTTGTAGGAAGCGAGCCTTATCCGTCCCATGCCTGGCGGTGGCGGTGCATCATGCGATGGCCGAACCAGGCGAGCCCCGCGAATGCGGCCGCGGTGGCGACGACGAGCCACCAGCTCACGCGCGACGGGTCCTCGAGGGCGGCGGCGAGCTGGTCGGAGAGGACGGTTGCCGCGAGCATGCCGGGCAGCATCCCGAGGAAGGTCCCGGCCACGAAGTGCCAGGCCTTCACGCGCATGGCGCCCATCACGAGGTTCACGACCGGAAATGGCGCGAGCGGCACGAGGCGAACCAGCGTCACCGCGAGGATGCCGCGGTTTTCCATGAAGCGCGTGAGCGGCCGCAGCCGCTTGCCCGCGAGCCTTCGCACCGTCTCGCGATCCACCAGGCGTCCCGGCGCGAAGGTGGCGATGCCGGCGAGGATCACGCCGGCGAACGCCAAGGCGAACCCCTTCCAGGCGCCGAACGCGAGCACGGCGGTCATGGTGATGATCCAGCGCGGGAACATGATGAAGCTCGCCGGCGTGTAGGCGAGCACGACCACGAGCGGGGCCCACCACAATCCGGTGACGGCACCGGAAATGCGCTTGGCCGTATCGACGGTGAGATAGTCCTTGAGCGGCGTGTGCGTCCAGGCGAGCGCGAGCGCGATCGCCGCGGCCACGAGCACGCCCAGGGCGATTGCCATGCGCCGGCGCGGAAGCCGCGCCTCGCGAACCGGCGTCTCCGGCATTTCCACGACGGGCTCGAAGATCGGCTCGCCGGGATCGCCTACCCGCGCGAGCGCGATCTCGGCCTCGCTCGGCTCGGGCGCCTCGAGGCGCTTCAGGCATTTTTCGCCGCTGCGTAGCGCATGCACCGCCGCGGAAATCGATCCCGTTTCGCGGATCGCGCGCGAGATCTCCCGCTCCTCGGTGGCCATGTGCTCGGCGAGGAGGCAGTCGCGGAAGCTCGCCACCGCCGCCGCTAGCTTCGCATCGCCGCGCGCCTCCAGCGTCACGTCGCACTCGGTGTCCATGCCCATGGAGCGATTGCTGAGGTTCGCCGAGCCCACGCGCGCCCACGCGTCGTCCACCACCATGACCTTCGAGTGGATGTCCAGGCAGGTCCCGTGGTTCAGGCCCGGCACGTGCGGGTAGTACGCGTGGAAGTGGCCATGCAGGTCGGCCTTGCGCAGCTCGCGCACCAGCTTCACGCGCAGCGTCGTCATCGTGATTTCCTCGAGCCAGCCGTGGCTGAGGAGCCGCGTCACCACGACGATCTCGGGCCCGTCGGGCTCGGCGAGGCGCGCGGCGAGCGCGTCACCGATGGAGCGCGACGTGAAGTACTGGTTCTCGATGTAGATCGACTTCTTCGCCGCGGCGATCATGTCGAGGTAGAGCCGCTCGACCTGGCGAACGCCCTCGGAGGACTCCGTGCGCGGCGCGGTGAGGGAGATCGCGACCGGCGCATCCGACGCATCCGCGCGCAACCCTTCGGGCCACGGATCGGAATTCGCCCGCGGCGCGGCGAGCGTTTCGCCCGTGGCGTTCTTCCATCGCTCGCGAGCCACCTTGCCCAGCTCGCGCGCCGCCTCGCCATCGACCGCGATCATCACGTCGTGGAAGGGCGGGTAGGGCGTCCCCTCATGGACGCGGCGCGGATCATTCGCCTCGTGGCGCCGCGTATCCCAGCGCTTGTTGGTGAGGTCGAGGCCACCGGAGAACGCGAAGCAACCGTCCACGACGACGATCTTCTGGTGGTGCGAGCCCGCGACCGGGTGCGTGTCGTCGAAGCGGAAATCGATGTGCCCGTGCGGCTTCCACGCGAGCCCAAGGGTCGGCGGGATCTCGCGGTCGGTGCCGAAGACCATCGGGTAGTCCCAGTCGAGGATGCGGATGCGCAAGTGGCGCTTTCGCTGCGCGAGGCGATCGAGGAAATCGCGCAGGCGCACCGGGCCGCGGGCCCCGCCCTGCTCGAGTATCGTGCGGCTGTCGAAATCCCAGGCGAGGATGAGGATGTCGCGCTCGGCGCGCTCGCAGGCGTGCATGAAGTGCCGGAAGTAGTTCTCGGCATCCACGACGAAGGCGGCGCGGGTAGCGGTGGTGGCCACCGCGCAGTTCTCGCCGGGTCGGAAAAGGCTTACAGGCATGCCCCCTCAGACACGGGAAATCGGCGGTCGTTTACCCGAGTAGCGAGTTCATGTGCCTCAGGCGCTCGACCACCGCCTTCAGCATCGTCATGGCAAACGCCGGTTGGCCCTTCACGGCCTCCAGCAGCGAGGGACGATCGACGGCCAGGAGCTCGCTGTAGACATGGGCCTGGGCATCGGCCACGCGCGGGGATTGGTCCACCAGCGCCATCTCCCCGAAGGTCCCGCCGGGATTCACGATCTCGACCAGCCTCTCGCGGATGCCGATGGCGACCTGCCCGGTCTTCACCACGTACATGTAGATGCCGGCCTGGCCCACGCGCATGATCGGCTGGCCCGCCTGGTAGCGGACGATATTGGGCCGGGAGAGCGCCGCCTCGAACTGCTGGAGGAGGGGCGCGTCGAAGACCGCCGCCTCGCGCGGCGGGATGGCAATCTTGCGCGCCGTGAGGCGTGCCACCACGAAGCGGATGCGGTCGAACATGACGCTCATCAGCATGAGCGCGAACTCCGGGTTCTGCGCCAGCGACGATTGCAGCTCGGAGGCGGTAAGCCCGTACACCTTGCAGGAGGTCTTGGCGGTGGCGGTGGCGCTCCTCGGCCGCTCGCTGATCACGGCCATCTCGCCCACGATCTCGCCCGCCTTCACGACGTCGAGCTTGCGCATGCCGATGGTGAGCTCGAGCTCCCCCTCGGCGATGTAATACATGCGGCTGGCACCCTTCATCGAGAAGACCCCGCCCTTGGACGCCTTGTCCGCTTCGTCGAAGAGCGTTTGCCCCACGGCGAGCTCTTCTTCCTTGCCCGCGGCCTGGAAGAGCTTCTTCGCGACGGCTGGATTGTAGAATTGGCTGTTGGCGGGCTTGGAGGGGGCCGATATTCCCGCTTCGGGCGGCTTGGTGAAGTCGAACCCGTCGGGCGAGGCCGGCTGGGGCGCCTGCGGCTTGGTGAAATCGAAATCGCTCATGCGGTCATTGTCTCAAAATCGTGGGCCTGTAGCTCAGGTGGTTAGAGCAGGGGACTCATAATCCCTTGGTCCCTGGTTCGAATCCAGGCGGGCCCACCCCATTTCAGGAGAAAAGAGCCATGGACGTTCGTGCGGCCGTTGCACACAAGGCAGGTGCGCCCCTCGTCATCGAAACCGTCCAGCTCGCGGGTCCCAAGGCAGGCGAGGTGCTGATCGAAATCAAGGCGACCGGGATCTGCCACACCGATGAGTTCACCCGGTCGGGCGCCGATCCGGAGGGGCTCTTTCCGGCCATCCTGGGCCACGAGGGGGCGGGCGTCGTGGTCGACGTGGGCCCGGGTGTCACGAGCCTCAGGAAAGGCGACCACGTCATTCCGCTCTACACGCCGGAATGCCGGCAGTGCAAGTCGTGCCTGTCGCGCAAGACCAACCTCTGCACGGCGATTCGCGCCACGCAGGGCAAGGGCCTGATGCCCGACGGCACCAGCCGCTTCTCGCTCGACGGAAAGCCCGTGTACCACTACATGGGGTGCTCGACCTTCGCCAACTTCACGGTGCTCCCGGAAATCGCCGTCGCGAAGATCCGCGAGGACGCGCCTTTCGAAAAGGTCTGCTACATCGGCTGCGGCGTGACCACGGGCATCGGTGCCGTGATCAACACCGCCAAGGTGGAGCCCGGCGCGAACGTCGTGGTCTTCGGGCTGGGCGGCATCGGCTTGAACGTGGTGCAGGGCGCGCGGATGGCGGGTGCGGACAAGATCATCGGCGTGGACCTGAATCCGGCGCGCGAGGCGCTCGCCCGCAAGTTCGGCCTCACGCACTTCGTGAACCCCAAGGACGTGAAGGGCGACCTCGTGCCGCACCTCGTGGAGCTTACCGGTGGCGGTGCGGACTACAGCTTCGAGTGCATCGGCAACGTGGACGTGATGCGCCAGGCGCTCGAATGCTGCCATCGCGGCTGGGGCGT
>DATBAI010000018.1:0-87968 GCA_036271595.1 Usitatibacter sp.
GGCGAAGGAGCTGGAAGCGAAGATCCAGGAGATCGGGCCGCGCAACGTGATCGCGTTCGTCGCCGAGACCGTGGTGGGCGCCACGATGGGTGCGGTGCCGCCCGTCCCCGGTTACCTCAAGCGCGTGCGCGAAGTCTGCGATCGGCACGGCATCCTCCTCATCCTCGACGAGGTGATGTGCGGCATGGGCCGTACGGGGACGCTGAATGCCTGCGAGCAGGAAGGCGTGGCGCCGGACCTCATGGCGGTCGCGAAAGGGTTGGGCGGCGGCTACCAGCCCATCGGGGCGACCTTCGCGGCGACGAAGATCGTGGAGGCGATGAAGAAAGGAAGCGGCATGTTCCAGCACGGCCACACGTACATCGGCCATGCGGTGGCCGCCTCCGCTGCGCTCGCCGTGCAGAAGGTGATCCAGCGAGATGGGCTGCTCGAAAAGGTGCGTAAAGACGGCGTGTACTTCGCCACTCGGTTGAAAGAAGCGCTCGGTGGCCACCCGCACGTGGGCGATGTGCGTGGGCGCGGCTTCTTCCAGGGCGTCGAGCTGGTCGAGGACCGCGCGACGAAGCGGCCCTTCGACCCGTCATTGAAGCTGAACGCGCGTGTGAAAGCCGCGGCGATGCGCCGCGGCCTCATGTGCTACCCGATGGGCGGGACGATCGACGGCCAGCACGGCGACCACGTGCTGCTCGCGCCGCCCTTCATTGCGACGCGCGCCGAGCTCGACCAGATCGTGGAACGCCTCGCCGCGGCGGTCGAATCGGGGACCGAGTCGCTCAAGCGCGCCGCTTAGCCATGCCCGCGGGGGTGACAAGGTTTTCGCGGGGGGGACAGCGCGCCGCATCGAATATCGGCTACTTCATCTCCTCCTTGAAGAAGCGCTGCATCTCGTCCCAGGATCGCGTCGCGGCTTCCTTGTTGTAGCCGATGCCGGGGATCTTGAAGCTGTCGGCGTCGGGGTTGGTGAAGGCGTGCACGGCGTGCGCGTAGGTCACCATGTACCAATCGACGTTGTTGTCGTCCAGCGTCTTGCGCAGGGATTCGATCGTCTCGGGCTTGATGAAGTGGTCCTCGTTGCCATGGAGCACGAGGAGGTGGGTCTTCATCGCCTTGGCCTCGGCATCGCTCGGGGCCACGAGGCCGCCGTGGAAGGTGACCGCCGCGTCGAGCGGCTCACCGCTGTAGGCGAGGCGCAGCACGGTCGTCCCGCCGAAGCAGAAGCCGATCGCGGCGAGATGCTTCGTATCCACGCCCTTCTGCTGCTTGAGGATGTCCAGCCCAGCCTTGGAGCGCGCGGCGAGGAGGCCCGGTTCCTTGCTGGCACCCGACGACCACTCCTGCGCCTGCTTCGGATCGCGCGTCGTGACGCCGTCGCCGAACATGTCGGCAGCGAACGCGACATAGCCCATCTCGGCCAGTTGCCGGGTGCGCATCTTCGTGTAGTCGTTCAGCCCCCACCACTCGTGGATCACGAGGACGCCGGGCCGGGCTCCCTTCTTCGCGTCGTCCCACGCGAGGTAGCCCTTCAGGGTCTTGCCGCCCTGCTGGTAGCTCACCTCCTTCGTCTGCACGGCGGCGGCGGCGGGAAGCGAGAGAACGGCGGCGAACGCGGCCGCGGCGAGGATGCGTATGCTCATGGGGACCTCCAGGATGGGAGGCGCGATGATACAAAACGCGGCGCGCGAACGCCAACCGGCTATCGGCGCCGCTGCGCGAGGAGGACCGGCACGATCGAGCCGATGGCGATCCCGCCCATCACCATGGCGAACGCGGCGAGCTTCCATGGCGGGAACGCTTCACCGAGCAGGAATGCCGACGACGCCATGCCGAACACAGGTACGAGGAGCGCCCAGGGCGAGATCACCGCGGCGTCGTAGCGGGTGAGTAGCCAGCTCCACGCCGCGAACGCGAAGAGCGTGTTGCCGGTCGATTGCCATGCCACTGCGAGCCAGCCCTCCCAGTTCGCGGAATGGCATGCCTGCCAATCGGTCGCCACACCTTCGAAGGCCGCGCTGAGGGCAAGGAGCGGCGGCACCGCGAAGACGCTCGACCACACGATGAACGCGAGCATCGGCACGCTCGCCTTCGATTCCAGCGCGGCCTTCTTCACGACCACGTTGGCGCACGCCCAGAAGAACGCGGCGAAAAGCACGAGCACCACGCCGCGCGCCGTGACCGTGGCATCGAGGTGCCAGCCGATCACCGCGAGGCCTGCGGCGGCGAGGCTGAGGCCGAAGAGCGCCACGCCGCGCACGCGCTCCCGGAAGATCGCGACCGAGAGCCCGATCGTGAAGAACACCTGCATCTGCACCACGAGCGAGGCCATCCCCGGCGAGATGTCCGCGCGCATCGCGAGGAAGAGCAGCCCGAACTGACCCGCGCCCAGCAGCACGCCGTAGAGCACCAGCCACTTCCACGCCACGCGCGGCCGGCGCAAGAAGAAGACGAGGGGGACGGCGCTGAAGAAGAAGCGCAGCGCCGCGAACAAGAACGGCGGGAAGTCGCGCAGCGCCCACTTGATGACGACGAAGTTCGAGCCCCAGACGAGGACCACCAGGAGCGCCAGGCCGGCGTGGAGCGCAGAGAGATGCGGGCGTTGCGGCAAGCCGAAAGTCTAGCGCATCGCGTGCGCCGAAAGATCCAGCGCGTAGAGGTCGTCGGGTAGTCCGTGCTCCACCGGAAGGGCGCGTTGGTGCACGAAGCCCATTCGCTGGTAGAGGCCGACGGCCACCGCCATGACGGGGCTCGAGTAAAGGCCGAGGGTCGTTACGCGGTCGCGCAGCGCGCGGGCGATGACGGCGTCCACGAGTTGCCGTGCGATCCCGTGACCTCGATGGCACGGCGGCACCGAGAGCATCCGCAGGATCGCCCAATCGGCGGGAAAGAAATCGCGCCGCGGCTTTCCCGGCCCGACGTATCCTACGGCCGCGACCGCGCGATTCGCATCGTCGACCGCGACGAGCACCTCACCACCTGCGGCGATCTCGTGCATCGGGCGCGTCGCGACCAGCGCCTCGACCCATTCGCGGTGGCTCGCGGCATAGCCGGCGAATGCTTCGGCCGCCATTCGCTCGGCCGCTTCCAGCTCCTCGTCCCGGGCGGGACGGATTCGGTACCCCATGGGAAGTAGCAGTTACGTGGCAGTGAAACAGTGGATCGTGTCACAAAAAAGGTACAGAATCTCCCCACGCAAGCTTCCGGGAGTTGAGCATGCGCGGGCCCACGTATCGGATTGCGATGTTTTGCGCGGCGCTGCTGGGCGGAAGCCCCGTTGCGTTCGGCGCCTCCGATGTCGCGCCCGGAGCGGGAGCGCTTCGTGCCTCCGCCGCCCTCGATTTCAGCATCAAAGTCCCTCACGTGATGCAGCTGAAGCTCCTCGGGCATCCGGCCGCGATCAGCGTCACTCCCGATGACGTCGCGCGCGGCTCGATCACGGTGAGCGGCGGCCAGCTCGACCTCCTCGTGAACGACCGCGATGGTTACGTGATCCGCGCGCAGTTGGCCAATCCCGTGTTCACCGCGGCGCAAGTGCTGGGGCTTCCCGGCGCGCTGGTCGCCGGTGACGGCGCGCGGTCGCTTCGCATGGCCTCGATGGTCGGGCGGCCCAAGCCCGCGCCGATCCCGGTGAGCTACGAGCTGCGGCTTTCCCCGGGCGCCACGCCGGGCCAGTACGGCTGGCCGGTCGGGCTCACCCTCGAAAACCCGTAGCGGCTATTGCTGCTTGCGCGCCGCGACCTCGAGGGTCGTGGTCTCGCGCGTGTGGACCACCACCTCGCGACGTCCCTCGTTGGGAATCGAGTAGGGCAGCGCGAGGTTGTCGGGGATGATCGTGATGCTGTGCCCGCCCGCGGCGAGCAGCGGGAATTCGAACTTGCCGTCCTTGTCGGTGCGCGTGCCGAAGCGCCCGTCGAGGACCACCGTGAGGCTCGCCGCGCCCTGCTCGGCTGCGTCGCGCCGGCCGTTGTCGTTCGCATCGTAGAAGACGTAGCCCACCAGCGTTCCCGCGCCCGCGCCGGGCATGCCGCCCAGCGGCGCCACGGGCGTGCCTGCGTGGTCCTCGTAGCGCACGTTCACGAAGATCGCGCGGTCGCGCGGGACCACGGGCAGCGGCTGCACCGCCACCACGGGCTCGAGTGTCGCGAACGGCGTGACGTCGCTGCGATTGTCGTAGTAGGTGGCGAGCAGCGACCACTTCGGCGTCAATTTCCAGATCATCCCGAGGTTCGCGAAGAGCCCGGTGGTGCGCGCCACGTCGCGATCCTGGCTGTAGCGGATATTGCCGTCGATCGAGAGCGTGTTGGTGAGGTCGACGCCGCCGAAGGCCGAGAGGCTCCAGCGGCGCGTGTCGCCGTCGGGCGTCTTCTGCACGCCCGCCTGGAGCAACGTGCTCAATCGCATTCCGACCTGCGTGGGCCATGCCTGGTCGAGCGTGATCTGCTGGCTGTGCTCCTGGCCGGAAGCCGAGACCACGTCGACCTGCGCGCGCGAGGTTCCGAGCCATGTCTGCTTGTCGAGGTACGCATAGCCCGCGAAGGCACCCGGGCCCTGGCCGGTGCGCGAGGTGCCTCCGCCGCCCACGCCCGTCGTCGTGTCGACCTGGTAGCGCACGTTGCCCGTCCCGAACCAGCCGCGAGTGCCGCGCGCATCGGTGACCGGCGCCACGCCGTCGAGCCCCGCCGACCAGTTCCACTGCTGGCTCGAATAGCTCAAGCGGTAGTAGCCGCCCTGCAGGTCGCGGTTCACCGGCGTGTAGGCCCACGCAAGGTCGGGCTCGAAGCGGAACATCCCGTAGTTGTGGTGGAAGCGCCCATCGCGCATCTCTCCATCGAACCAGACGCCCAGGTTGTGGCGTGTATCGGAGGACTCGCTGTCCAGAGCGTTCACCTGCAGCTGCGACGTCGCATCGTGCCACTGCAACGCCGCGAATAGCGATCGGCCGGAGACATTCGGGGACGGCATTGTCGGATCCACGCTCGAGGGCACGCCATTGGCCGCGGCCATCTGCACGCCGACGGTGAGGTTGCGGTCCACGCGAAGCTGGGCGCCGAGCGTCGCGACCGTGCCTCCCAGGCGCGAGAAGCCCGCGACCCGGATGCCGTCGTAGAGGCCGGGCTGGCCTGCGGAGGCTTGCAGCACGAGGTCGCCGCCGTGGTGAGTCCACTCGGTGGAAGCGCCCAGGACCGGAAACGTCGGCAGGTAGAAGCGGAACTGGTTGCGCGTGAGGTCGATCGCGAGCGTATTGAGCGTGCCCAGGCCGTTGTTCGCGACCCAGCCATTGTCGAAGGCGAGGCCGCGCTGCCACAGCGTCACCACGCTCGAGGTGCCCGCGCCTCGCAGCGTCGCGTCGATGCTGAACGCGCCGTATTGCAGCGTGTCCAGGCGTCCGGCGAGCACCATGCCGTTCTCGTGGCGGATCGTTCCGCCCTGCTCGATGCGTGAGCCGTAGCCCTCGACGCGCCAGCTGCGGGCGGGGCCGTCGGGATTGTAGGTCGCCTGGTCCGCCCCGCTGGCGAGCGGCGCAAGCTTGCCGCCGTCGATCAGCCTGTCTTCGTATTCACCTGGGCCCCGGCTCGTTGTCGCGTCCGCGACGGCCGGGGTGACGGGCGGGGTGACGGCCGGGGAGACGGCCGAGGTGACGGGCGGAGTGTCCGCGACGGCCAGGGTGACAGTCAGCGAGGCAAAGCCCGCGAAGCAGGCGATGGCGAGCGCCCGCCCCATGGATTACTTCGTGAACGTGTGCTCGAACGGCGCGGACTTGCCGGACCATTCGAGCTTGCCCTTGATCGCGACCGGGTAGGTGAGCTTCACCGCCTCGTCCTTGTCGCCGTACACGACCAGCGGAAGCGTGCGCGTCTCGCCGATGAGGATGGGGAGCGTGGAGGGCGTGAAGTCGAGCTTCTTCCCCGCGGCGTCGGCGCCTGACAGGAACCCCGTGAGGCGCCCATGCGCGTTGCCGGTGTTCTTCACCACGATCACCGGCGTGGGCTCGCCATTCACGTTCTCCACATGACCGCCCGTCACCTCGAGCTCGGGGTGCGCGTCCCCGACAGTCACGTAGACGATCACGCCGAGGCGCCCCGAGATCGGGAAGGAAGGGCCGCCGGGCGTCTGCACGTTCTGCTCGTCGCCTTCCACCATGATCGCGAAGCGGCACTCGCCGGGCTTCGCGTCCTCGGGCACGGCGACCTCGAAGCGGTAGCGATACTTGGCTCCTGCGGCCACGGAAACCTGGCGGCTCTCGATCGCGACCCACGGGCGGCAGCTGCCGGAGGCGAGCGCGTCGTCGAACTTGACCGATCCGCCCGCGTCGAGCGACCAGTCGGTGGTGCGCAGCCGATACTTCGCGCCCTGGGCGCTCGCGTTAGTGACCTCCATGACCTGTCGCAGCCGCTCGCCGGGCTTGGCAAAGAGCTCGAAGCGCGGCGGGGATACGAGCGCGGCGAAGCCTTGCGCTGGAGCACCCTGGGAAAGCAGCAGCGCGGCAGCCGTCAACACGCCGGCGATCGCGTGCAATCCGTCACGAGCCATTTTTCAATCCACGTCGATTTCGAAATAGAACTGCAGGCGCTGCGGCGAGACGAGGCGCCGGCCATCGGCCGAGATGCGAAGCGCGATCGTGTCCTCCAGGAGCGGCGTGCGGATGGGACCCGAGTATACGAGGGTTCGATTGCCCGAGACGAGCGATCCGGGCAGGAGCCGGCCCTGCGTGGACCAATCGGCCGTGACGGTGCCGATGGGCTGCTCGGCCAACGCCATGTAGATCTTCCCCACCCGGTTCAGCCACGGCGCGGTGTTCAATCGCACGGTGAAGACGCTCGTCCCGTCGACGGCATTGCCCGCCACCCGGTTGGGGGCGAGCGAGCGCCACTGCATCGGCGTGTTCGCCTCGTTGGGGAGCGTGGCCGAATCGTCCACGCGAAAGGTCGCGGCCCCCACGGCGAGCGGAGCTAACGCGAGCAGCAACGCGGCGAGCTTCCTCACGGTGCGCTCAGCGTGTAGGTGGCCCGGCCCGTGTACGTGCCGGAGGCCACGTCTGCGGCGTTCGCATAGGTGAACGTGTGGCAGCTCTCGCGCCACGTGTTCACCGGAAATGTCGTGAGGGTCTGCGTCCCGCCGGTGAACGTGCCGCCTGGAATGGGCTCCGCGCCCACGTCGCCGTTACCGCTCGAGACCCAGCTGATCTGGCTGAACGGAATCGTGTCGCCGGTGGCGTTGGTGAGGTTCGCCGCGGAAGTGGTCACCGTGAGCGTGGCCGTCCCGCTGTTGCCCGGGAGCCGGAAGAAGCCGCCGATGTAGATCTGCGCCGGCGGATCGCAGAACGAATAGTTGTCGTAGAAGCTCGTCGCCTGCGCGCTGTTGCTGGTCATCGCCTGCGCGGTGCCGTTGCCCACCTGCGCGGCGGGGACCGCGACGCTCACCACGTTGATGGTGGCGTTGTTCTTCGGCGTGCCGCCGCTCGAATAGGTCCCGGTGAAGGAGCCGTTGCCGACCTGCAGGTAGATCGCGCGAGTGCCGGTGCCGATATTGGCCGTGAAAGCGAAGAGGTCGCGCCCGCATCCCGCAAGCGCGACCAGTATTGCCAGGTACCGCAATCTCCGCCCGATCTGCATCTGTGCTGCCAGACTCCTTACGGCATGGAGGCAGTATAGGTCACGCGGCTGTTGTTCGCGTTGACGCCGCCGTACGTGCCCGGGGGAACGACCGCGGCGTTGGCGTACGTGTAGGTCCATTTCGCGTCGCGGTTGAGCACCTTGCCCGAAGCCGGGGTGAGGGTGACTGTCGTCGTGGCCGCATCGGCGAGCGTCGGGTGCGCGAGGACGACCGCCGAAGTGTTGGCTGCCGCCGCCGTGGCGATCTGGCCGTAGGAGATCGTGTCGCCGGAGCCGTTGCCCAGCGCGCCGATCGTGGTGGACGTGAAGGTCACGGTGCCGTTGTTGCCGATCACGCGCGCCGTCACCGTGCCGCTGCCCAGGTCGCCGGAGCCGACGGTGGCGGAGATCACGCTGCCGTCGCCGACGTTGGCCGCGGGGACCGAGAAGGCGATCTGGTTCACGGTGGCATTGGCGGCCATGTTGGTGCCGGTGCCGACCTGCAGGAAGAGAATCTTGGGGATCACGATCTGGAAGTCGAGGTGGGCGTTGGCCGTGATCGGAGTGCCGGCGCCGGTGGTGAAGGTCGACTCGGCGTTGGCCATCATCGGGGTCGCGACGAGCGCGGCGAGGACTGCGGCTTTCAGGAGGTTCGTTTTCATGTTCGCTCTTTCGTTGGGGTTGTTGAAAGTTGGTGAGCGAACTGTAGCGACGGACGCGCGCGCAGCCTGTGATCGGCCGCACAGAAATCACTGTTTTCATGGGGTTTTCCGACCCCATTGCGTTGCAGCAGTAATCGCGCTGTAACCTGGGGCGCTTTCGGGTAATAGTGGCGTGAGGAATCTCACAAATGGCCGGATTCGACCTTCTCCTTCGCGCGGCCACCGTAGCGCTCGCGCTCTCCGCCGCGATTTCCATCGCGTGGCGCCCGCGCCGCAGCCGGGTCGCGATGTATGCGGCGTTCGCCGTGGCGGGCATCGCGGCGTTCATGATCGCCTCGGCTCCCGGCATCCATTCGACGCTCGGCCTCGCGGCCTTCTTCATCAACGCGTGGTGCCTCGCGACACCCGGCGTGATCTGGCTCCTCGCCCGAGCGCTCTTCGGGGACAGCGACGGCCACGAGCCCTGGCACGTCGCCGCGATCGGCGTACTCGTCGCGGTGACGCTCGCCGGCGACTACGGCCGCTTCCAGCTGGGCCCGCTCGCGCAGGAGCCTCGCCTCGCGCAGGCGCTGCTGCTCGCGGGCCGTGCGGGAGCGTGCGGGCTGCTCTTCACGGCATGCGTGATGGCGATCCGCCATTGGCGAGGCGACCTCGTCGAGGAGCGCCGCCGCGTGCGATCGCTCTTCGTGGTCGTCGTGGGATCGGCCTTCGTCGCACTCGCCGGCTCGGAGCTGGTCCTGCGTGGCGCAAGCGCATCCATGCCGTGGGTCGTGGCGGGCCACGTGCTCCTTTTCATGCTCGCGGCCGCGCTTGCCCAGGGGCTCGCACGCGGCGGCCTTCCGGAGCTCTTCACCCAACCGCTGCTGCCCAGCGCGGCGGCACTCACGTTGGTGCGCGGCGATGGCGTTGACGCGGCGCTCGCCTCGCGCGTGACCGAGCGCATGGCCAAGGCGAAGCTATGGCGTACCGAAGGCCTCGGGATCGCCGAGCTCGCCCGCGAGATGGGCACGCACGAGCACCGGCTGCGGCGCGCCATCAACCGGCACCTGGGCTATCGCAACTTCAACGATTTCCTTCACGACTACCGGCTGAACGAGGCGGCTTCGCGCCTCGCCGAGCCCGCGCAGGCGCACCTGCCGGTGCTCACGATCGCGCTCGACTGCGGCTACGGCTCGATCGGGCCCTTCAACCGCGCCTTCAAGGCGCGCTACGGCATCACGCCGGGCCATTTCAGGAATCAGCGAGCTTTGGCGCGGGATTCGGCCAGCCGCGCGGCGGGGCCTTAGCTACGTTTGGGGCTTTCCCAGGGAGGCCCCATGATCCGCAAAGCCGTCTACGCCGCGCTCGTCCTGTCGTTCTGCTCCTGCTGCGCCGCCCAGGCCCTGCCCCGCAAGGGCGGGCTCCCCGAAGAGAAGGTCGACGGCGTGGACATCCGCTACGGCGAAGTCCGCACCGCGAAGGGCTATCGGGTGCGTACCTATATATCGAGGCCGCGCGGGGCCGCGGGGCGCCTGCCGGTCGCCGTCTTCATTCCCTGGCTGTCGTGCGACGCGGTGGAGAATCCCCGCAACATGAAGGATGGCTGGTCGTTCATGCTGCGCACCGTGATGCGCGATGCGGGGATGCAGGTCGTGCGCATCGAAAAGCCCGGCGTGGGCGACAGCGAAGGGCCGGCCTGCGGCGATACGGATCTCGAGGACGACATGGCCGCCTTTCGCGCGGGCATCCGCGCGGCGCTGGACGACCCGGGATCCGATCCGTCCCGCTTCTATCTTATAGGCGGTAGCGTCGGCGGTGCGCTGGCCCCGGTGCTCGCTCGCGAGTTCCATCCCCGTGCCATTGCCGTGAGCGGCGGCTTCACGCGCACATGGCTCGAGCACATGCTGGACATCGAGCGGCGCCGGCTGGTGTTCTCGGCGGGGGCGCCGCGCGACGTGAACGCGGCGATGCGCGCCTTCCCGGGCTTCTACGACGAGACGCTGAACCACGGCAAGACGCCGGCGCAAGCGCTCTCGGCCCATCCGGAGTGGAAGCCCTACTGGTACGACGAGCCCACGCGCCAGTACGGGCGGGCGATGCGCTATTACCAGCAGCTCCAGGCGCTCGACGTGGAAGGAGCCTGGAGCGAAATCGCGGTGCCCACGCTCGTCGTCCGGGGTGAATACGACTGGATCATGGGGCGCGATGAGGCCGAGCGCGCCGCCGAGATCGTGCGCGCGCGGGATCCTTCCTTGGTGACTTACCTGGTGCGGCCGGGAATGAACCACCACTTCATGGTCTATCCCGACCCCAGGGCCGCCTTCGAGGAGAAGGGCGGGCGCTTCGACGAGGGCGCGGCGCACGCCATCGCCGAATGGTTACGCGCGCACTAGCCTCAGTGGCACTCGATGTGGACCGTCGGTGACGATTCCCTGATGTGCTCGTTGCCCGAGCCGAGGTGGATCGTCTGCGAGATGTCGTAGGACTGGCCGCGGCCGCCCACGCGCCACTTCTCGCGGACCACCATCGAGCGCTCGCCAGGCCTCGGACGCACCACGTGCGAAGCGCTCTTGGCGCCGTCGCTTCGCTCCCAGTGATAGTTGAAGGTGAAGCCTCGCGGGTGCGGCAGGTTGAAGTCGATCGTGGCGGTGAACACCACTTCGACGGGGCAGGCGCGGCCGCGATATTCGTGGCGATTCACCGCGACGTGGACCGGGCCGAAGCCCTCCGCCGCGACGGGCAGCGCGCCCGCGATCGCAGGAAGTGCGAGTGCGGCGGCCAGAACGAGCTTGCGCATGGAGCGTCCTCCTGAAGGGTTGTTGGAAGCCCGCATACATTACCGCTGAAACGGCTGTCGCGTCGCGCGAGTGGGACTTCGCACAGAATTCCCGCGCGCGCCATGGCGAAATACACGCCACACGAGAACACATCGGGAGATCGGCGTGCAGCAATCGTTTGTCTGGTCGGATGCATGGGTGATGGCGGCCGTGGCCGTCGGCGGGGGCCTCAAGGGCTGCGAGCTGAGGGACGTGATCGCGGCGGGAGACCTGCTGAACCGTGCGATCCTCAGCCCGGTGGAATTGCGCGGCGCGCTCGCGAAGCTGCTGCGCAGCGGCCACGTGCGCCGCAGCGGCGAGACCTACGTGATCGCGGGCGAGGCACGCTACGCGGTCGAGCAACTCCCGCGCCGTCCGGGCCCGTCCTTCAACGTGATGCACTTCTTCGAGGAATTCCTCGACGTCGATCCCGATGCGCAGCACGACGCGCATGGCACGCCCGATGGCGCGATCGCCGACCTCACCGACGTTCGCATCGAGGCGGCGATCGAGGCCTATCGCGTCGAGCTGGCCGCGCTGTGGCGCGAGCTGCGCCACGTGGACGAGAACTCGCTCTCGGAGCGGGCGCTTCGCATCCTCACCCGCGCCGCGCGCCTTCGGGAAGGGGAATTCGCGGTCTAGGCCCTATCATGCGGGGATGACGCTCCCACGCTTCGCCGCCGCGCTCGCGGCGATTGCATTTCCCGCTTTCGCGAACGCCTTCGCCACCCCGATCCGCGACGCCTGGCCGGGCGTGGTCGCGCTCGACGTGGACGCCACGGACCTCGATCACCGTGTGATGCATGTGAGCGAGCGCATACCCGCGCCGGCTGGCCGCTTGCGGGTCGCCTATCCGCAATGGATACCGGGGCATCACGGGCCCACGGCAAATGCCGCCTCGATCGCCGGCCTCGTGTTCAAGGCGAACGGCCGCGAGCTCGAGTGGCGCCGCGACCCGGCCGACGTCTTCGCTTTCGAGGTCGACGTCCCGGAGGGAGCCAGCGAAGTGGACGCCGCCTTCGATTTCCTCTCGCCGCTTCCGGGGGCCCAGGGTCGCGTGGTGATGACGGATTCGCTCGTCTCGATCGACTGGGAGGACCTGGTCCTGTATCCGGCGGCGGTGCGCAGCGATGGCGTGATGGTGCGTGCGTCGGCGAAAATCCCGGCGCGCTGGACCGTAGCCTCGTCGCTGGGGACCGGCGCATCGCGCTCGGACGACCGGGTCTCCTTCGAGCCGGTGACTCTCACGCAGCTCGTGGACTCGCCTGTATGGGCCGGGCGCTACGCACGTCGATTCGACCTCGCCGGGCTTGCGGGTCCGCCGGTCGCGATCGACCTCTTCGGTGACCTGCCCGAGCACGCGACGTCCGAGCCCGAGCACGTCACCGCCATTCGCGACATGGTCGCGCAGGCGTACAAGGCGCTGGGCGCGCCCTACTTCCCGCACTACGATTTCCTGCTCGCCACGAGCAAGGCGTTCTCGCCGATCGCGCTCGAGCACCTCGCATCGACCGAGATCCGCCTCGACCCGGAGTTCTTCACGCGCTGGAAGGATTTCGCGGCGTCGCGCTACGTCGTGACGCACGAGTTCGTGCATTCCTGGATCGGCAAGAAGCACCGTCCCGCGGACCTCGCCACGGCCAACTACAACATGCCCATGGGCGATACGCTGCTCTGGGTCTACGAGGGCGAGACCGATTTCTGGGCGTGCGTCCTCACGGGCCGCTCGGGCCTGCTCGCGAAGGACCAGGAGCTGGACGCGATCGCGCGCACGGCGGCCTACGTGGACGGGCGCACCGGGCGCTCCTGGCGCAGCCTCCAGGACACGACCAACGACCCGGTGATCAGCGCGGCGGGCCGGCCGCGCTCCTGGTCGGGCTGGCAACGCGGATTCGACTACTACGCCGAAAGCGTTTTCCTGTGGATGGAGGTCGATGCGCGGCTTCGAGCGCTCACGAACGGCGCCCGGTCCATGGACGATTTCGCGCACGCCTTCCACGGCTCGCTGAAGGCGCCGGCCATCGCCACCTACACCGAGCGCGACTTGGTGGATGCGCTCGAGGCGCTGGCGCCGGGAAATTGGCGTGCGTGGCTTCGCGATAGGCTCGAATCGAAAACGCGCTTGCCCGCCGCCGAAGCGCTGCGCGCGGCCGGCTGGCGTGTCGCTTTCACGCAAACCGCCGGCGAATACCTGGACGACATCGACAGCGCCAACGAGGGCGCCGACTTCAGCTACTCCCTCGGGATCGCGATCGGCAAGGAAGACGCCATCACCTACGTCCAGTGGAACGGCCCGGCGTTCCGCGCGGGGCTCGCCACGGGCGGAAAGCTCCTCGCCGTGAACGGCCATGCGTACAAGAAGAACTTCCTCAAGGACGCCATCACCGCGGCGAAGTCGTCCGGCAAGCCGATCGCGCTGCTCGTGGAGGAAGGCGACACCTACCGGACCATCGACGTGGCCTACGGCGACGGGCTACGCTATCCGCACCTCGAGCGGATCGAGGGCGCGCCCGACGTGCTGTCCAGGCTCCTCGAGGCGCACTGACCCAGGGAGGTCGATCGTGGAACTTTGGATGCTGCTGGTGCTCGTCGCGGTCGTGATCATCGTCTCCGGCGCCAGCTGGAGGAAGAAGCAGAAGGCGAAGGCCGAAGCCGAAAAATCGGGCGGTCCGCGCTAGCGCGCGGCGAGCCACGCCGCGACGTCGGTGATGTCCTTTTCCGACAATGGCTGCGCCGCCTCGCTCATCGTTCCGTCCAGGTCGGCGCGCGTGTTGGACTTGAAGCCGCGGAGCGACTTCACCAGGTAGTCGTAGTGCTGCCCCGCGAGTCGCGGGATGTGCTTCTGCCCGCTGAAATCCGGCATGTGGCACGAGCCGCAATGGTTGCGCGCCTCGACCGCCTTGCCCGCATCCGCGATCGCGGGCTCCACTTCCCTCCCCGGGCCCCGCGCCTGCGCGGCGTAATAGGCCGCGATGTCCTTCATGTCCTCGTCCGCCATCGTCGCCACGAACGGCACCATCACATCGTTCTTGCGACGCCCATCACGGAAGTTGAGGAGCTGATAGTAGACATAGAGCGGCGGCTCGCCCGCGAGCGACGGGAACTGTGCGTTGGTCGAGACTCCCGCCGCGCCGTGGCACGCGGCGCACGGCTCGGCCTTGCGCTTGCCCGCCTCGGCGTCGGCGGCCCAGGCGGGAAGGGCGATGCCGAGTGCGAGGGCGAGCGCGAACGGGCGCGCACGCCTCACTTCCTGTAGCTCACCTTGAAGATCGCGCCGGCCGTGTCGTCGGACACGAGGAGCGAGCCGTCGGGCGCCACCTGCACGTCGGCGGGACGTCCCCAGAACTCCTCGCCCTGGAGCCAGCCGGTGATGAAGGGCTCGTACTTCACCACCTTTCCCTTCGCGTCGAGCACCACCCGCGAGATGTTGTACCCGGTCTTCTTGGAGCGGTTCCACGAGCCGTGCTCCGCGATGAAGATGTTGTTGCGGTATTCGGCCGGGAACTGGCTGCCGGTGTAGAAGCGCATGCCGAGGGCCGCCACGTGGGGCCCGAGCTTCGCCGCCGGCTTGTCGAACTCGTCGCAGGTATGCCCCTTGCCGAATTCATCGTCGAGGAGCGCGCCCTCGTGGCAGAACGGGTAGCCGAAGTTCATGTTCTTCGCGCTCACCCGGTGCAGCGTGTCGTTGGGCATGTCGTCGCCCACCCAGTCGCGGCCGTTGTTGGTGAACCAGAGCTCGTGCGTCACCGGGTGGAAATCCATGCCGACGCTGTTGCGAACGCCGCGCGCCACCACTTCCAGCACGCCCTTGTCGGGGTTCACGCGGTTGATCGTGGCATGCGTGTACGGCGGCATCACGATGTTGCCGGGTGCTCCGATCTGGAAGTAGAGCCACCCGTCGGGGCCCATGGTCATGAATTTCCAGCCGTGCGCCTCGTCCTTGGGCAGGTTGTCGTAGACCACCTTCGGCGCCGGCGGGTTGTCGAGGTTGGCGTCGATGTTCTCGTACTTGAGGATGCGCGAGAGCTCCGCCACGTACAGCGTCCCGTTCTTGTAGGCCACGCCGTTGGAACGGTACATGCCCTTGGCGATCGTCTTCACCTCGCGGTGGTCGCCCTTGTCCACGATGGCGTAGACGTTGCCGGGAAAGCGCGTGCCGACGAAGAGGGTGCCGTCCTTGCCGAAGGCCATCGAACGCGCATTGGGCGCGCCCGCGGCGTAGACGGTCACATGGAAGCCGGGGGGCGCCTTCAGGTTCGCGACAGGAATCTCCTTTTCCGCCAGCGCCGTGAGGCCCGGCGGGTGGGGGGAGAGGTTCGCCGCCTCCTGGTCGGCCTTGCGGCCCTGCGCCCAGGACGGCGGGATCGGGGCAGCCGCCGCCGGGGCCTGGGCGGCGGGGGTGGGCGGCGCGGGCTGTTGCGCCGTGGCGAGCATCGTCGCCCAGGCGGCAGCCAGGGCGAGCGGGATGGCGAGGCGGTTGCTCATTGTTCTCCTCCGCGGTATGAGATTGAGGTGAAGTGCGGTCGCATAATAGCCCCGCCCCCACTGCCAGGAGAAACCATGACCCAACTGAACGTGAACGGCCGCCTCGTCGATGTGGATGTCGAGCCCGAGATGCCCTTGCTGTGGGTCCTGCGCGACGAGCTCAGGATGGAAGGCACCAAGTATGGTTGCGGCATTGCCCAATGCGGCGCTTGCACCGTGCTCGTCGATGGCCAGGCGATACGCTCGTGCGTGACGCCCGCCTCGGCGGTGGCCGGCAAGAAGATCGTGACCATCGAGGGCCTGGGCGCGAAGCAGCTTACCTCCGTGCAGAAGGCATGGGTCGAGCAAGGCGTGCCGCAATGCGGCTACTGCCAGTCGGGGATGATCATGGCGGCCACCGCGCTCCTCGCGAAAAAGCCCCACCCGACCGATGGCGACATCGACGAGGCGATGACCAACCTCTGCCGCTGCGGCACCTACGGGCGCGTGCGAACCGCGATCCATGCCGCGGCCGGACAGAAGGTCGCCGCCGCCCCGGCGCCGGCCGAAGCGCCCAACGGGCAGAAAGTGTGAGGCGGCCATGAATGCGATCGTGAAGAGCGTTTCCCGCCGCGGTTTCCTGAAGGCCTCGGCCGCCATCGGCGGCGGGCTGGCCCTCGAGTTCTACGCGCCCGCGGGCGCGCTCGCGCAGATGGCCACCGACGGCCAGCCCGAGCTCACGCACTGGGTCGTGATCTATCCCGACGACCGCGTCGTGATCCGCATCGCGAGGAGCGAGATGGGGCAGGGTAGCCTCACCGGCCTCGCGCAACTGGTCGCCGAGGAGCTTGATTGCGACTGGTCCAAGGTGGCGACGGAGTTCGTCTCGCCCAACGAGCACATTCGCAGGAAGCGCGCCTGGGGCTCGATGTCCACCGGCGGCAGCGCGGGGGTGCGCACCTCGCAGGAATACCTTCGCAAGTCGGGAGCGGCCGCGCGCGAAATGCTGGTCTCGGCGGCCGCCACGCAATGGAACGTGCCCGCGTCCGAGTGCACCGCCGCGAGGAGCTGGATCACGCATGGCTCGTCCGGCCGCAAGGTGAGCTACGGCAAGGTCGCCGCGGCCGCCGCGAAGATCGAGCCGCCCAAGGACGTGAAGCTGCGCGATGCGAAGGACTGGAAGATCGCCGGCAAGTCGATGCGGCGCCTGGAGATCGCCGACAAGGTCACCGGCAAGCCGATCTTCGGCGTGGACGTGGTGCTGCCCAACATGCTGATGGCTTCCATCGTCCAGTGCCCGGTTTTCCTCGGCAAGGTGAAGAGCGTCGATTCGGCCGCCGCCGAGAAGATGCGCGGCGTGAAGGGCGTCGTGAAGGGGGACAACTTCGTGGCCGTCGTCGCCGACAACTGGTGGCGCGCGAACCAGGCCGTGAAGCAGCTGAAGGTCGACTGGGACACGGGCCAATACGGCAATGCCTCGGATGAGACCATCATGGCGTCATTCCGCGAAGGGCTCGCCGCGAGCGACCTCCCGAAGGCGCGCGACGTCGGCGACTGCGCCGCCGCGCTCGCTTCCGCCGCGAAAGTGGTCGAGGCCGAGTACTACTCGCCCTACCTCAGCCACGCGACCATGGAGCCGATGACCGGCACGGCGTGGTTCAAGGACGACGGCACGTTGGACGTCTGGACTTCCACGCAGAACGCGGAGGCGTCGATCGCCGCGGCCTCCGAGACCGCGGGCCTGCCGCTCGAGAAGGTCGAGGTGCACAAGACCATGCTGGGCGGCGGTTTCGGGCGCCGCGGTGCGCCGCAGGACTACGTGCGCCAGTGCGTGACGATCGCGAAGCAGTTCGCCGGGCGCCCGGTGAAGATGATCTGGTCGCGCGAGGAGGACATGCAGCACGGCTTCTACCGGCCGGCCTCGCTCGTGAAGATGAAGGCGGGCCTGGATGCGCAGGGCAACGTGGTCGCGATGCACACCGTGGTCGCGTGCCCGTCCATCCTGGCACTCCTTCGGCCCGAGGCGATCGCCAAGGGCATCGACACGACCGCGGTGCGCAGCTTCTCCGATTCGAACTACACGATCCCGAGCCAGCGCGTCGAATACGCGATGAAGAACGGCCATGTGCCGGTCGGCTTCTGGCGCGCGCCGGGTTTGCAGAACGCGTACTACCGCGAGTGCTTCATCGACGAGCTCGCGGCCGCCGCTGGCAAGGATCCGCTCGAGTTCCGCCTCGCCATGATGAAGGACGACGACAGGAACAAGGCGGTCCTGCGCGCCGCGGCGAAGGCGGCCGGCTGGGGCACGCCGCTTGCGCCGGGCGTTCACCGCGGCATCGCGCAGGCCGACGGATTCGGAAGCTACACCGCGATGGTCGCGGAGGTCTCGGTGAAGGAGGGGGCGGTGCATCTTCATCGCGTCGTCTTCGCCATCGACTCCGGCTACGTCGTGAATCCCGACACCTGCCGCGCCCAAGCCGAGGGCAACGTGATCTTCAACCTGGGGCAGCTCTACCAGGCGCATTCGATCAGGGACGGCCGCATCGTGGAATCCAATTTCCACGACTTCGCGCTCCCGCGCATGACGCAGATGCCGCCCAAGGTGGAAGTGGTGCTCGTGCCCACCGGTGGCTTCTGGGGCGGGCACGGCGAGCCGGGCGCGCTCTGCCTCGTGCCTTCGGTGCTGAACGCGGTGTACGCGGCGACGGGAAAGCGGGTCCGCACGTTGCCGATCAAGGATGGCGACGTCCGGAAAGCATGACGTCATCCCGTGGAAAGGCATGACGTCATCCCGTGGAATGGCATGACGTCATCCCCGCGAAGGCGGGGACCCAGCCGAAGAACGCGCGTTGCCTCCTTGGCTGGGCCTCGGCCTTCGCGGGGGTGACGTTGATTGCATGTACCACCGTGACGATCCCAGGTGATCCGGCGCGAGGCCGCGATGTGTTCGTCTCCCGCGATGCGGGGCATTGCGTGATCTGCCATTCGATCGCGGGGATCTCGCCCGCGGGCAATGTCGGGCCGCCGCTCGACGGCGTGGGCTCGCGGCTCAACGCGGGGGAGCTGCGTCAGCGCGTCTCCGACATCACGAAGCTGAAGCCGGAGGCCACGATGCCCGCTTTCCACCGTACCGAGGGTTTGAACCGCGTGGCGCTCGCCTACCGGGGCAAGCCCGTACTCTCGGAGCAGCAGGTGGAAGACGTCGTGGCCTGGCTTTCGACGCTGCGATGAGGCGCCGCGTCTTTTTCTCGCTCGCGTGCGCGGCACTGGGCTCGCGCGCGCTTCCTTCGGCCGCGCAGAAGTTCCAACCGCCCCAGGACATCACGCCGATGATCCTCGAGATCACGGGAGGCGTCCTGCCGGAGAAGGGCGGCGTCGAGGTCGAGCTGCCGCTCATCGTCGAGAACGGCAACGCGGTGCCGCTACGCATCCGGGTGCAAAGCCCCATGACGGCACGCGACCACGTGAAGGCGATCCACGTCTTCGCCGAACGCAACCCGCGCCCGAAGGTCGCCTCGTTCCATCTCGGGCCGCGCTCGGGCCGCGCCGAGATCTTCGCGCGCGTGCGCCTCGCGGGCACGCAGACCGTGACGGTGCTGGCCGAATTTTCCGATGGCAGCTTCCGGATCGGGCCGCGCGACGTGCTCGTGACCTCGGCGGCGTGCATGGACGAGGCCTCGCTGTGATCCTCGGCAAGATCCAGGTTGCGCCGGCGGTGAAGCGGGGCGATGCCTTCGAGGTGAAGGTGCTGATACAGCATCCCATGGAAACGGGCTTCCGGCGCGACCTCGACGGGCATGCGATCGCGTTGAACATCGTCGACAAGCTCTGGTGCACCTATGGCGGGAGCGAGGTGTTCCGCGCCGAGCTGGGCTCGGGCGTGTCGGCCAATCCGTACGTGACCTTCTTCGTGCTCGCGGGCGAAAGCGGCGAGCTCGCCGTGTCGTGGACCGACGATCGAGGCCAGCAGGGCAGGGCGACGGCGACGGTGAGCGTCGCCTGATGCGCGCGGCCGCACTGCTGGCCGCGGCACTGCCTCTCCTCTCGCACGCCGGGGGCCCGCTGCGACCCGATCCCCTCCGCGGCGGCATCGAGTTCCAGGGCGCGGACATACGCGGCTTGCAGGCCGACGAGTTCGCGAATCCCGCATCGCTCTGGATCGAGGGCGGTGCACGCCTCTGGAACGAGAAGCGCGGCACGCGCGGCGTGAGCTGCGCCTCGTGCCATGGGGCGGATGCGAAATCGATGGAGGGCATCGCGGTGCGCTATCCGCGCTATTCACGCTCTTTGGGAAGCGTCGTGGATCTCGAGCAGCAGATCGCCGCGTGCGTCGAGCGAAACGAGGCAGCGCCCAGGCCCGCGTACGAATCGCAGGAGCTGCTTTCGCTTTCGGCGTTCGTCGCGAGCCGCTCGCGTGGCCTCGCGATCTCGCCGGACCTGTCGACCGAGTCGCAGGCCGCCTACGAGCGGGGCCGGGCCCTCTACTTCGAGCGCCAGGGGCAGCTGAACCTCGCATGCACGAACTGCCACGACGCGAGCTGGGGAAAGCGCCTGCTCGCGGAGACGGTGAGCCAGGGCCATCCCGCGGATTGGCCCGCGTACCGCCTCGAGTGGCAGGCCATGGGCTCGATCGAGCGCAGGCTGCGGGCGTGCTACCTCGGGGTGCGCGCGGAGATGCCGCCGTATGGTTCCGGCGACCTCGTGGCGCTGGAGGTGTATCTTTCGAGGCGCGCCCAGGGGCTCGTATCGCACGCGCCCGGAGTGCGCCGCTAGGAGGCGGATTGACGTCGCGCTACAGCATCGCCGCATGGATCGTCGCGGCGGCCCTTCTCGTCGCGGTCCTTCACCTGCATCTCCTGCCGGCGTTGCTCGCGGGGCTGCTCGTGTACGAGCTGGTCCACATGATCGCTCCACGGATTCCTTTCCGCGGCGACGGGCGCATGGCCGCGGTAGGGCTCCTCGCCACGGTCATCGCGGGCCTCGTGACCCTCGCGATCTTCGGTCTCGTGGCATTCCTGCACGGAGACGCGGGCAATTTGCCGCGCCTCCTGCAGAAGATGGCCGAGATCGTCGAGACCTCGCACGACAAGCTGCCCCCATGGCTCGCCGGCATGGTGCCGTACGATGCGACCGACCTGCAGGGATCGGTCACGCGAGGGTTGCAGGACCACGCGCAGGAGCTTCGCACCGTGGGCGGCGAGGTGGGGCTCGGATTCGTGCATGCCCTGATCGGGATGGTGATCGGCGCCATGGTGTCGTTGCACGAGGCGGCGAGCCACGGCAATGGCGGCCCGCTCTCGCGCGAGCTTTCGGAGCGGGCGCGCCGCCTGGGCGAGGCCTTCCGGCGCGTGGTATTCGCGCAGGTGCGCATCTCGGCGCTGAACACGATCTTCACCGCGATCTACCTGCTGGTGGTGCTGCACCTCTTCGACGTGCACCTTCCGCTCGGCAAGACCCTCATCCTCGTCACCTTCATCGTGGGGCTGCTGCCGGTGCTCGGGAACCTCGTTTCCAACACCATGATCGTGGTCGTGAGCCTCTCGGTGTCGGCCGAAGTGGCGCTCGCGTCGCTCGCATACCTCGTGGTGATCCACAAGCTCGAGTATTTCCTCAACGCACGCATCGTGGGCGGGCGCATCCACGCCGCCGCGTGGGAGCTGCTCCTCGCGATGATCGTGATGGAGGCCGCGTTCGGCATCTCGGGGCTCGTGGCCGCGCCCATCTACTACGCCTACCTGAAGGACGAGCTCTCGGGACGCGGGTTGGTATGATCCCCGAGTGGCTCATGTAGCGAGCCTTCGGGCGCGCACGATGCGCCCCATGGAACATTCCTTCCGCATGGACCGCAGCGAACGCTTCTACAAGATAGACCACATGATCCGCGAGCGCGGCGTGGTCCCGGTGGGCGATTTCCTCTCAGAGCTCGAGGTCTCTCTCGCCACCTTCAAGCGCGACATCGAGTACATGAGGAGCCGCCACTACGCGCCCATCGTGTGGGACCGCGACCAGAACGGCTACCGCTTCGAGGCGGCGCAACCCGGCTCCCCCAAGTACGAGCTGCCGGGCCTTTGGTTCAGCCCGCGCGAAGCGCAGGCGCTGCTCACCATGGAGCACCTGCTGGAAAGCCTCGAGCCCACGCTCCTCGGCGCGCAAGTGCAGCCGCTGAAGGAGCGCCTGTCCGCGCTCCTCGGCCAGGGCGAGCACTCGGTGGACGAGGTGCGCCGGCGCATCCGCGTGATCTCGCTGGGCGCGCGGCGCCACGAGCCGAAACATTTCCAGGTCGTCGCCGGCGCCGTGCTCGGCCGCGGCATGCTGAAGCTCACGTACTGGAACCGCTCGAAGGACGAGGTGACCGAGCGCGAGGTTTCTCCGCAGCGCCTCGTGCACTACCGCAACAACTGGTACCTGGATGCGTGGTGCCACCTTCGCAAGGACATCCGCAGCTTCGCGCTCGATGGCATGCGCGACGTCGTGCCCGTCGAGGGCAAGGCAAAGGAAGTGCCGGATGCCGAGCTCGACAGCGTGCTCGCCAGCGGCTACGGCATCTTTTCGGGGGCGAGCGTGCAGTGGGCGGTGCTGCGCTTCACGCCGCAGCGCGCGCGCTACGTCTCGCTCGAGGAGTGGCACCCCAGCCAAAAGTCGCGCTTCGACAAGGATGGAAGCTTCGTGCTCGAGGTGCCCTACAGCTCGCAGACCGAGCTGGTGGGCGACATCCTCAGGTGGGGCGAGGAGGTGGAGGTTCTCTCCCCAACGGAGCTGCGCGACGCGGTGGCACGCAGGGCGCGCGCCACCGCGAAGCGCTACGACTGATCAGCGGTGATCGTGGTGGTCGTCGTGGTTGTCGTGGTTGTCATGGCCGCGATCGTCGTGGCCGCGATTGTCGTGGGCCACCGGGGCGCGGTGCTCCTCGTGCTGCTGGTACCCATGCTCCGCGTAGTGCTGCTGCACCACCTGCTCGTGCGGCGCGTAGTGGTAGTTCTGGCTGTGGAAGCGAGCCTGCTCCTCGGCCCGCGGGTAATGCGCGCCGGCGTAGTTGCGCTGGTAGTTCGGTAGCGGCGCGCGGGCAGGCATGCGCCCGCGTCCATTCCAATGCGCCCAGTCGCCACGGTGCTCCGCCCATGAGGCGCCCCAATGCTCATGCCAGTGCGGCGCACCGGTGCCCACCCAACCATGGAACCAGGACGGCGGGCGATGGTAGTAGCGCACCGGCACGCGCAGCAGGTACACGGGGACGGCGAGCGGATCGACCGCGTTCCACGGGCCGTTGTACCAGGCGCTGCTGTACCAGTTGGAGCCGTCGAAATCCCAATACAGGCCGTCGTAGAAGAAGTAGTTCGAATCCACACCCGGCGCGTAATACACCGGGTAGCCCGGCACCGGCACGAGGCGAGGATAGGCGCCGAGGTTGATGCCGATGCTCACGCCGACGGCGGAATAGGCGGGCATGGCGGGAGCGAGCAGCAGCAGGCCGGCGACGACAAGGGCGGAACGCATTTCTGACCTCCTTTGAGGTTCGGTTGTGCTTGTTGGATCAACGCATGAAGGTGGGGTTCGGTGCACCTACCATTTGCAGGTGCCTTCGCCGAACTCGTTGGCGACCAGCGGCACGACCGCCGCGAGGCCCATGGATGCATAGGCCGTGCGGCAGTCTGGCTTGTGCGCTTTGTCGAGCGCGTCCTCGAGCTTCGATTTCTTCGATGGCACCGGCGGCATCGGGAACGCGAACACCGCGCTCTGCCCCGTTCCCTTGCGCGCCAGCGCACCGGCGCGGTCTTTCAGCGCGTCCAGGTCGAGCTCCTTCGCCTTGGGCGCGGAGAACGGATCGTATTCGGGTGACGTGTCCTGCGGGGGCGCGCCACGGCGGAACACCGAATCGGGCCCCGGCGTTGGCGCGGGCGTTGGCGCGGGCGCGGATCGCATCGTCGGCGCTTCCCTGGGCGCCTCGCGGGGGACGGCCGGCGTGCCCGGCTCTACGCGTTGCGTCTCGACTCGCGGTGTGACGGCCGGAGCCTGGGCTGGGGCGGCCGGAGCGGCCTCCACGGGCTGCGCGGGGACGGCCGGTGCGGCTACGGCCGGCGCTTCGGGCACGGCCGGCGCGAGGATCGCCGGCGGCGCCGCCACCGGCGCGATCGTGGATGGCGAGGGTTCGGGCACCGGAATGAGGATATTGGGCGTCGCGGGCAGCGACGGCAGTGCGGGCGTCTCGATCCGCGGGATCTGCATCTGCGGCACCTCGACGCTCTCGCGAATCGCCGGCGACTCGATGCGAGGAAGCTCCAGCTGGGGAACCGCGGCGCGCTCGCGAAGCTGCGGCGGCGCTACCGGCTGCAGGATGGGAGGTGTCGCGATCGGCGCCTCCACCGGCGCCTGCTGCACGGGCTGCGGCGGCGGCGCGATCACCTGCGGGGGCGTGAGCGGGGCCGGTGCGGGTGGCCGCGTTTCGGTCGGAATCGGCGTGGGCGCTTGGATCTCCGTAGGCGGCGGCACGGTGAACGCGGGAGGCAGCTCGAGCTTGCGCTCGAGGGTCGGAAGGCGATCGAGCAGCGGCGGCACGACCACGCGCTCGATTTCCGCCGGCGGTGGCGCGGGCGGCACCGCCACGGGCTGGGGCACGAAGGGGCGCGGGCGGGGCTCGGAAACCTGCGGCGCGGGCGCGGGAGCGACCGGCGTGCGGTCGAGCTTCAGCAGCGGCGCGGCGGGCGGCGAGGCCCCGAGGATCACGACGTCCAGCGTGCCCCACATCGCGCGGCCGCCGGCACTGCCGCCCATGGGAGCGCCGAAGAGGAAGATCGCGAGCACGTGCAACAGCACCGAAAGCACCACGAACTGCCAGAGCGGCGGCTTCTCGATGCGTCCAATGAGCGGGCGCCAGGTGACTTCGCGACTGCGCAGCCGGTAGGCGGATATGGGCTTGCCGGCGATGGACATGCGCATAGCTTACCGGCTAAGCGCTGTGGGACGGAATCAGCCGTGCCGGGCCCAGAGGATCGCGAGGACGACGAGAACGGCGACCACGATGGCGGCCTTCCACGCGCCGCCGCTGCGCGGTACCTCACCCGGGGAAAGGCCTGCGCGCTGCGGCGCGCTTTCGCGCTCCATGGCGACCTTCTTGCGGATGGAAACCCCGGCACCACCCGCGAAGCCGCGCACCTTCTCGAAGGCGTCGACCACGGCCTTCGCCTCGGCGAGGCCGATCCCGGACTTCTCGCGGATCAGCCTGATCGCCTCGATCTTGTTGCCGCCGCGAAGTGCCGCGACGACTTCCGGTGACAGGGTGAGCTTCTCGGGCATGCGCCCACGTTATACCATCGTCGGCCATGTCCGAGCTCGTCTTCACGCCCGCGCGAAAGCTTGCCCGCCTTCTCGCCGCCCGCAAGGTTTCCCGGCTCGAGGTGATGCGCGCGTACATCGCGCAGGTCGAGCGCGAGAACCCGAAGGTGAACGCGATCGTCACCTTTCTTCCCGACGAGGCACTGAAGGAAGCGAGGAAGATGGATCGCAAGGGCGCCGCCGTGGGCCCGCTCGCGGGGCTTCCGATCGCGTACAAGGACATGGTGGACACCCGGGGCATCCGCACCACCTACGGCTCGCCCATCTATGCCGCCAATGTCCCGGGCCGCGACCACGCCATCGTGGAAAGGCTGAAGGCCGCCGGCGCGATCACCCTCGGCAAGACCAACACCCCGGAATTCGCCGCGGGCAGCCAGACGTTCAACCCGGTGTTCGGCACGACGCTGAATCCGTACGACCAAGACATGACGTGCGGAGGCTCTTCGGGCGGGGCGGCCGTGGCGGTGGCGTGCGGCATGCTCCCCTTCGCCGACGGCTCCGACCTCGGCGGGAGCCTGCGCAATCCGGGCAGCTTCAACAACGTCGTGGGCTTCCGGCCCACGCCGGGGAGGGTGCCTTACTGGCCCGCGCAGGACGCATGGGGCACGCTCTCGGTGATCGGGCCCATCGCCCGCACCGCGGAGGATGCCGCGTTCCTCCTCTCGGCGATGGCGGGGCCCGACATCCGCTCGCCGATCACGATCACCGAGCCGGGCGCGCGCTTCGCGCGGCCGCTCTCGCGTGACTTCCGCAAGGTGCGCATCGCGTGGTCGCGCGACCTGGGTGGGCTGCCGGTCGATCCGCGCGTACTGGAGACGCTGGCGCCCGCGCGCAAGGTTCTGGAGTCGTTGGGCTGCATCGTCGAGGATGCGCAGCCGGACCTCTCCGGCGCCGACGAGGCGTTCGCCACCCTGCGCGCCAACTCCTTCGCCATGCGATATGCCGAGCTGCTGCGCACGCACCGCGCGCAGATGAAGGACACGGTGGTCTGGAACATCGAGAAAGGGCTGGCGCTGGACGGCCCCGCGGTAGGCCGCGCGATCGCGCTGCGCTCCGACATCTTCCGCCGCATGCGCGAGTTCATGGAGCGCTATGAGTTCCTCTGCCTTCCGACGAGCCAGGTGCCGCCGTTTCCCGCGGGGCAACCTTTCGTCGATTCCATCGGCGGCGTGAAGCTCGCGTCGTACATCGACTGGATGAAGAGCTGCTACCACATCACCGTCACGAGCCATCCGGCGATCTCGGTCCCCGCCGGCTTCACCCGGGATACGAAGCCCTTGCCGGTGGGCCTGCAGATGGTCGGGCGCTACCGGGATGACTTCGGCGTGCTCCAGCTCGCGCACGCCTTCGGGGAGGCCCGGGGAGAGTGAGCTTCACGCTGAAGCTCCTGCTGGGCGTCGGCATCGTGTGGGCGGCGTTGATGCCGCCCTTGTTCACGCACGGTGCCTGCACCGCCGAGTACGAGGCCGAGAATGCGCGCCTGGAGCGGGAGCAGCAAGCCATCCGGACGCCCACCGCGGCCGACGCCTGGTACAGCGCCCGTGGCGTTCCCCACGCGACGCTGAGCGTCGACGAGTGCCGCAGGCGCAAGCCCCGCGGCCTCTCCAGCTGCGGCGATGGCCCCCTCGTGGTCGCGAATGTGCCCGTCATGAACCTCGTGTGCCGCATCTACCGGGACGACCGCATCGCCGTGATGCTGCAATACGACGGCAGGGACCGCCTGGTCCGCGTCGAATCGGAGATGAATCCCTTCAAGTCGCTGCCGCTACCCTGGGGCGGGGCGATCCACTGGGCGCGCTGACGCGCCTCTGGCGCCGGCTGCGGCGTGCCGCTATCCTAGCGCCACTCAAAGAAGATCCAGGGGGATTGATGGCCACCGCACAGGCCGGCGCATTCGCCTGCCGCTCTCGCCCGAGCGAACGTCCCATGTACTTCCCGGCGGCCCTCGTGGCCGCTTCGATCGTCTTCGCCGGCTTCGCCCCCACGTACTACTTGAAGGGCATCTTCGACGTCCCCGACCTCACGACGCTGAAGCACCTGCACGGCGCCGTCATGACCAGCTGGTTCGCCCTCTTCGTGACGCAGGCGTGGCTGGTTTCCGCGGGCCACGTGCGCCTGCACCGCCAGCTGGGGGTGGCGGGGATCCTGGTGGCGATGATCGTGATCGCGGTGGGAATGCAGCTCGGCATTGCGTCGGCGCGCGCGGGCGTCTCGCCGCTCGCGTCGATCCCGGCGCTGGTATTCCTCGCCATGCCCGTGGGCGAGATGGTGGCCTTCGCGGGGCTCTTCGCCGCGGCGATCGCGCTGCGAAAGCGCAGCGACTGGCACAAGCGGTTCATGCTCGCCGCCTCCGTCGCGATGCTCGCTCCGGCTTTCGCGCGCATGCCGATCATCTCCGATGGGGGACCACCGGCCTTCTTCGGGCTCACCGACTTGGTCCTGCTCGGATGCATCGCCTTCGATACAGGCACCCATCGCCGTCTTCATCCCGCGTTCGCCGTGGCGTTCGCGTGGGTGGTGGCGATCCAGGTGGGCCGGCTCGTCTTCTCTCAAACGAAACTCTGGCTGGACATCGCGAGCTGGCTCATCGCCTGAGGCGGCTCGCGCCTCGGGTCAGTGCTTCTTGAAGTACTGCACCTCGCGCTCATGCTTCTTCGCTCCCTCGAGCGACTTGAATGTCCCGAGGTTGCGGCGCTTGCCGGTGCTGGGGTTGAGCTTTCGGGAGTAGAGACGGTATTCGCCCGAGGCGAGCTTGCGGATCATGGGATGGTCCTCCGATGCGGTTTCGGTTGGACGCCTCCCCGGGCCGTCGGTTGCGCGTGGGGCAACAATCCGTCACATCGCGCCGGGGCTGGGGATACGTCCTAGCCGCACCGGCGCCTTCGGGCGCCTCGCCCGGGAGGGATCATGCGTCGTGCCGCTCTCTTCGTTCTTGTCTCGGTTTCCGCGCTCAGCGCTGCGGCTGCTCCCGAAGGCCGGTGGGCCGGGTATGCGCGATTGCCGGGACGCGAGCTTCCGGTCGTGGTCGACCTCGCGCCGGATCCGTCCGGCGTTCTGGCCGGTTCGCTCACGATTCCCGGCCTCGACGTGAAAGGCGCCGCCCTCGGTAACGTGAAGGTGGAAGGTAGCGTCGCCTCCTTCGAAGCCGCCAACGTACTCAGCCCTCCGGCAGGAGGCGGCGGCGTGGCCTTCAAGGGGCGGATCGACGGCGACGCGATGGTGGGCGAAATGCGCCAGGGCGGCAACACCGCGCCATTCCGGCTGGAGCGCACCGGCCCGGCGCAGGTGGACCCAGCCGCGCGCAGCACGCCGGTCGCGAATACCACGCAGGGCCGCTGGGTCGGCCAGTTCGAGCTGGGCGGCTATCCGCGCCACGTGACGCTCGACATCGCGAACGAGGGCTCGGCTGCGCCCAGGGTGGATTTTGTCGTGGTGGGCAAGCAGACGTCGAAGCTGCCCATCGACCTGGTGAGCGAAGAAGAGGGGATCCTGCGCATCGAATCGCGGCCCTACGGCATCACGCTCGAGGCGCGCGTGGCAAGCGACCGCATCGAGGGCACGCTCGAGGTGGGTCCCACGGAAATCCCGATCCTGCTGCGCCGTCCCGCGGAGAAGACGTCATGAAGAATGCGCTCGCCATTTCGCTTTGCGTTCTCGCGCTCGCCGCGCAAGCCGACCCGATGTTCCGCGGCGACGCCGCGCACACCGGGCTCTACGATGCGCAGGGCCCACGCGAATTCCATCGCGTGCGCTGGGCTTTTCCGACCGGCAACCGCGTCGTCTCCTCGCCGGTGATGCAGGGCGGCACGCTCTATTTCGGCAGCGACGACGGCTACGTTTATGCGGTGGACGCCGCCACCGGCCGGCAGGTGTGGAAACGCGCGACCCACGGTCCCGTGCCCGGGACGCCCGCGGTGGCCGGCGACACCGTCTACGTCGCCAGCTACGACGGCCGCTTCTACGCGTTGAATGCCCATACCGGGGCCCTGCGCTGGAAATTCACGACCGGCGGCGAGCGCCATTTCGAGGCGAAGGGCCTGCACGGAATGACGCCCGCCGGCCAGACGTTCTTCGACCTCTACGACCTCTATCTCTCCAGCCCGGTCGTGGTGGGCGACTCCGTGTTCTTCGGCAGCGGCGACGGCCACCTCTATGCGCTCGATCGCGCGAACGGGCAACTGCGCTGGAAGTTCGCGACCGGCGACGTGGTCCATGCGTCGCCCGCGTATGCCGACGGCGTGCTCTACGTGGGGAGCTGGGACAGCTACTTCTACGCGGTCGATGCGAAGACCGGCCAGGAGAAGTGGCGCTTCCACGGCGGCGAGGATCCCCTCATCCACAACCAGGTGGGGTTCCAGTCGTCGGCCGCGGTCGTGGACGGCATCGTGTACGTGGGTTGCCGCGATTCCAACCTCTACGCGCTGGATGCGGCCACGGGCAAGGAGCTCTGGCGCGTGAACAATGCGGGAAGCTGGGTCATCACCTCGCCCGCGGTCGTGGATGGCCGCGTGATCTTCGCGACATCGGACTCGTCGCTCTTCCAGATCGTCGATGCGCGCACCGGCAAGCAGATCGCGAAGCAGCAGGGCAAGGCCTTCATGTTCGGCTCGCCCGCCGTGGCCCGTGGAATCGCATACCAGCCGGTCACGAACGGGATGCTGGAGGCTCGCGATGCATCGACGGGCGAGCTCCTGTGGACCTACCGCACCGAGGCCTCGCGCGAGAACGCGGGGTGGGCGCTCACCGCGGACGGCCGCATCAACATACCGATGCTCTACCCATCCAACAACGGCGAGGCGAGCATCCTCGCGGCGGGTCGCCAATTCGCGGTGGGCTCGATGTTTTCCTCGCCGCTGGTCGCCGACAACACCGTCTACGTAGGCAGTACCGACGGCAACCTGTACGCGATCGAGTAGCGGCCCGGGGCGGTCATGGAGCACGTGATGGTGTCCGGGTATCCCAATGCCCGGATCGCGGACGAGATTCGCGAGCGCGGGCTCGACGGCTGCACGCGCATCCTCGCGCAGGGCGATTCCTGGTTCGCGTTTCCGCTGCCGCTGGTCGGTGCCCCGCGTAACCTCATCGAGGCGATCACGACCAGCAGGCCCACGGTCGCGATCGACCTTGCCATCGTCGGCGACAGCGCCGAGAACATGGCGCAGGGCGAACGCTACGCGCAGCTGCGGGCAATCCTCGCGGGCGGTGCCGGTGACGAGCCGATTCCCGTCGCGGCGATCCTCCTCAGCGCGGGCGGAAACGACCTCATCGACCGCATCGCCGACCTCGTGGGCAACCTGACCCGTGCCGTGAAGCGCGCCGCGGCGGGAAAGGGGCCGGCGGCAACGCAGGCAGCGCACGAGGAGGCGCGCCGTCGCGTGCTCGAGGCCGTGACCGCGGGCGAAGCCGCCGTGATCTACGAGGACGTGATCGCGCACCTGCGCACGCTCATCGCGGCGCGCGACGGCGGACCGAGCGCGCGAGCCCCGGTCATCCTCCACGGCTATGCGCACGTGACGCCGCGCGATGCCCCGGCGCTGCGCTTCCCGATCAAGGTGGGCCCGTGGATCTGGAAGAGCCTCGCACCCCTGGGCTACACGCAGGCCGAGCAGCAGGAGATCGCCGCACGCGTGATCGACGAGTTCAACCGGCGCCTGGCGGATCTGCGCGACGAGGCCGACGGCGTGTACGTTCTCGACTTCCGGCCCCTGCAGGCCCCCGGCGGCCCGCTCCCGGTGGCGGATCCGGCGTGGCTCGAGCCCACCGCGTACTGGCACGACGAGATCCACCTCAACGCGGACGGCTGGGATTGCGTGGCGTCCCGCACTTACGACGAGCTGCTCGACCGCCTCCTTTAGCGGCCAGGTGTTCTGGTATACCGTGCTCGTCTGCCCGTTCAAGTGAGGCCTGCCGGGATGAGAATGCGTCGCTGGTTGTGGGCCGCCGTGGCCGCCATGGCGGGCGTGGCGCACGCCGAGTTCCCCGAGAAGCCGGTCCACTTCGTGGTGCCCTTCGCACCGGGAGGCGGCGCGGATTCGCTCGCCCGCGCCGTGGCCGAGGGAATGTCGAGGTACCTGGGGCAGCCGGTCCTGGTCGACAACAAGCCCGGCGGCGACGCGACCATCGCCAGCGCTTTCGTGAAGGCGGCGCAACCGGACGGCTACACCATCCTCTTCGGCAGCAACACCGGCTTCTCCGGCGCGCCGGCGTTGCACCGCAACATCGGCTACGACCCGGTGAGGGACTTCACGCCCATCTCGATGATGGGGATGTTTCCGTACTTCCTCACGGTGAACAAGGACCTGCCGGCGAAGAGCCTGCGCGAGCTCGTGGACTATGCGCGCGCCCATCCCGGCGTGCTCAACTATGCGTCGGGCAACGCCATGGGGATCGTCGGGACGGGCCAGCTGATCGCCGCCGAGAAGCTGCAGATGACGCACGTGCCGTACAAAGGCGAGGCGCCCGCGATGCTGGACCTGCTCTCCAACCGCGTGCAGCTGATCTTCACCACCAACTTCATCATTCCCTACGCGAAGGACGGGCGCGTGCGCGTCCTCGCCGCCGCCATGGACGAGCGCCATGAAGCGTTGCCGGACGTGCCGACGATGGCCGAGTCGGGCTTCGGATACCTCGCGATCCGCGGCTGGGCGGCGGTGTTCGCGCCCGCCGGCCTGCCGCGCGACATCCAGGCGAAGCTGAACGCCGCGGTGGTCGAATCGCTGAAGATGCAAGCCACCCGCGACGCGCTCGCGCTGCAGGGCTTTCCCGGCAAGGGCTCCACGCCGCAGGAGTTGGGAGACTTCACGCGGGAGCAGCTGCACAGCTGGGCGGCCGGCGCGAAGGCCGCCGGGATCCAGCCGGAGTAGCGCCCGAGAGCGATCCTCCGACAAGCGATTGCTCCGCCGTCCGATGCCCGCAGGCGCGCGTGAGCGGCAATCTGGCGGAATGGACACCCACCACCTCGCCGCCGACGTGATCGCCGCCCAGGCCGGGCGCATCGCGGCGCTGATCGAAGCCGTCGAAGCACTGATCGAGACGCACCCGGATCGCGACGCCTTCCGCGCGAAGCTGGTCCAGGCCGTGGCACGTTCGCCGGTACGCGGTGGCGACGATGGCTTCGAGCCGATGTTGCGCGGCCATCGCGAGGTGACGAACTACCTCGCGGACCTCTCGGGCCGCCGCCAGTAGCACCGCACGCGGTTAGTGCGCTCCGGCGGCCTGCGCGCCGCCGCCTTTTGCCCGTATCGGCTTCGAAAGCCACACCACGCCGATCAGCGCGAGGAAGAGCCACGCCGAGAAGAGGAAAATATCGTTCGCCGACATCATGGCGGCCTGCTGGTCGATGAGGCGGCTCACGAGCGAGACGCTCTGGTCCGGCGTGAGGCCCCCCGACTGGATGCCCGTGAGCGCCTGCGAGCTCACGGGATTGTAGGGATTGATGTGCTCGGTCAGCTGAGCATGGTGCAGCGTCGCGCGGTGGTCCCAGAGGGTCGTTGCGATGGAAGTGCCGAACGATCCCATCGTGATCCGCGTGAAGTTCGAGAGCCCGCTCGCCGCCGGCATCTGGTCCGGGCGCAATCCCGACAACGTGATCGTCACCAGCGGAATGAAGAAGAGCGCGACCGCGGCACCCTGGACGATCGTGGGGATCATGATGGTCCGCAGGTCCGCCTGCGTGTTGAAGTGCGAGCGCATCACGAGCACCACCGCGAAGATCGCGAACGAGGCGCTCGCGAGCCAACGCGGATCCACCCGGTGGATATTGCGGCCCACCAGCGGCGACATGAGGATCGCGAGGGCGCCCACCGGGGCGAGCGCCATGCCGGCGAGCGTCGCGGTATAGCCCATGTCCTGCTGCAGCCAGAGGGGCAGCAGCACCACGTTGCCGAAGAAGGCGCCGTAGCCCAGTGAAAGCCCCAGCGAGCCCATGGAAAAGTTGCGCCGCGCGAAGAGGCGAAGGTCCACCACCGGGTGCTTGTCGGTGAGCTCCCAGGCGATGAAGAGCGCCAGCCCGAGCGCCGCGACGACCCCCAGCGTGACGATGAAGCCCGACTGGAACCAGTCGAGGTCCTTGCCCTTGTCGAACATGATCTGAAGCGACCCTACCCAGATCACGAGGAGGGCGAGGCCCACCCCGTCGATGGGGAGCTTCTTGATGGGCGACTCGCGGCTCGCGTACATGCTCCACGTGAAGAACGCGGCGACGAAGCCCACCGGGACGTTGATGTAGAAGATCCACGGCCACGAGAAATTGTCCGTGAGCCAGCCGCCCAGGAGCGGCCCCACCACCGGCGCGACGAGTGTCGTGATGGACCAGAACGCGAGCGCGGTCCCCGCCTTCTGCGGCGGATAGCTCGCGAGCAGCAGCGTTTGCGAAAGCGGGATCATGGGGCCGGCGACGAAGCCCTGGATCACGCGGAAGAAGATCAGCATCTCGATCGAGGACGCGAGGCCGCAGGCGAGCGAGGCGAGCACGAAGAGCGCGATGGAAGCCAGGAAGAGGCGCACCTGCCCGTAGCGCTGCGACAGCCACCCGGTGAGCGGCAGCGAGATGGCGTTGGCGACCCCGAAGCTCGTGATCACCCACGTGCCCTGCTCGGGCGACACGCCCAGGTCGCCGGCGATGGCGGGAAGCGACACGTTCGCGATCGACGTGTCCAGCACGTTCATGAAGGTCGCGAGCGAGAGCGCGATCGTCCCGATGACGAGCGAGCTGCCCTCGAGGGGCTTTTGCGCCGGGCCGGCCACGGATCTTCCTAGCGCTTGGCGGACAGGACCGCGCTCGAGGCGGCCGCGCGCCCGGCGCCGCGGCCGTCGTTGGCGGCGATGATCGAGGCCACGCGCTCGTCGGCGGCCTTGTCCACGGAATCGAACACTCCGCTCGCGTCGGCGGGCGAGTTCTTGGCGACCTTGGGCAGCCGATCGCCCTCCTGGCCGGCGGTGTCCACCTTCACCTGCATCGACAGGCCCACCTGCAGCGGATGGCTCTTCAGCTCGTCGCGGTCGAGCGCCACGCGCACCGGCACACGCTGAACGATCTTGATCCAGTTTCCGCTCGCATTCTGGGCCGGGAGGAGCGCGAACGCGCCGCCCGTGCCCGCGCCGAAGCCGGCGACCCGGCCGTGGTACTTGAGCTTGCTGCCGTACAGGTCCGCGGTCGCTTCGACGGGCTGGCCCACGCGCATGCCGCGCAGCTGCGACTCCTTGAAGTTCGCATCGATCCAGACATCGTCCAGCGTGACGACCGCCATGAGCGGCACGCCCGCGGCCACGCGCTGGCCCAGCTGCACGCTGCGCTTGGCGACGTAGCCGGCCACCGGCGCGGGAATCTCGGTGCGTGAGTAGGCGAGATAGGCCTCGCGCACTTTCGCCGCGGCCGCCTTCACGTCGGGATGGTCCTCGATGGTGGTGCGGTCCACGAGCGCCTGCTGTGCCGCGAGCTGCTGGCGTGCGCCGTTGGATGCCGCCTCGGCGCCGCGCAGCGCGTCGCGTGCGTGCTGGATTTCCTCGCCGGACACAGCCCCCGACGAGCTGAGGCGCTCGCGGCGGTTGAGGTCATCCTGCGCCTTCGAAAGCTCAACGTCGTGCAGTGCCACGGCGGCTTGCAGCTGGCTCGACGTGGCGTAGAGGTTGCGAACCTGCCGCACGGTCTTGGCGAGCTCGCTCTCAGCCTGCGCGAGCGCCACGCGCGAATCGGCGGTGTCGAGCCGCACCAGCACCTTGCCCGAGGGCACGAAGTCCGTGTCGTCGGCGTCGATCTTCACCACGGTGCCGGCCACCTGCGAGGTGATCTGCACGACGTTGCCGTTCACGTAGGCGTCGTCGGTGGATTCGTGGTGGCTCAGCACCAGCGTGTAGTAGAGGCCGTAGCCGATGGCGCCCACGAGGAACACCGCGACCACGATGGAAATCCACTTGCGGCGCTTGGATGCGTTGGCTCCGGCGGGAGCGGGGCCTTCCAGTTTTTCTTCGCTCATTTCGCTTCTCCGTTCGATTCCGTTCGTGCCGGGTCGGGTTCGTAGCCGCCGCCCAGGGCGCGCGCGAGGTTCACGCTCACGTCGCGGCCGCGTGCCGCCAGGTCGGCTCGCAGGCTCTTCTGCCCGAGCACCTGCGACTCGGCGCTGAGGACCTGGAGGTAGTTGCCGAGCCCTTCGCGGTAGCGCAGCACCGCGAGGTCGTATGCGTCCTGGGCGATGCCTACCGCGGCGTCGGCCTGTGCGCGCTGCTCATCCACCGAGCGAAAGGACGCGAGCTGGTCGACGACGTCGCGAAGCGCGTCGGCGAGGCTCTGGTTGTACTGCTCGACCGCGATGTCGTAGTCGGCGTGCTTGCCCGCCAGGTTGGCGCGCAGGCGCCCGCCATCGAGGATCGGGAGGTGCAGGGCGGGGCCCACGCCGGCCACGGCGCTGCCGCTCTTCACCAGGTTGGAAAGCCCGATGCTCTGCAGCCCCGCGAACGCGACGAGGTTCACGTTGGGATAGAAGTCGGCGCGCGCGGCGGCGGTCTCCTTCACGGCGGCCTCGATGCGCCAGCGCTGCGCGGCGACATCCGGGCGCCGGCCGATGAGGTCGGCGGGCAGCCGCGTGGGCAGGAGCGGCGCGGTGCCGCTCGCCATGTGCGGTCGCTCGACGGCGCGCCCACGGTCCGGTCCCTCGCCCAGGAGCGCGGCGATCTGGTTGCGGGTGAGTGCGATGGTTTCCTCGAGCTGCGCGATGCGCTCGCGCGCCTCGGGAAGCGCGGCCTCGGCCTGCTTCAGCTCGAGGGCCGAATCGAGGCCCGCGACCTTGCGCTGGAGGACGAGCTTGCGCAAATCGTCGCGCTGCGTCGCGAGGGCCTGGGCGATGTCGAGCTGCTCGTAGGCTCGCTGCAGCTGCACGTAGGCGCGCACGATCGAGGCCGAAAGCAGCAACTGCGCCGCGTCGCGGTCGACCCGGGCGGCGTGCGCCTCGTCCAGCGCGCCCTCGTACGCGGAGCGCATGCGGCCCCAGAGGTCGAGGTCGAAAGAGAGGTTCGCGGTGAGGTCCGCGGTGGTGACCCAGCTGCCGGCGAAGGGCGGCGGGTAGATGTAGTTCGCCGAGAAGCGTTGCCGCGTCGCGTCCGCGGTGCCCGTCAGCTGCGGCGCTCGCCCGGCGTTCAAGGACGCGGCGGAGGCGAGGGCCTTGCGCACACGCGCATCGGCCGCGCGCAGGTTCGGGCTGCAATGCAGCCCTTCATCGACGAGGCGGTCCAGCTGCGGATCGCCGAATTGCTTCCACCATTCGGACGCCGGCCACGCCGAGGGCGATACGTCGGCGGTGACGAGGGTCTCGGAAGCCGAAAGGTGGTTCGCGTCGGCGACGCTCGCTCGCGCCTTGTCGTTGCCCGGCATGGCGCAAGCCGCGGCAAGCAGCGCCGCGATGCCGAGGGCGAACATCCTCATCGCCTGGCTTCCTTGCCGAGGAGCTCGAAGCCCATCTCGTCGGCATTGTCGAGGATGCGCTGGAGCATGTCCTCGAACTGGCGAACCTCCGCCTTGGAAAATCCGCGCAGGAAATCGTTGGCGACGCCGACGGCCACCGCGAGCATCTTCGGGAAGACCTTGCGTCCCTCGGGCGTGAGCTCGAGCTTGATGGCGCGCCTGTCTTCCGCGCTTCGCACCCGACGCACGAGGCCGCGCTGCTCCAGCGCGTCGATCTTGCGCGTCATCGCACCCGGGTCGTGCGACATGATCGAGCAAACGGAAGAAGCGGTGTCGGCCACGTCGTTGGCGAGCGAGGCGAGCACCACGTAGTCCACGGGCTTGATGTCGAACGGGGCGAGCCGCTCCTCCAGCGCCGCGATGAACACCGCGCGCACCCGCCCCAGCATCGGCGGGACGGCCTTGCGGATGTCGTAGGTGGCTGGGTCGTAGATGGACATATGGGCGATCTCTCCTGGATGCCGCCCAGAATACTTGCCAAGGCAAACATTGTCAAGGCTAATATAGCCCGAGCCACTTTTGCGGCGGCTTGCGCGCCGAATTGACGGGCGTTTCGAGGGGCGTAATTTTTTGTTACGGCCCCGTCGCCGCCGAATGCCACGCCTATGATCGACCGTGTCGTTTCACTACGGAGGCGAACATGAGATTCACGCAATGGGCAATCGCCGCGGGGCTGCTCGGCTCCGCGGGTGCATTCGCGGCGGACCAATACGCGATGCGCGCGGATATTCCCGAGACCGGGTCCAACATCGCACGCACGGCGCTCACGTGGCCGGTGCCCCCGGACGCACGCTACGACGAGCTCACCGCGGACCAGAAGCAACGCGTGCGTTCCGCCTACGTGAGGCTCGCGGCGGACGACGAGCCGGCCTATCCCGCCTACGGAATGGTCCCGGTGCTGCGCGAGGTCGCGAAGATGCGCACCTCGTACATTCCCAACACCGGCGTGATCCACGTGGCGGTCCGGGTCAACGCGAACGGCGATCCCGAAGGCGTGGCGGTGCTTGCCTCACCGGACGAGCATCTCGCGCGCGCGATGGCCCTCACGCTCATGCACACGAAATACAAGCCCGCGAAATGCGCCGGGCGCCCGTGCGAAAGCGACTACTCGTTCCGCTACGACTTCCAGCGCAGCCACCCGAGCAATTTCGTGGTCGGCTGGGCGCCGGTGATGTGGTCGGACCTGAAGCTGCACCAGCCGGGGCTGTAGAACGCTACGACGAGTAGGTGCCGTAGAACGCCACCGTGTCCCATATGCCGTGCACCACGATGAGCGGCACGAGGTTTCGGCGCGAGATCGCGTAGAAGATGCCGTGCGTGATCCCGAACAGGGTGGCGAAGAGGAAGTTGAAGGTGCCGCCGTAGAGGTGAAGGGCTCCAAAGAGGACTGCTTGTGCGATGATCGCGGCCGCCATGGCGGCCGCGCTTTTTCCCAACAGCGCCTGCACGCGCGTGAGGAGGAAGCCGCGAAAGAGCGTTTCCTCCGACAACCCGCCGACGACCCAGCTCACCGCGATCCATAGCGCGAAGGCGCCCGTGTCGCCGCGGACATAGGCGAAGAAGCTCGGGCGCTGCGACGGGTGAAAGATCGAGGCGAGCCATGGAGCTCCCCACGTCGTCACCGCGAAGTCGACCGCGTAAAGCGCAATGCCGACCAGCACCGCGCGTAACCACGAATCGGGCACGCGAAGTCCGAGCGACCGAAGCCCTTCGCCGCGCCGGTTCACAACCCACCATGCCGCGAGGAACCCGCAGATGGGCCTCAGGATGAGCGGCGCGTTGTCGGGGATGGAGAGCGCCGGGTAGATGACCCAGCGGGAGAGGACCCAGGCGGCTGCGATCGCTCCGAGGACGATCGCGAGGTCCCGGGCGGTGTCAGCGGGGCGCGAAGCTCGCGGGATCGATGCGGTAGACATGGCGCAGCTCCTCGTAGAGGTCGGGGTGCAGTGCCGCCATGCTGCACGGCTGCTCGAAGAACACCTCGGATGCTACCGCGAAGAACTCCGCCGGATCCCGCGCTCCATAGGGATCCAGTAGCGATGGGTGACCGTTCATTGCATCGTGTTGCAGCCGCGCGAATTCGCCGGCCATGACGCGCGACCAGCGAGCATATCGATGGCGGCTGCCGAGCCAGGGTGCGCCGTTCGCATAGCCCTTCTCCTGGTCGAGCTGGTGCGCGAATTCGTGGATCACGACGTTGCGCCCGTCGTCGTCGATCGCGGCGCCACGCACCACGTCCTCCCACGAAAGGATCACCCGGCCGCGCGACCATGACTCGCCGGAGAGCGCCTGGCGCTGCTCGAGCAGCACGCCCGAGGGCTCGCTCCTCACCTTGTCGACGACGAACGCGGCGGGATAGACCAGTACCTCGCGCAGGTTGGGGAAGCAGTAGTCGCGCCGGTTCAGCACCAGCAGGCACGCCTGCCCCGCGATGGTGAGGCGCACCTCGTCGTCGATCGCCTGGCCCGCGCAGCCCACGAACGACTTCTCGGCGAGGAACACACGCACCTGCGACTCGAGCTGGCGCCTCGCATCGGCGGGGAGCCTCGAGTACCAGGGAAGCCGGCGCTCGAGGATTGCGCGCCACGAAGCGGGAAAGGGGAGCGACCGCAGCCGCTCGCGGCGCCGGCGGGCCGCAAAGGCAGGAGCGAGGATCGCGGCGATGGCGAGCGCGGCCGCCAGCGCTATGAGGACGAGGGCCATGGACCCTCAGGTGGATGCGTGGGCGGGGCGTTTCAAGCGGGGGCGCGGGCCTTCGATCAACCGCGTGCCGACGCGAACGATGGAATCGATCACGGGGACCAGCTCCTGGCCCAGCTCGGAGAGCGAATATTCGACCGACGGGGGCGACGTGGGAACCACCTCGCGATCGACGACGCCCTTCTCCTCGAGCTCGCGCAGGCGCGCGGTGAGCATCTTCGCGGAAATGCCCGCGATGTCGCGGGTGAGCTCGCTGAAGCGGCGCGGTCCCCCGGAGAGCTGCCACACGACATTGGTGGTCCACGCGCCCCCCAGGAGCGCCATGCAGGCTCCCATGGGGCAGCCCCTGGGAGGAGGCGGGGCCTTGCTCTTGCGCATCTTGAGGGCCATGGCGGTTACCGATCGGTGAGTGCGATTTCTTGATTACCTTAGCATATGAGCTATACAAAAGTAACTTACCGTTGCTAACCTGCGTGCTCCCTTCGACGAACCGATCCCCAAGGAAAAATGGACATGAAGCTCTATTACGCTCCCGGCGCCTGCTCGCTCTCCCCGCACATCGTGGCCCGAGAGCTGGGCCTCGACGTAAAGCTGGAAAAAGTGAATACCAAGGCGCACACCTACGGCGATGGCTCGGACTACTACGCGGTGAACCCGAAGGGATATGTGCCGGCGCTCGAGATCTCCGCGGGCGAGGTGCTCACCGAGGGACCGGCGATCGTGCAGTACCTGGGCGACCAGAAACCCGCTTCGGGCATCGTGCCGGCCCCCGGCACGCTCGAGCGCTACCGCCTCCAGGAGATGCTGGGATACATCAACTCCGAGATCCACAAGACCTACAGCCCGCTCTTCAATTCGGCCACGCCCGCGGAAGTGGCGGACGACCGGCGCGCCTATCTCAAGAAGCGCTACAAGCTCCTCGACCAGAAGCTCGCCGGGAAACAGTACCTGTTCGGCGACAAATTCAGCGCGGCCGACGCCTACCTCTTCACGGTCACCACCTGGGCGCCCCACGTGAAGCTCGACCTCGCGGAATTCGCCAACCTCGCCGCATTCCAGAAGCGAGTCGCGGAGCGCCCGGCGGTGAAGCAGGCGATGCAGGAAGAAGGGCTCCTCAAGTAGCGCTCGCTTTCGCGACGACGCCGGTTTTCCGCCCCGCGGAACCCGCGTCGTCGCGCCTTTATTCCATACCGTGAGTCGCAAGGCTGATATCCGGTTTTCGGGTTGGGGGTTGAAGCCGTTTGGGTATACGCTGCCGCGCATAAAAGGGGGGTTCCAAATGCACACTCGCGCCGCGCTGCTCAGCGTTACCGTCCTCGTTTTTGCTTCTCTTGCCGTTGCCGTCCAGGCCCAGATTCCCGAATCGCGGGAGCGAGTCGAGGTGACGGGCTCCGCGATCAAGCGGATCGACGTCGAGACGGCGCTGCCCGTCACGATCCTGCGCCGCGAGGACATCGACCGCATCGGCGCGGTCACCACCGAGGAGCTGCTGAAGTCCATCACGGCCTTCACCAGCACCGGCAGCATCACGGCCAGCCAGGCGAACGGCACGGTGACGACGTCCCAGTCGAGCGTATCGCTGCGCGGCCTGAACAGCACTCGCACGCTCGTGCTCGTGGACGGGCGCCGCACCGCGGTCTTCGGCGGTACGACCAGTACCGCCGTCGACGTGAACAGCATCCCGATCTCCGCGATCGAGCGGATCGAGGTGCTGAAGGACGGCGCGTCGTCGCTGTACGGTTCGGATGCCATCGCGGGTGTCGTGAACTTCATCCTGCGCCGCGACTACAAGGGCGGCGAGGTCAACGTGGGCTACGGAGCACCCACGAGAAGCGGAGGCGGCCAAAGCTGGAATGCCTCCGGCTATCTCGGCTGGGGCGACCTGAACCGCGACCGCTGGAACCTGAACGGCGGCGTGGGCTACGAGCACACCGACCGTATCCAGGGCGCGGACCGCCCCTTCGCGCGCAACATCAACGTCGCGGAGAACAACGACCTCAGCTCGACGATCGCCTTTCCAGGCAACATCCTCTCGGGGCCGACCTTCGCGAGGCTCTCGAGCCCCGCGTTCCCGAACTGCGGCCCGACGGGCATCGTGTCGCCGTTCTTCATCGGCAACGCCAACTCGGGCAGCGCCTGCCGCTTCGAGAACAGCCCCTTCCTGTCGGTGGCGCCGGAATTCGAGCGCAAGTACGGGATGCTGAACGGCCACTACCTGGTGAACAACAACGTCGAGGCTTACTTCGAGCTCGCGTACACGCGCACTTCGAACACCTACAACACGCAGCCGGTGCCGATCTCCGAAGCGACGGCGCTGCCGGCGTCGAATCCGTACGTCGGATACCTCAACAACCTCGTCGCCACGCAGTACCCGAATCTCGCCCCGGGCCTGCGCCGCTTCGCGACGGCGGGCGACACGCTCGTGCTGCTGCCGCCGACCAGCCCCTACTATCCGACGGCGTACGTCGCGTCCATAGGGCTTCCGACCGACCAGCCGATCGCCTTCCGCTACCGCGATTTCGCCAACGGCCCTCGCGAGACCCAGGACATCGCCGAGAACACGCGCGGCGTGGCGGGCATCAAGGGCACCGTCGCCGGATGGGACTTCGACTCGGGCCTCCTCTATGCCCAGAGCAAGACGCGCTCGGACCTCAAGGCGGGCTATCCGCTCTACTCGCAGTTCCTGCCGCTCCTGGACAGCGGCGTCATAAACCCCTTTGGTCCCACGACCGATCCCGCGGTGCTTCAGCAGGTGCAAGCCACGGAGCTGCGTGGCGACATCTACACCTCGAAGACCTCGACCGCGAGCGTCGACTTCCGCGCCTCGCGCGACCTCTGGCAGATGCAAAGCGGCGCGCTCTCGCTTGCGATCGGTGGCGAGCTGCGCCAGGAGAAGTTCGCGTTCACGCCGTCGCAGGCCTTCCAGATCGGCGACGTGGCGGGCTTCGGCGGAAATATCCTGCCGGTCGACAAGAGCCGCCACGTCTACTCGGTGTACGGCGAGAGCGCGATCCCGATCCTGCGTAACCTCGAGGTCGACCTGGGCGTACGCTACGACGATTACGAGACCATCGGCAACACGACCAACCCGAAGGTCTCGCTGCGTTGGGTGGCGCTTCCGAGCCTGCTGTTGCGCGGATCGTTTGGCACGGGCTTCCGCGCGCCGTCGCTCACGGACCTCTACACGCCGCAGGCGACGAGCGTCACGGCGAACGGCTCGCGCGACTTCCTGCGCTGCCCGGTGCTCGCCAGCGGCGCGCCGTCGGACTGCAACAACCAGTTCCCGACGCTCACCGGCGGCAGCCCGAACCTGATCCCGGAGAAGTCCAAGTCCGGCACGTTGGGCATCGTGTTCGAGCCCACGCCGCGGCTCTCGCTCGGCCTCGACTGGTACTCGATCTTCATCCGCGACCAGATCATCATCGGCGGCCTCAACTTCGCGACGATCCTCGCGAACGCGACCAACGAGCAGCAGTTCTCGCAGTTCATCATCCGCGGCGCGCCGGACGGCAATGCCTCGGGCCTGGGCCCCATCACGAGCATCGTCCAGACCACGTCGAACCTCTTCAAGGCGAAGGTCGAGGGCTGGGACCTGTCCATCGGATGGCGTCCCGACATCGGCGACGTGGGGCACCTGCGCTTCAAGCTCGACGGCTCCTACGTCTTCAAGTCGTTGCGCCAGAACTTCGGCGGCGACTACGCCAACAACGCCGACACGGCGCTCGCGGCCGGTGGCGGCATCATCCCCAAGTGGCGCCACGTCGCGACCGCGACCTTCGACCATGGCCCGTGGGAGGCGACCGTCCAGGACAACTACCAGGACAGCTACCGCGACTTCAACGCGAACATCACCGGGACTCCGCGAACCGTCGGTGTGTACGACACGTGGGACCTCCAGGGCCGCTACAACGGCTTCCGCAACCTGCAGCTCACGCTGGGCGCGAAGAACATCTTCGACCGCGACCCGCCCTACACCAACGCGGGCGGGCAGTTCGCCGGCGGCTACGACATCAGCTACGCGGATGTGCGCGGCCGGTTCATCTACGGGCAGGCGCGCTGGTACTTCAAGTAGAGGCCGATTCGGCGGATCATCGAGCGTAGCCTTCCCGCAACCCTGTCGGGAAGGGGGGCGCACGATGATCCGCACGACGCCGTTGGGTAGCGCGCTGGGCGCGCAAATCGAAGGACTGGACCTGCGCTCGCCGCTCGCGCCGGATGCGCTCGCCGCATTCAGGCACGCGTGGAACGAGCATCTCGTGATCCGCGTTCGCGGGCAGCGCCTCGGCGACCCCGAGCTTCTCGCTTTCAGCCGGCAGCTGGGCGAGCTCGATCCGCCGGGTCCCAATGCCTACGGCCGTCCGTATCTCGAAGGCTTCCCCGAGATCAACGTGATCTCGAACGTGAAGGAGGGCGGCGTGCCGATCGGCGGCCTGGGCGATGGCGAGGCCGCGTGGCATTGCGACCTCACCTACATCGCGATCCCGCCGCGCGCTTCCGCCCTGTACGCACTCGAGGTGCCGCCCACCGGGGGCGACACCTTCTGGTCCAACCAGTATCTCGCGTTCGAGACGCTGCCGGAAGACCTGAAGGCGGCGATCCGCGGGCGTAGCGCAGTGCACGACGCGACCTACAACAGCACCGGCGAGATGCGCAAGGGCATGAAGCAGGTGACCGACCCGCGCGAGGCTCCGGGCGCGCGGCACCCGCTCGTGATCGCGCATCCCGAGACCGGGCGGCCCGCGCTCTTCCTCGGCCGGCGTCGCAACAGCTACGTCGTGGGACTGGACCTCGGAGAAAGCGAGGCGCTCCTGGACCGCCTGTGGGCCCATGCCACCCAGGAGCGATTCACCTTCCGCCAGGAATGGAAGCCGGGCGACCTGGTCCTCTGGGATAACCGTTGCACGCTGCACCGCCGGGACGGGTTCGATCCGTCGAGCCGGCGCGTGATGCACCGCACGCAGATCAAAGGAATCGCGCTCGCCGCCGCCGCGGTGCCCTAGTGCAGCACCTGGTCGTGGCGCCCGCCCGGGCGGGAGATCGCCGCGATCGTCTCGCCCGCATCCTCGGCGCCGGAATGCAGCGACAGGTCTCCCAGCGAGACGATGCCCACCAGCCGCTTGTCGCGATTCACCACGGGAAGCCGGCGGATCTGCTTGTCGGCCATGTTGCGCGCCACGTCGTCGATGTCCTCGTCGTCGAAGCAATAGAGGACTTCGTGGCTCATCACCTCACGCACGGGTGTCGCGTGCGAGCGGCCGCGCGCCACCGCGCGGATCGCGATGTCGCGGTCCGTGATCATTCCGACGAGGCGGTCGTCCTCACCCACGGGCAGGATTCCCGAGTCGCATTCGGCCATCATCTGCGCGGCCTTGCCGATGGTGATCCGCGGGCTCGCGACGCATACATTCCTTGTCATCACTTCGTTCACTTTCATGGCGCTTCCTCTACAGGTTGTCGGTGGCTCTCTCAGGCGTCGTGGCGCGGCGACGAACCAAGCTGGCGCGATCACGTCGCTTGCCCGTTCGATGGCATGGGGCGCGTTCGGTTCGCGATTCTTGCGGATGCGGAACTCGCGTGCCGTTCGCGACTCCCACGCCTGTTTCCACGAGGGTGGGGGCGATGACGATCGAGACCGTGAATCCGGCCACCGGCGAGCCGGTGAAGAAGTATTCCGAGATGTCGCCCGTGCAGGTCGCGGAGGCGGTCGCGAAAGCGCACGACGCGTGGAAGGCCTGGCGGAAAACCACGTTCGCCGAACGGGCAAGGCTCATGAAGGCGATGGGTGGCGTCTTCCGCGGCCGCAAGGAGGAGCTGGCGCGGCTCATGGCCACCGAGATGGGCAAGCCGCTCAAGCAGGGTGTGGCGGAAGCCGAGAAATGCGCGAGCGCCTGCGATTTCTACGCGGACAAGGCGGAGTCGTTCCTCGCGCCACAGGAGGTGGCGACGGAGGCCACGCGCTCGTACGTGGCCTTCGAGCCGCTGGGCGTCGTGCTCGCGGTGATGCCGTGGAACTTCCCGCTGTGGCAAGTGTGCCGTTTCGCCGCGCCCGCGCTGATGGCGGGCAACGTGGGCGTCCTCAAGCACGCGTCCAACGTGATGGGTTGCGCGCTCGCGATCGAGGAGATGTTCCGGCAGGCGGGCTTCCCGGAGAATGTGTTCCGCACGCTCGTGATCGGCAGCTCCGAAGTGAAGGCGGTGATCGAGAACCCGCTGGTGCGTGCCGTGACGCTCACGGGCAGCACGCCAGCGGGACGCGCTGTCGCGTCGCAGGCGGGGCACGTGCTGAAGAAGACGGTTCTCGAGCTCGGCGGCTCCGATGCCTATCTCGTGCTCGAAAACGCGGATCTCGAGCACGCCGCCCGGACATGCGTGGAGTCGCGCCTCGTGAATAGCGGCCAGAGCTGCATCGCGGCCAAGCGCTTCATCGTCGCCGCACCCCTCGCGCGAGAATTCACCGCGCGCTTTGTCGCGCTGATGCAGGCGAAGAAAATGGGCGATCCGTTCGCCGACGGGGTGGACCTGGGTCCACAGGCGCGCAAGGATTTGCGCGATGCCCTGCACGAGCAGGTGGAGAAATCGGTCGCGAAGGGCGCGAAGCTCCTCCTGGGCGGAAAGCTTCCGGACGGCGGGGGCGCCTTCTACCCGCCGACGGTGCTGGGCGACGTGCGTCCCGGGATGCCGGCCTTCGACGAGGAGATGTTCGGCCCGGTCGCGGCAATCATCACCGCCCGGGACGAGGCCGACGCGATCGAGCTCGCCAATTCGAGCCTCTTCGGCCTGGGCGGGGCCGTATTCACGAAAGACCTCGCGCGCGGCGAGCGCGTGGCGCGTTCGCTCGAGGCGGGCGCGACCCACGTGAACAGCCTCGTCGCCTCCGATCCGCGGCTTCCCTTCGGAGGCGTGAAGGAATCGGGCTACGGGCGCGAGCTGGGGCCTTTCGGCATCCGCGAGTTCGTGAACGTGAAATCGGTCTACATCAAGGACTCGCCGACGCCCCAGGTGGCGAAAGCCGAGTGAGGATGGACGAGCGCATCGCCTGCGCCGCCCTCACGCTTTTCTGGGCGGCCTGGTTTGCGATCGTCTTCCTCACCAACGTCTTCGGGGCGCTGCGCGCAGCCCGGATCCTCGGCCCGGACTGGAAGTTCGCATCGAAGAACTTCGAGTCGGTCGCAAAGGCCGTGTCCCTCTATTCGGCGCCGGCCTGGGTCGCCCGTGGGCTCTTCGCGGGCGTGGTCGCGTGGCAATTCGCCGCGGCCACCCTCTACGCGGTGGCGTTCGCCGCCACGATTGGCGCGGGAAGCTTCCCCATGGGCCTGCTGGACCTCGCGTTCGGCACCGGAATCGCCCTCTTCGCGGCGTTCATGCTCGCCGACGAGATCACCATCAAGTACGCCTATGAGCAGGCTCACGAGCTGCTGCTCATCGCGCAGGTCGCGAGCCTGGCGCTCCTGCACGCATTGCATGGCTAGGGAATCCCGGCATAATCGCGCGACGTTCGCCTGGCGAAGGGAAGCGCGTGGGAAAGGGCCGGCTGGAAGCCTTCAGCGACGGTGTGATCGCCGTGATCATCACCGTCATGGTGCTCGAGATGAAGGTGCCGCACGGCACCGATTTCGACGCACTGGTGCCCGTGGTGCCGGTCTTCCTCGCCTACGTCCTCAGCTATGTGTTCGTGGGGATCTACTGGAACAACCACCATCACCTCCTTCACAAGGTGCAGAAGGTGAACGGATCCATCCTCTGGGCCAACCTGCATCTTCTCTTCTGGCTCTCGCTGGTGCCCTTCGTGACGGGCTGGGTGAGCGAGAACCACTTCACGCCGGTTCCGGTCGCGCTCTACGGCTTCGTGCTGATGTGCGCGGGCATCGCCTACTACTTCCTCGCCCACTGCCTGCAGGCGGTGCACGGCCGCGACTCGGACTTCGCCCAGTCGCTGGGGACCGACGTGAAGGGCAGGATTTCCGTGATCATCTACGCGGCGGCGATCCCGCTCGCCTTCGTGCGCTGGTGGATCGCGTTCGCGCTCTACGTGCTGGTCGCGGCGATGTGGTTCGTTCCCGACCGGCGATTCGAGAAAGGATGACCCGATGCTGAAGACCTTCGTGGGTGCCCTCGCGGGGCTCGCCGTTTGCGGGGCGTTCGCCTCGCTCGCCGGATGCGCCTCCAGCCGCAATTCCTCCGAGCGCGAATGGGCCTCCGCCGAGTGCGGCCAGGTCATCGACGCCGAGGCGCGCAAGAAGTGCCTCGAGCGGGTCGACGACGAGTACGGCCGCCACCGCTGAATTCCTTCCACTGCCAAGGGGATTGCCATGGATAGACGCACCTTCGCCGCGCTCGCCGCGGGTTTCGCGCTCACGCTGCCGTTCGCCGCCTCGGCGGCCGATGCACCGGGCGGCAAGATGAAGATCGGGATCATCGGCTCGGGCCGAGTCGGCGGCACGTTGGGGGAGCTGTGGGCGAAGCAGGGGTATGACGTGATGTTCTCGTCGCTCGACCTCGCGCACGACAAGGAGCTCGCCGCGAAGACGGGCGGCAAGGCCGGCACGCCGGCCGAGGCGGCGGCCTTCGGCGAGGTGTTGCTGACCTCCGTGCCGTACCCTGCGCTCGCGCAGATCGGCCGCGACTATGCCGCTTCGATCAAGGGCAAGGTCGTGCTGGACACGTCCAACCCGATCCAGGCTCGCGATGGCGACATGGCGATCGCGGCGCGGGAGAAGGGCGCCGGCGTCGCGAGCGCGGAGCTCCTTCCCGGCGCTCGCGTGGTGCGCGCATTCAACTCCGTGGGCTATTCGAAGCTGCAAAGCGAGAATCATCGCGCGGGCGATCGCGTGGCGATTCCGCTTGCCGGCGACGACATCGGGGCGGTGCAGGTGGCGAGGAAGCTCGTCGAGGATGCGGGCTTCGAGCCCGTTCTGGTGGGCGGCCTCGCCGCGGCGAAACGCTTCGACGTCGGCACGCCGGTCTTCGGCAAGGCGATGACGGCCGCGGAGCTGCGCAAGGCGCTCGACATCCCGCGGTGAGGCTCGGCGAGGGCGAACGCCGCGCGGTCGCGTGGTCGTTCGCCTGGTTCTTCTGCCTGCTCGCTTCTTACTACATCCTGCGTCCCGTGCGCGACGAGATGGGCGTGGCGGGCGGAGTGAGGAACCTGCCGTGGCTCTTCACGGCCACGTTCCTGGTGATGCTGGTCGCGGTGCCCGTGTTCGGCGCGCTCGTCGCACGCCTCGCGCGGCGTGTCTTCATCCCCGTCGTGTACCACTTCTTCGCCCTCAACATCCTGGCCTTCTGGGTGGCGCTGCGCTACGGCGATCCCGCGCTGGTGGCGCGCGTCTTCTTCGTGTGGATCAGCGTCTTCAACCTCTTCGCCGTATCGGTGTTCTGGTCGTTCATGGCCGACGTTTTCTCGAGCACCCAGGCAAAGCGGCTCTTCGGGCTGATCGCCGCGGGTGGATCGGCGGGCGCGCTGCTGGGACCGCTCGTGACGGTCGCGATCGTCGGGTGGATCGGCCCGGCGAACCTGCTTTTCGTCGCGGCCGTGATGCTCGAGGCGGCGGTGTTCTGCGCGCAGCGCCTCGAATTCGGCGAGCGCAAGCCGGGTGGCGACGCGCGTGTCGGCGGCAGTTGGTTCGCGGGCCTCGTCATGGTCTTCCGGTCACCCTATCTCGCGGGAATCGCGTTCTGGGTCTTCGGGCTCTCCGTCGCGGGAACGTTCCTCTACTTGCAGCAAGCCGACATCGTCTCCCATGCCTCGGCCGATCCGGCGGTGCGCACTCGCATCTTCGCCACCATCGACCTCACCGTCGGAGTGCTCACGATCCTCGTGCAGTTCCTTGCGACCGGGAAGCTGATCGAGCGCTACGGGGTGGGGCGCGCCGCGGCGCTGCTGCCGCTCGTCTTCGCGGTGGGATTCGGCGTGCTGGCCGCGTGGCCGGTGCTCGCCGTGGTCGTCGCCTTCCAGGCCCTGCAGCGCACCGCCAATTTCGCGATGTCCAATCCGGCGCTGCAGCTCCTCTATACGGTCTTGCCGCGCGAGGAGAAGTACAAGGCCAAGAACGCCATCGACCTGCTGGTCTTCCGCGGATCCGATGCGCTCGCCGCCAACATCTTCTCGGGACTCCGCGCTGCCGGACTGCAGGCGCCGGCCATCTCGTTGGTGGCGGTGCCCGTCGCCGCGGCGTGCCTCGTCCTCGCGCTCGCGCTCGGGCGGGGCCAGGAGCGGCGGGCGGCGGCCGCGGGAAACGCTTCGTAACACCTGTACGCGCGGCGGAAGGGAGCGCCGGTCTACGATGTTTGTCATAGCGTAGACCCGAGGAACGCCATGAAGATCTCCGCCATCCTGTTCGCCGCCGCCGCGCTCACCCTTGTGCCGCCCGCATTCGCGCAGGCGGCGTTCAACCAGCCCTTGCATGACAATCGCCCCGTGCCCAACGCGATGCAGCCGCACGCCCGCGGGCCGGTTTACGCCATGCATCCGGGCGCGCGCGGTTTCGTCCACCGTCCCGCATGGCGCCATGCCGTGCGCGTCGCCCACCGTTCGAACCTGCGCTTCCGGTTCCACGGGCACAACTTCGTTGTGCTGGGCGGGCCGTTCTTCATCCAGCCGTGGGTGAACTACCCGTACGTCTCCACTCCGTATTATCCGGCCACGTTCTACGACCCGAACGAGCCGGACGCGGGATACAACCTCTACTACTGCCCGAATCCCGCGGGGTATTTCCCGGACGTGACGGATTGCCCTTCCGGGTGGTGGAGCACCGCGCCCGACGATCCTCCGGAGGTCGATCCGGGGTATTGAGGGCGGGGCGGGGGCCATATAAGCTGCGGCTTATAAGACCGACAACCGAGGGGGAAGCCGTGATCAATCGCCGCAAGTTCCTGGCCGGGCTTTCCCTGCCGGCCATGGCTGCCATCGCCCGCGACAGCAACGCCGCCGCGAAGATCTGGCAGCCGGGAGAGCTGGCTGAAGGGGCCGTCGATACCGCCATCCTCGAGGCCCTTCCGGGCAAGGTGCCGCTCATCAAGCGCGCCTACCGGCCGCCCAACTACGAGACGCCCGTCGATTATTTCCGCGAGCCGATCACGCGCAACGACGCCTTCTTCGTCCGCTACCACCTTTCGGGGATCCCCACGGTGGACCTGAAGACCTGGAGCATCAAAGTGCGCGGCGATGCGGCGGGACCGGGGCTCACGCTCGACATGGCGAAGCTGAGGAAGGATTTCCGTCCCGTGGAGCTCGTCGCCGTCTGCCAGTGCTCCGGCAACCGCCGTGGCATGTTCTCGCCTCACGTGCAGGGTGTCGAGTGGGGCGTCGGCGCCATGGGCAATGCCAAGTGGACCGGCGTGCGGCTGAAGGACGTGCTGGAGAAGGCCGGAATCACCGACAAGGCGGTCGAGATCGCATTCAACGGCGCCGACGGCCCGGCCATCCAGACCACGCCCGACTTCGTGAAGACCATCCCGGTGCAAAAGGCGATGGACGACAACACGATCATCGCCTTCGAGATGAACGGCAAGCCGCTTCCGCACTGGAACGGCTTCCCGGCGCGCCTCATCGTCGCGGGCTGGACCGGCACCTACTGGATGAAGCACCTCACCGACATCGAGGTGCGATCGACGCCGCTCACGAATTTCTGGATGGCGACGGCCTACCGGGTCCCGGCGCAGCTCTTCACCAATGCGGATCCGTTCCCGACCCAGCTCGCGCCGGCAAGCAAGCCGATCACGGACATCGTGATCAATTCGCTCGTGACCTCGATCCACGACGGCGACCGCGTGAAGCGCGGGCAGATGGTGGACGTGGCCGGCGTGGCGTGGGACGGCGGCCGTGGCATCCGCGACGTGGAGGTCTCCACCGATGGCGGCTCGTCCTGGGTGCTCGCGCAGCTCGGCAAGGACTACGGCAACTACTCGTTCCGAACCTTCATGCACAAGTTCCGCGTGCCCGCCGAGGGTTCGCCCGTGGTCATGGTGCGCGCGTACAACAACCGCGGCGACACGCAGGTCGAGAAGCTCGTCTTCAACGGCGCGGGGTACCACCACAACGTGGTGCCGCATATCCACCTGGAGGTGGCGTGATGAGGATCGCCGCGCTTGCCGCCATCGCATTGCTCCCCGTCGCCGCGACGCTCGTCGCGGCCGGCGAGGAAAAGATCGTGCTGAAGAAGGGCCCCGGCGTGGACCTCGTGCGCAAGGACTGCGTCTCGTGCCACAGCCTCGACTACATCCCGCTCAACACGCCGTTCCTCGACCAGAAGGGGTGGGAAGCGACCGTGGCCAAGATGCAGAAGGCGTACGGTGCGCCGATCCCGCCGGAAGACGCGGCGCCGATCGCGGAGTACCTGGCCAAGAATTACGGCAAGCGGTAGCGGAGGGCGCGGCAGAGGCCGGCGCTTCCCTCTGCCTCCTGCCTCGTCATGAGAGAATCGCGGCTTTCCCTCACCTATCACGGCCATGTTCCGCAACAAATACCTCGACTACGCAGAGCTCACGCAGCAGGTCCAGGCGTGGGCCAAGTCCCATCCCGATTTCGTGCGTCTCGGCTCGCTGGGAAAGAGCGCCGAGGGCCGTGACATCCCGCTCGTCACCATTGGCCGCGAGCCCGACACGCATCGCCCGGCGATCTGGGTGGATGCCAACATGCATGCCTCCGAGCTCTGCGGCTCGAGCGTGGCGCTCGCCATCGCCGAGGACGTGATCGCCGCGCATGGCGGGGCCAATCCGCGCGGGCTGCCGAAGCACATGGCCGACACGCTGCGCGAGTCGCTCTTCTACGTCGTGCCTCGCATGTCGCCGGACGGCGCGGAAGCCGTCCTCAAGAGCGGGCGATATGTTCGCTCGAGCCCCATCGACGCGCGCCGCCACAAGGGCCACGCGTACTGGGAAGGCGGCGACATCGACGGCGACGGGGTCGCGACCTTCATGCGGCAGGAGAGCGAGGACGGCGAATTGGTCGAGCTGGAAGGCCATCCCAATGTGATGGTTCCCCGCATGCCCGAGGACGCCGGCCCCTACTACAAGCTCTATCCCGAGGGGAAGATCGTGAACTTCGACGGGCGCCGCATCCCGGACCCGTACTTCCTCTCCGACAACCAGTACGACTTCAACCGCAACTTCCCCTACAGCTGGGCGCCGGAGCACGAGCAGGAAGGCGCGGGCGACTATCCCGGCAGCGCGCCCGAGACGCGCGCGGTGATGGATTTCGCGTCGCAGCACCCGAACATCTTCGCCTGGCTGAACCTGCACACCTATGGCGGGGTGCTGATCCGCCCGCTCGGCGACAAGAGCGACGACAAGATGGACCAGGGCGACCTCGCGGTGTATCGCCAGGTCGAGGCGTGGATGACGGAGTTCACCAAGTACCCGACGGTGAGCGGCTTCCACGAGTTCCTCTACGCTCCCGAGAAACCGCTGAAGGGCGACCTCACCGACTACGCCTACCACCAGCGCGGCGCGCTCGCCTACGTGATCGAGCTCTGGGACCTCTTCACCCAGCTCGGCATCGAGCGCAAGAAGCCCTTCGTGGACGTTTACTCGCGCCTCGATCGCAAGGACTACGCGGCATTCGCGAAATGGGACAAGGAGAAGAACGCCGGGCGCGTCTTCAAGGCGTGGCGCAAGGCGAAGCATCCGCAGCTGGGAGAGGTGGAGGTGGGCGGGTTGGACACACGCGTGGGCATCTCCAACCCGCCATACGAGATGCTGGCGCAGGTGTGCGAGTCCCAGAGCGCCGCGTTCCTGCGCGTGGCCTCGCTCGTTCCGCGCATCACGGTCGAAGTGGTGAAGCAGGACAAGGTGGGCGGTGACCTCACCCGCATCGAGCTGCGCGTCGCCAACCGCGGCTACCTGGGCTCCTACGGCCTCAATTCCGCGCGGAAGCTGCCGTTCTCGGAGCCGCTGCGCGCAACGATCGAGGGCGACGCGAAGCTCGCCGCGCCCGCCGAGAGCGTGATCGAGATCGGCCAGCTGGACGGCTGGGGGCAGGGCCTCTATTCGGGCGCCAACGTGTTCTTCCCGTGGACGCGCGGAAACGTGCACGAGAAGTTCGTGACCCTGGTCGCGCAAGGCAAGGGCAAGCTGCGCGTGCGGGTGGGAAGCGTGCGGGTCGGCTACAGGAGCGTCGAGATCCAGCTATAGGCCGAAGCGCCCATGGCAGCCCAGAACCGGACCCTGCAAGCGGCGATCCATCTTGCTGGAGCGCCTGCTCCTGCAAGGAGACATGCCATGGCTACTTACGCCGATTCAAGGTCCGGACCTTCCCACGTCGCACGCACGCTCGTCGTCGGCTTCATCGCCGGCGCGGTCGCGGTGCTTGTCTTCCACCAGGGCGCGCTCGCCATGCTGCATGCGCTGGGCTTTTCGCCGCGTGCGCCCTATTCGATGCAGCTCACGGCTCCTTGGGGTGTTCCGCAGGTATGGTCGCTCACGTTCTGGGGCGGCGTCTGGGGCGTGATCCTCGCGGCGGTCTTCGGCCGCCTCGACGGGCCGCCACTCGTCGCGTGGTCGGTACTTTTCGGGGCGATCGTGCCCACCCTCGTCGTATGGTTCGTGCTGGCGCCGCTCAAGGGGCAACCGGTGATGGCGAACGCGGACCTTCACGCCATGGCGACCGGCCTTCTCGTGAACGCAGCGTGGGGCCTTGGCACCGGCATCGGGCTGCTGATCTTCGGGCATCCCCACTACCGGCCCGAGCGTACAATCTGACGCGTCGTTCCCATGCGGGAACCCGATCGGAACGCGAAAGCCCATGAGAATCGCGATAGCCTGCCTCGCGCTTGCCGTTTGCGCCTGCACCACCACCGGCAAGCTCACCATGAGCATGTCCAGCCAGCCGGCCAACCACGTCGTGATCCAGGTGAGCGACAACGACCCGGCGAAATGGAACCTCGCCCTCAACAACGCGAAGAATCTCCAGGCCGACCTCGGTGCATCCAACGTGGAGATCGAGATCGTCGCCTACGGGCCCGGGCTGAACATGGTGAAGGCGGGGTCGGCGGTAGCGCCACGCATCGACGAGGCCGTGATGGCGGGCATGAAGATAGACGCTTGCGAGAACACGATGGCCGCGCAGAAGGTAACGCGCGAGCAGATCCTGCCCGGCGTCTCGTACGTGCCCGCGGGCGTGGTCGAGATCATGAAGCGCCAGCAGGAAGGTTGGTCCTACATCCGGCCGTAGGGTAGCGAGCATGGACAAGATGCGGAAGGAAATACCTCGCTCCCTGAGGCTGGTCCGGGGCGACACGGTGCTCGGGACTATCGAAGTGAAGCCCGGCGCGGATGATTTCCCGTGGTACAGCGGCGCGTTCCATCCGTCGGCCGGTTTCGAGGCGGTTCGAGACCTGTTCGAGGAGGAGTTGCGCCTCATCAAGGAAAACTCGAGCGACGACTCCGTTCTCTGGGACGAGTGGGAGGCTCTTCACGCCCAGCTGCATGATCCGGGACTGCGGCTGGAATCCGCGGACAAATCCTATCGCGCCGGCGAGATACTCATCCACATCAACGGCTCCGAGGCCTGGTGGCGGGACGAATAGGGCGGGAGGCGGCCGGCCTGCCTAGGCGTTGCGCGATCGCGCGGCCTTCTCGGTGCTGCGGCGGTCCTGGATGTAGATGTTGAAGAGCAGCCACACGCCGCCCGCCGCCGCCGCGAGGAAGCAGATGATGGCGAGCCCCGGGTAACCCCAGACTCGCCAGTTGGTCTCCACTCGCATCAGCAGGGACGCGCCGATGATGAGCGATGCGAGGATCAATCCGGACGTCACGCGATTGGCGATCTTCTGCAGGCCCTCCATGAAGAGCCCCGCGTCGATGGCGCGTACCTTCACCTCGAGGTCCTTGTCGGTGACGGCATCCATCAGCTTGTTCAGCCGCACCGGCAGCCCCACGACGAATTCCTTCAGCTCGAGCACGGTCGCGAGGATGCTGCCCTGGGTGGCGTCCTTCTTCACGCGTTGCGACATGATCTTCGCGACGTTGCGTCGGATCGCGGCGTTGGGATCGAAGTCCGGATCGAGGAGCTTGCCCACCTCGTCCAGCTGGAGCAGGGTCTTGGCGAGCAGGGTGAGCTCGCTCGGCACGAAGATCCCATGGTCCGCCGCGGCGGCGGTCAGCTTGAGGAGCGTGCGTCCCACGTCGATCTTCCCGATCGCGCGGTCGTGCTCTTCCACCACGACCTTGGAAACCGTCTTCTCGAAGCCGTCCGAGTCGTAGCCTTCCTCGGTCGTGCTGATGTCCACCACTACGCGCGCCGCGTCCTCGCCCTTGCCCTGGCTCACCGCGATGAGGATCTTCAGCAGGTTCGCCTGCATGCCGGGCGTCGTATGCCCCACCATGCCCAGGTCGAGGAGCGCGAGGCGCCCGTCGTCCGTGATGAAGATATTGCCGGGATGCGGGTCGGCGTGGAATAGCCCATCGACCAGCACCTGCTTGAGATAGGCCTCGAAGAGCTCGTTGGCGAGCTCCTCTCCGTCCAGCTCCAGGCGCACCACGGGGGAGAGCGCGGTGATCTTGGTGCCGCTCACGTGTTCCATGGTGAGCACGTGGCGCGTGGAGTAATCGCGGATCGGCAGCGGGATGCGGATGCGCTTGTAGCGCTCGAGGTTGTGCGCCACGCTCTCCAGGTTCTGCGCCTCGCGCTCGTAGTTGAGCTCGCGGTGGATCGACACCCGCACCTCCTCGACCATCGCGGCGAAGCGGTGGCGCCGGCCGATCTCGGTGTGTGCGTCGAGGAATTGCGCGATGGAGCCGATCACCTCGAAGTCTTCGGCGACCTGTTTTTCAACCCCGGGGCGCTGCACCTTCACGACGACTTCGCGCCCGTCGCGAAGCGCCGCTGCGTGCACCTGGCCCAGCGAGGCCGCCGCGATGGGATTGGGGTCGAAGCGCGCGAAGGCCTTCGAGATGCGCACGCAAAGCTCGTCCTGAACGATGCGCTCGACCTCGGCGTAGGGGAACGGCTTCACGTCGTCCTGCAGGCGCGAGAGCGACTTCAGGTACGCGTCGGGGAGAAGGTCGGGCCGGCTCGACAGCACCTGGCCCACCTTCACGAAGGTGGGGCCCATGGCCTCGAGGTCGTCGGCGAGCTGCGCCGGGAGCCCTGCCTGGCTCGGGGTCGGCTCGGGGGCATCGGCCGCGTCCTCGATGCCCATCTGGTTCACGAGGTCGGAGCGCCCGTACTTCCAGAGCAAACGGGCGATCTGCTTGTAGCGCTGCAGGTGCTGGGCGTCGATTTTCATCGACCGTCAGACAATGCGGCGGTCGGAGGGATTCCCAAAGAAAAGGCCCCGGCGGAGCGGGGCCTTGTCGGTCGACTGCGCGCGCCGCTGTCAGTAGTAGTAACGGCGGTAGCGCGGATAGTAGTAGCGAGGGGCGCTGCGCACCACGACGGCGGGCGCGTAATACGCGGGCGCGGCGGCGTAGTAGGCGGGAGCCGCGGGGTAATAGCTCGCGGGCGGCGGGGCATAGTAAGGCTGCGCCGGCGCGTAGGACGGAGCGGGGGAGTACGACGAGGGGCCCGGCTGGTACGCGGGCGGCGGCGCATAGTAGCCGCGCGGCGGCGAGTAGTAGGCGGGCGGGGGCCCGTAGTAGCGCGGGTTGTAATACGGGTCCGAGCCGACGATCGAGCCGATCACGGCGCCCACGGCGGCGCCCGGAGGCCCGCCCACGGCAGCCCCGATGCCTCCACCGACCAAGGCTCCGGCGACGGGATCGGCCGAGGCCGGGGCCGAAAATGCTGCCGCCGTGGCCGCGAGGCTGGCTGCGGCGATCCATAGGGTGGTTCTGCGCATGTATTCTCCTTGTACCGCAATGTAAAACGCCGTTTCGATTGTAGAGCAACGGAGGCACTTTTCCACAATGCTGCAGAATCGCCCCATGGCGACCACCAACGCAGGCGCCCGGATCCTGGTTGACACCCTCCGGGCGGCGGGAATCACCCGTATCTTCACGCTCTCCGGAAACCACGTGATGTCCGTCTTCGACGCGGCGCTGGACGCGGGTCTCGAGCTGATCCACGTGCGCCACGAAGCCGCCGCGGTGCACATGGCGGACGCTTACGGCCGCCTCACGGGGCAGCCGGGAATCGCGCTGGTCACCGGTGGACCGGGGCATGCCAACGCGGTGGGCGCGCTCTATACGGCCGCGATGGCCGAGTCGCCGGTGGTGCTGCTTTCGGGCCATGCGCCGCTTGCCGAGCTCGGCAAGGGCTCCTTCCAGGAGATGGAGCAAGCCGAGATCGCGGCGCCGCTCGCCAAGGCATCGTGGACCAGCCGCTCGGCCGAAGGCGTCGCCTACGATGTGCGCCGGGCCTTGCGTATCGCGCTGTCGGGGCGGCCGGGGCCCGTTGCGTTGAGCCTTCCCACCGACTGCCTCGAAGGCAAGGTGGACAGGGTGCCCGTGGAAGAGGCGCCCGCCGAGCCGCTGCCGCTCGATTTCGATCCCGCCGGCGCGGTCGCCTGGCTGCGGGGCGCCACCCGCCCTCTCATCCTCACGGGCCCCGTCACGATGACGCGGCGCGGGCGCGAGTCGCGCGTGGCGCTCGAGGTCGCCCTGGGCATTCCCGTGGTCGGCATGGAAAGCCCGCGCGGCATTGCCGATCCCGCGTTGGGCGTATTCGCCGAGACGCTCGCGCGCGCCGACCGCATCTTGCTCGTGGGCAAGCGGCTCGACTTCACGCTGCGCTTCGGCAAGGCGCCGGCATTCGCCGCCGATCGCGAGGCCCGCGAAGTCTGCGCCGAAGGCGATGCGCTCGCCTCGCTGGACGCACTCACTCGCGAAGCGCAACGCGAAGGCCCGGCTCGCAGCGGATGGCTCGCCGAAGTCCAGGCCGCCATCGCATTCCGTCCGGCCGCATGGGACCACGCGACCTCCACCATCGCCGCGCGCATGCACCCCGTGCAGGCGCTTCGCCCGTTGCAGGCGATCCTCGACTCGCATCCCGACTCCGTCTTCGTGTCGGACGGCGGGGAGGTCGGGCAGTGGGCCCAGGCATGCCTCTCCGCGCCCAACCGCTTGATCAACGGCGTCGCGGGCTCCATCGGCGCGGCGCTACCCTTCGCGCTCGCGGCACGGGCCGCCCGGCCGGATGCTCCGGTGGTGGCGGTGATGGGCGATGGCACCTTCGGCTTCCATCCCGCCGAGATCGACACGGCGGTTCGCTATGGGCTCGACTTCATCGCGGTGGTCGCCAACGACGCGCGCTGGAACGCGGAGTACCAGATCCAGCTGCGTACCTACGGGGAGGGGCGCACCGTTGCCACGGAATTGCTTGCCACTCGCTACGATGAAGTGGCGCGCGGCTTCGGCGGGTATGGCGAGCGGGTGAACGACCCGGCCGAGGTGCTTCCGGCGGCGCGGCGAGCGCTCGCGGCGAAACGCCCCGCGGTGCTGAACATCATGATCGAGGGAGTGGCGGCGCCCTCCATTCGCCGGTGATCCATCGCTTGTGCGTCGTGCTCGCCGCGCTCCTCGTGGCGGCATGCGCGCAAGTGCCCACTTCCAATCCGGATCTCATCGGCTACTACGCGGGATGGAACGGCGTTGTCCCGATCGACATGAGCCGCCTTTCGGCCATCAACTATTCGTTCCTGGCGCTGCGCGGCGATGGCTCGGTCGCCGTCGCAAACCCGGGTGCCGAGGAACCGGTCCTCGCATACCTGCGCTCGCAGAAGGCGGCGCGCCCGGGCCAGCTTCTGTTCGCCTCGGTAGGAGGCTGGACCGGCTCGGGCGGCTTCTCGGACATGGCGCACGATCACGCCGCGCGCGAGCGGTTCATCGTTTCTTCCCTGGAATTCCTGAGGCGCAACGGATTCGACGGGATCGACATCGATTGGGAGTATCCGGGCGCGATCGGAGCGGGCTGCGGCGCGGGAGCGACCTGCGACCGGCCGAGCGACAAGGAGGACTTCGTGCGACTCGCGCGCGAGATGCGCACCGCGTTCGACGCCGCGGGGGCCGCCGACGGGCACCACTACCGGCTCACCATCGCGGCCGGCGCCGACGGGAAATTCGCCGCGAACGCGACCGGGCCCTGGCTCGCGCGCCTCGCGGCGAGCCTCGATTGGGTGAACCTCATGAGCTACGACTATCACGGCACGTGGGAACGCACGGCGAACTTCGTCGCGCCCTTGCGCACCGAGGCCGGGTCCCCCGAAGGCGGCAGCGTCGATTCGAGCGTCTCGCTCTTCATCGCCGAGGGCGTGCCCGCGGAAAAACTCGTGCTGGGAGTGCCGTTCTACGGGAAAGGTTGGGCCGGATGCGCACCGGGCCCTCGCGGCGGCCTGTACCAGCCATGCGCGGAGCTCGCCCGGCCGGATCACGAGGCCACGTACGAATTCGCGTGGCTCGAGGACCAGGGCTACCTCGCGCAGGACGCGTCGGGAGAGCTCGCGGTGCCCGGCCGCGGGTTCGCGCGCGCATGGAACGCAGCGGCATCGGAGCCGTCCCTCTTCGACGCGGCGAGCGGCACGTTCATCGCCTACGACGACGAGCGCTCGATGCGGGAAAAGGCGCGCTACGCGAAGGATCGCGGGCTGCGCGGCGTGATGTTCTGGGAGCTGACCGCCGACCGGCACGGCGAGCTCGCCCGGGCGCTCGCTTCGGAGCTGGGCCGCTAAGCCGAGGTCCCCGCGACGGTGCGCGCGAGCTTGCGCGTTTCCTTCACGAGGCTCGTGAAACGCGTCTTGCCGAAGAGGCGCGACACCTCCTCCTGCGCGGCTTCCCACGCGGGCATCGCCGAGGCGAACGCCTGGCGGCCGCGCGCGGTGGTGGAGACGAGGCGATGCCGGCCGTCGTCGCCGGTGCGCACTTCGACCAGCCCCGCGTCCACGAGGCCGGCGACGTTGCGCGACACGGTCGTCTTGTCCATCACGACGTTGCGCGCGATCTCGCTCATCGGCGTGGGCTCCAGGGCCACGATCGGCCAGAGAACGGCGAGCTGGTTGGAGCTGAGGCCCGAGGGCGCGAGATACGCATCGTAGACGGAGGTGACGGCGCGCGAGGCCATGCGCAGGTTGCCGCACATGCAGTCGAAACCGCGGCGGCGGTATTCGTCGAGGATCTTCTGGGCCATCGCGCAAGGCTAGCACGGGGTGGTTGCACCTACAACGATCGCGCTTCCGGGCCCCGTTTGGCAGGATGGCAGGAAAAGTGGGATCCTTGGCCCCTTGAAGCCCGGCCAGCGCGCGAGGATGTGGCTCGAGAACGGGAGAAATTCATGAGGCCGATGGCTGAAGCGCGCCGCATCGCGATCGTCGTATTTCCCGAGGCCCAGGTGCTCGACGTCGCCGGGCCCATGGAGATCCTGCGTGCCGCCAACCTCGCCGCGCGCAAGGCGGGGAGCGATCCGGCGTATGCGCCGCGCATCGTCGCCGCGCGCACCGGCGCCGTGGCGACCTCGTGCGGCCTGGGAATCGTCGCCACGCACTCCTTTCGCGATCCGGCGCCGCCGCTCGACACGCTGATCGTGGCGGGTGGCGTCGTCGAATCGGCCCTCGAGGACCGGGCGCTCGTGCGCTATGTGCGCGACCGCGCCGGCGCCGCGCGCCGCGTGGCCGCCATCGGCACGGGAGTATTCATCCTCGCGCAGGCGGGCCTGCTGGACGGGCGTCGCGCTACCACACATTGGCGGGCATGCAAGGACCTTGCGCGAAGGTTTCCGGCCATCGACGTCGATGCGGAGCATCTCTTCGTGCGCGACGGGAAGTTCCACACTTCCGCGGGCGCCACCGCGGCGATCGACCAGACGCTGGCGCTCGTGCAGGAGGACCTGGGGCGCGAGGTCGCGATGGCCATCGCGCATCGCAAGGTGATGTTCATGCATCGCGGCGGCGAGGAGCGCCAGGTGAGCTCGCACCTCGCGGCGCAGATGGTGGGGCACGAGCGCGTGTCGCGCGTGATCTCGTGGATCCTCGACAACCTCGGGCGCGAAATTCCCAATGATCGCGTGGCCGAAAAGGCCGCGATGAGCGCTCGCACCATGCACCGGATGTTCCTGCGCGAGGTGGGGATGCCGCCCGCGCGATTCATCGAGCGGGCGCGCGTGGACTTCGCGCGGCGGCTGCTCGAGGAGAGCGACCTGCGCGTCGCCGCGATCGCCCGACGCTGCGGCATGGGCAACGAGGAGCGGCTGCGGCGAGCCTTTCACCGCCTGGTCGGCATGAGCCCGCGCAGCTACCAGGCGCGCCGCCAGGAGGCGCGGCCGCTAGTGGGTTGAGCCGACCTCGCGGTTGCCGGTGCGCTTGATCGCGTCGGTGATGTCGTAGGTCTTCTCGGCCATCGCAAGGTGCTCCTCGAGGGTCGGCAGGGTGCGCTGCGCGAACGCCTTCGCCTCGCCCTCCTGCCTCGACTTCGCCTGCTTGCGGAATTCCTCCACGTCGTCGCGGTGGTCCTTCACCATGTTCTTCATGTACTCGCGGTCGAAGTCGCCGCCCATCAGCTTGCCGAGCTTGTCCATCTCCTTGCGGGTCTTGCGGTCCACGTCGGCGGGCAGCTGCACGTTGTTCGCGGCCGCGATCTTTTCCAGCTCCGCGTTGGCTTTGGAGTGATCCTCCACCATGCGGGTGGCGAATTCCTTCACTTCCTCGCGCATCGCCTTCTGCTGCGCGAGCTTGCCGAGCTCGACCTCGGCGCGGCCGCCCACGGCGGCCTTCTCGAGGAACTTCGAATCGGAATGGCTGAGCGCGCCGTGGTCGGCGAATGCGCCAGAGCTCGCCATGAGCGCGGCGGCGGCGAGCGCCGCCCTTGCGAAAGGTTGCTTCATCGTTCCTCCTCGTGGGTTTGGCTTTAGAACACCGCGCCGCAGGGATCGTTCTGCTTCGCCTGGCTCGCATCGGATCTCGCGGTGGCGAGCGCGGAGAGCCCGAGAGTGGCGATGGCGGCGCCGGCGCGGGCCACGGCCACGGGGGTCTTGCCCGGATCGTGCTCGATGTGCGGCTTGCGGATGGGGCCCGAGATCAGCACGTCACCCGCGATCGCGGACATGCCGACGTTGCCCGGGTGGAGCGCCTTCACCCGGCCGCGCAACTCCAGCGTCTCGTCGCGGAAATCGACGAAACCGGACGTCACGAGGTAGGAAAGGTCGCTGCGCGCCGCGATGAGCGGCGAGCGCTCGGCACGGCCGGCGCGAAACGGCAGGTTGGCCGACACGCACTCGAACTCGATCCCGGTTTCGCCTTCCTGCTTCGCGCCCACGAGCTTCGCCTCCGCGGTGCCCGCCTTCTCCATCGCGAGCGCGCCCTTTACGAGGCGGATCGTCACCGGTCCGGTGAGGCTCGCGGCAAGCGCGCGCATGGAGTCGCCCGCAGCGTCCACGTCGGCGCTCACCGCCATGGGACCGCCCTTGAACGCGATCGCCGATCCGCGCTCGCGGAACCAGCGCTCGAGGAGGAGTCCCTTGCCCTCGAAGCGGATGCGCGCGGACTTCTTCTTGCCCTCGGCGCGCAGGGCCCCCGTGGCGCTACCGCCCAGCAACGCGGCGGAGAAGGAGGCCATGTCCCAGCGGTCGGCGTCGAAAGTGCTCTTGGTGGCGAGGTTGCGCAGCTCCACGCCATCGCGAAGGCGTACCGATTCGAAGTTCGCGTCGAGGGAGCCGCGTGCCGTGAGCGAATCGAGGAGCGGCCATGCGAGCGGCGTGGAGAGGAACATCTCCGGGGGTTCGATCGGGGGCACGGGCTGCGCTCCCGCATCCAGGAGCGCGCGCGTCCAGTCGAGGCGATCGCCCGCGAGGCGCGCGTCGATCACGGTCCGCGAGTTTTCCTCGTGCACGCGCGCGTCGCCCGTGATCTTCAGCGCGCCCAGCGAGGCCGAGAGCGGCTTGATCCAGGTCACGCCGTTGGCGTCGCGCGAATCCAGGTGCAGCTCGACGGCGGCAGTGGGCCTGCGTGAGATGTCGAAGAACCCGAGCAGGTCGTTCAATCGCGAGGACTGGAGGTCCACGTGCAGCGAGTGGCCTCGCGCGGTTCCGTCCAATGGCAACCGGCCGGCGGCCGCGAGCCGCGTCGTGCCCCAATCGAGCCTCACGTCGCCATCGCTCGCGGCTCCGGGCGCACCCCAGCGCGAGAGATCCGCGAATCGCGCCTTCAGGGCGACCGCATGGCCGCGGCGCTCGCCGTGCACCTCGACCTCGACGTCTCGAAGGCCCGTGCCGGCGCTCGCCTGGAGAAGGTCGATGTGCCAAGGAACGGCGGGACCGCCCGGCGGGCGCCACGACACATTCGCATCGCTCACCCGCAGCCCCGTGATCTCGACGAGTGCAGCGCCGCCGGAGGCGCTGTGGCCCGGCGCCGCGAGGCTCCAGGACACCGCTCCTTCCGGCCCGGTCTCGAGGTCGATGGCCACGTGATCCAACGCGATGGATTTGATTCGAACCTCGCCGGCGAGAAGCGGCAGCAGGGCGAGCCGCGCCACGGCATCCTTTGCGGTGACGAAGGAGCGGCCGCGAGCCCAGGCAGGGTTGCCGAGGGAAAGGTCCTGCGCGTGCAGCGAGGGCAGCGGGAAGAAATCGAAATGGACCTCGCCGACGGCGAGATCCCGGGACCATGCGGCACGCGCCTTTTCCTGGGCAAGGCGCGTGATCCTGGCGGGATCCGCGAGCTTGCGTACCACGAAGGAGGCCGCGATCACGACGATCGCGGCGCCGGCGAGGCAGCCCAGGGCCACGCGGCGCCATCTCATGGAGGTTTCTTGATCTTCGTCGGGGGGTGCGGCTAGGACCGTGGCGCGCGAGCCATGTTCCGGAGTATGGTGCGCGCATGTACAAGCGCATCCTGCTGGCCTACGACGGCTCGGAGACCGGGCAAAGGGCCCTCCTCGACTGCCGTGACATGGCGAACTGGTCGAAGTCCGAGCTCTACCTCGTGGCGGTGATGGCGCCTCCCGCGGCCTTCATCGGCGGCGAGGGAGGCATCTACGACGTCGAGCGCGAGAAGGAGGAGGAGCAAGCCTTTCGCGACATCCTGGACGATGGGTTGAGGCGCCTCGCCGAAACGGGCACGGTTCCGCGCGGCGAGGTGTTGGTGGGCGATGCCGTGGATGAGATCGCGGCCTATGCGAGAAAAGTGGAGGCGAGCCTCATCGTCGTGGGGCACAAGCATCTCGAGGGTTGGGCGCGCCGCTGGTGGCGCGGCTCCATCTCCAAGACGCTGATCGAGCATTCGCCTTGCAGCGTGCTGGTGGTGATCACTCCGTAGAAAAGAGAACGGGAGAGGCATCGCGCCTCTCCCGTTTGTCATCCCGGCAGTGGCCGGGAGCCGATCGCCCTGCCTAGCGCCAGTGGCGATGGCCGCCGTAGTAACGGCCATGATAGTGACCGTAGTACACAGGCGCCCCGAAGCCGATCGCAACACTCGGCCCGTAGTACACCGGGGCTGGGGCCGCATAGACCGGAGCGGGCTCGTAGTAGGCCGGTGCCGGCGGATAGTACGCGGGCGCGGGCGGCGGACCGTAGTAGCCATCGCCGTAGTAGGGGCCCGATTCCGCGGCGATGCTCGAGCCGAGCACCGCGCCGGCGACTGCGCCTACCGCGGTGCCGTTACGGCCACCAACGCTGTGACCGATCGCGGCGCCGAGGCCGCCGCCGACCAGCGCACCCGCCAGGGGGTCCGCGGCCGATGCGTTCACGGACAACATCGCCGTCGCCAGCCCGGCGGCCAGCGTGGCGATCACGAGGGGTTTGCGTTTCATCCGAATCTCCTTGTCGCGTCTCATGTAGGTGTGACAGGGGCGGCCGGGTTGAGTGCCCATGCACGCCTTTCCCCTGTAACGCGGGAGGCCCGATTCGGTGCGCCGGAGATACAAACTGTTACGGTGACCCCGAAATTCGGGGATCAACCGCCCAAAGGCTTCGAAATTTCCTGTCGGTCTTTGTCCGACGGTAATTGCGGACGGTCACGGTCCGAAGGGACCATGCACAGGAAGCCCAGTGCGGCATCGTCCGCGGCGCGAAACTGGTGCCACGTCATGGGCGGCACGCTCACGAGGTCATTGGCTTCGAGATCCCAGGCCTCGTCGCCCACCAGGCAGCGCCCCTTGCCGCGGATCACCATGACGGAATGAACGTGCTCGTGGCGCTCGAGCGTGGTGTGGCCGCCCGGGGCCACCTCGAAATAGCGCAGCTGCGCGGGGCCGCCTTCGAAGAGCACCTGGCGCGTCACGTCCTTGAAGGGCGCGCTGCCCTCCTGCTTGTACGCGAGGACGTCCACGCCCTGCCATTGGAAATCGCCGCGGTGCTTGCGAACGAGCGGTGTGCCGGCCATGCGCGGATTCTACCCGCGCATGCGCCGGCTCACTTCTTCGCCATCTTGACCGTCTTGTCGGTGTCCTGCGCCATCTTCAAGTGCTCCTGCAGGGTCGGCAGCGTGCTTGCCGCGAATTCCTTCACGTCAGAATCCTTCCCCGACTTCGCCTGCTTCTGGAAGTCGGCGACGTCCTTCTTGTGGTCCTTCACCATCATGTCCATGTAGTCGCGATCGAAGTTCTTCGACTTCGCGAGCTTGTTCACGTCGCCCTGGGCCTTCGAGTCGAGGCTCGTGGGCAACGCCACGCCCTTGGAGCCCGCGACCGACTTCAGCTTGTCGTTGGCCTTGCTGTGGTCGTCGACCATGCGCGAGCCGAATTTCTTCACGTCGTCGTTGGAGGCGTTCTGTTGCGCGAGCTTGCCAAGCTCGACCTCTTCCATGCCGCCCATCGCCGCCTCGTGGACGAACTTCGCGTCGGCCGCGGAAAGGCCGGTGGTCGAGCGGTGGGTCCCTTGCGCGTGGGCGGCGAGGGCGAAGGTGCAGCAGACCGCGAGCGCGATCCTTGTGAAGTCTTGCTTGTGCATGTCCGTTTCTCCTTGTGAGGGGGTCATGCGCAATGGACCTGCGCGAAGAAGTTAAGTGCCGCGCACCGCGCGCACGAAGTCGCGGCTTTTTTCCGCCAAGTGCTCGCGCGCGATGAGCAGCCCGCCGCCGATCAGCAGCATCGTGTCATCGCCATATCCCGCGAGCATCTCGGCCACGCGCTCGACGCTCATGCCGCCCGCAGGGACGGGCAACGAAGGCCGCAGGTTTTCCCACGGCTCGCGGGCACGGCGCGCGATTTCGAGGCAAGTCTCGCGGCTGTAGCTGAAGCGCCCGCCGTGGTTGGGAAAGATCACGGCGTCCGCCCCGAAGAGACGAAGCAGCGCACCCAGCAGAACCGGCGCGGCGATGCGGGAGCCCGCGAAGGCAGGATGCGCCATCACCGGAAGGCCCAGGCCATCCTGCAGCTCCACGAACGCGGGAATGCCCACGAGGAGCGGCGCCACGAGGGCGAGGCGCACGCCGTTCTCGCGCGCGATTCGCGACTGCTGCGCGAGCGCGCGCGCTCCGCCGGAGAAGGTCGGCGCGTAGAGAGTATTGCCGCCGGTTTCGCGATTGGCTTCGGCGATCGCGCGCTGCACCGCGGGCACGCGCCGGGCGAACGGGTGATCTGCCTGGTCGGCGATGCCGTGGTCGTCCTTGATCACGTCCAGGCCTGCCAGCGCGAACGTGCGCGCGAGGTGCGCGAGGTGCTCGACCGACGAGCCCTGGGGCTTCAACGCCGTGCAGGTGAGGGGGCGGCCGCTCACGCCCGTGGCCTCGCGCAGCCCCGCGATGCCGAAGCGCGGGCCCGTGAAGCGGGCCGTGAACGCGGCGGGAAAGCGCACGTCGATCAGCTCCACCTCGGGTTGCAGCGAGCAGTTGCCGAACAGCATGTTCATGAGCTGCGAGGGCTCGTCACCCGTGGTCGAAGTCGCGATGCCGAGCACCACGTCGAAGTAGCCCGCATGCGGGCGGATCGCCTCGACGGCTGCGACGATCTCTTCGCGCACCCGCTCCTCCCCGATCGCGGCGACCGGCATCTCGACGCTTTGCTCGGCGGCGAGCGCCTCGGCGCGCACGCGGCTCTCCGACTCGGAGGCCGTGATGCGGTAGGTGGCGAGGATGCGCTCCATCGAAGGTTCCTAGGCGGCCCGCAGCGAATCGACGATCTCGAGGCGCGCGGCGCGTACGCTCGGCAGGAACCCGCCCACCAGGCCCATCACGATCGAGAAGACGAGGGTGACGGTCACGATGCGCGCCGTGAGGTCGAAGCCGAAGGCGAGCTGGCTGAACGACTGCCAGTTCATGGTGGTGATGGTGAAGGCCTGGAGGAAGGAGGCGAGCGTGAGCCCGGCGATGCCGCCCACGATGGCGAGGAGCACGGACTCGAGCAGGAACGCCGAGAGGATGCTCGAGCGGCGGAAGCCGAGCGCCCGCAGCGTCCCGATCTCCGTGGTCCGGTTCGCGACGGCCGCGTACATCGTGATCATCGCGCCGATCATGGCGCCGATCGAGAAGATGATCGAGAGCGTGAGGCCGAGAATGCTGATGAAGGTCGAGAGCGTCTTCGACTGCTCCGCGTAGAACTCGGGCTCCCGCTTCACGTCGAGGATGAGGCGCTGGTCCGCGTTGACGTCGCCTTCCAGCGCGCCCAGCGCCTGGCGGTCGCGAAGCCTCACGATCACCGACGAATAGGCCGTGCGGCGGAAGGCCTGCATCATCTGCTCGACGTCGCCCCAGATCTCGGAATCGAAGCCGGACTTGCCGCCGTCGAAGGTTCCGACCACCGTCCATTCGCGCGCCGCGAAGCGCAGGCGCTCGCCGATGCCGACTCCCTCGAAGCCGTCGGCGATGCTGCGGCCCACGACGATTTCGGAAGTGCCCGTGCGAAACCAGCGGCCGTCGACGATGTGCACCTGGGGGCGCAACTGGATCCCCAGCGCGGGAAGCCCGCGCACCACGATGTTCTGCGGCTTGTCGCTGCCGCGCTTGGGGATCTGCGTGAGGACGAGCGTCTCCTTGGAGACGAGCGGCGTGCCGTCGTTGCCGTGGGCCACCTCGCGCATCGTCTCCAGGAGCGAAGCCTGGTCGCGGTACACCGAGCTCTGGATCTCGGTCTGCGACGATTGCCGCAGCAGGATCGCGTTGTCGAGGCTACCGGTGGACACGAGCGTCCTTTTCAGCCCCGCGTCGAGCATCAGCACGGCGGCGAACACGAAAACCACGAGCGCCATCCCACCCGCCGTGAGCAGCGTCGTCAGTTTCCGCGTCCACAAATTCCGGAAAATGTATGAGAAGGGGATTTTCACCGAGCCCGATCTGCGGCCATCTGCGCTTTAATCTGCGTTCATCTGCGTTTTCGCCTTAGCCCGCGTAGCGAAGGCCGTCTACGATGCGAACGTTCGCGGCGCGTATCGAAGGCAGGATCCCGGCAAGCACGCCGACCGCCACCGATGCCGCCACCTGCATCGCGACCGTCTGCCCCGTCACGTAGAAGACAGGGAACATCGTTCCCATCGCCAGCTTGAATCCCGCCGCGACCGGGAACGTGAGCAGTATTCCCAGCGCGCCGCCGAGCGCCGAGATCAGCACCGATTCGCCGAAGATCAGCATCGCCACGAAGATCGGCGGGAATCCCAGCGCCTTCAGCGTCGCGTATTCCGCCAGCCGCTCGCGCGCGGTCATCGCCATGGTGTTGGCGACCACCGCGAAGATGATGACGATCACCACGAAGGACACGATCTTCACCGCGGTCACGATCGCTTCGGTCTGCGCGACGAAGCCCAGCGAGAAGGCCTTCTCGGTCTCGGTGAGCGTCTCGGCGAGCGAGTTCCTGAACTCCCTGTCGATCGCCTGGGAAATCTCGGCCGCGCGCGAGCCGTCCGCGATCTGCACGATGAAGACCCCCGCCGATTCCGCGCGCTTGGGGAATCGCTTCTTCATCTGCTCGTTCATGTAGTCCCAGTGGAAGTAGAGCTGGCGCGTGACGGTGGTCTCGTCCTTGGGCTCGTAGATGCCGCGCACCGTGAGCTCCCACGTCCCGCCGCCGTAGATGGGGCTCGTGAGCGGGATCACGTCGCCCACCTTGAAGCCGTGCTGGTCGGCGATGAGGCGCCCCACCATGCAGCCGCGCTGGTCCTTCTTGAACGCGAGGAGCTCGTCGGGCTTCACGCGGAACTCGGGGTAGAGGTCGAAGAAGACGTCGTGGTCCACCGCGAAGGTCGCGAAGAAGTTCTTGAAGGTCTGGTCCTTGTAGACACCGCCGAACCAGTTGGAGATCGCCACCGCCGTCACCCCGTCGATCGCCTTGATGCGCTCGCGGTAGTAGGCGGGGAGCGAGAAGACGAGGGAGGTGGCGTTGCGCGTCACCAGCCGGTTGGCGGAGGCCATGTCGGCGCCCGCGTACCAGGCATTCACCACCGTTTGCAGCAACCCGAAAGCGAGGATCGCCACCACGAGCCCCACGATGGTGAGGATACTCCGCAGCCGGTGCCGGAAGATGTTCTTGAAGATGAGCTTGAGGTAGTACATGCCCCGTCATCCCGGGCGTCGCGGCTGCGACGATGAGCCGGGATCCGGCATCAGCTCGCCCTTCTCCAGGTGCGTCACGTGACGGGCCGACTCCACCGCATGCCCGTCGTGCGTCACCATGATGACGGTCTTGCCCATCTCCGCGTTCAGGCGCCGCAGCAGCCCCAGGATCTCCTCGGCGCTCTTGCGGTCGAGGTCTCCGGTGGGCTCGTCGGCCACGATGATGGCCGGGTCGGTGATGAGCGCGCGTGCGATGGCGACCCGCTGCTGCTGCCCGCCCGAAAGCTCGTTGGGGTAGTGCTCCATGCGGTCGGCGAGCCCGACCAGGGAAAGCGCCGTCTCGACACGCTCGCGGCGCTCGCGCTTGCCGAGCGACGTGAGCAGGAGCGGGAGCTCCACGTTCTCGAAGGCGTCGAGCACCGGCATGAGATTGTAGAACTGGAAGATGAAGCCCACGTTGGAGGCGCGCCAGTCGGCGAGGTCGGCTTCGGCGAGGCGCGTGATGTCCTCGCCGTGCACGAGCAGCTCGCCCGAATCGGGCTTGTCGATCCCCGCGATGAGGTTCAGCAGCGTGGACTTCCCCGAGCCCGAGGGCCCCATCAGCGCGATGAAATCGCCCTCGGGAATGGCGAGCGTGATGTCACGCAGCACGGGAACGACCTGGTCGCCGCGCCGATAGCTCTTCGACAGGTGCGTGATGCTCACCATCGCGGGCCCGTCCACGGGGCTATTTCTTCGCGATCGTGATCGCGGCGCCGTCGGCCAGCCGCCCGGAGGGATTCAGGACCACCTTGTCGCCGGCCTTGACGCCCGAGACCTGGACCAGGTCTCCCAGCTTGGTGGCCTCGCCTATGGGCACCGGCTTCACGGTGCCCGCCTTCTCGTCGACCACGAATACGACCTTTTTCCCGCCGCGCGACACCACGGCCTCCGGGCGCACGGCGGTCACGGGCTTGCGCTCCTCGGGCTTGGCCTCGCGCGACAGGAACGCCACCTTGGCGCTCATGTCGGGCAGCACGCGCGGATCCTTCTCGACGAAGCTCACCTTCACGAGGAGGGTCGCCTTGGTGCGATCCACGGTCGGGACGATGCGCGAGACCTTGCCCGGCATTCGCAGGTCCGGGTAGGCGTCGAGCTGGATCTCCGCGGGCATGCCCGCCTTGATCTTCGAGATGGAGGCCTCGGAGACGTCGGCCTCGACCTCGAGCGTGTCCATGTCGGCCATGTTGACGACCGCGCCCTTGGAATCGGCGGCCGACGAGAACGGCGTGATGATGTCGCCCATGTTCGCGTTCTTGGTGAGGACGATGCCGTCGAAGGGTGCGCGGATGAGGGTCTGCTCGAGCGCCACCTCGGCCTGGCGGGCGTTCGCGTCCGCTACCCCGATGGCGGCCTTGAGCGAGGAGACCGACGCCTTCGCCTTCTCCTCGCGCACCTGGGCGGTGATGAGCGCCGCCTCGGCGATGAACTTCTTCTCGAAGAGCTCCCTCGACCGGGTGTAGTTGGACTCGGCGTCGCGAAGCTCCGCCTCGCCCTGCTCGAGGTTGGCGCGCGCCGCGATGGTGTTGGCCCGCGCCGAGTCGCGGGCCGCCGCGACGTCCTGGTTCTCGAGGCGCGCGATCACGTCGCCTTCCTTCACGCGCGAGCCCTCCTCGACGCCCAGCCATTCGAGGCGGCCGGTGGCCTTGGTGGAGACGGCGGCCTTGCGCCACGCCGACACGCGCCCGGTCGCGTTCAGGACCGAGAGGGCGGCGGTGGGGTACGTGGTGGTGACGGTGGCCGTTTCGACGGATGCCGGTGCGCGCGCCGCCATGAGCCACATGCCGCCGGCGATCGCGAGGAGCACCGCGAGGCCGATCGTCCACTTGTTGATCCAGCGGCGCTTGCGCCGCGGGGCGAACGATTTCGACCCGCGATCGATGGAGAGCTTCGAGAGATCGGGAGAATCCACTCGCAAAGTATAGACGCGAGAGGCGAGCCTCCCTAGCCGAAGAGCTTCAGCGCCTCCTCGTACAGGGGCTGTCCGCGCTCGGCGAACGAATCCACGATGCTGAAGTGGTTGAGGCCGGGCAGGATCAGCCCGCGCGCCTGCGGCGCCCAGGCCGCCGCGAGGCAATGCGACTGGCGCTGGAATTCCGAGCTCTCCGCGCCGCCTGCGGCCACCACCAGCGGCGCGGGGAGCGCGGGTTTGCGCTCGACAAGCGTGAGCGCCCGGGCTCGCAGCGCGTCGAGCTTGAAGTCGGCATTGTAGGCAGCGTGCAAAAGCATCGGCTCGAAGTCGAAGATGCCGCTGAAAGGCACGCCGCCCACGATGCTCGCGGGATCGAACGCGAGGCGGCTACCCGGCGCGGCGAAAAGCGCGGCGGTGAGGTGACCGCCCGCCGAGTGCCCGCTCACGACGATGCGGTTCGGGGGAGCCCCGTATTGGGAGCCGTTGATCGCGAGCCAGTTGGTGGCCTCGATCACGTCGTCCACGATGTGCTCGATGCCGACCTCGGGAGCCAGTCGATAGCCCGGAATGGCCACGCTCACGCCGGCCGCGACCCAGCTCGCGGCGAGCCAGGAGAACATGCCCTTGTCGAGCGAGCGCCAATAGCCGCCATGGATGAAGATGAGCGTGCCGCGCGCGTTCGGCGCGGGAAACACGTCCACCTTCTGGCGCGCATGCGGGCCGTAGGGAAGGTCCAGGTGGCAGCCCATTGTCTCGCGGACGTACGCGGAATCCTTCTCCCAGCGCGCGAAGAACGCGGGATGCCCGGGGACGAGCGCCCGGTTGTTGTACTCGCGCTCGACGAACTCGCGCGTGAGCGGCGAGCGGGTGAGCTCCTCCTCGCTCACGATTTCCCCAGGGCGCGGATGGCTTGCGAGATGTCGCGCGCGACGGAGGCGAGCGCACGGCTGTGCGCGGCGGCGAGCGAATCGAATCCGCCGGTGGCAGGCTCGCTCACCACGGTGCGTCCCACGCGAGCGGGCATGTTGCCGCGCGAACGGATCGTCCAGATCACGTCCTCGTGGGCCTCGGTGGCCGACGAATCGAAGTGCTGCACGTCGATCGCCACGCGATAGTCGGATTCGAGCGAGGCCGATTGCCGGCTCGTGAGCACCTGGGGCGTCCCCAGGTCGGCGGCGAGCGCATCGGACAGCACGCGCGGGATGGCGTCCTTCAGCGGCTCGGCCCAGCGGTGCGTGTCGTCGATGACGACCTGGTTGCCGTCGCCGCGCATCACGATCTGCGGCCGGTCCACGCCGTCGGGCACCGAAATCGGGCCCACATGCACCGATAGCGTGTTGGACTGCGGCGCGGCCGTGTGTGCGGGCGGGGCGCTGAGCGCGTAGTAGTCGATGCGCACGTTGGCCCCGCCGCAGGCCCCGAGCGCGGCCGCGGCCGCGGCGAGTGACACGATCCGCTCGATGCGGGCCATCATGGTTCCTCCTGGTGTCGGCCGCGTATGAGCGCGTCGGGATGGCGCTCGAGGAAATCCACCAGCGCGCGCAGCGACCGGGACGCGCGCGTCACTTCGTCGAGTGTGTCGCGCAGGTCGGTCTGCACGGGAGAGTCGTCGGAAACCGCCTTCTGCGCCTCCTCGAGGGTGCGCCGCGCCTGCTCGAGGGTCTTCTTCAGCTCCGGGGCCACGTCCTTGTCGAGGTGCTGGGCGAGCGAGTCGGCGCTGCGCAGGGTCGCGCGAAGCTGCTGGAGGGACTTGCGCAGGTCCTCGCCGATCGTGTCGAACGGCACTTTCTCCAGGCGCGTGAGGATGTGCCCGATGGATTGCTGGAGGTCGGAAAGCCCTCCGCCGGGTGTCGTCGGCAGGAGGGGTGGCGATTGCCTGAAATCGATGGCCGCCGCCGGCGCGTCGGGGAAGAAGTCGAAGGCCACGTAGAGCGAGCCCGTGAGCAGGTTGGAGTCGCGCAGCTGCGCGCGGAACCCGTTCGCGACGAACTTGCGCATGCGCTCCTCGGGCGCCATCTCGGGGCCGCCGGGCTTCACGGTGCCGTCGCGCGCGTGCGGCTTCAGGCGCTCGGGGAAGAAATGGATGTCGACACGAGTGCGGAAATTCACCTTGTCGGGGAGGTACTCGAGGTCGATCTGCGAGACCTCGCCGATGGTGATGCCGCGGAAGTCCACGGGCGCGCCCACCGAGAGGCCGCGCACCGACCGATCGAAGTACATCGCGTAGTCCTCGAGCACGCGGTCGCGCGGCTTCATCGCCGTGGCGCGGTCGTTCCAGAGCACGAAGAGGTCGTTCGCGTTCGCGCGCGGCCCCTGCACATCGGTGGGGTTGTCGAACGCGATTCCGCCCACCAGCACGCTGATCATCGATTCCGTGTTCACCTTGAGGCCGGTCGCGTCCAGCGAGAGATCCACGCCGCTCGCATTCCAGAAGCGCGAGCTGGGCGTCACGAACTGGTCGAAGGGCGCGTCGACGAAGACGCCCACGATCACCTGGCTGCCGTCCTTGGAGACCTCGGTGGAGACCACCTGGCCGGCGGAGACTCCGCGGAAGTAAACGGGCGAGCCGAGGTCGAGGGAGCCCACGTCGTCGGCGGTGAGCCGGAAAGCGCGCCCCGGCAGGCCCTCGGTCACGACGGGCGGCGTTTCCAGGCCCTCGAACTCACGTCGCTCGACGCTCGACTTGCCCGGATCCAGGCCGATGAACGCTCCGGCGAGAAGCGTTCCCAGGCCCGAGACGCGCCCGCCCGAGATGCGTGGGCGCACGACCCAGAAGCGGGAATCCTCGACCAGCAGGCCACGCGCGGCCTGCTTCACCATCTCGGCGGTGACGATCACGCCCTTGCGGTCTTCGCCCAGCGTGATGTGGCGCACGATGCCGATGTCGACGTCCTTGTACTTGATCCGCGTCTTGCCCGCCTCCAGGCCCTCCGCGGTGCGGAAGCGGATCTCGATCGTGGGGCCGCGGTCGATATAGTGCTGGAAGGCAAGCCACGCGCCGATCAGCGCGGCGAGGATCGGGATGATCCAGACCGGCTGCAGCCAGCGCAGCCCGGGCTTGCGCGCCGCGGCGCGCGGGATCTCCGCGTCGATGCCCGGCGTGGTGTCGGGCTCAGCCATGGGGATTGTCCTGCGGGTCCCAGATGAGGCGTGGATCGAAGCTCATGGCGGCGAACATGGTGAGGACGACCACGGCGGCGAACGGCAGCGCCGCCGGTCCGGGGCTCACCTCGCCCACGGTCTTGAACTGCACGAGCTTCACCAGCACTGCCCCCACGAAGATGTCCACCATCGACCAGCGCCCGATCGTGTCCACCACGCGGTAAAGGCGCGTGCGTGCGAGCGGGCTCCAGGTGGAATGGATGGAGGAGCTCGCGAGGAGGCTTGCGAGGCCCAGGATCTTCGCGGCCGGCACCAGGATGCTCGCCACGAAGATCACGCCCGCGATGAGGAGGTCGCCGTCGTCCCAGAGCGTGCGCACGCCGCCCAGGATCGTGTTGCGCGTCGTGGCGCCGAGCTGGGTGGTGTCCAGCACCGGGAGCACGTTCGCGGGCACGTAGAGGATCGCCGCGAGCACGAGGAACATCCAGGCGCGCAGGAGGCTCTCGGGCTTGCGCCAGCGAAGCGCGTCGCCGCAGCGCGAGCACACGCCGCGGTGGCCATCGGCCGTGGGGCGGTTCACCTGCTCGCAAGCGCGGCAGACGAGGAGGCCCGCGCGAAGCGCCGTGGTCATGCGCGCAGCTCCCGCACCCGCTTCCAGAGCGCGCGCGGATCGTAGGCCGCCTCGGCCGCGGTGAGCATCAGGATCACGCCGGCCATCGCGTAGAGGCCGAGCCCCAGGATCACCGTGGCCATGTGCCCCAGCTTCACCAGGGAGACGAGCACGCCGATGATGAAGACCTGCTGCATGCCCCACGGCTTGATGGCTTCCACCAGCCGGAAGGCGAACGAAAGGCGCACGGGCACGCGGCCCATGCGAAGCAGCCCCAGCATGTAGAGCATGGCCGCGATCTCGAGCCCGGGCAGCAGCATCGTCGTCATGAACACCAGGATCGCCACCAGACGCTCGTTGTCGTCGTAGAGCGCCTGCGCGGCGCCCAGCACCGTGGTGGTGGTCTGGAGGCCCTGGGCCTCGAGCGAGAGCACCGGAAAGGCGTTGGCGATGAAGAAGAGGACCGCGGCCCCCCCCACGAAGGCGAGGGTATGGTCGAGGCTGCGCGGCTTCGCGCGGAAGAGCTCCGCGCCGCAGCGCGCGCACTCCGCGATGCGGTGCGCAGGCAGCTCGCACTCGCGTTGCAGCAGGTCGCACTCGCGGCACGCGAGCAGCTGCCCCCTATCGCTCATATACACTCGGATCCGCCATGGGAGACCGCACCTTCGATTGCGCCGCCGGCCGCGAGTTCATCTCACGAGTCCAGGAGCTGGGCCGGCACAGCGATTCGCCGCATCATTACACGCGGACGTATCTCACGCACGCGCACCAGGCCGCGGCGCGGCAAATCGCGCAGTGGATGCAGGAGGCCGGCATGGACGTCCGGGTCGACGCCGTGGGCAGCGTGATCGGCCGCTACGAGGCCGCGGCGCCCGGGGCGCGAACGCTGCTCCTGGGATCGCACTTCGACTCGGTTCGCAATGGCGGCAAATATGACGGCGTGATGGGCATCCTCGTTCCCATCGCATGCGTCGCGGCGCTTTCGCGCGAGGGGCGGCGCGTCGCGGCGGCGATCGAGGTCGCCGCGTTCGCCGACGAGGAGGGAGCGCGCTTCCAGACGAGCTTCCTCGCGAGCCGGGCGCTGGTGGGGAAATTCGATCCCGCCGTGCTCGCCCGCCCCGACGCGGATGGCGTGAGCCTCGCCCAGGCCCTGCGCGAAGCGGGCCTCGACCCCGACGCGATCCGCGGGCCCCAGGTGGACCTCGCCTCGCTCGGCGCCTATGTCGAGGTGCATATCGAGCAGGGGCCGGTGCTGCTGCACGAGGGACGCTCGCTGGGGGTGGTGACGAGCATCGCCGCGGGCACGCGCCACTGGCTCACGGTTTACGGTCGAGCGGGCCATGCGGGCACTGTCCCCATGGCGATGCGCAATGACGCGCTCGCCGCCGCCTGCGAGATGGTGCTCGCCATCGAAGGGCGCTGCCGCGCCGGGGGCTCGCTCGTGGGCACCGTCGGCATCCTCGAGGTGAAGGACGGCACCGGGAACGTGATTCCCGGCGAGGTGCGCTTCAGCGCCGACATTCGCGCCGCCGAAGCCGCGACGCTCGCGGCGGCCGAGCGCGATGCCTTCGCCGAATGCGACGCGATCGCGGCGCGCCGGGGCGTGCGCCTGGAGCGCTACCGCACCCATGCCGTGGAGGCCGCGCCCTGCGCAGCGTGGCTCCAGGACCGCATCGCCGAAAGCATCGAACGCGTCGAGGCAGCGGGTCCGGCGCGGCGCCTGCCGAGCGGAGCGGGCCATGACGCGATGATCCTGGCGGGCGTGACCGACGTCGGCATGATGTTCGTGCGCTGCGGCGCGGGCGGCGTGAGCCATAACCCCGCGGAGACCGTAAGCGCGGAGGATGCCGACGCGGCGATCCGCGCGCTCAGCGACTTTTTCGAACGGTTCGAAGGCTGAGCGGCCGATTTCCTAGTCCGTCTTCGACGAGACAAGGCGTAGCGGCGGGCGTCCGGCCGCCGCGGCCTGGCGGCAGTGCTCGACGATGAGCGCGACCTGGCGCGCGAGCGCCGCGGGTACCGGAAGTCGCCCCTCCAGCACGTCGCGCGTCCATGCCGCCGTCGCGGCCGCATCGCGCTCCGGAAGGCGCGGCTCGGCCTCGCCATCGCCCAGCAGGTGCGACACGGCGCTGCCGTCGGCCCGGAACTCCTCCACGGGCTGGGGCGAATGCAGGCGGGCCACGGCCTCGCCTTCCACGCCGCGCATGAGGAACGCGTTGCCCGCGGCGGCGGCGAGATGCTCGCGCATGAGCTTCATGAATTCCGGGTGCGTGACCGACACGAGGCGGCATGCGGCCGCCGGCGCGACGCCTGCGGGCAACAGGAGCTTCGCCATCGTGTGGCCGCTATTCCTCACGCCGATCACCTCGCGCAGCTCCAGCAGGCGCGCGAGATCCGGCGAGAGAACGCCGGTCTCCATCACCGCGAGGTGGCTCGCGCGAAGGCGCTCCTCGGCCTCGGCGACGCTCGCCGCGCGCGGATGGCCGATCGCCGCGAGGATCTCGAAGGAGCCCGAGCGCGCCGGCTCCTGGTGCGTTCCATGGAGCACGACCGGAACATCCTCGCGTGCGAGGAGGAGTGCCAGCAACGGAACGAGGTTGGGCGCCTTGCGCGCGCCGTTGTAGCTCGGCAGCAGCACCGGGATCGCGCGGCGAACGGCGAACTCCAGCGGCCGCACGTGGGATTGCAGCGCATCCATCATCCCGGCCAGCTCGTCGGGGGTCTCGCCCTTCACCCTCAGGGCCACCATGAGCGCGCCGAGGGCCGCGGGGGCGACCTCTCCCCCGAGCACGGCGGCGAAGAGGGTGCTCGCCTCCTCGCGGGAGAGGTCCCGGGCGCCCCGGCTGCCTCGAGCGAGCTCCTTCAGGTATGGCCGGGCGTCGAACATGGGGCGAGGCTATCGGATTCCTTCCATTTCGGCATCCGTAATGCCGAAAATTCCGCTGAAGGGCCCTTGGGGGAAGTGGTATCTTGCATCTGTCATTGGCACCTCAAACAAGCGGGAGACCCCCAACATGAGCAAGAAACCCGACAATCCGAAAGACGGCGAACTCTCCGAGCAGCAGCTCGACAAGGTAGCGGGCGGCGGCGAGGAAATCCGCAAGATGGATACGGTCTACGTGACCGCGAAGCGTCCCCAGGCGGCCGACAAGGTCGTGAAGATGGACACCGTGGTCGTCACCGCTTCGCGCGAGCGTCCCGACCTCGCCGGCACACGCCTCGCGCAGGCCGACACCAAGACCAAGAAAGACTAGGCGAGCTGCCGCGCGAGCATCGCGCGGAACGGCCCGCTCTCGGCCGCGAGCTCGTCGAACGTCCCTTCCTGGACGATTCGCCCGCGCTCGAGGACCACGATGCGATCGGCATCGCGCACCGTATCGAGGCGGTGCGCGATCACGATGCGGGTGGCTTCCAGCCGGGAAAGCTCCTTCAGCACCGCGGCCTGCGCGACGTTGTCGAGCGCGCTGGTCGCCTCATCGAGCAGCAGGATGCGCGGGTCGCTTACCAGCGCGCGCGCGATCAGCACGCGTTGGCGCTGGCCTCCCGATAGGGTGCTGAGGCCTTCTCCCACCACCGTGTAGAGCCCCATCGGCATCGCCTCGATGTCGCGCTCGAGGCCCGCACGCCGCGCCGCCTCCGAGGCGGTCTCCGGCGTGATCGTGTGGGCGCCGGCGATATTGGAGAGCAGGTCGCCCGCCCAGAGCTTTCCCCCCTGGAGGACCGTGCCGATGCGCCGGCGCAGGTGGCCCACGTCCAGCTTCTTCAGGTTCTTCCCGTCATAGCGCACGGCGCCGATGTTGGGCGTCTCGAAGCCCAGCAGCAGGCGGATCAGCGTGGACTTGCCCGAGCCGCTCGCTCCCACGATGGCGACGAACTCGCCGGCGCGGATGGAGAGATCCACGTCCTCGAGCACCACGGGGCCGGCGGGATAGGCGAAGCTCACCTTCTCGAGGTCGATCGCGCCCGCGGGACTATGGCGCTCGGCGCCTTCGGCGGCATCCTCGGGAGGCGTGGCGAGGATCGGGCGGGCCCGGTCCCAGACGGGTTTCAGGTTCGCGAGATCCAGGGCGGTGGAGACCATCGCGTGCACTCCGCCCAGGAGCGAGAAGAGCGCGGCGTGGAAGGCCACGAAATCGCCGGTCGACAACGGCGAGGACGCCGAGAGGCGCCATGCGAGCCAGAGGACGAGGAGCGTCGCGGCCGGTTGCAGCAGGTTGAGCGCCACGGACTCCCAGTTGGCGAGCCGTGCGCTCACGCCGTTCAGGCTGCGGAACTCGTCGTAGCGTGCATACCAACGCTCGAGCACGCGCGGCTCGGCGGCGCATGCGCGCAGCTTGGCGATGCCGGAGAACACCTCGAACTGCATCGCGGAGAGCTTCCCGTCCATCGCTTCGACGCGCGGGCCCACGCGTAGCCGCGCGAGGCCCAGCAGCACCGAGACGCCCACCACGATCACCCCGATCGAGGAGGCGGCCAGGGTGAGCGAGGGGCTGTACATCACCATGAGCCCGAGGTTGGACAGCAGGAAAAGGGAGGTCACGAAGCTGCCGATGGTCGAGGCCGTGAGCGTGCGCTGGATGGTGTTCACCGACCCCATGCGCAACGCCAGGTCGGCGCTCGCGAACTCACGGAAGAAACGGGCGGGCGCGCTCACCACGCGATCGACCAGCGCCGCCTGCATGGCGACTCCCACGCGCGATTCGAACCGCATGATGGCGAAGGCGCGCAGCATCTCCAGCGCGATGAGGGCGACCCCAGCCACCGCGAGCCCGGCGATCACCGCCTGGACCGATTTCACGGAGCCTTCCGGGATCGCATGGTCGATCAGCCATCCGGTGGCCACGGGCGTGAAGAGGCCCACGACGCCCGCGGCGAATCCGGCGAGCAGCAGCAGGATGAGGTCGCCGCCCCCATGCCAGGCGGCGAAGCGCAGCATGTCGCCGGCGCGAAGCGCGCGCGGCGCGAAGCGCCGGTGGAACGCGAACGCGAAGGGCATGAGGCGCGAGGCGATCTCCGCGTCCACGCGCCACTGCGCGACACGGCCTTCGTCGTCCAGGGCGCGCATCCGGTAGCCGCCGATGTAGGGCACGAGCGCCACCCATCCGGTGCCTCCGGCGGAAGAAGGGCTCGGGGCCGGCGTCGAGGCGCCGCGCGGAGCCCTGCGGCGTTCCTCGACGCGAGCCATCATCACGCCCCCGGCCTGCGTCCACCAGCGCGCATCGAGGATCACGCGGCGCGAGCGCATCCCGGCGCCGAGCGCCATGGTTTCGACGGCATCGCCCGCCTCGTCGAGCTTGCCGGGCGCCTCGGCGCGCCGGCCGCTGGCGAGCCGCCACGCCTCCTCGATGGTGGTGTGCTTGAGCGAGAGTCCCGGATCAGCCATCGGACGCCTCGGAAGCGACGAGCTCGGCGAAGCGGCCATTGCGGGCCTTGAGATCCTCGTAGCGGCCGCGCTCGACGACGCGGCCCTGGTCCAGCACGAGGATCTCGTCGGCATCGCGCACCGTCGACAGGCGATGCGCGACCACGAGGCAGGTCACGCGGCGGCGCCGGAGATTCGCCTCCACGGCGGCCTCGGTGGCCGGGTCCAGTGCGCTGGTGGCCTCGTCGAGGATGAGGATCGCCGGATCGCGCACCAGCGCGCGCGCGATCTCCACCCGTTGGCGCTGGCCGCCGGAGAGGTTGCGGGCGCCTTCCTGCAATGGCGTATCGAGGCCGCCCGGACGCAACATGATGTCCGCCTCGACGGAGGCGTCGCGCAGGGCCTGGCGAAGCGTGGCGTCGTCGGCCGGTTCCCACATCGCGAGGTTGTCGCGCACGCTGCCCTCGAAGAGGGCGACGTCCTGGTCCACGTAGGCGAGCGAAGCGGCGAGGTGCGCCCGCTCGTACATTCCGCGTTCGGCCCCGTCGAAGAGGATCTCGCCGCTCCAGGGCCTGTAAAGGCCGGCCGCGAGCCTCGCCACCGTGGACTTGCCCGAGCCGGAGGCACCCACCAGCGCCACGCGCCCGCCCGGGCGAAGCGAGAGCGAGAAGCCTTCGATGAGGGGCGGCTCGCCGCGGCTGTAGCCGAAGGTCACGTTGCGGAATTCCACGCTTCCCGCCAGCTTTGGCGCGGGAACGGGCGCCGCGCCTTCCGTCTCGACCCCTTCCTCGCGCGCATGGTTGCGCACGTCGTCCAGGCGGGCGAGGTCGCCGCGAAGGCTCTGCAGGCGCTGCGTCTGCGCGAAGAGCGAGTGCACGGGCGCGGCGAACCCCGCGAGCAGCACCTGGAACGCGACGAGGTCGCCCACGGTCATCGTCCCCTTCATGATGAGCGCGCAACCCAGCCCCAGTACCGAGAGGTGGGCGACCAGCCCCATCACCGCGGGAACCTGCCCGAGGGTCATCACGTAGCGTTGCGAACGAATCGACGAGTTCACGAACTGCACCTGCAGCCCGATCCACTTGAGGAAGAGCGCCGATTCCTGGCCGCCCGCCTTGATGCTCTCGATGTTGGCGAGGCCGCCGGTCGCGGCCGCCGAGAGCTTGCCCGCCTGCACGGAGAGCTCCTGGGAGATTTCGGCGGTGCGCCACGCGAGGCCGCGCCACGCGAAGAGCTCGACGGCGAGGCACGCGACCACCACGAGCGCCAGGCCTGCGTCCATGCGCGCCATGAGAAGGAGGAAGAAGCTCGCGGTGACGAGCTCGAGCGCGAGGCGCGCGAGGTCCGCCGAGATGATCTCCGCGACGCGCTCGTTCAGGTCCACCCGGGAGGCGATCTCGCCGGCGGAACGCTGCGAATAGAAGGACATGGGCAGGGCCAGCGCGTGCGCCATGAAGGAGCGCGCCGAGCTTCGCGCCGCGCGACCGAAGGTGCTCATGAGTAATCGCGCCTGCAGGGAGATGAGGAGCGAGCGCGCGAGCGCGGCGATCACGAAGCCCGCGAGGAGCGGCACGGCGACCCCCTCGGTGTGCGACACGAGCACCTCGTCCACGAAGCGGCCCAGGAGCCACGGCATCACCAGGCCCGGAATCACGAGGACGAGCCCGAGGAAGAAGGCGCCGGCCACGGCGACGCGAAAGCCCGCGAGGTATCGGCGCAGCGAGCGCGCGACCGAGGGCGGCTCGCCGCCGCGCTCGAACTGCGGCCCGGTCTCGAAGGTGAGGACCACGCCGGTGAAGGCCTGGTCGAACTCGGCCGCATCGACGCTGCGCCGGCCACGCGCCGGATCGTTCAGCCATGCGCGCCCGCGCTCGAATCCCTCGAGCACCACGAAGTGGTTGAAGTTCCAGAAGACGACCGCGGGCATCGGGAGCGCGGCGAGATCGTGCGGCTCCTTCTTGAAGCCGCGAGCCACCATGCCGTGGGCGCGCGCCGCGCGCAGCAACCCGCTCGCCTTGCTCCCGTCGCGCGAAACGCCGCAATCCACGCGCAGCTGCTCCAACGGCACCCAGCGCCCGTGGAACGCGAGCACCATGCCGAGCGCGGCCGCCCCGCACTCGACGCTCTCCAGCTGCAGGATGGTGGGCGTGCGGCGCCGCCCCGTCTCCGGCAGCGCCTTGCCGATCAGCGCGTCGCGAGCAGCCATATGGCGAAAGCCGCGACCGCGGCGAGGAGCGCCGCGAGCGCGGCAATGAGCCCGCGCGGGTATGCGGGAAGCTTCAGGCGTTCGTCGAGCCTGTCGGGCGAGGCGAGGCGGTCGAGCGCCGCCTTGCGGAAGAGGGCTTCGTCGGCCATTGGAAGCTGCCTACCCCGCCAGGCGCTTGAGCATCCGATCGAAGCGGGCGCCGGCGAGGTGGACATTGTCGAGGAGATCCTCGTTCAGCTCGTCCTTCGCGTGGGCGTCGTCGGTGGCGGCGCCGTAGCCCATTCGCTGCGTGGTGTGCCGCATGCGGTCGGCGAGGAATACGCAGAGCGCGCGATAGAAACGCGCGGCGAACGGCGGGTCCGAGGTGAGCTTCTCGCGCACCACGGAGTCCGGGATGCGCAGCAGCGTGGCGTCGGATGCGACCTCGACCGACACCGTGGTGGGGGCTGGATCCACCAGCGACATCTCGCCGATGATCTCGCCGGATTCGAGGTACGCGATCGGGTCGCCGGACTTGGTCTTGATCGCGAGGCGCCCCTCGAGGACGAAGTAGAGGTAGTCCACGCGCGAGGCGAGGGGGATGAGGACTGCCCCGGGATCGGCGTGGAAGCGCTCGCCGGCGCGCGCGAGCCATTCGACATCGCCGTCGCTCAGCACGCTGAAGATGAAGAGCACCTTTCTCACGACGCCTCCCAACGCCGATGCGGTCCCCCGAGTTTACGCGGGAAAAAAACCGCTCGCGTGTAAGACAACCGAAAGATGTTTCCGCTACCATCGCCCGGTGAAATACCCGATGGAGCGGCCCGCTCCCAAGATCCCGCTCCTGAAGCGCCTGGGCCCCGGACTCATCACCGGAGCGGCCGACGACGACCCCAGCGGCATCGCGACCTATTCGCAGGCCGGCGCGCAATACGGCTACGGCCTCCTCTGGTCGGTGTTCCTCACGCTGCCCCTGATGGTGGGCATCCAGATCGTCTCGGCCCGCATCGGGCGCGTCACCGGCCACGGCATCGCCGCCAACATCCGCGACCACTACCCGCCGTGGCTGCTGCACTCGATGGTGGCGCTCCTCCTCTTCGCCAACACGGTGAACATCGCGGCCGACCTGGGCGCCATGGGCAACGCGTTGCAGCTCCTCGTCGGCGGCTCCTCCGAGATCTACGTGGCGTTCTTCGCGCTGCTCTCCCTCACGCTCCAGATCTTCATTCCGTTCCCGCGCTACGCGCCGATCCTCAAGTGGCTTACCCTGGCGCTCCTCGGCTACGTGGGCACGGTGCTGGTCGTGCACGTTCCCTGGTTCGAGGCGGGCGTGGGCGCGCTCTTTCCGAGGGTCGAGTTCAAGGCGGAATACATCTCGACGCTGGTCGCGGTGCTGGGCACCACCATCAGCCCCTATCTCTTCTTCTGGCAGGCCTCGCAGGAAGTCGAGGAGCAGCGCGCCACGCCGGGCCACGAGCCGCTGCGCGACGCGCCGCACCAGGCCGACGAGCACATCGAGCGCATCCGCTTCGACACCTGGATCGGGATGACCTTCTCGAACCTCGTGGCCGTCTGCATCATGCTCACGACGGCGGCCACGCTGCACCTGCACGGCGCCACCACCATCGAGACCGCCGAGCAGGCCGCGGCGGCGCTGCGCCCCATTGCGGGCAACTTCGCCTTCGCGCTCTTCGCCGCCGGCATCGTGGGCACGGGCCTCCTCGCGATCCCGGTGCTGGCGGGGTCCGCGGCGTATGCCGTCGCCGAGTCGCGGCGCTGGCCCATCGGGCTCGGCCTCACGCTGCTGGAAGCCCGCGGGTTCTACGCGATCCTCGCGGCGGCGACGCTCATCGGCATGATCATCGACTTCACCGCGGTCGATCCCATCAAGGCGCTCGTCTGGGCGGCGATCGTGAACGGCGTGATCGCGGTGCCCATCATGGCGGTGATGATGCTGCTCGCGGCGAACCCGAAGGTGATGGGCGGCTTCCCCGTCTCGCGTCGGCTGTCGGCGTTGGGCTGGCTCGCGACGCTCGTGATGTTCGCGGCGGTGGTGGCGATGTTCGCGACGCTCTGACGTGAGACCCACGCGCGTCTCTGTTGTCGTGGCGCTCGCCGCGGTGATCGGCATCGCCTGGTTCGCGATGCGCGATTCGCCGATGGAATCCGGCGAGAGCGGGGCGAGCGCGGTGGGTTCGCCGCGAAGCCCGGCATCGACGCCGGGAGCATCGGCCGCGCGTGTCTCGTCGCCGCCGCGAATCGCGGCACGTCCCGTCTCGACCGCTCCCAAGGCGCCATCCCCGCGCGAGCGCTTCGTCACGGCGACGGACTTGAAGAGCCTGTTCGCCTCGCTCGATGACATGGCCGAGGCGCCGCTCGCCGAGCGCCTGCTCTACAAGGCCGTGATCCTCGAAGCGTGCATGCGCTATCTCGAGATGCGCAGGAGCGACAATCCCAACGTGAAGGCGGCGCTCGATCCGAGGGGCCAGGTGTTGCCTGTCAAGACCGTCGTGGGCGCGCCGGATCCTCGCCAGAAGGCCGCGCTCGCCTACATGGACGAACGCAACATCGTGCGCGAGTGCCGCGGCTTCGACGGCGAAACCATCTCGAAGGCGGATGTGGACAAGGCCTACTCCGACGCGGCCGGCGCCGGCAGCCTCGCCGCCCAGGCGCACCTCATCGAGAAACGCCTGATGGACGACGGGCGGCGCATTGCCGCCTCGGGGGGCGGGCCGGAGTTCGTGCGCCAGTCGCAGGGAAAATTTTTCGCGCTCGCGCAGCCCACGGCCGAGGAGCAGCAGCAGCTCGTCGGGGCGTTGGTGTCCGGGGACCCCGTCGCGATCGTCGAAGCGGGGCATGTGCTCACCGCGGACGGCAACAGCCGCCTGCGCATCGGGTCGGAGGACGTGACCCTGAGGTACGGCGAATACACATTCACCCTCGCGGCTTGCGAGTTCGGCTATGAATGCGGCGGCCGCAACCTCCTCGTCGCCGACTCGTGCGCCCGCAACGGCCAGTGCTCCGACGACTTCGAGTCCTACCTGCGCGACTGGACATTGCCGCCGGGTCAGTTCGCCGAGATCCAGGCCAACGCGCACGCGATTGCGGACGTGATCCGGCGCCATGACATCGGGGGCTTCGGGCTCCCGGACGGCGCCGGAATGCACCTCATGATGACGAGTGAAGACCCGACGCAACTCCGCCCCGTGGCGACCCACTAGCGCCGGTGCGGGCCACCATGAATGTGTTCCAATGGGGCTCCGCATCCGGAGCACCCGCATGAGCAAGCCCTTCAGGCTGGAAACCAAGGACCTCGCCGAGAAACTCTACGTCGAGCTCATGGGGCGCAATGTGACCCTCTCGGATGGCGGCGCGAAGACCACGGTGAGCGCGGAGAACCTCGCCAAGCTTTCATTCATGCTGGCCGGCGTTTTCCTCGGCGTGCAGGACGAGCTCAATGCGGAGAACCTGCCGAAGGATCCGACGTTCAAGCTTGGCGCCTCCGACATCGCGGAGTGGCTGAAGTAGAGCAGATGTTAAGTCCGGCGTCGGCGATGGAGTACGCTAGTCCATTGCGATGGCATCGGGGCTTCCATGGAGCGCATCGAATCTCTCACGGACGGCCAGCTGCGCGAGAGCACGCTCGAGCTGGTAGCGCGGCTCAGGGAATTCCAGGAGCGCAGTGACCGGGAGAGAAGCGTCGTCCTCGACAGGACGCTTCCGGGTTGGTCCGACGCGGCCCGCAAGGAGGGATTCAGGCAAACGACCCAGTCGTTGCAGAGCCATCACGGCGACGTCCAGGACCATTTCGGGGCCGAATTCAAGCCGGAGGCCATGGCCCTTCAGCGCGAGCTGATGGCGCGGCTGGGCATCTCCGTGCGCCGGGACGGAGAAGATCTCGCGGCCCTTCAATACGACGCAGCGGACTACCTCGAGGAACTGGCCCGGCGGCTTCCGCCCTGACGCGACCGGCAGGTCGCGCTCGATGGTGCGGGAGAGGGACTCACATTAATCGCCCGGCTTCACTCTCAGGCCACAGTGTTTCCCGTGATCTCGCGCCCCTGATACCCCCACAAATACCCCAGTTCATGGGCTAAGTCGCGCAATCTGTCTAGGGGCTCCATCTCGTATCTTGGGGTCGCAGGAGCGAATTGAGAGCGGATGTCACGCAACCCTGTTGAGCCTTTCGCTTCGCGCGGTCCTTCCGCGGACCTTCTCGATTGAGAGTAGGCTGCTGCCCCGTCGAATCCACACGCGAGGCGAAGAATGGTCGGCGGCATCGAGGGCACCTACACGACGGTCCGAGATGGTGGGATCACCTACACGTACCAGGCCGAATGCGGCATGCAGGGCGGAAACTGGCACTGGAATGCCATCGTCCGATGTAGTGATCAGCTCCGCGGCGAACCCAAGGGCGTGATCTACGACCCGCCCTCATTCATCGAAGAGCCGGTTCTGCGGGGCTTGGTCGAGTTGGCGATCGAGAATCGTGTTGGTGTTGAATAGCGGACCACACCTGCGAGGACATCGACATGGGAGTTACCGACAAGTCTTCCTACAAAATACGATGCGCTGCGTGTAGCACCGAGGAGGAAGCGTTCGTGGTCGAGTATGGGTCGTCTTATGGGGCCTCGTGGGGATCGCCGTCGAAAACGATGAAGTTCGATGTTCAATGGCGCGCCGATTCGACACGGGAACCTAGGCCTGTTTCCGCAGCTTGCAAAGCATGCGGCCAGCCCGCGAGGATTGACGGACCAACCTAGCGGTTCGCTTAGGCGCTGCCACGAGCCTCGCGTATCGCGTTGATCCAAGGTCGAATCCAGCTGCCATCGTTGTCTCGGTCGAAGAGAAGCACTCCGCTTCGCTCAACTGCGGCCCAGCGCTCGTCTGCGTTAAGTAGCAGCGCCTCCGCGATCGATGACGTTTTTGAAATGTCCGATTCGCATTGTTGGAACCAGTAGAGGTACTGGCGCCACCCGAGGCCAACCCATGCGGCACCCGCCCCGTTGTCTAGGAGCTCTAGAATTTGGGCCCCATACGGGTTCTCGGCCGCCACCGCTCGGTCGATCAGCTTCTTGTCGAGGAGGAGTTTCAGGTCCTCCTCGCGAAGCCAAGTGATGAGCGACTGCTCGGTCCAATATGGCAGAATTCGACCGCCTTCGGACTCCGCGTCCCATCGAGTTGGATCGAAGCGGCGAAGGTTGAAAAACTTTCCCGTCGCCACGTTGGCGGCGCCTGCCGCCTTCCACAGAATCATATCGAGGCCGGAAAAGCCTACGAGCACCTCGACGCCGGCGCCGCGCAAGAGCCGTATCAGCGTGATGGCGCCGGCAAGAGACTTGTAGTCGGTGCGCTGCTTCCGCGGTGCCAGATCGTCGTGCAAGACGAGATACAACCGCCGAACGCGGGAACGTGAAAAGATCGACGC
>DATBAI010000019.1:0-13340 GCA_036271595.1 Usitatibacter sp.
TCGCTCTGCATCGGCGGCGGGCAGGGCGGGGCGATGCTGCTCGAGCGGCTTGGGGAGACGGCTGGGGAGGCGACATGATGGCATTCCTGATGGGACTCAAATCCGTGTCGCCGGCCGGCCTCGATGCCGAGCTGCGCACCGGGCATGTGAACGTCTACGACGTGAACTCCGCGCAAAGTTTCGGGAAGGCGCACGTGCCGGGCGCACGAAATCTCGGCCCGGAAAGCTTCCGCGCCGAAGACCTGCCCGCCGACAAGCTCTCGAGGCTCGTCTTCTATTGCTCCAACCCCATGTGCCGCAAGGCTCCCATCGCGGCGAAACGCGCGAAGCAGATGGGCTACGAGGACGTGAGGGTGATGTCCGCCGGAATCAGCGGGTGGATGTCGAGCGGACTTGCGACGGAAGCGGCCTAGCGGATGGACCTCAAGCACTGGAAGCTCGACATCGATGCGAACCACATCGCGTGGCTCGCGTTCGATCGCGCCGGCAGCGCCACCAATACCTTCTCCAGCGAGGCGCTGCGCGAGCTGGGGAGCATCGCCGACCATCTCGTGTCGATGCCGCCCAAGGGGCTTGCGATCTTCTCGGCGAAGGACAACGGCTTTGCGGCGGGCGCGGACATCGAGGAGTTCACGCGCTTTCGCGACGCCGATGAAGCGATCGCCTTCACCGCGCTCGGGAACGAAGTCTTCGACAAGGTCGCGCAGCTTCCCTTCGCCACCCTCGCGATGATCCACGGCTTCTGCATGGGCGGGGGCACCGAGCTCGCGCTTGCCTGCCGCTACCGCGTCATGGACGACGGGCCCAAGACCCGCATGGCGCTGCCCGAGGTGATGCTGGGCATCGTCCCGGGTTGGGGAGGTGCACGGCGCATGCCCAAGCTGATCGGGGCGGCCGCGGCACTCGACCTCATGCTCACCGGGCGAGGCGTGGACGCGCGGCGTGCTGAAAAGCTGGGCCTCATCGACGCCGTCACGCAGCGCCGGCACTTCGCGAACGCCGCGCAACAGATCCTCTCGAATCCTCCGGCGATGCGCGTGCCCACGCTCACCCAGGCGGCGACCGACTGGCCCGGCATCCGCGACCTCGTCGCGAAGATGTCGGCCCGCCAGGTCTCGAAACGCGTGCGGCGCGACCAGTACCCCGCGCCCTACGCGATCATCGACCTCTGGAAAGACTTCGGCGGCGACCCGCGCAATGTCCCTCGCGAGAATCCCGCCTCCACCGCGAGCCTCTTCTTCCATCCGACCGCCAAGAACCTCATCCGCATCTTCCTGCTTCAGGAACGCCTGAAGAAATTGGGGTCAGACCCCTTTTCCCAAGGAGAGGAACGTTCCGTTATGCGGGAAAAGGGGTCTGACCCCATTTCGCATTTGCATGTGATTGGCGCGGGCGCCATGGGTGGCGATATTGCGGCGTGGGCCGCGCTGCGCGGCGTGACGGTGACGCTGCAGGATTTGGCGCCGGAGCGCGTTGCGCCGGCGATCAAGCGCGCCGCGGAGCTTTTCAGGAAGCGGCTCAAGCAGCCGCATCTCGTGCAGGCCGCGATGGACCGGTTGATTCCCGACGTGGCGGGCGCGGGCGTGCCGAAGGCCGACCTCGTGATCGAGGCGATCGTCGAGAACGCGGACGTCAAGCGAAAGGTCTACGCGCAGGTCGAGCCCAGGATGAAGGCGAGCGCCATACTCGCGTCGAACACCTCGAGCATCCCGCTGCAGCAACTGTCCTCCGCGCTGCAGCGCCCCGAACGCCTCGTGGGCCTGCACTTCTTCAATCCGGTCGCGCAGATGATGCTGGTGGAGGTGGTCGAGGGGCCGCAGACCTCGGCCGCGGTGATGCAGGCCGGACAAGCGTTCGCGCGCCAGATCGACAAGCTTCCGATGCCGTGCAAGTCGGCCCCCGGCTTCCTCGTGAACCGCGTGCTCTCGCCCTATCTCCTGGAAGCGATGCTGATGGTGGACGAAGGCATCCCGCCCGAGACGATCGACGCGGCCGCGAAGGACTTCGGCATGCCCATGGGCCCCATCGAGCTCGCCGACATGGTGGGCCTGGACATCGGCTGGGCGGTGGGCCAGGAGCTCGCAAGACCGGGCTCGCCGATCCCCAAGAAACTGCAGGCGCTTGTCGAGGGAAAGAACTTCGGCAAGAAGACCGGCAAGGGCTTCTACACGTGGGTGAAGGGCAAGCCCGTGAAGTCCTCGAGCGGGCCCGGAACGGTGGACCTCAAGGCGCTCGCCGATCGCATGGTCTGGCCGGCGTTGAACGAGGCGGTCGCGTGCGTGCGCGAGAAGATCGTCGCCGATGCCGACCTTTGCGACGCGGGCGTGATCTTCGGAACGGGCTTCGCGCCGCACCGCGGCGGCCCCATCAATACGATCCGCGCACGTGGCAAGCAGGAGTGGTTGCGGATCGGCGCCGAGCTCAAGGCGAAGTACGGCCTGCGCTTCGAGGCCGACACGGGCTGGGATGCGATCTGAAGCAATCGATGGGACGGCGCGAGCCGGCGACGGCTACGAGCTCGCCGTGACGCGTTTCCCGGCGCAGGGCACCGCCTGGGCCACGATGTGCATCGGCGCCGCCATGGGCGTGAGGCGGGATTTCTACGCGCCCATCGCGCGATTCTTCGCCGCGAACGGCATCCACGCGCTCACGTTCGACTACCGCGGTATCGGTGGCTCGCGCCACGGCAGCCTCGCAAGCCTCGAGGCGGATGTGCGCACCTGGGTCGAGAAGGACCTCGCCGCGATGCTCGTGGAGGCGCGCAATCCCGATCCGTACCTGCCGCTCGTCTTCGTGGGCCACAGCCTGGGCGGCCAGGTGATCGGCGTGACGCCCGGAAGCGACGCCGTGCGCGCGGTGATCACCGCGAACACGGGCTCCGGCTACTACCGGTTGAACGACGGCATGAAATTCCGCGTGCGGCTCCTGTGGTTCTTCCTGTTCCCCGTCTTCACGCGCCTTTTCGGCTATTTCCCGGGAAAGCGCCTGCGCATGGTGGGTGACCTCCCGAAAGGCGTCGCCGACCAATGGCGCCGCTGGTGCCTGCACCCCGAGTACCTTCTCGCCGAGGGCGAGGAGTGGCGCTCGAAGATGGCGCGGTTCAACGCCCCCATACTGCGGTATTCCTTCTCCGACGACGCGATGATCAACGAGCGCGCTACCGACAGCCTGCATTCGTTCTACCGCGGCGCGCGCGTGGACCGGCGCCATCTCGTGCCCTCGCGGATCGGGGAGGCGCACATCGGCCACTTCGGATTCTTCCACGAGCGAAGCCGCGACAAGCTCTGGCGCGAGGCGCTGGAATGGTTGCGTAACGAGGTGCGTCCCGGCGGCATGTCGACCGCACTGGACGAGAGGGAACATGGCCGAGCTACCCTCGGCGCCTGAGGCTTGCGTCGACGTTGCCCAGCCGGTCGAGGTCGCGTCCGCGCCGCGAACCTATCCGTTCACCTTCACGGGCAGCGCGCGCGAATACTTCCGCATCTGGATCGTGAACCTGTTCCTCGCGATCGTGACCCTCGGAATCTACTCGCCGTGGGCGAAGGTCCGGAAGAGGCGCTACATCTACGGCAACACGTGGCTTTGCGGGGCGAACTTCGAGTATCACGGCAATCCCGTCGCGATCCTCCGCGGCCGGATCATCGCGATCCTCGCGCTGCTGCTGTACAACGTCGCGTCGCACTATCTTCCGCGCCTCGGAACCGCCGTGGTGATCATCCTCATGGTCGCGGCGCCGTGGCTCGTGGTGCGCTCGATGCAGTTCAATGCCGTGAGCTCCAGCTACCGCAACCTTCGGTTTCATTTCCACGGCCGCTACCGGGAGGGCTTCGCGGTCATCGCGCCGCTGCTGCTCTCCCCGATCCTCGCGCTGGTCCTTCCCACGTTCGACCCCGCGCATCCACCGGCCACGGCGTGGCAAATCTGGAGCGCGTTGCTGCCCTCGCTGCCGATCGCGATCTTCTACCCCTACGTGATCGCGATGCTCAAGCGCTTCCAGGTCGGCAACTCGGCCTATGGGACGAAAGGCTTCGCCTTTTCTTCCCCTATCCGCAAGTTCTACTGGATCTACCTGAAGAGCGTCCTCATCCTCCTGCCCGCCGGTTTCGCTGCCGGCGCAGTGGTGGGCGTCCTCGTGATGATGAGGGTGCCGCCGTGGATTGGAATCGTGCTTTTCTATTTCACCGTATTTCCCCTCATGCTCGCGTACACGCGTGCACGGGTCGCGAACCTGACATTCAATTCGACCCGGCTCGGGGAAGACGTGCGCTTCGTGAGCACCCTTGCGGCGCTCAAGCTGGGCTCCATGTACTTCACCAACCTGCTGGCGATCGTGGTCTCGTGCGGATTGCTGGTGCCGTGGGCGGTGATGCGAGTGACGCACTACCGTGCCTCATGCCTGCGCATCGAGAGCGGGCACGAGCTGGACGGCTTCCTCGCGGCGGTCGCGCGCCCGGTGAGCGCGACTGGCGACCAGATGGGCGAGTTCTTCGACGTGGACCTTTCGCTGTGAACGGACAGTTCGAGGCGGACTATTTCGACGGGCTGACCTCGCGCCGTGTGCCCGTCAACGTGCAGGTCGAAGGCGGGCGCCTTGTCGTTCATGGCGGCGAAGTGCTCCTCGAGATCGCGGCTCGCGATGCCGCGATCCATCCGCGAATCGGTTCCGTGCCGCTGCGCATTGGCCTGCCCGGCGGCGGACTCCTCGTGACGAAGAGCTTCGACGCCGTGGATGCGACTCTGGGCGTTCCGCGTTCGCGCACGCTCGCGCATCGCCTGGAGACGCATAGCCGTTTCGTGGTCGCGTCCCTCGCGGTCCTCGTCGTGGCGGCATGGTTCGCATACACGGACGGCATTCCCTGGGCCGCAAAGCGCCTCGCCGAAGCAATCCCGCAGGGCATCGAGTCCCAGCTCTCGGCCGAAACAATGAACACCGTCGACAGGGTGTTCTTCCGGCCGAGCAAGGTGACGGCGGATCGCCGCCGAGCCATCGAACAGAAGTTCGCCAGGATGAAACGCAGCGCCGAGGTCCCCGCCGAGACACGGTTGGTGTTTCGCGACGGCGGGATGATCGGGCCCAATGCCCTCACGCTGCCCGGGGGGGTCATCGTGGTGACCGACCAGCTCGTGGATGTCCTGGACGACGACGAGGTTGCCGCCGTCCTCGCCCACGAGCTGGGACATGTGCACTACCGCCACAGCACGCGCGTCCTCCTCAGCGGCTCGTTCCACGCGCTGGTCGTGATGGCCGTATTCGGCGACGCCTCCTCCATATCGAGCATCGCGGCCACGGCGCCGACGGTTCTCGTCAACTCGGGCTATTCGCGCGACTTCGAGCGGGAGGCGGACGCGTTCGCCTTCGACCTGCTCGACCGGACCGGCTCGTCCCCCGAAGCCTTCGCCACGGCGCTGGAAGACCTGACGAACGCCATCGGCGAAAAGAAGCGTGGCCTCGACTTCGGGTATCTTTCGACCCATCCGCAGACGGGCGAGAGGATCGAGGCTGCCCACGAGGCGGCAAAGCATGCTCCCAGGTAACCAGGACAGGATCATCCATGCGTGAGCTGAAGGGCAAGACCGCGGTCGTCACCGGCGCCGGGAGCGGCATCGGGCGCGAGCTCGCCATCGCGTGCGCTCGCGAGGGAATGTCGGTAGCGCTCGCCGACGTGGACGAGAAGGGCATGCAGGCGACCGCGATCGAGGTGGCGAAGCTCGACATGCGCTCGGAGTCGATCCGCTGCGACGTCTCGAAGGCCTCCGAGGTGGATCTCCTGGCCGCGCGCGCGTGCGATCGTTTCGGCGGCGTACACCTGGTTTTCAACAATGCGGGCGTCGCGGTCGGCGGCCCCGCATGGACCGCGACGCTCGAGGATTGGCAGTGGACGCTCGGCATCAACCTGATGGGGGTGGTGCACGGCATGCGCTCTTTCGTGCCGCGAATGCTCGAGCAGGGCGGCGAATGCCACATGGTGAATACGGCGTCGGTCGCGGGTCTCGTGGACATTCCCGGGAGTGCGGTGTATTGCGTGAGCAAGCACGGCGTGGTCGCGCTCTCGGAGTGCCTTTACCATGACCTGCGCGTCGCGAAATCGAGCATCGGCGTCTCGGTGTTGTGTCCCGCGTACGTGAACACGGGCATCGGCGATTCCGACCGCAACCGTCCCGCCGACCTCGCGGCCACGAATCCGCTCGGCGCCCCATATCGCGAGGCGGTGCGTGAGGCGCTGAAGCATGGCCGCCTTTCCGCGGCCGACGTCGCGCGCGAGGCGATCGAGGCGGTGAAGACGAACCGCTTCTACATCCTGCCGCATGGCAGGATCAAGGGTGCGATCGAGGCGCGCATGCGCGACATCCTCGAGGAGCGCCTGCCCACCGACGTATCGCGCCCCATTCCGGGCGCCGGAGCTCCCCGATGAAGCTTTCACACCTCCTTGCCGCCCTCGGTTTCGCCGCCGCATCGGCCTGCGCGCAGTGGATCGATCCCGCGACCTCGAAGCCGCTTCCGGACCAGGACTGGCGCAAGACCGTCGAGGGCCTGGGCGGCATGCTGGTCCTCACCAAGGACTACGACGCGTTCATGAAGCAATGGACGCAGACCGGGGAATCGCAGGTGCCCGAGTTCCATCCGGCCGCGGGAGCGAAAGCGGGCGAAAGCGTGACCGCGATGGTGTTCTTCTCGGGATGCGCGGACACCGGCAACCCCTGCAAGCTCGTGGTGGACTTCAAGGTGCTGAAGCCCGACGGCTCGACCTACGGGGACGTGCCGAATGTAGCCGCCTTCGATGGGAAGATCGCCAAGCGCAACGTCGTCATGCTCACCCGCGCCACGGTGCGCCTCAAGATCGAGCCCGCGGATCCGGTGGGCGCCTATACGATCATCGCGAAGCTGAGGGATGCGAAGGGCGGCCACGCCATGGAGCTGCGGCAGATTTTGTGGGTCGAGTGAGGACGCGATGAAGCGAATCTCGTCCAGGCAGACGTTCTACATGAAGAAAATCCTTCCGGTTGTCTTCGTCGGGGTGGCGCTGGCTCCGGCGACCCTCATGTATTTCGAGACCGGGAGGTTCTATCCCGGAACACTCGCGCCGGCGGCCCTCATCGTGGTCGTCCTCGCGCTGCTCTATCCGAAGCTGATCTGGGGGCTTGCCGACGAGGTGTACGATGGCGGCGACTATCTCCTGGTGAAGCGCGGCCGCATCGAAGAGCGCATCGCGCTCTCGGACATCATGAACGTGAACTCGAGCACGATGGTAAATCCGCCGCGAATCGCCCTGCGCCTCGCCCGCCGGAGCAAGTTTGGCGACGAAATCACGTTTTCTCCCGTGCGGCCGATGACATTGAATCCATTCGCGCGCAATGCGATCGCCGAGGACCTGATCGTCCGGGTGGATGCGGCGCGCATGAAGAGGGCCAGGCCATGACCACGATGAATCGCCAGGCGCGTCTCGCGGCGCGCCCCGTTGGAACCCCCAAGCCGAGCGACTGGAAGTTCGTCGACGAGCCCGTACGCGACCCGGGCGACGGAGAGTTCCTCGTGAAAGTCACGCACATCTCGCTCGACCCGGCGATGCGCGGCTGGATGAATGAGGGCAAGTCGTACATCCGTCCCGTCGCCATCGACGAGGTGATGCGCGCAGGCTCTGCCGGCCGCGTGGTCGCTTCGAAGAATCCCGCGTTCAAGGACGGTGACGAGGTTGCCGGCAACTTCGGCGTGCAGCAGTACGCGATCTCGGACGGCAAGGGCGTTCGCAAGGTCGATACGAAATTCGCCCCGCTCGAGCGCTACCTCGGCGCGCTTGGAATGCCGGGCATGACGGCTTATTTCGGGCTGCTGGACATCGGCAAGCCCAGGGCGGGCGAGACCGTGGTGGTTTCGGGTGCGGCCGGGGCGGTGGGCTCGCTCGTGGGCCAGATCGCGAAGATCAAGGGTTGCCGCGTGGTGGGCCTCGCGGGCGGCGCGGACAAATGCGCTTATCTCCGCGAGCTGGGCTTCGACGCGGCCATCGACTACAAGGCCGAGGACGTGAAGGCGGCCCTCAAGTCCCATTGCCCCGATGGCATCCACGTGTACTTCGACAACGTGGGCGGCGACATCCTGGACGCAGCGCTCGCCCGCATCGCGCTACGTGGACGCATCGTGATCTGTGGCGCCATCTCGCAGTACAACAACACCACGCCCGTGAAGGGCCCGTCCAATTACCTCTCGCTCCTCGTGAACCGCGCGAGCATGACGGGCATGGTGGTCTTCGACTACGCCGAGCGCTACGGCGAGGCCGCGAAGGAAATGGGCGGCTGGATCGCCGCGGGAAAGCTGCACGCGAAGGAAGACGTGGTGAAGGGCAGCATCGACTCCTTCCCCGAGACGCTCCTCAAGCTCTTCAAGGGCGAGAACTTCGGGAAGCTGGTGCTGGCGATCTAGATGCCGCAGGCCGGCGATCTCGCCTCGATCGTTTCCTTCCTCACCGAGCTGGATCGCCTCAAGCTCGTATACCGCAAGTCCTACGTGAGGGACCTTTCGCGGCACGAGAATTCCGCCGAGCACAGCTGGCATCTGGCCATCGCGTTGCTCACGTTCGCGCCCGACATGAAGCTTCCCATCGACGTCGCGCACGCGGTCGAGATGGCGCTGGTCCACGACGTGTGCGAGATCGATGGAGGGGATGTCTCCGTCTACGACCCGAACTACAAGGACAAGGAGATCGCCGAGCGCGCCTGCGTGGACCGGCTGGCCGGGTTTTCCCCCGCCTTCGCCAAGCGAATGCGGGAGCTGTGGCTCGAGTACGAGGCCCAGGAAACCCTCGAAAGCCGCTGGGTGCGGGTTTTCGATCGCCTCATGCCCTTCATCGTGAATCTCGCGACGCAGGGCCGCACATGGCGCGAGCAGGGGATCCGCAAGTCCCAGGTCTTGAAGGTCCACGAGCCCATTCGCGTCCTCGCCCCCGACATCTTCACCTGGATGGCGAGCGAGATCGACGAGAGCGTCCGCCGCGGTTGGTTGGTGGACGCTTAGCGGGGAGGCGCCGGCCGGCCGAAGGCGCTATCCTGCGGTTCCCGCGAAACGACGAGACGCAAAAGTGGACGACAAATTCTGGAAGCGCGCCGACGCCTATATCCATCTCGCCAACCAGCAATCGGACCTGGCGAAGCTGGGCGAAGTGAACGCGTCCTTCACTTACGCCTGCGCCCGGTTCAACGCCTTCACGATCACCTCCGAAGCACCGAACGTCGAGGCGCTGAAGGATGCCAAGGCGCGAGCGCTGGAACATTTCACGGCCGAGTTCCGCAAGATGCTCGAGGACAACCTCGACGACCACATCGCCCACTTCGACCAGTACTTCAAGCGCAAGGCGGCGAAGTAGGCATGCCGCTCCTCTTTTCCTACGGGACGCTCCAGCACGAGCCCGTCCAGCGAGCCACGTTCGGTCGCAAGCTCGAGGGGGCGGCCGACCAGTTGCCGCGCTTTGAAACGAAGCCGCTCGTGCTGGACGATCCCGCGGTCGTCGCGGCCACGGGCACGGCGAACCACAAGAACGCCGCCTACAAGGGCGATGGCGCGTCGGTCGAGGGCACCGTGTTCGAGGTCACCCGGGAGGAGCTCGCGAAATCGGACGAGTACGAGAAGCTCGCGCGCTACGTGCGCCTCGCCGTGAAACTCGCGTCGGGCAAGGACGCATGGGTCTACGTGAGCGAGCCGCACCTTCGCTCCAGCACCCGCATGCGATTCATCGAGCACGTGGGAGTCGAGTTCCACGAAGCGGGCGCGGGAAAGAGCGTCGCGACGCTCCAGGTCATGGCGCACCACTTCAACACGGTGGGCGTGGTCCATGGCGGCGCGCTATTCACGCTCGCGGATACCGGCATGGCGGCGGCGCTCATTCCCGATCTCAAGGAAGGCGAGGCGTGCGCCACCAGCAACCTCACCATCAACTATTTCCGCCCGGTGCTTTCGGGGCCGATCGTCTGCACCTCTCAGCTCGTGAACCGCGGCAAGACCCTGGTCAACATCGAGGGCGAATGCCGCGTGGCCGGCAAGCTCGTCGCCCGCGCCAACGGCACCTGGGCGGTCTTCGCCCGGCGATAGTGGTAGCCTTTTCGCATGAGATTCCTCGCGATCGCTGGTCTCCTCACGCTGGCCCCTGTGGCATTCGCGCAGTCGCCCGCCTATCCCGACAAGCCCGTTCGCGTGCTCGTGGGGTATCCGGCGGGAGGCCCGACCGACATCGTCGCGCGCATGTTCGCCGAGCGCGCGGGCGAGAAGCTCCATGCCAATTTCGTGGTCGAGAACAAGCCGGGCGCCAATGCGGTGATCGCGGCTGAAGCCGTGGCGGGAGCGAAACCCGATGGCGACACGCTGCTCGTCGCGGCGCAGGCCCATTCGATGATCCCGGCGCTCTACGCCGATCGCGTGAAGTTCGACGCGGTGAAGTCGTTCGCGCCCATCTGCATCATGGGATCGAGCCCGACGGTTCTCGTCGTCCGGCCTGAGTTCGGCGTGAAGACGCTCGCCGAATTCCTGCAGAAAGTCCGCGCGAAGCCGGGCACCTATACCTACGCGTCGGTCGGCATTGGCAGCGCCGTTCACCTCGTGACGGAAGATTTCCTTGGCGTCACGAAGATGCAGATGACGCACGTGCCCTACAAGGGCGCGGCGCCGGCGTCCACGGCGCTCCTCGCGGGCGAAGTGGATGCGTTCTTCGCGACCGTGGGTTCGGTGCTGCCGCAGATCCGGGCGGGAAGGTTCGTGGCGCTGGCGGTCGCATCCGATCGCCGCACGCAACTCCTCCCCGACACGCCCACGCTCGAAGAAGGCGGCGTGCACGGAGTCCGCGGAGACGTGTGGTACGGCCTCCTCGCACCCGCCGGAACGCCCGATACCGTAGTGCGTACCCTGCAGCGCGAATCCGAATCCTTCTCGCAGGACCCGAAGGTGCGCGAGCGCCTCACCGCCGCGGGCATCGAGCCCGCTTCGACCTGCGGCGCGGCCTTCTCCGCCCGGATCGCCAACGAAGCCGCGGCGTTCACCCGTACCGCGCGCCGCCTCAACCTCAAGGTGGAATGATCATGGCGCCTTCGCTTCGCGCGAGCAAAGCCTATGTCCGGTACGCCTCGGTGGGTTATCCCGGCCACGCCGAATATCGCCGGCACACGGTGGCGGTCCCTTGATCGTCAAGGCGCTCTTCTTCGACGTCTTCGGCACGCTCGTCGATTGGCGCAGCGGCATCGCCCGTGAGGCGAAGGATTTCCTGTCGCCGCGAGGCCTCGTGCTCGATTGGCTGGCGTTCGCCGACGCCTGGCGCGCCGAATACCAGCCCGCGATGGAGGAGGTGCGCTCCGGGCGCATCGCCTTCGCGCGGCTGGACATCATCCACCGCCGCATGCTGGACCGGATCGCCGGGAAGTTCGGCCTCGACAAGCTCGCCGATGCCGACCGCGATGCGTTGACTCTCGCGTGGCACAGGCTTGACGCATGGCCCGACGTGAAGCGCGGGCTCGATCGGCTGCACGCGAAATACCTGCTCGCGCCGGTATCCAACGGCAACATCTCGCTCATGGTGGACCTCGCGCGGCGCAACGCCTTTCCCTGGGATGCGATCCTGGGCGCCGAGATCGCCGGGGATTACAAGCCGAAGCCGCGTGTTTACCTCGCTGCGGCGGAAGCGCTCGCCCTCGCGCCCGAGGATTGCATGATGGTCGCCGCGCACAGCTTCGACCTCGCGGCGGCCGCGGCGTGTGGGCTGCGCACGGGGCATCTCGCGCGCCCGAACGAGAAGGGCCCGGGGCAGGGGGAGGCGGCGCCCACGGTGCCCGTGGATGCCGCCGCCGATTCGATGGAAGCCCTGGCGGGCCGCCTGGGCGCCTGAAGCAACGCAAAACGACTGGAGTAGCAAATGACTCGCTGGACCCGTTCGCTCGCCGCATTCGCGGCTGTCTTCGCAACCACTGCCATGGCCGCGGACCTTCCCGCCTCCAAGGAAGGCGACTGGGTCGCCCCCGAGTTCCGGTTCCACGACGGAGCCGTCCTGAAGGACGTGCGCCTGCACTACGTGACCTTTGGAGACCCGAAGAACGATGCGATCCTCGTGCTGCACGGGACGGGCGGCTCGTCGAAGTCGATGACCACGCCCGGCTTCGCGGGCCTCCTGTTCGGGCCCGGGCAGCCGCTGGATGCGAGCCGTTACTACATCATCGTGACCGATGCGCTTGGCGCCGGGCAGTCGGCAAAGCCCTCCGACGGCCTGCATGCGAAATTCCCGCGCTACGACTATGACGACATGGTGGAGGCGCAGCACCGCCTGGTCACCGAGCACCTCGGCGTGAAGCATTTGCGCATGGTCATCGGAAACTCGATGGGCGGCATGCAGGCCTGGATGTGGGCCGGCCGCTATCCCGGCTATGTCGACATCGCGGTGCCGATGGCATGCCTGCCCACGCCCATGTCGGGGCGCAACTGGATCATGCGCCGCCTGCTGGTCGAATCGGTTCGCAACGACCCGGGCTACATGAACGGCGAGTACCGGGAGCAGCCGCACGGCTTCAAGATGGCGTCCGTCTTCTACGGCTACGCGATGTCGGGCGGCAACCAGGCGCTCTACCGGGAGGCCCCGACGAGCCAGGCGGGCGACAAGGTCGTGAACGCGCGCCTCGCGGCGCCGTTCAAGGCCGACGCGAACGACTTCGTTTACCAGTGGGAATCGTCGTACGACTACGATCCGTCGCCGGGCCTGGACCGGATCACCGCGACGGTGGTCGCCATCAATGCCGGCGACGATGAGCGCAACCCGCCGGAGCTCGGCATCCTCGAGCGCGAGATGAAGCGGGTGAGGAACGGGCGCGTGCTGCTCATCCCGGCGAGCGCCGAGACATCGGGCCACGGCACGACGGGCTCGGCGAAGTTCTACAAGGAGGAGCTGGCGCGGGTCCTGCGCGAGGCCCCGCGCCTCTAGGCCTTACTGCTTGCGCGCGGACACCTCGTGCGTGAGCTTCTCCAGGAGCGCGTCGTCGAAGGCGGGGATGTCGTCGGGCTTGCGGCTGGTGACGAGCCTGCCGTCCACCACCACCTGCTCGTCGCTCCATTTCGCGCCGGCGTTGCGAAGGTCGTTCTGCAACGTGGGCCAGCTCGTCATGCGCTTGCCCTTGGCGATGCCCGCGTCGATCAAGGTCCACGGGCCGTGGCAGATGGCCGCGATGGGCTTGCTGGTTCCACCGAAGTCCTTGATGAAGCCGATCGCCTCCTTGCTCAGGCGCAGCATGTCCGGGTTGGCCACGCCGCCCGGCAGCACGAGCGCGTCGAACTGGTCGGGCTTCGCGTCGCGCACGTCCATCTCGACCGTGAACTCGTCCGC
>DATBAI010000020.1:0-93564 GCA_036271595.1 Usitatibacter sp.
TGGCGGAGAGGGCGGGATTCGAACCCGCGTTAGGCTATTAACCTAAACACGCTTTCCAGGCGTGCGACTTAAGCCGCTCATCCACCTCTCCGTGGCCCAACAGAAAACCCGAAGCCTCCCGGCTTTGGCTGGGTTCCCGCCTTCGCGGGAATGACGCGCCCCCAGGGATGACGCGCCGCAGGGGCGGCGCGAAGCCCGAAATTATAGCGCGGCGGCGATCCCTACCCAAAGTACTGCGAGCACACATTGCGGGCGGCGAAGAAGGCATGCGCGCTCTGGTTCCCCGATCATTGCTGCCCCTGCAGCGTCGGGGATGACGAGCCCTGCACCAGCCACCTGAATCCGAACAACCTCCGGTAGAAGAGAATGATGAGGATCGCGATCATCGCGCCGTGCACCGGCCAGAGGCCCACGAGGAGCGGCACTTTCCCCTGCCCCGTCCACGCCTGGAAGATCGACAGCAGGTTGTAGTAGAGGAAATAAACCAGGATCGCGAGGACCAGGTTGAAGGAGCGGCCCGAGCGCGGGTTCACGAAGGCGAGCGGGATCGCGAAGAGCGCCATGACGAGGACCGCGATGGGGAGCGCCACGCGCCAGTGCAGCTCCGCGATCTGCTGCGGGCCGCCGTCGAGGAAGAGGTCGAGCGAGTTCATCCCCTTGGTGGTGGGCAGCGTGTGCTTCAGCTCCTTGGGCTCGATGCGGATCATGTAGCGCTTGAAGTCCACGGTGCGGTAGTCGAGCGTGCCGGGCGTGCCTTCGTAACGCCGCCCATTCAGCAGCACCGCGAAGCGATCGCCGTTGGGCGCGGTCTCGAAGTAGCCCTTCTTCGCGACCACCACGCCCAGCCGGCCGTTCTGGGTGGACTGCACGAAGACGTTGCTTACTTCCCCATTGTTTTCCGAGACGTTGTCCACGAAGAGCACGCGATCGGCCGTGCGGCTTTCCTGGAACACGCCCGGTGTCACGAGCGAGAGCTCCTCGCGCACCTCGAGGAGGCGCTGGTACTCCACGCTCTGCGCGATCGCCCAGGGAGAAAGCCAGAGCGAGAGCGCCGCGCAGATCACCATCACCGGCAGCGCGAATTGGAGCACGGGCTTCACCCATGCGGCGAGCGACAGGCCCGCGGTGAACCACACTGTCATCTCGCTATCGCGATAGCTCCTCGTGAGCGTGAGCAGGACCGCGGTGAAGACGCCGATTCCCAGCAGGATCGGAAGCTGCGTGAGGACGAGGAAGCCGATCAGCCCGATCACGGCTTCCGGCGGCACTTCGCCGGTGGATGCCTTGCCGAGCAGGCGGATCAGGAGGCTCGTCAGCATGATCGCGAGGAGGACCCCCACGACCGCGATCGCGATCTGGCTGAATTCCTTGACGAGGCTGCGCTGGAAGATCAGGGTCGGGCCGCCTCCGGGGCCCGGGCGCGCGCCGTGAGATAATCAACGGTTCCGTGAGCCACGCCAGGTGGGAAAAACAACATGGAATTTAGCATAAAGAGCTCGAGCCCCGAGAAGCAGCGCACCGGTTGCGTCGTGGTCGGCGTCTTCGAGGGCCGCAGGCTCTCCCCCTCCGCCCAGGCGCTCGACACCGCGAGCCGCAAATATCTCTCCGAGGTGCTGCGCCGCGGCGACCACGAGGGAAAGCCGGGCACCACCCTCCTCCTCCAGAAAGTGCCCCACGTCCCCGCCGAGCGGGTGCTCCTGGTGGGCCTGGGCCGCGAGCGCGAGTTCGGCGAGACCGCCTACCGCGCTGCCATCGCCGCCACGGCGCGCGCGCTCAAGGGAACGGGCGCCGCGGAAGCGACCGTCTGCCTGACCGAGCTCAACGTGAAGCGCCGCGACATGGCGTGGAAGGTCGAGCAGGCGGTGATCGTTCTCTCCGACGGCACCTACCGCTTCGACCGGATGAAGAGCAAGCCCGCCGCGGCGAGCAAGGCGCTGCGCAAGGCGACCCTCCTCGCGGGCCGCGGCGATATCCCGGCGGGCGAGCAGGCGCTCGCGCGGGGTGAGGCGATCGCGGGCGGCATGGCGCTCGCCAAGGATCTCGGCAACCTCCCCGGCAATATCTGCACGCCCACCTACCTCGCGCAACAGGCCATCGAGCTGGGCAAGGCGAGCGGCCTCAAGGTGCAGATCCTCGACAGGAAGGACATCGAGAAGCTCGGCATGGGAAGCTTCCTTGCCGTGGCACAGGGGAGCGTCCAGCCGCCCAAGCTGATCGTCATGGAATACAACGGAGGCAAGCGCGACGCGCCGCCCGTGGCGCTCGTCGGCAAGGGCATCACGTTCGACACGGGCGGCATCTCCATCAAGCCCGCCGGCGAGATGGACGAGATGAAGTTCGACATGTGCGGCGCGGCGAGCGTCTTCGGGACGCTCAAGGCCGTCGCGGCGATGAAGCTTCCGATCAACGTCGTGGGCGTGGTCCCGGCCACCGAGAACATGCCCGACGGCAACGCCATCAAGCCCGGCGACATCGTGACGACCATGTCCGGCCAGACGGTGGAAATCCTCAACACCGACGCCGAAGGCCGCCTCGTCCTCTGCGACGCGCTCACCTACGTCGAGAAGTACAACCCCTCGGCGGTGATCGATATCGCCACGCTGACCGGCGCCATGGTGATCGCGCTCGGCCACGTGGCCACGGGCATGTTCTCCAACAACGACGCGCTCGCGGGCGAGGTCCTCGCGGCGGGCGATGCAGCCTGGGACCGCGCGTGGCACATGCCGATGTGGGACGACTACCAGGAGCTGCTGAAGAGCAACTTCGCGGACTTCCCCAACATCGGCACGCGTGCCGGCGGCTCCATCACCGCGGCCTGCTTCCTCGCGCGCTTCACCAAGGCCTACCCGTGGGCGCACCTGGATATCGCGGGCACCGCATGGAAATCCGGAGCCGAGAAAGGCGCCACGGGCCGCCCCGTCGCCCTCCTCTCCCAATTCCTGGCGAGGCGCGCGACGGCGTGACGCGGATCGATTTCTACCGCTACGCCGAGGACAAGCTTCGCTTCGCCTGCCGGCTCGCCGCGAAGGCCTACGCCAAGCCCGCGAAGCTGGTCGTGTGGTCGCCGGATTCGAAGACGCTCGGCGACTTCGACCGCAACCTGTGGACGTGGCAATCGACCAGCTTCGTGCCGCACTGCCGCGTCGATTCGCCGCTCGCCGGCGAGACGCCGGTCCTCCTCGCGGCCGATGGCGAGAGCCTGCCGCACCACGAGGTGCTGCTGAACCTGGGCGACGAGTGGCCGCCCTTCTTCGCGTCGTTCGAACGGCTGCTGGAGATCGTCTCCACCGACGAGGCGGACAAGGAACGGGCGCGCGAGCGCTACACGTTCTACAAGAAACGCGGCTACGACATCCAGATCAACGACGTGGAAGGCTGAAGGAGAAGCGAAGGTGGAAGGCGAGAAGGACGTATTGGGCAAGGCCGACGCGCTGCTGCGCCGCGCCTCGGGCGTGGGAATCGATACTGCCGGCGTCCCCATGCTCACCGACATCATCGACGACCCGCAGGGCGCCAACGCCGAGCTTGCGCGCGACGTGTATGCGCGCGTGATGCTGCAGGTGGAGGGGCGCCTCGCGCACGACCTCGAAGCGCGCCTCTCGCACCACCTCGCGCCGCACGTGCACGCCGCCGTCCTCGGCGCCCTCACCGACCTTCGCCAGGAGCTCGCCAACGCGATCGGGGACGCCGTCTCCGAGGCGATCGCGCAGCACCAGAGGAAGTAGGCGATGGAGCTCGCCAAGGCCTTCGATCCCAAAGGCATCGAGTCGCGCTGGTATCCCTTCTGGGAATCGAAGGGCTATTTCGCGGCCGGCTTCGACGAGGGCAAGCCGTCGTTCTCCATCCAGCTCCCCCCGCCCAACGTCACGGGCACGCTGCACATGGGGCATGCCTACCAGCACACGCTGATGGACATCCTCACCCGCTACCACCGCATGAAGGGCTACAACGTGCTCTGGCAGCCGGGCACCGACCACGCCGGCATCGCAACGCAGATGGTGGTGGAGCGCCAGCTCGAGTCCGAAGGTACGTCGCGGCGCGCGCTGGGGCGCGAGGCCTTCGTGAAGCGCGTCTGGGAATGGAAGGAAGAGTCGGGTTCGAGCATCACGCGCCAGATGCGCCGCATGGGTTCTTCCTGCGACTGGTCACGCGAGTACTTCACGATGGACGAGCCGCGCTCGCACGCCGTGATCGAGGTCTTCGTGCGGCTCTTCGAGCAGGGGCTGATCTATCGCGGCAAGCGCCTGGTGTCATGGGATCCGCAACTCCAGACGGCGGTATCGGACCTCGAGGTGATCTCCGAGGAGGAGAACGGCACGCTCTGGCACCTGCGCTATCCGCTGGAGGACGGAAGCGGACATCTCACCGTCGCCACCACGCGGCCCGAGACGATGCTGGGCGACGTCGCGGTCGCCGTGCATCCCGAGGACGAGCGCTACTCGAAGCTGGTGGGCCGCAACCTGAAGCTCCCGCTCTGCGATCGGCTGATTCCGGTGATCGCCGATACCTATGTCGATCGCGAGTTCGGCACCGGGGTGGTGAAGATCACGCCGGCGCACGACTTCAACGACTTCCAGGTCGGCGTGCGCCATGGGCTGACGCCCCTCAACATCTTCACCGTCGAAGCTCGCGTGAACGAGAACGGGCCGCTCGCATACCAGGGCCTCGATCGCTATGCCGCGAGGAAGGCCATCCTCGCCGATCTCGAGAAGGCGGGGCTCGTGGAGAGCGCCAAGCCGCACAAGCTCACGGTGCCGCGATCGGACCGGTCCAACGCCGTCGTCGAGCCGATGCTTTCCGACCAATGGTTCGTGCGCATGGACGGAATGGCGAAGGCCGGCCTCCAGGCCGTCGCCAAGGGCGAGACGCGCTTCGTGCCGGAGGAGTGGTCCAAGATCTACGACCAGTGGCTGGAAAACATCCAGGACTGGTGCATCTCGCGCCAGCTCTGGTGGGGACACCAGATCCCGGCGTGGTATGCCGAGGACGGCACGCCCTTCGTGGGACGCAACTTCGAGGAGGCGAAGCGCCACGCGACGGCCGCCGGCAAGAAGATCACGCCGCAGTCGCGCGACGACGACGTGCTCGACACCTGGTTTTCTTCCGCCCTCGTGCCCTTCACCACGCTGGGTTGGCCGGACGAGCGCGAGTTCGAGCGCGAGCGGCGCTTCTACCTGCCCTCGACGGTGCTGGTGACGGGCTTCGACATCATCTTCTTCTGGGTCGCCCGGATGATCATGACCTCGCTCCAGTTCACCGGCGAAACCGCCTTCCGCGACGTGTACATCAACTCGATCGTGCGCGACGCCGAGGGCCAGAAGATGTCCAAGTCGAAGGGCAACACCATCGACCCGCTGGATGTGATCGACGGCATCGGCTTCGATGCTCTGTTGGAGAAGTCCACGCAGGGCCTCATGCTCGCTTCGCACAAGGAGACCGCGGCCAAGCGCATCAAGCGCGAGTTTCCTTCCGGCATCGACGCGTACGGGGCCGATGCGCTGCGCTTCACGTTCGCTTCGCTCTCCACCCACGGGCGCACGCTCAACTTCGATCTCAAGCGCTGCGAGGGCTATCGCAGCTTCTGCAACAAGCTCTGGAACGCGACGCGTTTCGTCCTCATGAACTGCGAGGGCAAGGACGTGGGGCTGGACGAGTCGCTGCCGCTCGAGCCCTCCGCCGTCGATCGCTGGATCGTGAGCCGGCTCCAGCGCGCGGAAAAGGAAGTTGTGGAGGCAATCGAGGCCTACCGCTTCGACAACGCCGCGCGCGCCGTGTACGAGTTCGCGTGGGACGAGTACTGCGACTGGTACGTGGAGCTTGCCAAGGGGCAGCTTGCGACGGGAACCGACGCGCAGCAGCGCGCTACGCGCCGCACCCTCATCCGCGTGCTGGAGACGACGCTGCGCCTGGCACACCCCTTCATCCCATTCATCACCGAGGAGCTCTGGCAGATCGTCGCACCTCTTGCCGGCCGCAAGGGCGAGAGCCTCGTGGTGGCGGAGTACCCGGCGCCGCAGCTCGATCGCATCGACGAGAAGGCCGAGGCCGAGGTCGCCATCGCCAAGGAGTACGTCGAGAAATCGAGGAACGCCCGCGCCGCGAACAACATCGGCCCGGGGCAGCGCCTTGCCGCTCGCACGGAGCTGAAGACGCCGCTGTCCGATTGGCAGCGGGCGGCGCTCGCTTCCCTTGCGAAACTCGACGTGGCCGACACTCCATTCCCTCCGGACACATCGGTTGCCACCGCGGTCACGAGCAACGGAAGCATTTCCATGGCGCTGCCGACGATCGACAAGGGCGCGGAGCGCGTACGCCTCACCAAGGAAGCGCAGCGCCTGGAAGCGCAGATCGTGGGCGACCGGGGCAAGCTCGAGAATTCGAAGTTCCTCGAGCGCGCGCCGGCGAACGTGGTCGAGGAGATCCGCAAGCGGCTCACCGAGCACGAAGAGAAGCTCGCCGACACCAGAAAGCAGCTTGGCAAACTGGCCCCATAGCCTTCGGGCGCTCGCCGCACCGAACTTCCGCCGTTACTACATCGGCCAGGCCATCTCGATGGTCGGGACCTGGGTGCAGTCGGTGGCCGTGATGTGGCTCGCCTACCGGCTTTCGGGATCGACGTGGTTCACGGGCCTCGTCGGCTTCCTCACGAGCGCGCCGCACCTTTTCCTGGCGCCGTTCGCCGGCGTGTTGGGCGACCGGGTGAGCCGCCGGAAGCTGCTGATCGCGGTGCTGACCCTCATGGCGCTCCAGTCGGTGGCGCTCGCGGTGCTCACCGGCATGCACGTGATCACCATGACGATGCTGGCCGGCCTGGCGCTCTTCGGCGGCGTGTGCAACGCCTTCGAGATCCCCACGCGCCAGTCGATCTACTCGCAGCTCATCAACGAGCGTGAGCACCTGCCCAACGCGATCGCGCTCAACTCGATGCTCATGAACGGCACGCGGCTGATCGGCCCCTCGATCGGCGGCGTGCTCATCGCGGCTTTCGGGGAGACCGTGTGCTTCGCGGTGAATGCCGTCTCCTTCATCGCGGTCGTGGGCGCCCTTTTCCGCGTGACCGTCCATCCTCGGCAAAAGCGGGCTCCCTCGCATCCAATGCACGACCTCGCCGAAGGCTGGCGCTACGCGATGGGAATGCTTCCGGTGCGCCGCATGCTGGTCATTCTCGCCGCGGTGAGCTTCTCGATCAGCCCGTACGCGACGCTCATGCCGGCCATCTCGGTTCGCACTTTCCACCAGGGCGCCGAGCTCGTGGGCATCTTCATCGGCTTCGTGGGGTTGGGGGCCTTCATCGCGGCGGCGGGCCTCGCGCGGCGCCCCAACGTGCGTGGTTTGGGCAAGTGGATCGGGTTCGCGGCGATCATCGCGGGCGTGGGCGCCGTGGGCTTCGGCCTCTCACGCCACGTCTGGCTCTCGTGCGCGTTCCTCATGATGGAGGGCTTCGGCATGTTCATGACGGGCGCCACGTGCAACACGATCATGCAGACGATCGTGGACGAGGAGAAGCGAAGCCGCGTGATGAGCTACTACACGATGTTCTTCGTGGGCATCGCGCCCATCGGCCACTATCTCCAGGGCTGGCTCGCCGACCATATCGGCGCGCCACGCACCTTCCTCGTGGGCGGGGTGATCGCGCTCGCGGCCGGGGCCGCGTTCCTCGCGCAGATGAAGGGGTTTCGCTCGCACCTGCGGCAGCTCTATGTGAGCCGGGGTATCATCCCTTCGCTCGAGGACACTCGCGTGGCCAACCCGTGACGACGACAACGAAGAGAACGCTCGCCGGAAAGACGCTCTTCATCACCGGGGGTTCGCGCGGCATCGGCCGCGAGATCGCCCTCATCGCCGCGCGCGACGGCGCGAATGTCGTCATCGCCGCCAAGACCGCCGACCCTCATCCGAAGCTTCCGGGAACGATCCACAGCGTCGCCGACGAAGTGCGAAAGGCCGGAGGGCGCGCCCTCGCGATCCAGCTCGACGTGCGCGACGACTCCGCGATTCCCGCCGCGATCGCGCAGTGCGTGAAGGAGTTCGGCGGCCTGGACATTTTGGTGAACAACGCGAGCGCCATCAACCTCACGCCCACGCTCGAGACGCCGGCCAAGCGCTTCGACCTCATGATGGGCGTGAACATGCGCGCCACGTTCCTCTGCTCGCAGGCGGCCATCCCGCACCTCGCGAAGGCCGGGAACCCGCACATCCTCACGCTCTCGCCGCCGCTTTCGATGAAGGCGAAGTGGTTCGCGGGCCACGTCGCCTACACGATGTCCAAGTATGGAATGAGCATGTGCACGCTGGGCATGGCCGAGGAGCTCCGGTCCCAGGGCATCGCGGTCAATTCCCTTTGGCCGCGCACGACCATCGCGACGGCCGCGGTGGAAGTGCATTTCCCTCCGGCGATCCTCGCCGCCAGCCGCACCGCGGCGATCATGGCCGAGGCCGCGCACGCGATCCTCGCGAGCGACGCCAAGATCCACACGGGCAATTTCTACATCGACGAGGAAGTGCTGAAGCGCGAGGGCGTGACCGACTTCGCCAAGTACGCCGTCACCCCCGGCGTCCCCCTCTTCCAGGACCTCTTCGTCGAGTAAAAGGGTCAGAGCCCTTTTTCGCGAACAAAGGGGACAGAGCCCCTTAGCGCTTCTTCATGAAGAAGGTGAATTCCGCTCCCTCGGAGTGCGAGAGGAGCTCGTTCCCGGTCTGTTTGCAGAATGCCTGGAAGTCCTTCACCGAACCGGGGTCGGTCGCCATCACCTTCAGCACCTGGCCCGCGTGCAGGTCGCCCAGCGCCTTCTTGGCGCGCAGGATCGGAAGCGGGCAATTGAGCCCGCGCACATCGAGTTCGCGGTCGAATCCCTGTTGCATCGTTCGGATCTTTCGGGGGGCTGAAATCCTAACATGGGGCGATTTGGCCTCCAACCCAAGCCGACACTGCCGGTGATCTGTCCCCTTTTTTCGCGAAAAAGGGCTCTGACCCCGTTAGGCGACCCAGGTGCCGGACTTGCCGCCGCGCTTTTCGAGCAGGCGGATGTCGCCCATGGTCATGCCGCGGTCGACGGCCTTGCACATGTCGTAGATGGTGAGGAGCGCCACTTGCACGGCGGTGAGGGCTTCCATCTCGACGCCGGTGCGCGCGGTGCACTCGACCTGGGCGCGCACGAGGATTCGCGAACCCTTCTCGTCGGTCTCGAAATCGACGTTCACCGCGGTAAGGGGAACGGGATGGCAGAGCGGCACGAGCTCGGAAGTGCGCTTCGCGGCCTGGATCGCGGCGATGCGCGCCACCCCGAGCACGTCACCCTTCTTCGCGGTTCCCGCGACGACCACGGCCAACGTGGAGGGCTGCATGCGGATCTCGCCGCCGGCCACGGCCACGCGATGGGTCTCGGCCTTGTCGCCGACGTCAACCATCCGGGCAGCGCCGCGTTCGTCGAAATGGGTCAGTTTTTCCGTCATAATGGGTTACTTTTCGCTCGCATGTCGCCTGCGGCCCGCGAGTAACATGTTAGCAGTTCGCCTCCATCCGCCTTGAGAACGCGCCCCGCAATCGCCGCCCTCATGGTCGGGCTGGCCGCGCTGAATGCGCCCGCGCAGGGCCTGCCTGACCTCGGGGACATCTCCTCCGCCTCGCTCTCCGAGAGCCAGGAGCGCACTATCGGCAACCGCATCATGCGCGAGGTGCGTACCGACCCGGCCTATCTCGACGATCCGGAGATCATCGACTACGTGACCTCCGTCGGCCAGCGCCTGCTATCGGCCGCCGACAATCCCCCGCGCGACATGACGTACTTCGTCGTCCGCGACGATTCCGTGAATGCCTTCGCCCTCGTCGGCGGGCACATCGGCATCCACACGGGGCTCATCATGCTCACCCAGAACGAGTCGGAGCTCGCGGGCGTGATGGCGCATGAAACCGGGCACATCCTGCAGAAGCACCAGGCGCGCTTCATCCACGGCGCGAGCCGGGCCCAGTGGACGTCCCTTGCGGCCCTCGCCCTCGCCGTGCTCGCCTCGCGCGCGGGCGGCGGCGGCCAGGCGGCCGAGGCCGCGGTGATGGGCGCGAGCGCCCTGCAAATCCAGAACCAGATCGACTTCACGCGCGAAAACGAGCGCGAGGCCGATCGGGTCGGCTTCCAGCTCCTCTCGCGTTCCGGATACGATCCGCGAGCCATGCAGACCTTCTTCGAGCGGATGCTGCGCGCCAATCGCCTGAACGAGCTGAAGGGCATGCCCTCGTACTTTCGCACCCACCCCCTCACCACGGAGCGCATCGCCGACATGGCCGATCGCTCCCAGCACCTGCCGGGCGTCATGTACGGAATCAATTCCGTCGATTCCATCGAGTACCGCATCATGCGCGCGAAGGTCACGGCGGAAAGCGGCTCGCCGCACGAGGCGGTGGCGCTCTTCCGCACGATGGTCGAGGACCAGACGGTGGTGCGTCCACGCGAAAACATCTACGGCCTCGCTTACGCGCTACGCCGCGCACACGACTTCGATGCCGCCTGGAAGACGCTGCAGCCGATCCGCGAGAACGGATCGCATCCCGCCTTCGAGCTCCTCGCGGGAGAAATCCTCGCCGACATGCACCGCGGCGACGAGGCCATCGCCGTCTATCGCGCCGCGCTCAAGTCCAATCCCGGCTATCGCGCGCTCGCCTACGCCTACCTCGACCAGATGCTGCAAGCCGGCCGCTCCAAGGACGTGCTCGCCGATCTCGAAGACCGCCTTCGCCAGCGCCCCGACGATTGGCGCCTGTACGAGTTGCAGGCGCGCGCATGCGAGGCCGCCGGCCGGCCCATCGGCCAGCACCGGGCGCAGGCCGAGTCCTACTACCGGCGCAACAACCTCCCGGCCGCCGTGGACCAGCTCGAGATCGCCGTGAAGCAGTCGAAGGGCAGCGATTTCTACGAGATGTCGATCACCGAGGCGCGCCTGCGCGAGCTGCGCGCGCAGCTGGAGATCGAGCTCGCCGCGGAGAAGGCGCTCAAGATCACCTGATGGCGCATCGCCTCGCTCTCGGCGTTCTGCTCGCGGCCGCCGCCTTCACCGTACATGCCGATCGCCCCGCGACCGCGCTCGAGCTATTCGCGCAGCGCGACAAGGGCAACTGCATCGCGTGCCACCGGCTCCCGGCGGGCGTGGGGCCGGCCACGCGCTCCGACCTGGGGCCGCTCCTCGACGGCGCAAGGATGCGCTCGCTCGGCAAGCCCGCGCTTCGCGAGGCGATCGCCGACCCCACGAAGTCCAATCCCGAAACGCTCATGCCGCCCTACGGGAAGCATCACATCCTCGACTCGGCCGAGATCGACAGGCTGGTGGATTTCCTCGATGCGCTTCCGTGACGCGCTGATGCTGGCTGCAGCCGCGCTCCCGCTCGTCGCCGCGGCCGCGCCCGAACAGGTGCGCGCCGAGATCGCGGCACGCCTCCAGCAGCAGCTGCCCGGCCTCGCCACACAGGATTTCGCGCAGGGCTCCGCCGCGCTGGACGACGAGCTTCGCGCGCAGGTGGAGCAAAACTCGGCAGCCGCCGCACCCCTCATCGAGGACGGCCACAAGATCTGGACCGCGAAGTTCCGCGACGGCAAGTCGCTCGCCGGATGCTTTCCCAACGGCGGCCGGCGCGTGGCGGGCCACTATCCGCAGTACGACGCGAGGGTAAAACGGGTGGTGACGCTCGAGATGGCGATCAACCAGTGCCGCAAGGCGCACGGCGAGGCGCTCTTCGACGCCGCGAACCCGCAGACCATGGGCGCGGCCACCGCCTATGCGCGCTCGCTTTCCAACGGCCAGAAGGTCGCGGTGCGCGTGCCCTCGGCGGCGCAGCCACGCTTCGAGCAAGGCCGGCGCATGTACTTCACGCGCATGGGCCAGCGCAATTTCGCCTGCGCCTCCTGCCACCTGCAGGGCGCGGGCAAGCGCTACGACGACAAGGTTCTCTCGCCCGCCATCGGCCAGGCCACGCATTGGCCCGAAGTGCGCGACGGCATTCCGGTCGCGCTGCAGGGCCGCATCCGCGAGTGCCTGGAGCGCATGGGCGCGGCGCCCTTCGCGTCCGGCTCCGACGAGCTGAACGACCTCGAGTACTTCCTCACCTACCTCTCGAACGGCTTGCCGCTCAACGCGAATCCCTGGCGCCCGAAGTAGCGCCGCGCGTCCCATTGCATGAGGTCTGGAGCGGCGCATCCGACCACGCGAGGGCGCGCAACAGCCGAATCTCCGACTGGAGGCGCTCCGGGCGCACGAATCGCAAGCGCTGGTCCCGGATGAAAACGCGTGCATCCTCGAGCTCGTTGCGGCACACCATCGCGGTGGCGGCGGCGAGGAACGCATATTCCGACATCGTCGAGGGCACCCCACGATAGGTCGAGAGCGCTGCCAGCCCGGAAACCCGCATGACGGTGCCGTCCCGGCGAGCGACGCCATCGACGAGGTCGAGCCACGCGTGATCGGCGGGGTCGATCGTCGCCCTGCACGGTGAGCTCACGACAGGCTTCCACGCTTCGACGGCAAGCGGAGCGTCCAGGTTGGGCGTCACCACCCGGGCCACGTCGATCATGGCGGGCAGCACCTGCACGAACGACGGCGCATGCCTGCAGTCGGTCGCCCACTCGCGCGTGAGCGTCGCCGCGACCTCGCCCAGGTCCATCATGGGTGTCGTCACGCGCGAAGACCCCGTTCCGAGGAGCGCATCCCTCAGCATGAAAGCCTGCTCGGCTCCCAGCTCCGCATCGGTGTGCGCGTAGATGGGCGCCGTATGGGTCATCGGCCGGTACGAGCCATCGAGCATCTCGAGGACCGGAATGGGAGAGGTCTGGAGATCCGAAAGCTCCTGCACCCGCGGGCGCGTGAAGCGCGACTTGCCGGTGCGGTAATCCACGAACGGGAAGTAGTCGGAGTTCACGGGAGACCCGTACGTCGTGAAGAACGGCGTGATCAGGGATGCGCGCGCCACCGCACGGTGCGCGATCGATTGCGGGTCGGTGAGGCGCAGCCGGGCGAGCGTGGGCTGGAGATCCGGATACCGGAGCACCGCCGGGTCGAACCGTCCCGCGGGAGCGCCCTTGCGGGCGATGAGCACCACGTCGGCATCGATCGTCGTGTACACGAGGTAGTCGGGAAAGGTGCGTGAGACCGCGCGCACGATCGAGGCGAGGGTTTCCGCGTCGATCTCGTAGGTATGCAGCCATTGCGAGAAGACGCCGCCCTCGTTGAGATATTGCGAGATGCGCGCGTAGAACTCCTCCGTGAAGAGCGACGAGACCCCGCTCACCCACGGGTTGGAGGGTTCCGAGACGATGATGTCGTAGCGGTTATGCCCGCGCGCGAAATACGACTTCGCATCGTCGTAGACGATATGGCTGCGCGGGTCGTCGTAGGCCGCCGCGTTGAGCGGCCGGAAGGCGCGCGCGCCCTCCACCATCGAGGGCTCGATCTCGACCGTGTCCACGCGTTGGATGTAGGGCGAGGTAAGGAGGATCGAGGTGGAAAGCCCCGAGCCGAAGCCGATCACCGCGGCGTTCTTCGCCTGGACATGGCCCATGGGCAACACCGCGAGCAGCGTCATCGTGTACTCGTCGCCCGTGGGCGCAAAGCCCGCCTTCATCGCGATCGCGGCATCGGGCTTGCCGTTGGTGCGTATCGAGCGGTTCTGGTCGCTCTGGATCACGTCCACCGTGGCGGTCTTGCCGTCGCGGTGGTAGATCACCGAGTTGGAGTCCCCGATTCGCGCCGCGCCCGTGCGGAAAACGCCCGAGGCGCTGCGCCGCGGATCGTTGTCCACGGCCACCGCGAAGAAGACGAGTGCCGCCACGCCCGCGAACGCGGGCCAGCGCGCGCGCCACGAGCCGTGCGGCGAGGCGAGGACCAGCAGGCCCAGGCCCAGCGCCACGTCGATCGCGCAGCCGACGATGAGCGTGGCCTTCACGCCCACCAGCGGCATCAGGAGGTGGACGGCGATCACGACGCCCAGGATCGAACCCAGCGTATTCACGGCGTAGACCCGCCCGAGCGAACGCTCGCCTTCGGGCGAGCGCAGCAGCCGATAGGTGATGAGCGGCAGGGTCATGCCCGCGCAGATCGTTGCCGGCAGCATCACCAGCAGGCAGATGGTGGTGGAGGTGAGGTTGAAGAGGACGAATCCGCCCTCGTTCCTCGCCACCGACGAGATGATCCACGCCATGAAGTCGAAGGACAGGGCATAGAACGGAAGGGTGGCCGCTGCCGCCACGCCCATCACCACCTGCACGATCGCGAGGAGACGCACGGTGTCGCCGGTCGAATCGATGCGCCGGCGGATCCACCAGCCCCCGATGGCGAGCCCCAGGATGAAGCTCGCGAGCATGAGCTCGAACGAATACGTCGAAGCGCCCAGCACGGCGGAGAGCATCCGGATCCAGGAGATCTCGTAGATGAAGGACGAAAGACCCGTGAGTGCCGCGACCGCGAGCATCACGCGCACGAAGCGACGCTCGCCGCCCGCCTGGGCCACGCCCTCGGAGGCTTGCGCAAGCACCGCGAGCGGCTCGGGCGCGCGGCGCGAGAGGAGGAAGGCGCCCAGCGCGACGCCCAGGTTGGCGAAGGCCGCCGTGTGCAGCGTGCCCGGCAGCCCGATGGCGGGAATCAGCAGGAAGCCCGAGGCGAGCACTCCCATGGTGGCGCCCAGGCTGTTCAGGAAATAGAGGGTGGAGATGTCGTGCCCGGCCCGCTCGGAAGACCAACGCAGCACGGCGGAGCTCACGAGCGGAAAGGTGGCGCCCAGGAGCACGGATTGGGGCGCCAGCAGCAGCGCGGAGAGAACCCACTGGGACACGCACATGGTGCCTGCCGGATCGCAGGTCGCCGGGAGCAGCCAGGCGTAGGCCCATTGCGTCGCGGCGACGAACACCGAATGGAAGGCGAGCGCGAGGAGCCCCGTCACGGCCTCGACCCACGCGTAGGCCCGCAGCGGGTTGGAGAAGCGCCTGGCGTAGCGCGAGGTGAGCCACGAGCCCACCGCGAGCCCGCCGATGAACACCACCAGCACGAGCGTCTGTGCGTAGGCCGCGTGCCCGAGGAAGAGCTTCACGTAGTGCGACCAGACCGACTCGTAGATCAGCCCGCCGAACCCCGAGACGAAGAAGAGCAGGAAGACCAGCTCGATGCGTTGTCGCGTTGGAGCGTTCATGGAAAGGGCGCAAAGAAAAGGGGCCGCGCGAGCGGCCCCTTCGCCACAGCCGTCAGAGGATCAACGGCAGGAAGCCGGCAGGTACTTGGGCATGATGTTCGTGATGCCGTTGGCTTGCGAGCAGTCCCACGCGACGATCGGCGCGGAACCATCGCACGTGCCGCCGTTGCAGGCCGCCTTCAGGCCATACGACTTGGACGTGCCCAGCTGCGTGCCGAGGCCGCCCGTGCCGTCGACCTGGATGTTGCCGGCCGAGGGCATGGTCGGAACGCCGGAGTTCGCCGTGCCGACGTTCGAGCAGCCGGCCTTCGTCATGTCGGGCGGCAGCGCGCCCTTCGCCTGGTAGTACTCGGCGACGGAGGTCTTGCACACGCCGGCGGCGTTCACCAGCTCGGTCACTTTCGCGCGGACGGTGTAGTCCTGGTACGCCGGAATGGCGATGGCGGCCAGGATGCCGATGATCGCAACCACGATCATCAGTTCGATCAGGGTAAATCCGGATTGCTTTTTCATGGAGACTCCCTAGTGGTGTCGGTGGGCGACGTTGCTATATTTATCTAATGGTCTTTGCCGCTTGAAAACGCGGGCGCGCGCTTTTGGCGCGCGCCCGCCGAGGCTTAACGGCAGGAAGCCGGCAGGTACTTGGGCAGGATGTTCGTGATGCCATTGGCTTGCGAGCAGTCCCACGCGACGATCGGCGCGGAACCATCGCACGTGCCGCCGTTGCAGGCCGCCTTCAGGCCGTACGTCTTGGACGTGCCCAGCTGCGTGCCGAGGCCGCCCGTGCCGTCAACCTGGATGTTGCCGGCCGAAGGCATGGTCGGGGCCGACGAGTTCGCCGTGCCGACGTCCGAGCAGCCGGCCTTCGTCATGTCGGGCGGCAGGCCGCCTTTCGCCTGGTAGTACTCGGCGACGGAGGTCTTGCACACACCGGCGGCGTTCACCAGCTCGGTCACTTTCGACCGGACGGTGTAGTCCTGGTACGCCGGAATGGCGATGGCGGCGAGGATGCCGATGATCGCGACCACGATCATCAGCTCGATCAGGGTAAAGCCATGCTGTTTGTTCATTAGGGCTCCTAAAATTTGAAATTGCGGACACATCGAGTGCGTAGCCTTTAACGCAAGGGGCGTGCCAAAGCGGCCGGGCGCTCGGGGGCCCAAAAAGGCACGCTGTGACGTGCGTCACAAACCACTAAATAGTCGATTAATCAAAGCTTTATCTCATCGACTGGTCACAGTTTGAAACGACTCGGGGCACGCCCGGCCGGCAGCTTGCCAAGGCTCGCAGGCCAGTCCGAATTCAACGCCAGTAAGTGACGGGGTTCGTCACCCCGCCCTGCCGCCCCGTCCGCCTCCGGCTTGCCTTACCGCCGGAAGCCCGGGATGGCCGTCTCGTCGACCTCGTCGATCTGCTCGGGGTCGAGGAATTCGCGCGCGTAGCGCAGGTACACCTTGTCACGCACGAAGATGTCGAAGAGGTCGGGGTCCACGTGCCCACCTTCCTTCATGCGCCCCAGGATGGCGAGGGATTCGGAAAGGGTCTTGCCCTTCTTGTAGGGCCGGTCCTTGGCGGTGAGCGCCTCGAAGATGTCGGCGATGCCCATCACGCGGGCCTGCACGCTCATCTGCTCGCGCGTAAGGCCGCGCGGATACCCCTTGCCGTCCATGCGCTCGTGGTGGCCGCCGGCGTACTCGGGGACGTTGGTGAGGTGGCGCGGCCAGGGCAGCGCCTCCAGCATCTTGATCGTCGCGACGATGTGGTGGTTGATGATCTCGCGCTCTCCGGCGTTCAACGTGCCGTAGGCGATGTTGAGGTTGTCTTCCTCGTCCCGGGAGAGGAAGCGCTCGGCATCGCCCGTCTCGCTGCGCCAGGTGTAGCGCGCGATCTGCGAGACGCGCGCCTGGTCTTCGGGCCTCATGCGCTCGGTGCCGATATTGGTGCGGCGAATGAACTCGCGGTCGTCGTCGTACTGGCGAATCTTCGCCGCGAGCGCCTCGGAGGCGGCGCGCGCCCCGGCCTCGTCGCCCACCTCCAGCGCGGCCACCTTGGCGCGCAGCATCTCGACCTCGGCCTCGCGCTTCAACGCCTCGAAGCGGGTGGCGATGAGCTCGACCCTGTCGAAGATCGTCTGCAGCTTGGTCGCCTTGTCGACCACGTGGACCGGCGTCGTGATCTTGCCGCAGTCGTGCAGCAGGCCCGCGATCTTGAGCTCGTAGCGATCCTTGTCCGACATCTCGAAGGACGAAAGCGCACCGCTCCTCGCCTCGTGGGCCGCCTCGGCCAGCATCATCGTGAGCGTGGGCACGCGCTTGCAGTGGCCGCCGGTGTAGGGGCTCTTCTCGTCGATCGCGGTATTGATGAGCTCGATCAGCGACTCGAAGAGCACCTCGAGCTGCTGGATGAGGAGGCGGTTGGTGAGCGCGATCGCCGCCTGCGAGGCGAGGGATTCCGCGAGGCGCTGGTCCTCCTCGCCGAACGAGGTCACCCGGCCGGTGGCCGGGTCCGTCGCGTTCAGCAGCTGCAGGACCCCGATGATGTTGCCCTCGTGGTTCTTCATCGGGACCGTGAGGAACGAGGTCGAGCGGTAGCCGGTGCGCTTGTCGAAGTTGCGCGTGCCCGAGAAATCGAAGCCTTCCTCGGTGTAGGCGTCGGCCACGTTCACCGTCTTGTGGGTGAGCGCGGCATACGCCGCGATCATCGTGTAGTTGGGCTGGCCCTCCTTGTGCAGCGGGATCGGGTAGAAGGGGACGGGGTTGCCCGAGGTTCCGCCCATGGCGATCGCGAGCGAATCGGTACGCACGATCTCGAACTGCAGCTTGTCTTCCACCAGCCGGTAGAGCGTCCCGCCGTCGGCATGCGTGAGGTTCTTGGCGGCGATGAGGATCGTCTCGAGCAGCTTGTCGATGTCGCGCTCCTGCGAGAGCGCGATGCCGATCGCATTCAGGTATTCCAGCTTCGAGAGGAAGTGCGTCTCGAGGGAGCGCTGCAGGTCCGCGGGCGAGGGCTGGGGCCGCGCGCGCGCGGCCTCGGGCTTCACGACGTTCTCCGAAGTGACCGAAGGCGTCATTTGATGCAGACGGCCCTCACCTGCGCCATGTCGGTCACCCCTTGCAGCACCTTCTCCATGCCGTCCATCTTCAGGGTGAGCATGCCCTCGGCGAGCGCCACGGCGAGGATCTCCGCCACGCGCGCGTGCTCCTGGATCAGCTTCTTCACCGGGTCGGTGCCCACCAGCAGCTCGTGCAGCCCCGCGCGGCCCTTGTAGCCCGAGCCGCCGCAGATGTCGCAGCCCTTGGGCTTGTAGAACTTGAACTCGGGCTTGCCGAATCCATAGTCCTTCGCGAAGCGGTCGAACACCTTCTTGTAGCTGCCGGACAGGTCGTTCTTGAATTCGGGCGTGTTCACGAGCTCGCCGCAATACTCCTGGATGAAGTGCTTCACTTCGTCCTGGCTCGGCGTGTACGCCTCCTTGCACTTGCAAAGGCGCTTGGCGAGGCGCTGCGCGAGGATGCCCAGCAGCGCGTCGGCGAAGTTGAAGGGGTCCATGCCCATGTCGAGGAGGCGGATGATCGATTCCGGGGCGGAGTTCGTGTGCAGCGTGGCGAACACCAGGTGGCCCGTGAGCGAGGCCTCGATGCCGATGGACGTGGTGTCCTTGTCGCGCATCTCACCGACCATGATGATGTCGGGGTCGGCTCGCAGGAACGCCTTCATCGCGTTGGCGAAGTTCAACCCCGCCTTGGGGTTCATCTGGCACTGGCGAAGGCCCTTCTGCGTGATCTCGACCGGGTCTTCGGCGGTCCAGATCTTGGTGTCCACGGTGTTCAGCGATCCGAGCACCGAGTGCAGCGTGGTCGTCTTGCCCGAACCGGTCGGGCCGCACACGAAGAAGAGCCCGTAAGGCTTGGAGATGCAGCCCTTCAGGCGCTCCATGTTGGCCGGCAGCACCCCCAGCTTGTCGAGCGGGATCGGCTCGCCGGCCGCGAGGATACGCATCACCACGTCTTCCACGCCGCCCGCGGTGGGGATGGTCGCCACCCGCAGCTCGATGTCGAGGGGCCCGAACTTCCTGAACTTGATCTTGCCGTCCTGGGGCCGGCGCTTCTCCGAGATGTCGAGGTCGCACATGATCTTCAGGCGCGTGACCAGGGGTTGCCGGTACGCGGCCGGAACCTCGATGTAGTTCGAGAGCGTGCCGTCCTTGCGGAAGCGCACGCCGGTCTTGCCCTTGCCGGGCTGCGGCTCGATGTGGATGTCGGAGGCGCCCTGCTGGTAGGCGTCCACGATGATCTTGTTCACGAGCTTCACCAGCTCGTTGTCGGCCGCGGCGGAGACGTCGTCCGCGCCGCCGCTGCCGTCGCCCGCTTCCTCCTCGTTGTCCAGCCCGCCCAGGAGGTCGCCGATCGACTCGCTACCCATGCTGCCCATGCCCGAGTCGACGCCGAAGAAGTGATCGAGCGTCTTCTTGAAGTCCGCCTCGGTGGTGACCTTGTAGAGCACCTTGGAGCGCGGGAAGACGTTCTCCACCATGCGCGAGTTGCGCACGCGCTCGGGATCGGTGGACATCACGACGATGCCGTTCTTGGAATCCTCGAGCGGCACCCAGTGGTTGCCCTCGGCGTAGTCGCGCTTGATGTTCTTCAGCAGGTCCGGCGGCTTGATGCGGTCGGGCTTGAAGGGCTCGTACTCGACGCCGAAGAACTTGGCGAGCGCCGCGCCGATGGCGGGCAGCTTCACCTGGAACTCCTCGACCAGCGTGTCCTCGACGTTGCGGTTCTTGCGGCGCGCGGCCTTGGTGGCGAGGTCGAGCTCGCCCGCGGCGATCACGTTGTCGATCACCAGGTACTCGAACTTCGATTGCACCGAGCCGGGCATCTGCTGGCGCACGCGAAAGGCGATGGCGAGCGTCTTGGAGAGCTCGACCACGCCCTCGTCGTGCAGGCTCGAGAAGGGCTGGCCGGCGAGGTTGTTGATGAGCTGGATCACGCCCATCAGCTCGCTGCCGGTGTCCCCGCCCAGGATCGGCGCGATCAGCATCTGCTTGGAGCGGTATCCGGTGCGCTGGTCCACCGCCTTCAGGAACGTGAGGTTCGGCGAGTACTGCTTCAGCTCGGCGTCGTCGTAGACGTCCTTGATGTTCATGTGGCGCTTGTTCAGCGCCGCATAGCCGGCGAGCGAGGACTCCGAGATCGGCAGCTTGATGTCCTTGAAGGAGTTCAGCCCCGTCTTCACCTTCGAGACGATGGACGAGCCGTCCTCGCTCATGATGTAGACCGTCATCCGATCGGCCTCGAAGAGCTGGCAGATGTCGCGGGAGACATCGAGGATGATCTCGTCGACGTTCTGCGTGGAGTGGATCCGGTTGGTGACCGCCTGCAGCTTCTTGGAGAAGGCGAGCTTCACCGCCATGTCGGGCACGCTGCCCGACGACTGTCCGACCTTGGGTTCCAGTACCGCGCTCATGGTTTCACCTGTCTCTCGCGTCTCACGTCTCGCGTCTCACGTCTCAAAGGCTGAATTCCTGGTTGTTCTCGAGCATCCTTGGCCGCCAGCGTCCGGCCGCCTCGCCCACCTCCTTCATGGTGAGCGCGCCCTCGCCGGGCTTCAGATGCGTGATGAAAACCTCGGGCCGGGCCCGCATCTTCTCCAGCTCCTCGGCAAGCATCCGCGGGCACAGGTGCTTGGAGGCCACCGCGATCGCCCGCTCCTTGTTGGAGAAGGCGGTCTCGATGATGAGGTACTTCAGGTTCTGCGTCGCGTTCACGACCTTCCAGAGGGCATCGTTGGTCGAGGTGTCGCCGCTGAAGATGAGCGCCGCGCGCTCGGTCTCGACCGCGTAGCCCACCGCCGGCACCGTATGGTTCGCGGGGATCGCGGTGAAGCGCCGAGACCCCAGGACGACGGGCTCGCCGGTGCGGATCTCGCGGTACACCATGAACGGCTCTTCGGCGTGCGGGATCTGGGTGAAGTCCGGCCAGATCTTCCAGTTGAAGAGGTGGGCTCGCAGGATGTCGAGCGTTTCCTTGATGCCATAGACCTGGATGGGGCTGCCGCGCATCCAGCACACCGTGTCGACCAGGAACGGGATGCTCGCCACGTGGTCGAGGTGCGAATGGCTCACGAAGATATGGTCGATCCTGGCGAGCTGCTCGAGGGTGAGGTCCCCGACGCCGGTGCCCGCGTCGATCAGGATGTCGTCGTCGACCAGGAACGAGGTCGTCCGCAGGCTTCCGCCGATTCCGCCGCTGCAACCGAGGACCCTGATCTTCATGGTCTGCTCCGTTGGGGCGGCCACGGACTCGCCGCGGCGTTCCGCGGCATCGGCTCGATCCCGGTGGAGTACGGACTCTCGGTCCATTATCGCCAAACGTTACCACGCCGACCGCGCGACACACCACTGAATATGCCGCACTTGGCGAGTGAAGCGGCGCGCTGCCGCAGCAGCGCGCCTTGCCGACTTCACGGCTTGTGGAAGAACTCCATCTTGACCCCGGCGATCTCGATCAGGTCGTGGTCGTTCAGCTGCCGCGCCTGGGCACCCAGCGACGCCCCGTTGAGGGTGGGATAGGTCGCTCCCTCGACGTGGGTGATGAAGTAGCCGTTGGGCCGTTTCGTGATGACCGCCACCTGCATTCCGGGCTTGCCGATGGTGGTCAGGTTCTTCGTGAGGTCCAGGGTGCGGCCTGCCGCGGCGCCCGAGAGCACCTGGATCGCCGCATCGCGCAACGTCCCGCTGGCGGCCGGTGCCGCAGGAGCGGGGGCGGGCGCAGCCGCGGCGGGCGCTGGAGCGGGAGCCGGCGCCGGGGCGGGAGGCGGGGGAGGCTCGGGCCTCGCCGGCGGCGCCGCCGGAGGCGAGGTCGTCGTGGTGGTTGCCGACGGCGCGGGCCTGGCCGAGGCCTCGGCGCCCAGGGGCTTCAGGTTGGTCTGGGTGTCGCCCATGGACTTCTCCGCGACCGGAGGCGGTGCCGCCTTCGCCGGGTTGCGGATGATCATGGTCTTCTCGAAATCCGCCGCCGTGGCCGCCGTGGGCGCGTCGTTGAAGTACTTGAGCTTGTGCTTGCCGATCTCGACCACGTCGTTGTTCTGCAGGAAGTGCTTCTTCACCGGCTTGCCGTTCACCATGGTCCCGTTGGTGCTGCCCAGGTCTTCGATGAACGAGTCGTTCAGGATCGTGATGATGGCCGCGTGCTCGCCGCTCACCGCCAGGTTGTCGATCTGGATGTCGTTGTGCGGTTTTCGTCCGATGAGGGTGCGCTCCTTGGAGAGCTGGTACTCCTTGAGCACTTGCCCGTCGACGCTGAGGATGAGCTTGGCCATAGTGGTTTTCCTTGGGTATTACCGGAAGAGAGCCTTCAGGCGCGCGATCCAGCCGCGCGGTACGCCGAAAGGCCCGACGACCCGGATGAGCATCGCCGAAATGTTGTCGCGGCCGCCGTTGTCGTTCGCCGCCTGCACCAGCTGCTGCACGGTGAGGTTGGGGTTGGACTTGAGCGTGATGAGGGTCAAGCGAATCTCCTCGTCCTCGACCATGTCGGACAGGCCGTCGGAGCACAGCAGGTACGTATCATCGGGCTGCGTCTCGTAGACGTGCAGCTCCGGCTCGACCGAGGGATCGATGCCGAGGGCGCGCGTGACGAGGTTCTTGTTCTGCGAGAGCTTCGCTTCCTCGGGCGTGATGAGGCCGGAATCGAGCTGCTCCTGGAGGAGCGAATGGTCGCGGGTGACCTGCTCCATGGATTCGCCGCGCAGCCGGTAGAGGCGCGAGTCCCCGATATGCGCGACGGTGAGGAAGTTGTCGTAGAAGAGCGCGACCACCAGCGTGGTACCCATGCCGGCGCACTCGGGGTTGTTCTGCGAGGTCGTGAAGATGGCGGTGTTGGCACGGGCGATCTGCTCGTTGATGAGGCGCTCGGAGAGGGCCTTCGCCTCGTCGCGCCCCATGCGCTCGACCGCGCGCGGGCTCCAGGCGTCCTCGAGGCCGTCGGAGATGAGCGAGGTCGCCATGCCGCTCGCCACCTCGCCCGCGTTGTAGCCGCCCATTCCGTCGGCGAGGACGAAGAGCCCGATGTCGGGACGCGACTCGATGCAGTCTTCATTGTGGTCGCGCACTCGACCCGGGTCGGTAAGGCTCGCGGCGGCGAGCGCCTGCAGGAGCGGCTGCATCATGCGCCACTCCCACGCGCGCGCGGCTGCGTGGCCCCGCCATCGGCGTCGCGATCGCCCTCCCGTTTCCAGTGCGCCTGTTGTCTCATCCGTTGAACGGTTTCTTCTTCGCGCCGAGCCCGCAAAATCTCGCGTTTATAATAACTTAAAAAGCTTTTTTGAGAAACAATCCCACTTCGTGCCCGATGTCCCTGATTCTTGGGGATAGTTTCGGCCGGAACGACAGGCTGCACCCCTGGGTCGCGAGCATTATAATTCCCCCTCCCGCACCGCCAATTCCCCGAGGCCGCCATGGACCGCTTGCAAGACGTCGACCCGCTCGAAACCAGGGAGTGGGTCGAGGCGCTCGACGCCGTGCTCGAAATCGAGGGCCCGGAACGCGCGCACTTCATCCTCGAGCAGCTGGTCGACAAGGCGCGGCGCTCGGGCGCCTACCTGCCCTACTCGGCGCAGACCGCGTATATCAACACGATTCCTCCCCAGCTCGAGGAGCCGATTCCGGGCGACCAGGCGATCGAGTCGCGCCTGCGCTCCATGGTGCGCTGGAACGCGGTCGCGATGGTGCTGCGCGCCGGCAAGAAGGACCTCGAGCTGGGCGGCCACATCGCGAGCTACGCCTCGGCCGCGACGCTCTACGACGTGGGCTTCAATCACTTCTGGAACGCTCCCTCGGACAAGCACGGCGGCGACCTCGTCTACATGCAGGGCCACTCCTCGCCGGGAGTGTACGCGCGAGCGTTCCTCGAGGGGCGCCTCACCGAGGCGCAGCTCGACAATTTCCGCCAGGAAGTGGACGGCAAGGGCATCGCCTCCTATCCCCATCCCTGGCTCATGCCGGACTTCTGGCAGTTCCCGACCGTGTCCATGGGCCTGGGGCCGATCCAGGCGATCTACCAGGCGCGCTTCCTGCACTACCTGCGCGACCGCGGCCATGCGGACACCGAGGGCCGCAAGGTATGGGCCTTCATGGGCGACGGCGAGATGGACGAGCCCGAGTCCCTGGGCGCCATCGGAATGGCCTCGCGCGAGGGGCTGGACAACCTGGTCTTCGTCATCAACTGCAACCTGCAGCGCCTCGACGGCCCGGTGCGGGGCAACGGCAAGATCATCCAGGAGCTGGAGAGCGATTTCCGCGGCGCCGGCTGGAACGTGATCAAGGTGATCTGGGGCTCGTACTGGGACCCTCTCCTCGCCCGCGACAAGGAAGGCCTGCTCCTCAAGCGGATGACCGAGGCCGTGGACGGCGAGTACCAGAAATTCAAGAGCCGCGACGGCGCGTACGTTCGCGAGCACTTCTTCGGCAAGTACCCGCAGCTGAAGGCGATGGTCGCCAACATGACCGATGCCGACATCTGGCACCTGAACCGCGGCGGCCACGACCCGCACAAGGTCTACGCCGCCTACGCGGCGGCCGTGAAGCACAAGGGCCAGCCCACGGTGATCCTCGCCAAGACCGTGAAGGGCTACGGCATGGGCGCGGTGGGCGAAGGCAAGAACATCGCTCACCAGCAGAAGAAGATGCCCATCGAGGCGCTGAAGCAGTTCCGCGACCGCTTCAACATCCCGCTCGCCGACGACAAGCTGGGCGAGATCCCGTACTACAAGCCGGCGGCCGATTCGCCGGAGATGAAGTACCTGCAGGAACTGCGCGCGCTCCGCGGGGGGTCCATCCCGCAGCGGCGCCGCAAGACCGGCAAGCTCGAGGTGCCCAAGCTGGAAACGTTCAAGCCGCTCCTCGAGGCGACCGCCGAGGGCCGCGAGATCTCCTCGACCATGGCCTTCGTGCGCATGCTCACGATCCTCGTGAAGGACAAGGGCCTGGGCAAGAACATCGTGCCCATCGTCCCCGACGAGTCGCGCACCTTCGGCATGGAGGGCCTCTTCCGCCAGCTCGGCATCTACTCGCAGGTGGGCCAGCTCTACGAGCCGGAGGACAGCGACCAGCTCATGTTCTACAAGGAGGACAAGAACGGGCAGATCCTCCAGGAAGGCATCAACGAGGCGGGCGGCATGTGCTCGTGGATGGCGGCGGCGACGTCGTACTCCAACAGCAACGTGCCGATGATCCCGTTCTTCATCTTCTACTCGATGTTCGGCCTGCAACGCGTGGGCGACCTCGTGTGGGCTTCCGGTGACCTGCGCGCGCGCGGCTTCCTCATGGGCGGCACCGCCGGGCGCACGACGCTGAACGGCGAGGGCTTGCAGCACGAGGACGGCCACAGCCACGTGCTCGCATCGACGATCCCCAACTGCGTCGCCTACGATCCGACGTTCGCCTTCGAGGTGGCGGTGATCGTGCAGGACGGGTTGCGGCGCATGGTCGAGAACCAGGAGGATGTCTTCTACTACATCACCCTGATGAACGAGAACTACCCGCACCCGGGCCTGCCCGAGGGTGCGCGCGAAGGCATCCTGAAGGGGATGTACAAGCTGGTCGACGCCGGCTCCTCGGGCGCCGAGGCGAAGCAGTCCCCGCGCGTGCAGCTCATGGGCAGCGGCACGATCCTTCGCGAGGTGATGGCCGCGGCCGAGCTGCTGAAGAAGGACTGGGGCGTTTCCGCGGACGTGTGGAGCTGCCCGAGCTTCAACGAGCTGCGCCGCGACGGGCTTGCCGCGGAGCGCTGGAACCTGCTGCATCCCGGCGAGAAACCGCGGCTCCCGTACGTGACGCAATGCCTCGCCAACACCCGCGGGCCCGTCATCGCCTCGACCGACTACATGCGCACCTTCGCCGACCAGGTCCGCGAATACGTGCCGCGCCGCTACAAGGTCCTCGGAACCGACGGATTCGGGCGCAGCGATTCGCGCGACAACCTGCGGCGCTTCTTCGAGGTGAACCGGTTCTACGTCACGGTCGCCGCGCTGAAGGCGCTCGCGGAGGACGGCGAGGTTCCCGCCGCGAAGGTGGCCGAGGCGATCAAGAAGTACGCGATCGACGCGGAGAAACCGGCGCCGTGGACGGTCTAGCGGTCATAACGAAAAAAAGGAGAGCGAGTTGGCCGCCATCGAGGTGAAGGTTCCCGACATCGGGGACTTCAAGGACGTGCCCGTGATCGAGGTGCTGGTGAAGCCGGGCGACACGGTGAAGAAGGACGACTCGCTCGTCATCCTCGAGAGCGACAAGGCGACCATGGAGATCCCTGCCCCCTCGTCCGGCACGGTGAAGGAAATCCGCGTCAAGGTCGGCGACAAGGTAAGCGAGGGCGTCGCCATCCTCACGATGGAAGGCAGTGGCGATGCGAAGGCCGAGCCACCCTCTCGTCCCGCCGCCGCGGCCGCCCCCGCGCAGGCGCTCGCCCCAATGCCCGCCGCCAAGCCCGCTCCCACTCCCGCGTCCCCCGCTCAACCCGCCCCGGTTCCCGTTCCTGCCGCCGCTCCCATTCCCGCGTCGAGCGAGGAAGGCACGCATCCCGCCCATGCGAGCCCCGGCGTGCGCCGCTTCGCGCGCGAGCTGGGCGTGGCGATCGGACTCGTGAAGGGATCCGGCCCCAAGGAACGCATCCTCAAGGAGGACGTGCAGGGCTTCGTGAAGCAGGCGATGGCCGGGGGCGCCGGCTCGGGCATTGCCGGGGCAGGCTCCCAAGCCCGCGGCGGCGGCCTTGCGGACCTGGGGCTTCCCGCGTGGCCGAAGGTCGATTTCGCGAAGTTCGGCCCCGTCGAGGCGAAGCCGCTGTCGCGCATCCAGAAGATCTCGGGGCCCGCGCTCGCCCGCAACTGGGTGATGATCCCGCACGTCACGCAGTTCGACGAGGCCGACATCACCGAGCTGGAAGCCTTCCGCGCGAAGGTGAACGAGGAGAATGCCAAGGCGGGGATCAAGGTCACGCCGCTCGCGTTCCTCATCAAGGCCGTGGTCGCCGCGCTGAAGAAGCACCCCACGCTGAACAGCTCGCTCGATGGCGACAACCTCGTCCTCAAGCACTACTGGAACATCGGCTTCGCCGCGGATACGCCCAACGGCCTCATGGTGCCGGTGGTGAAGGATGCCGACAAGAAAGGCGTGATCGAGATCGCGAGGGAGACCTCGGAGCTCGCCGCCAAGGCGCGAGACGGCAAGCTCGGGCCCGCCGACATGCAGGGCGGCACGTTCTCCATCTCTTCGCTGGGCGGCATCGGCGGCACGTCCTTCACGCCGATCGTGAACGCGCCCGAGGTCGCCATCCTCGGGGTCTCGAAGGCGTCGATGAAGCCCGTGTGGAACGGCAGGGAATTCGCTCCGCGCCTCATGATGCCGCTCTCGCTCTCGTACGACCATCGCGTGGTGGACGGTGCGCTCGGCGCGCGGTTCACCTCGTACCTTTCCCAGGTGATCGCCGACCTGCGACGCAGCGTCCTCTAGGAACCGCAATGGCCACCGTAGAGATCAAGGTCCCGGACCTCGGCGACTTCAAGGACATCCCCGTGATCGAGCTGCTCGCCAAGCCCGGCGACCGCGTCGAGAAGGAAGGGGCGCTGGTGAGCCTCGAGAGCGACAAGGCCACCATGGAGGTTCCTTCCACGCACGCCGGCACCGTGAAAGAGATGCGCGTGAAGATTGGCGACAAGGTGTCGCAGGGCGCGGTGATCGCGGTCCTGGAAACAGCGGAGGCCGTCACCCCCGTGAAGACGGGGGCCCAACCGAAAGCGCAAGCACCCTCCGCCACGACGCAAGAACCCGAGCTGGCCCGCGCCATCGAAAAGTCCGGCGCCCAGGCGGTGCGAAGCGCCCTCTCCTCCACGCTCGCGAGCCTGGAGGCCGACATCCACGCCGAAGTGCTCGTGCTGGGCGCGGGCCCCGGCGGCTACACCGCGGCCTTCCGCGCGGCCGATCTCGGCAAGAAAGTCGTGCTGGTGGAACGCTATGCCACGCTGGGTGGCGTGTGCCTGAACGTGGGCTGCATCCCCTCGAAAGCGCTGCTGCACGCCGCGCGCGTGATCGCCGACGCCGAGGAGATGCGCGAGTTCGGCCTCGATTTCGGCGAGCCGAAGACGAACATCGACAAGCTGCGCGCGTGGAAGGACGGCGTCGTGGCGAAGCTCACCAAGGGGCTCGCCGCGCTCGCCAAGGCACGCAAGGTGACCGTGGTCGAGGGCAAGGGCGAGTTCGCCTCGCCGCATACCCTCGCCGTGCAGGGGAAGGACGGGAAGAAGGTGATCTCCTTCGACCACTGCATCATCGCCGCGGGCTCGCAGTCGGCGCGCGTCCCGGGCTTTCCGTACGACGACCCGCGCGTGATCGATTCCACCGGAGCCCTCGAGCTGAAGGAAGTCCCGAAGCGCCTCCTCATCATCGGCGGCGGCATCATCGGCCTCGAGATGGCGACCGTGTATCACGCCCTCGGATCCAAGGTCACGGTGGTGGAATTCATGGACCGCCTCATCCCCGGCGCCGATCCCGACATCGTGAAGCCTCTCGCCCGCCGCATCGAGAAACGCTACGAGAAGATCCTGCTGAAGACCAAGGTCGCGAGGATAGAGGCGATGCCCACGGGCCTCAAGGCGACGTTCGAATCGGCCGAGGGTGGCGCGGCGCCCGACGCACAGTCGTTCGACCGCGTGCTGCTCGCGGTAGGCCGGCGGCCCAACGGCAAGAACATCGGCGCCGAGAAGGCCGGCGTCACGGTGAACGAGCGCGGCTGGATCCCGGTCGACAACCAGATGCGCACCAACGTGCCGCATATCTTCGCGATCGGCGACATCGTGGGCGAGCCGATGCTCGCGCACAAGGCGACCCACGAGGGCAAGCTCGCCGCCGAGGTGATCGCCGGCATGGGCCACCACGCATGGGAAGCGCGCACCATCCCGAGCGTCGCCTACACCGATCCCGAGGTCGCCTGGATGGGCCTTTCCGAATCCGAGGCGAAGGCGAAGGGCGTCGAGTACGAGAAGGCCGTGTTCCCGTGGGCGGCAAGCGGGCGCGCGCTCGGCATGGCCCGCGAGGAAGGCCTCACCAAGGTGCTCTACGAGAAGGGATCGAAGCGCATCCTCGGTGCGGGCATCGTCGGCGTGAACGCGGGCGAGCTCATCGCCGAGACCGTGCTCGCGCTCGAGATGGGCGCGGACGCCGAGGACATCGGCCTCACGATCCATCCGCACCCCACGCTCTCGGAAACGATCTTCTTCTCGGCCGAGATGGCCGAGGGCTCGATCACGGACCTCATGCCGGCGAAGCGCTAGGCGGCTTCGGCGAGCGGGTCGGGCCGCCGCAGCCACGCGAGCGCCGGCGCGGCGAGCCCCACCGCGATTCCCGCGAGTCCCCACGCGGTCCCGTGGAGGAGTGCGAAGCATGCGCTGGCCCAGCCGGCGGTTCCCACGAATTCCACGAGGTTGGCGAGCTTCCCCGACTGCATGCGCTTGCGCAGCTCCCGTCCGCTCCCGGGACGCGCGTTCCATGCCTGCACCACGGCCGAGCTGGTGAGCGCGCCCGCAAAACATATCGTGAAGATCACGGCGGCGCTCCACGATTGCATCGCGTAGACCACGAGGAACGGAATGCCGAGGCCCACCGGCGCGACGAGCGCCGCCGCGACCTTGAGCCAGAGCACCCCTTGCTTCGCCACGGGCGCCGCCCCGATGAGGTCGGGCGCCTCCTCTCCGCTCACCGTCATCCACGCGAGATTGCCCGCCATCGTCGTGGTGATGAGGATCACGGCGGCGGCGAGGATCTCCATCGTCCTGCCATGGCGCAATCCCACGAAGACGAGCGGAAAGAGGTAAAGGACCTGCAGCAGGGTCTGCGAGATGAGCCGCGGGTCGCGCCACAGCAGGCGCAGCTCCTTCACGACCACGATCGTCCCGAGGCCGGAACGAAATGCGCGCAGCCCTGCGCCGCGCCGGCGCCGAACAATCGGGCCCTCCGACTCGCGCGTGCCCTCGAGCAAGCGCCGCTCGAAGAGCACGATCACCGCGGTGAAGAGCCCGACGCCCGCGGCGAGCATCGCGATCGCCGCGACCGGGTCGCCGAACATCGCGCGCGCCGGGAACCAGAGTGCGCTCTCGGGGCCGAGCCACGCCTTCGCGGCATCGGAGCGCATCCACGCGACGAGCCCACGCTGCCAATCGCCCGGAACCATGTTGGCCGCCTGGGAGGCGAGGAAGATCCCCGCGCCGACGACGGCGGCCAGCACCTGCGCGATCACCTTGGCGCGACGCACGCCGAAAGCGCGCACGAGCGCGAGCGTGGCCGCGAATGCGAGCGCGGTGGCGCCCAGGCCGGCCGCCGCGAGCACGGGATACCCCGCGAGCATCCGCCAGTGGCCGTGCATTGCGGCGCCATCGGCGAACGGCGACCACAAGAGCACGAGGATACCGACCGATTGCAGGGCCACGCCCAGGCCACGCACCGCGAAGACGGTCCGCGGCGGGATCGGCGAGGAGAGCAGCAAGTCGAGGTCGCCGCGCTCGAACAGCGCCACGACCGCGAGGCCGAAAGCCGTAGCCAGTGCGAAGAAGAGCAGGAACCACGTGATGAGGCCGGTCACGACGACCGCCTGCCCCTGCACCAGGTGCTGCGGCGAGCGCATGAGGAACCAACCCGCCACGTGGAGCAGCACCCAGAAGATCCCGACGATCACCGTGAAGCTCACGAGGCTCGCCTTCGCCGAGCGCCACGACAGGCGCAGCTCGTGCGCGAGGAGCCACGGCCAGCCCGGAGCCCTAAGGCGCGCCACCCGCCGTGTCCTCCGAGGTGAGCTCGAGGAAGATGTCCTCCAGCGTGCCGCGCGAGCCCGAGAGCGCGCGCAGCTCCTCCATCGTTCCCTTCGCGACGATGCGGCCCGCGCGGATGATGCTGATGCGCTCGGCGAGCCGCTCCGCGATCTCGAGGATGTGCGTGGTGAGCACGATGGCGCAGCCGTCGCGGGCACGCTGCGCGAGGATGCCCTTCACCTGCCGAGCCGCGGCGGCGTCCAGGCCCGTGAGCGGCTCGTCGAGGATCATCACGCGCGGCTCATGGATGAGCGCTCCCGCGAAGGCGAGCTTCTGGCGCATGCCGCGCGAATAGCCCTCCACGCGCTCGTCCATGCGCTCGGCCAGGCCCAGCATCTCCAGGAGCTCCCGGGCGCGAGCGTGCGCGGCCTGCGCATCGAGCCGCCAGAGTCCGGCCACGAACTCGAGATACTCCAGCGCGGTGAGCTTGGCGTAGAGCAACGGTTCGTCGGGGAGGTAGGCGAGCACGCGCTTGGCGCCGAGCGGATCGCCCGAGACGTCATGGCCCGCGACGCGGACCGTGCCGTAGTCGGGACGCAACAGGCCCGCCACGATGCGCAGCGTCGTGGTCTTGCCGGCGCCGTTGGGGCCGAGCAGCGCATGGAACTCGCCCTGCGCGATCTCGAGGTCGAGGCCGTCGACCGCGTAGTTCCCACCGAAGTGCTTGCGCAGCCCGCGGATCTCCAGCGCCGCGGTCACGGCAGGACGGAGGCGGCCACCATGGCGAGCGCGGCGACCACGGCGAGGCGCTCGGCCCCGAAGAACCCCTTGGAATTGGCCTCGGCATCGACGATGCCGGCCACGCCGTGCGCCTCGTCCAGGATTGGCACGCACGCTTCCGACTGCACGCCGTCGTCGCAGACGTAGAAGCCTCCGCCCGCCTCCACGTGCTTCGTGACGTCCTCGATCACCGTGGCGCGCCCGGTGAGGCCCACGGTGCTGTTGGTGCTGCGCTCGGCGAACTTGCGAGTGAGCGGAAATTCCGCACGGCTGGGCCGCCCGACATAGGCGAGCTTCACGAGCACCTCGCCCCCGGAGGGATGCGAGCGCCGCTGGTAGATGCCGACCCATTCGGCGCCGGTGGTTTCCTGGGTGCGCTCGACCAGCCGCTCGAGGAGCGAGAGGCGCCGAGTGGCCTGCTCGCTTCGTCCGCCGAGGATGGCCGTCAGGTCGTAAGGCACGGGCGCCAGGTCGCCCACGATGGAGCAGCTGCCATCCTCGCTCAGCATCGGGACCGAATAGGTATAGATGGACGCGGGATCGCCGATGGCGACTTTCTCGCCCAGGGCTTCCAGCAGGTCGCGCACGGCACGCTCGACATCCGCTTCCCGCCCCACCAGCGACTCCAGCCCCGCGGAGCGAAGGAACGTGGTGGTGCGCGCGCGGCTTGGCGGTGCGGCGGAAGCGTTCAGAGGCGCTCTTCGACCCAGCCGCGCACGCTCTCGAGCGCCTTGGGCAACGCGGCCGCGTTGGTGCCGCCGGCCTGCGCCATGTCAGGGCGCCCGCCGCCCTTGCCGCCCACCTGGGAGGCGACGAAATTCACGAGCTCGCCCGCCTTCACGCGCGCGAGGAGATCCTGCGTGACGCCCGCGATGAGGCTCACCTTCTCGCCCTCGGCGCCGGCGAGGACGATCACGCTGGGCTTCAGCTTGTCCTTCAGCTTGTCGAGGGTGTCGCGAAGGGTCTTCACGTCGGCGCCGTCCAGGCGCACGGCGAGAACCTTCACGCCCTTCACGTCCACGGCGCTGCCCGCGAGGTCCGCGCCCTGCGAGGTGGCCATCTTCACCTTCACGCGGGCGAGCTCCTTCTCGAGCGCGCGCGAATTGTCGAGCGCGGCGGCGAGCTTCGCCTCGACCTCCTGGGGCTGCGCCTTCAGCTGCTCCGCGACGCGCGCGAGGCGCTCCGACTCGGCTCGCGCGAAGGCGATGGCGACCGTGCCCGCGATCGCCTCGACGCGGCGGATGCCCGCGGCCACGCCCCCCTCCGAGACGATGCGGAAGAGGCCGATGTCGCCGGTGCGCGCCACGTGCGTGCCGCCACAAAGCTCGCGCGAGGTGCCGATGTCGAGGACCCTCACTTCGTCGCCGTACTTCTCGCCGAAGAGCATCATCGCGCCCAGCTTCTGCGCATCGTCGATGGGCATCACCCGCACCGCGGTGGGCGCGTTGGCGAGGATCTCGTTGTTGACGATGGACTCCGCGCGGCGGATCTCGTCCACCGTCATGGGCGCGTTGTGGCTGAAGTCGAAGCGCGTCTTGTCCTCGTCGACGAGCGAGCCCTTCTGCTGCACGTGCGCGCCCAGCACCTCGCGAAGCGCCTTGTGCATGAGGTGCGTGGCCGAGTGGTGGCGCGCCGTGCGCGCGCGCTTGTCGAGATCCACGCTCGCGGCGACGGTGTCGCCCACCTCCAGCTCGCCCGTCTTCACGACGCCGTGGTGACCGAACACGTCGGGCTGGAGCTTCTGCGTATCCTGGACGTCGAAGAGCGTGAGGCAGGTGCCGCCCTTGGTGAGCTCGCCGCGGTCGCCGACCTGGCCGCCGGACTCGGCATAGAACGGCGTGCGGTCGAGGACCACGACGCCCTCCTCGCCCGCGGAGAGCGACCGCACGACGGTGCCGCCCTTGTAGAGCGCGGCGACGCGCCCTTCCTCCGAGAGCGTCTCGTAGCCACGGAACATCGTCTTCGCGCCGCTGTACTCGAGCTGCGCACCGGACTTGAACTTGGAGGCGGCGCGCGAGCGTTCCTGCTGCGAGGCCATGGCGGCATTGAAGCCGTCCATGTCGATCTCGAAGCCGCGCTCGCGCCCGATGTCGGCCGTGAGGTCGATGGGAAAGCCGAATGTGTCGTATAGCTTGAAGGCGGTCTCGCCATCGAGGCGCGCCGGATTCTTCGCAAGCGCGGTCTCGAGGATCGCCATGCCCGTTTCCAGCGTCTCGGCGAAGCGCTCCTCTTCCTGCTTGAGCGTGCCGGTCACGCGCTCCTGCGAGCTCACGAGCTCGGGATACGCGTCGCCCATCTCATGGGCGAGGTCATTCACGAGCTTGTAGAAGAACGGCTGCTTCTGCCCGAGCTTGTAGCCGTGGCGCATGGCGCGGCGCGCGATGCGGCGCAGCACGTAGCCGCGGCCTTCGTTCATCGGGATCACGCCGTCGCAGGCCAGGAAGGCGCATGCGCGGATGTGATCGGCGATCACGCGAAGCGAGGGCGACTCCAAGTCCCCGACATGCGTTTCGCGCGCCGCTGCCCTGATGAGCGCCTGGAAGAGATCGATCTCGTAGTTGGAGTGCACGTGCTGCAGCACGGCGGTCAGGCGCTCCAGGCCCATCCCCGTGTCCACCGAGGGCTTGGGAAGCGGGTTCAGGTTCCCCGACTCGTCCCGGTTGAACTGCATGAAGACCAGGTTCCAGATCTCGATATAGCGGTCGCCGTCCTGGTCGGGCGAGCCGGGCGGGCCGCCGGGGATGCCGGGGCCGTGGTCGTAGAAGACCTCCGAACACGGGCCGCACGGCCCGGTGTCGGCCATCTGCCAGAAATTGTCGCTCTCGAACCTGCGCCCGCCCGGCTTGTCCCCGATGCGGATGCAGCGTTCCTTCGGCACGCCGATCGCCTTGGTCCAGATCTCGTAGGCCTCGTCGTCGGTCTCGTAGACCGTGGTCCAGAGCTTGTCGGCGGGAAGGCCGTATTCCTTCGTGAGCAGCTCCCACGCGAACTGGATGGCGTCGCGCTTGAAGTAGTCGCCGAAGCTGAAGTTGCCGAGCATCTCGAAGAACGTGTGGTGGCGCGCGGTGTAGCCCACGTTCTCCAGGTCGTTGTGCTTGCCACCGGCGCGCACGCACTTCTGCGCGGTCACGGCGCGATCGTACGGGCGCTTCTCCAGCCCGAGGAAGACGTCCTTGAACTGGTTCATCCCCGCGTTCGTGAAGAGAAGCGTGGGATCGTTCGCCGGAACCAGGGAGCTCGAATGGACGTGCTGGTGCCGCTTCGAGACGAAGTAGTCGATGAACTTCTGGCGAATTTCCCTGGTTTTCATGGACCCTTGCAGCCGCTTCGCGGGCCCGATGGGGCGCGCGGACGGACAAACTACAAGGATACCAAAGAGATACAGGTCGGCGCGGCTTGCGCCACTGCGGCGGCGAATCGCGGTCGAGGAAAGTGCCAACTTGGGACCGGCCGAGAGAGGGAAAACGCCACGGGGCTTCGGCGAGGACGGAGCAAAGGTGCGGGCCGCAGCGCCCGCATCGCTAAAGACGAAGACCTTCCGCAGCCGCCGTGGCGTTTTTCCGAGCGAGGGCACCGTGGAGCGAATGCGAAGCGGCCGTTGCGTCCCCAGGCGGCGCTTTCCTCGACCGCGATCCGGCGCTCCCCTCTGCCGCTCAAACCAGCCGGTTGGCGATGAAGATGCCCGCGATGAAGAAGAAGGCGATCCAGTTCTGGGTTTTCGTGCTCATGATGTGGCCTCGCGGAGGAATTTCAGGACGGGATCCAACGGAAAGCCGCGGCCCTGGAGGAAGCGCACCTGGCGGGCGTGCTCGCGTTCGTTGGCGGGCTTCTCGGAGAAGCGCCTCGACCAGACGCGTCGCATGTCGGCGGCGCCATCGATCCCGGCGGCGCGGAAGGCTGCCTCGATCGTCTCCTCGCCGATGCCCTTGCAGCGCAGCTCGTGGGCGACCTTGAGCGGGCCGAAACGCCGTGCCTTCGCGCGCACCGAGTGCTCGGCGTAGCGCGCATCGCAGAGCCAGCCCTTTTGGGAGAGCTCATCGAGGACGACCTCGACGTTGTCGCCTTCTTCGGCGATGCGCGAGAGCTTGCGTGCCAGCTCCAGGCGCGAATGCTCCCTTCGCGCAAGAAGCCGCATGGCCCGGGCCCGTAACGACGGGGCTTCGGTCTTAGCCATGAGAAAGGCCCAGGCCATGCGTTGGCACGAAGAAACGGTTTACGCCGCGAGGCTCAGTCGTCGCCTTCCGCGGCTTCCTTGGATTGCGGCATGCCCCCCACGATGCCGACGGCCTCGCGGATCTTCTGCTCGATCTCCTCGGCGATCGCGGGGTTCTCCTTGAGGAACTCGCGCGTGTTGTCCTTGCCCTGCCCGATCTTCTCGCCCTTGTAGGCGTACCAGGCGCCGGACTTGTCGACGATGTGGTGGTTCACGCCCATCTCGATGATCTCGCCCTCGCGGGAGATGCCCTCGTTGTAGAGGATGTCGAAATCGGCCACCTTGAAGGGGGGCGCCACCTTGTTCTTCACGACCTTCACGCGCGTCTCGTTGCCGATCACCTCCTCGCCCTTCTTGATGGAGCCGATGCGGCGGATATCGAGGCGGACCGACGCGTAGAACTTGAGCGCATTGCCGCCCGTGGTGGTCTCGGGGTTGCCGAACATCACGCCGATCTTCATGCGGATCTGGTTGATGAAGATGACGAGCGTGTTGGAGCGCTTGATGTTGGCGGTGAGCTTGCGAAGCGCCTGCGACATGAGGCGTGCCTGCAGGCCCATCTGCGGCTCGCCCATCTCGCCCTCGATCTCGGCCTTGGGCGTGAGCGCGGCGACCGAATCGATCACGACGCAGTCCACCGATGCCGAACGCACCAGCATGTCCGCGATCTCGAGGGCCTGCTCGCCGTTGTCGGGCTGGGAAAGAAGCAGCTCGGAGGTGTCGACGCCCAGGCGCTGCGCGTACTGCGGATCGAGCGCGTGCTCGGCGTCGATGAACGCGGCGGTGCCGCCCAGCTTCTGGATGTTGGCGATGACCTGGAGCGTGAGCGTGGTCTTGCCGGAGGATTCCGGGCCGTAGATCTCGACCACGCGCCCGCGTGGCAGACCGCCCACGCCGAGCGCCATGTCGAGCCCGAGGGAACCGGTGGAGACGACCTGGATGCCCTTCTCCACATCGGCGTCGCCCATCTTCATGATCGAGCCCTTGCCGAACTGCTTCTCGATCTGCGAAAGCGCGGCGGCGAGCGCCTTCGCCTTGTTGTCGTCCATCCTGGAAGTGTCTTCGGTGGGGCTGGAGATGACTTTGAGCATTTTAATTATCCCATCAATTGATTGTTGTAGACGCCATCAGGTTAGGCGATGCCAAGCTCATGGAATGAGCTACCGAAACACTTTCCGCACGAGACCGGCCATCACCCCGTAGATCTCGAGACGCCCGCGGGGGCGGATGACCGGATACGCCTTGTTCGCCGGCCTGAGGACCAGCTCTTCGCGTTCCTTGCCCAGGTACTTCACGGTGAATTCGTTATCCACGATCGCGACCACGACCTCGCCGGGGCTCGCGTGATGCCGCCTTTCGACCACCAGGAAGTCGCCTTCGTGGATGCCCGCATCGATCATCGAATCGCCCTTCACGCGGATCAGCTCCGTCTTCGACGGCTCGCGAACGAGCATTTCGTCGATGGAGGAAACGAGGTCGTATCCGTCGGCGGCTGCCGCATGGGGTTGGCCCGCATGGACCGGGGCATCGGCGACACGCCGCTCGAAGAAGCGGCGGCCGGGCTTGAGCTGCCTGTCCGGTGTCCAGCCGAGGAAACCCGCTTCCTCGAAACGCTTCACGCACGCGGACACCCACGACTTGGCCGAGACGCCCCAAAGCCCCGCGAGCACCGAGTACGAAGGGATCACCTTGTGCTCGGCGTAGTAATCCTGGAGCTTTTCCAGGTACTCGCGATCCCTCTGGGGCTTCTGGGTGTTCAACGGCACTGGGCACCACTCCGATGACCGAACGAATGTTCTGCACCCTACAGAACGATCGTTCTGGCTGTCAAGCCCCTAGCCGATGAGATCGATAAGCCCTTGAATAGCCACGTAAACCGACTGGATGCGAATCTCGACGCGATCGCCCCGGAAGCGGAAGCGGCGCGCCTGGATGGCCGCGCCGCGGACCGCCCAGGCGAAATGCACGGTCCCGACGGGCTTGCCCGGAGCGGCCCCGGTGGGCCCGGCGATGCCCGTCACTGCGACGCTCACGTCCGCATGGCTGCGGGCGATCGCACCGGCCGCCATCTGGATCGCGACCTCCTCGCTCACCGCGCCGTAGTGCTTGAGCGTTTCCTGCTGCACGCCGAGCATCTCGCGCTTGGCCGTGTTGTCGTAGGTCACGAAGCCGCGCTCGAACCATTTGGCGCTGCCGGAGATGCGTGTCATGGCGGTTGCGATGCCGCCCCCCGTGCACGATTCGGCGGTCGCGATGACCACGCGCCGCTTGCGGCATGCGCGGCCGAGCTTGCCCGCGAGCTCGGTGATGTCGTCTTCGGTCATGCCGGCGCCTCGCGCCCGCGGTACCAGTACAAGTATTTTTCCTCGAAGCCGAACTGCGAATACAGGCGACGCGCCCCGGAGTTGTCCTGCTGCACCTGTAGGTACGCATGGCGGGCGCCAAGTTCCCAGGCCGCGGCGAGGAGGCCCGCGACGATGCGCCGGGCGTGGCCGCGGCGGCGCTCCTGCTCGTGCGTCACGATGTCGAAGAGGCCCGCGCAGTCGTCCTCGACGAGGATGAGCCCGGTGGCGACGATCGCGTCCGCCGAGCGGATCGCGACCGCCCGCTTCGCGAGCGGCATCCCTTCCAGGCGCGCAAGATGTCCGCGGCGATGCGCTTCGGGCGAGCCGCGAAGGGTCGCGACCGCAGCCACCCAATCCTCGAGCGCAATGGGCTCGATGCCCCGATCGGCCTCGCCCGGCGCCGCGATGGATACCGCTTCCACAGCCGTTACGTCGAAGCGCCGGTAGCCACGGGTTTCGAGCTCGCGATCGAGGCCGGCCGGCTGCGAGAACGGCGTGAGCCGGAAGAGCGCCGGCAGCTCGCTCGCCGCGTAGAGGCGCTCGCAGTAGCCGATTTTCTCGGCGAGCGGCAACGACGAGGGATAGACGGCATTCACGCTGCGCGCGCGCTTGGCTTTCCCGGGCGAAAGGCGCAGCAGCCAGCCGTCGTACACGAGCTGCCCGGGCGGTGACGAGGAATTGAGGCTCAGCTCCTCGAGTCGCCGCGCATCCGGCGCGCTCATCCGCCCGGGCGCAGGCGCTTGCCCGTGGCCGCGTCGAAGAAGTAGAGGCGGCCTGCCATCGGCCGCATCTGGAGCACATCGCCCACCTTCACCTGCGAATGGCCGTCCACTCGCGCGACGAGCGTGCCCTCGCCGAATGCCCCGTGCACCATCGCATCCGCACCGAGCGCCTCCACCGTATCGACCGTGAAGCGCAGCTCCGGGCCCGACCCCAGCGGCGTGAGGTGCTCTGGACGGATGCCGACGGCGACCTTATCCGCGGCGCCACCGCGCAGCTCCGGTGGAAGCGGCACCTTCGTCCCGCCCAGGTCCACGTCGTCGCCCACGCGCTTGCCGTAGAGGAAATTCATCCCGGGCGAGCCGATGAAGCCCGCGACGAAGAGGGTCTCGGGATCGTCGTACACGTCGATGGGGCGGCCCACCTGCTCGGCCACGCCGGCGTTCATCACGATCATGCGGTCGGCGAGCGTCATCGCCTCCACCTGGTCGTGGGTCACGAAGATGCTGGTCGTCTTCAGGCGCCGGTGCAGCTTCTGGATCTCGAGGCGCATCTGCACCCGCAGCTTCGCGTCCAGGTTGGAAAGCGGCTCGTCGAAGAGGAAGGCGGCGGGCTCGCGCACGATGGCACGCCCCATGGCCACGCGCTGGCGCTGACCCCCCGAGAGCTCCCGCGGCTTTCTCTGCAGGAAGGGGCCCAGCTCGAGGATCTTCGCCGCACGCTCGACCCGCTCCTGGATCTGCGCGGGCGCGATGCGGCGAATGCGAAGGCCGTACGACATGTTCTCGTACACGCTCATGTGCGGATAGAGCGCGTAGTTCTGGAACACCATGGCGATGTTGCGATCCTTGGGCTCGACCTGGTTCACCACGCGCCCGCCGATGGAAATCTCGCCCGCGCTGATCGTCTCCAGCCCCGCGATCATGCGCAGCAGCGTCGACTTGCCGCAGCCCGACGGCCCGACGATCACGATGAACTCGCCGTCGGCGATGGTCACGTTCACGCCGTGGATCACGCGCACGTCTTTCGTGTAGCTCTTCTGGACGTCTTCGAGGACGATCTCGGCCATTTCGCTATTTCTCGGTTTCGACGAGGCCCTTCACGAACCACTTCTGCATGAGCACCACCACGAGGGCGGGCGGCAGCAGCGCCAGCATGGCGGTGGCCATGATGAGGTTCCATTCGCTGGTGGCGTCGCCGCCCGCGAACATGCGCTTGATGCCGATCACCACGGTGTACATGTTCTCGTCGCTGGTGATGAGGAGCGGCCAGAGATACTGGTTCCAGCCGAGGATGAAGAGGATCACGAAAAGCGCCGCGATGTTGGTCTTGGAAAGCGGCAGCAGCACGTCCCAGAAGAAGCGCAGCGGGCCCGCGCCGTCGATGCGAGCTGCCTCCGCGAGCTCGTCGGGAATCGTGAGGTAGAACTGCCGGAAGAGGAACGTGGCGGTGGCCGAGGCGATGAGCGGCAGGATGAGGCCCGCGTAGGAATCGAGCAGGTGCAGGTCGGATGCGACCTTGAACGTGGGAATGATGCGCACCTCGATGGGAAGCATCAGCGTGACGAAGATCATCCAGAAGAAGAAATTGCGCAGCGGAAACCGGAAGTAGACGATCGCGAACGCCGAGATGATGGAAATCGCGATCTTTCCGAGCGCGACCCCCATCGCCATGCAGAAACTGTTGAGCAGCATGGGCAGCACGGCGGCGTGCGAGCCTTTTTGCGAGCCCGAGCCCAGCACCTTCGCGTAGTTGTCGATCAGCTGGTCGCCCGGCACGAGCGGCATCGGCACGGTGACGATCTGGTCGTAGGTGAGCGTCGAGGCGATGAACGTCACGTACAGCGGGAATGCGACGATGACGACCCCGAGGATCAGGATCGCGTGCGCAAGGACGTGCGCCCAGGGGCGGTTCTCAACCATTCTGCCGGCCCGTTCCCCGACCACGCATGGCTAGTACTGCACTTTCTTCTCGACGAAGCGGAATTGCACGACCGTGAGCGAGATCACGATCGCCATCAGGATCACGGACTGCGCGGCGGAGCCTCCCAGGTCGGCCGCCTTCACGCCGTCGAAGTACACCTTGTAGACGAGGATCTGCGTGGACTGCGCCGGCCCTCCCTGCGTGGTCGCGTCGATCACGCCGAAGGTGTCGAAGAAGGCGTAGACGATGTTGATCACGAGGAGGAAGAACGTGGTGGGCGAGAGCAGCGGAAAGACGATGGTCCAGAAGCGGCGGAAGGGCGACGCACCGTCGATCGCGGCGGCTTCGAGGAGCGAGCGCGGGATCGATTGCAGGCCCGCGATGAAGAAGAGCACGTTGTAGCTGATCTGCTTCCACGTGGCCGCGACCACCACCAGCGCGAGCGCCTGGTCGCCCTTGATGTTCCAGTTCCAGTCCACGCCCATGCCGCGAAGCCAGTAGGCCACGATGCCGATGGAGGGCGCGAAGAGGAATGCCCACAGGACCCCGGCAACGGCGGGCGCGACGGCGTAGGGCCAGATGAGGAGCGTCCGATACACGAGGGCGCCGCGCACCACCCGCTCCGACATCACCGCCAGCAGCAGCGAGATGGCGATGCCCGCGCCCGCCACGAGCGCGCTGAAGAAAGCGGTCACCTTGAACGACTCGAGGTAGGTCGAATCGTTGAAGAGGTCCTTGAAGTTCTGGAACCAGACGAAGCTGCTCGACTGGCCGAACGGGTCCTGGACCAGGAACGACCAGTACACCGCCTGGGCGGCCGGCCAGAAGAAAAAGACGATCGTGACCGCGATCTGCGGGGCTACGAGGACATACGGCAACCACGCCGAGCGGAAGACGACCCGCTTCTCCATCTACGCTCTCCGCCGGTGCGCGTTGAGCGGCACGGGTCCGCCCCAACGCGCGCGGTTGATCGGGCCCGGCATGGCGCAGCTCCGCCGCGTCCCGATCGACCTATTTGTTGGCGGCTTCGAACTTGCGAAGGATCTCGTCGCCGCGGCGCACCGCGTCGTCGAGGGCGGTCTTCGCGTCCTTCTTGCCCGAGAACACCGCCTCCATCTCCTCCTCGATCACCTGGCGGCCCTGGACGTAGTTGCCGAAGCGCAAGCCCTTCGAGTTCGGCGTGGGCGCCTTCTTCATCAGCATCTTGATCGCCACCTCGGCGCCCGGGTTCTTCTCGTAGTAGCCCGACTTCTTCGCGAGGTCGTAGGCCGCGATGGTGATGGGCACGTAGCCCGTGTCACGGTGCCACTCGAACTGGATCTCGGGCCGCGACAGGAACGCGAAGAACTTCGCGACGCCCTTGTACGCGTTGTTGGTCTTCCCGCCCATGACCCAGAGCGACGCCCCGCCGATGATCGCGTTCTGCGGCGCGCCCTTCACGTCGTCCCAGTACGGGATCTCGGTGACCGCCCACTCGAACTTCGCGTCGCGGCGGACGTTCGCCTGGCCGCCCGTGCTCTCGGTCAGCATCGCGCATTCGCCGCTCGAGAACTTCGCGCCGCCCTCGTTGGTGCGTCCCGCGTACTGGAACGCGCCTTTCTTGGCGAGGTCGCCCAGCATCTGGACCTGGCGTACGTGCAGGGGATCGTTGAACGTGAACCTCGTGTCCAGCCCGGCCATCCCGTTTTCTTTCGTACCGATGGGGATGTTGTGCCACGCGGCGAAATTCTCGATGTGCACCCACGACGGCCAGGAGGTCGTGTACGCGCATTTGTGGCCCGACGCCTGGATCTTGTCGACGTCGGCGAGGAATTCCTTCCACGTCCGGGGCGGCTTGTTCGGGTCGAGGCCGGCCTTCCTGAAAAGGTCCTTGTTCCAGTAGAAGATCGCGGTCGAGCTGTTGAAGGGAAACGAGAGCATGTTGCCCTTCGAATCGGTGTAGTAGCCCGAGACGGGGCCCACGTACGCCTTCGGGTCGAACGGCTCGTCGGCGTCCTTCATCAGCTTGTACACGGGCACGATGGCGCCCTTGGCCGCCATCATCGTGGCGGTTCCCACCTCGAAGACCTGGAGGATGTGCGGCGCGTTGCCGGCGCGGTAGGCCGCGATGGCCGCGGTCATCGACTCCGGATACGTTCCCTTGAACACGGGGACGATCTTGTAGTCCTTCTGGCTCGCGTTGAACTTGTTGGCGAGCTCGTTCACCTTGTCGCCGAGCGCCCCGCCCATCGAGTGCCACCACTGGATTTCGGTCTGGGCCTGCGCGCCGGTCGCGGCGAACGCAAAGGCGGCGAGTGCCGCGGCGAGAACATTGCGGATCATGGATCCCCTCCTCCAATCGTTATCGCGCAATGGTACATCAGCCTCCTGACAGGGCCGCGACCACGAGCACCTCGTCGCCGGGGGCGAGCGCCGTGGCGAGCGTGGGCGCGAGGCTTCGGTTCACGAAGATGCGGATGTGCGGGCGGATCGCGCCCTGCTCGTCGATCACGCGGAAGCGCAGCCCCGGATAGCGGCGGTCGAGGTCGGCGAGGAGCTCGGCGAGCGAGGCGCCGTCGGCCTCGACCTCGCGCCGGTTCGCCGTGTACGAGGCGAGCGGGCTGGGCAGGACGACCCTCACGAAACCAGCGCGGCCTCGATCGCGTAGATATGCGGCAGGTGCCGGTGCAGGCAGCGCCAGCTCTCGCCCTCGTCGAAGCTGCCCCACACCTCGCCGCCGGTGGTGCCGAAGTACAGGCCCACGGGATCGAGCGCGTCGTTCGTCATCGCCTGGCGCTTCACGGTGAACCATCCCTGCTCGGCAGGTAGCCCCTTGTCCTGGCGCTTCCAACTGCTTCCCGCGTCGCGCGTCACGTACGCCGCGGGCTTCCCGCCGATCGGCATGCGCGGCCACACGGTGCCGCCGTCCATTGGGAACACCCACGCGGTTTTCGGGTCGCGCGGATGCAGCACCAGCGGGAAGCCGATGTCGCCCACGTCGCGCGGCATGTTGTCGCCGATGCGCGTCCAGCGGTTGTCGGCTCGCTCGAGGCGGTAGATGCCGCAGTGGTTCTGGTGGTAGACGACGTCGCGCGCCTTCGGATGCACGCGCAGGCAATGGGGATCGTGGCCGTAGGGCGAGTCGGGATCGGGCAGGAAATCGGCCGACACGCCGCGATTCAACGGCGTCCAGGAGTCGCCACGGTCGCGCGTCTCGAAGACGCCGCCGGCCGAGAGCCCGATGTAGAGATGGTCCGGGTCGAAGGGATCGACGTTGAGGGAATGCAGCGTATTGCCGTCGGGTGGCGCGTCTCCCGGCGGGCCGATCCACTTGCGCCGGTCGGGATGGGCGTTGAAGCCCGCGATGCCTTCCCAGGTTCGCCCCGCGTCGTCCGAGCGGAAGAGGCCCGCGGGCGAGGTGCCCGCATACCAGCGCCCCTCCTGCGAGGCGGGGCCGGGCGTGAGCCAGAAAACGTGGCTCACCGTCTCGCCCTCGCCGCTTTCGGCCTTTTCGAAAGATGGCGGCCTGGCGGCCTCATTCCAGGTGGCGCCGCGGTCCTCGGAGCGAAATACGGTGTGTCCCAGGTGGCCCGCCTTCACGGCAGCGACGACGGTGCGGCCGTCGCGCGGATCCAGCACCGCGTGATTCACCACCTGTCCCAGGAAATGCGGCCCCTCGATCGACCAATTCTCGCGCGCGGCGTCGCCATGCAAGGCGAAGAGCCCCTTGCGCGTGGCGACCAGTACGTGAAGACGCGGCATGCGCGCCGGCCCGGGCGGCCTAGTCCTTCTTGATGATGTTCTTGATGGAGCCGAAGAGACCCTTCTTCTCCTCGGGCGGCGCCGGGCGCGGTGCGTCGCTCACCACATACTTCGGATCGACCTTGGCCTTGGGCGGCGGGGGTGGGGCGCGCTGGTTGAGGACCGAGCGCTTCACCAGCTCCTGCCACTGGTTGGGCCGGCCGATGAAATGCTTGGCGAACTCCTCGACCGCCTGGTCCTTCATCTCGACGGCGAGGAGGTTATAGAGATCGACCGAGAAGCCGCCCACGTTCTTGGTGACGATCTTCATCTTGCCGCTCTCGTGGTCGCCCTCGATCTTTCCCTGGATGCGAAAGTCGCATACGACCCGGAAGACCTCGTGGGTGATCACCTTGCGCTCGTTTCGGAACTGCTCGCTCTTGTGCTCGATGTTCGACTGCCAGAGGATGTCCCGGAACTTCTCCATGTCGTCCGGGCCCTTCTTGATGGTGAGCACCTTGTCGGACCAGGCGCGGTAGGCCACCTGCACCTCGCCGTAGTAGTCCTTGTCGATGAAGTGCTTGGAGCGAAAGTCGCAGAAGAAGTCCTTGATGACGAGCCCCTCGATCCTGCCCACCGTGGGCAGGTCGAACGCGAACGGGCTTGGCATCTGAACGACGTTCAGCTGCTTGCCCAGGTCGTTCAGGTACAGGAACGAGCGTCGCAGGGCGTGGTCCACCGCCACGGCCGTGCTGCGCAGGCTCTCGGTCTTGTCCTCGTCCTGGGCCTTGAGCGCATCGGCCTGTTTCTTCAGATCATCCAGCAGTCCCAAAGACCCTCCTCAGATCCCGGTCTGTCGGGACTAATTTTACCGTATGATTCGGCGCCCAACCAAAAGGCCGGCTGTCGCGCATGAAAGCCATCCTCGCCCTGGACCAGGGAACGACCAGCTCGCGAGCCATCGTATTCGGGCAAGACGGACGCATTCTCTCCTCTGCACAGCAAGAATTCCGCCAGATCTTCCCACACCCCGGCTGGGTCGAGCACGACCCCCTCGAAATCTGGCGAACGCAGCGCGATGTAGCGGCCCGGGCCCTCGGCCATGCAGGACTCTCCGGCGGGGACGTGGCCATCGGCATCACCAACCAGCGCGAGACGACGCTCCTGTGGGAGCGGTCCACGGGGCGACCCGTGGCCAATGCGATCGTGTGGCAGGACCGACGCACCGCGTCCCGATGTGACGCTCTGCGACAGCAGGGCCACGAAGCGACCTTCGCCCGCAAGACGGGACTCCTGCTGGACGCGTACTTCTCCGGCACCAAGCTCGCATGGCTCCTGGAGAACGTGCCGGGCGCGAGGGAGCGCGCCGAACGCGGCGAGCTCGCCTTCGGCACCGTCGATACCTGGCTCGCCTGGCAACTCTCGAATGGCGCCTGCCACGCCACCGACGCGAGCAATGCATCGCGAACGCTCCTCTTCGATATCCACGCGCGGCGCTGGGACGAGGAGCTCCTCGCGATCCTGGCGATCCCGCACCAGGTGCTGCCGCGAGTCGTCGCCTCGAGCGGGACCGTGGCGACCACGGCGTGCGAGGGACTGCCGGCGGGCATCGCGATCGCCGGCATCGCCGGCGACCAGCAGGCGGCGCTCTTCGGGCAGGCGTGCCACGACCCGGGCATGGCGAAGAACACCTACGGAACCGGCTGTTTCCTGCTCATGAACACCGGCGAGAAGCCCGCGGTTTCGCGTAATCGGCTGCTCACCACGGTCGCGTGGCAGCGCGGCGGGCGAACGACGTACGCGTTGGAGGGAAGCGTCTTCATCGCGGGCGCCGCGATCCAGTGGCTGCGCGACGGCCTGGGCCTCATCGGGCGGGCCTCCGAGATCGACGCGCTGGCGGCGAGTGTCCCCGATACCGGCGGCGTCTTTTTCGTGCCCGCGCTGTCGGGCCTGGGAGCGCCCTACTGGGACGCCCGGGCGCGCGGCCTCATCGTGGGCATTACCCGCGGCACTACGCGCGCCCACCTCGCCCGCGCCACCCTGGAAGCGATCGCGTTCCAGAGCGCGGAACTGATCGAGGCGATGGCGGCGGACAGCTCGATCGCGCTCCGGGAGTTGCGCGTGGACGGCGGCGCCACCGCGAGCGACCTTCTCATGCAGATCCAGGCCGACCTGGTGGGAGTCCCCGTCGTGAGGCCGAAAGTGACCGAGACCACCGCGCTGGGCGCGGCCTACCTCGCCGGCCTCGCCGTGGGCTTCTGGAAGGATGAAAACGAGATCGCCTCGCTGTGGGCCCGCGACCGGACGTTCACGCCCTCGATGCAGCGCTCCGAGGCCGCCGGGCGGATGGGAGAGTGGCGACGAGCCGTGGAGCGTTCGCGCGGCTGGGCCGCGGACGCGTGAAGCGGGCCTCAAGCCCCTTCGCCGGGCGAGCGCAGGAACACGCGGCGATAGTGGCGCAGCTCCTCGATCGACTCCTGGACGTCGGCGAGCGCCTCGTGGCGCCCTTCCTTCGTGACGCCCGCGAGCACCTCCGGGTACCAACGCTTCGCGAGCTCCTTCAAGGTCGAGACGTCCACGATGCGATAGTGCAGGTAGGCGTCGAACGCCGGCATGTAGCGCGCCATGAAGCGCCGGTCCTGGTGCACGGTATTGCCGCAAAGGGGGGCCGTGCGCTCGGGGACGATGGGCTTCAGGAACTCGACCAGGCGTGCCTCGACCTCGGCTTCGGTCAGGTTGGACGCCCGCACCTTGTCGACGAGCCCCGATTTGCCGTGGGTGGACCGGTTCCAGGAGTCCATCGCATCCAGGACCTCGTCGGGCTGGTGGACGACGTAGACCGGCGCCTCGGCGATGGTGTTCAGCTCGGAGTCGGTGACCACCATGGCCACCTCGAGGATGCGGTCGCGCTCGGGAACGAGGCCCGACATCTCCATGTCTATCCAAACCAATGGGGTCTTGTCCTGCGGCACCCCCGGATTGTATCGCGCCTCGCGCCCTGCCCACTGCCATGACGCCACACGCGTTCTCGCTAGTCTTCGCCGTCTTCGTGGCCGCCGCCGTGGCGTGGCGGCTGTGGCTGGGGGTGCGCCAGGTCCGGCACGTCGCCGCGCACCGCGACCAGGTGCCCGCGGATTTCGCCTCCGTGATCACGATCGAGGATCACCGCAAGGCCGCCGATTACACGCTCGACAAGCAGCGCACCGCGCTCGGCGAGACCCTGGCGATCGACGGCGTGGTCCTGCTGGCCCTCACGCTGGGCGGCGGGGTCGCGGCGATCGACCGGGTGTCGCACGCGCTTTTGGGCGACGGGCACCTGCGCGACCTGGGCACCGTCTTCGGCGCGATGGCGGTGAGCTTCGTGCTGGCGCTTCCGTTCGACCTGTGGCGCGTCTTCGCGATCGAGGCGCGCTACGGGTTCAACCGCACCACGCCCGGGCTCTTCATCCGCGACCTGGCGAAGGGGACTTTCCTCGCGCTCGCCTTCGGCACGCCGCTGCTGCTCGCGATCTTCGCGCTGGTGCGCGTCGCCGGGCCGCTCTGGTGGCTGTACACGTGGTTCGCATGGATCGCCTTCTCGATGGTGCTCGTGATGGCCTTCCCGCGCTGGATCGCGCCGCTCTTCAACCGATTCACCCCCCTCGAGGAGGGCGACCTGCGCCGGCGCATCGAGGGCCTCATCGAACGCTGCGGGTTCCACGCCGAGGCGCTCTTCGTGATGGATGGCTCGCGCCGCTCGAGCCACGGCAACGCGTACTTCACCGGCTTCGGCCACAACAAGCGCATCGTCTTCTTCGACACGCTGATCGATCGGCTCACCATCCCCGAGATCGAGGCGGTGCTCGCGCACGAGCTGGGCCACTTCGCGCGCGGCCACATCCCGCGCCTGCTCGGCGTGCGCTTCGTCCTCGCCCTGGTGCTGCTCGCGATCCTGGGCTGGCTCTACGGCGACCCCGCCTTCTACCAGGCCATCGGCCTTTCCGAGCCGCACATCGGTGCGGCGCTCGCGGGCTTCGCGCTCATCGTCCCGGTCTTCACGTTCCCGTTCCAGCCGATCGCGAGCCTGCTCGCGCGGCACCAGGAATTCGAGGCCGACGCGTTCGCCGCACAGCATGCGCGCGCCTCGGACCTCGCGAGCGCGCTCGCCAAGCTCTACCGCGACAACGCGTCGACGCTCACGCCCGATCCGCTGCATTCGCTGGTGTATGATTCGCATCCCCCGGCGGCCCTGCGAATCGACCACCTGCGTCGCGGCCAGGAAGCTGCCTCGACCCTCCAAGGCGAAACCCCATGAACGAGCTCGCGCGCAAGAAGTGCCAGCCCTGCGAGGGCGGCGTCGCGCCGCTCACCCCGGAGCAGGTTCGCCCGATGCTGAAGGGCCTCCAGGGCTGGGCGCTCGAAGGCAAGGTCATCGCCAAGGCGTTCAAGTTCGCCAACTACTACGAGACGATGGCGTTCGTGAACGCCGCGGCATGGGTGTCGCATCGCGAGGACCACCATCCGGACATGCTGGTGAAGTGGGGCGAGTGCCGGGTGTCCTACTCGACGCACGCGATCGACGGATTGTCCGAGAACGATTTCATCTGCGCAGCCAAGTTGGACGCGTTGTTCGAGATCTAGGACATGAGCCTCGTGTCCCGCTCCTGCTCTTGACTACCCGGCGCGAGCGCGAGCAGCAGGTCGTCGCCGAGGGGCGGGTCGTCGCCGACTTCGGCCGCGAGTTCCTGGTGGAGCTCTCCGACCGGCGCCAGATCGCGTGCACGCGCAAGGGCAAGAAGCAGGACGCGACCTGCGGCGACTTCGTCGAGGTCCGCCTCACGGGTTCGGCCCAGGGCTCCATCGAGCGGGTCGGGACACGGCGAAACCTCCTGTACCGCTCGGACCAATGGCGCGAGAAGACGCTCGCGGCCAACGTCGACCAGGTGGTGATCCTGCTGGCACCCAAGCCGCCCTTCAGCGAGGCGTTCCTCAACCTCTCGCTCGTCGCGTGCGAGGCGGCGGGCCTGCCGGTCGTCATCGCGCTCAACAAGTCCGACCTTCCCGAGCACGCCGAGGCACTGAAGTCGCTCGGCGCCTTCGAGAAGATCGGCTACACCATCATCAGCATGTCGGCCAAGTTCGACACGGCGCAGCCGCTGCGGCCGCTGCTGGAGAGCAAGCTCACGCTCCTCGTCGGGCAAAGCGGCATGGGGAAATCGAAGACGGTGAACGCGCTGGTCCTCTCCGACGTGGCGCGCGTGGGCGAGCTCACCGCCTCCCTGGGTTCGGGCGCGCAGACCACGACCTTCTCGCGCTTCTACCGGCTGGACAAGGACACGGCGATCATCGACACGCCGGGCTTCCAGTCCTTCGGCCTCTTCCATTTGACGGAGGACCAGATCGGGGAGGCGATGCGGGAGTTCCGGCCGTTTCTCGGGCGCTGCAAGTTCAACGACTGCGCGCACCTGGGTGAGCCGGGCTGCGAAGTGATCGCCGGCGCGCAGCGCGGCGAGATCACGGCGGCGAGGCTGTCGTTCTACCAAGTGCTCATCGAGCAGCATCGCGAGCTGCACGAGGAGCACCCGGAGTGGTCGCGATAGCCTGAAACCCGCGGATGCGACGCATGTCGTAGCGGGATGGCCGAACCCTTCGTGATCGACGTGTCCTCCGAAGTGCTGGAGGATCTTTCCACGCGCTTGCGCGCCGCGCGCCTGCCGCGGGATAGCGCAAGCGACTGGAAAGAAGGAACGAGTCCCGCGTACCTGCGCGAGCTTCTCGCGTACTGGCGGGACCGCTACGACTGGCCGGCGCAACAACAGCGCCTCAACCGGCTCGCGCATTTCCGCGCCGAGGTCGACGGCACCCTGCTGCATTTCGTGCACGAGAAGGGCCGCGGGCCGGCCCCGTTCCCGATCCTGCTCACGCACGGCTATCCGGATTCCTTCTTCCGGTTCGACAGGCTGGTCGAATTGCTCGCAGATCCCGGAGCGCATGGCGGCGACCCCGCCGACGCGTTCGACGTCGTCGTCCCGAGCCTGCCGGGCTACGCGTTCTCGCAGCCGCGGCGCCAGTCCGGCGGTCTTTTCGGCTTCGGGGACCTGCTCCACGAGCTGATGACGGGGACGCTGGGTTATGCACGCTTTGGCGCCCACGGCGGGGATTGGGGCAGCACGATCACGGAGCACCTCGCGCGCAGCCACGCCTCATCGGTCGCCGGCATCCACCTCACCGACGTGCCGTTCTGGCACATCTTCCAGAAGCCCGGCGAGCTCAGCGCCGCGGAGCGCAAGTACCTCGAGCGGAACGCGCGCTGGCAGAAGGAGAGCGGCGCCTACGCGATGATCCAGGGGACGCGGCCGCGCAGCCTTGCGGTCGGCTTGAACGATTCACCGGCGGGCCTCGCCGCCTGGATGGCCGAGAAGTACCGCGAATGGAGCGACTGCGGCGGCGACCTCGAGCGGCGTTCCCGAAGGACGACCTCCTCACCCACATCATGATCTACTGGGTGACGGGAACGATCGAGACTTCCTTCCAGCCCTACCGCGACGTGATGGACGCGGGCGCGATGCGCTGGATCGAGGAAGCGGCGCGCAAGTGGATCGGATCGTCGTCCACGCCCACTGCCTTCGCGCTCTTTCCCGCCGACATCTCCAGCCCGCCGCGCGAGTGGGCCGAGCGCTTCTTCAACGTGCAGCGGTGGACCGAGATGCCGGCGGGCGGGCACTTCGCGGCGTTCGAGGAACCGGGCCGGCTTGCGGCCGACCTGCGCGAATTCTTCCGGCCGCTTCGCGCCGCGTAGCCGCTAGCGCGGCGCGATCGCCACCGGGATCCTGCGGCGCCCGAACTGGTTGTGTTTCTCGAATGCCTCGAAGCGCCCGGGAATCGGCGTCGCGCACTTCGGGCACTTGCCGTCGGAGGTGAGCCTGTAATCCTCGATGCGATGCCAGTCGCGCACGACGAGGGGCTCGGCGCACGAGGGACAGAAGGTCGTCCCGCCTTCGCGGTCGTGCACGTTGCCGGTGTACACGTAGCGCAATCCCTCGTCCGTCGCGATCCGCCTTGCCCGGGTGAGCGTCGAAGGCGGCGTGGGCGCGATGTCCGTCATCTTGAAATCCGGGTGGAACGCCGTGAAGTGCAGCGGCACGTCCGGACCCAGCTCGCGGAAGATCCATTGGCTCATGGCCTTCAGCTCCGCATCCGAATCGTTCTTCCCCGGGATCAGGAGCGTCGTGATTTCCTGCCAGCACTGCGTTTCGTGCTGGATGTAGGCAAGCGTATCCAGCACGGGGGCGAGGCGCGCGCCGGTCACCTTCACGTAGAAATCGTCGGTGAAGCCCTTCAGGTCCACGTTGGCGGCGTCCATCTTCGCGTAGAACTCGCGACGCGGCTGCGGCGAGATGTAGCCGGCGGTCACCGCGACCGCCTTCACTCCACGCTCGCGGCACGCGTCGGCGGCATCCATCGCGTACTCGGCGAAGATGACGGGGTCGTTGTACGTGAAGGCGACGCTTCGGCATCCCGATTCCGCGGCCGCCCCGGCGATCGCCTCGGGCGAGGCGCGATCCATCAGGCGGTCCATGTCGCGAGTCTTCGAGATGGAACTGTTCTGGCAAAACTTGCAGGCAAGATTGCATCCCGCGGTGCCGAACGAAAGGACGGCGGTCCCCGGAAAGAAGTGGTTCAGCGGTTTCTTCTCGATGGGATCCACGCAGAAGCCCGAGGAGCGCCCGTAGGTCGTGAGCACCATCGCATCGCCCGAGCGCGCGCGCACGAAGCAGGCGCCCCGTTGCCCCTCGTGCAGCTTGCAATACCGCGGGCAGAGATCGCACTGCACGCGGCCGTCGTCGAGGCGATGCCACCAGCGGCCCGGATGCAGCGGACCTTCGAGGGCCTCGACCGGCGCTTGCTTGTCGCTTGGAACCGCGCTCATCGGTGCTTCTCCACTCCATAGCGCGAAAGCTTCACGTCGGGATGCCAGAAGCGCGCCGGGAGCCCGGCCTTGCGGCGCAGCTCGCAGAGGAAATCGAGCGGGTCGGAAATGTTCTCCCAGACCTGCGGCAGGAACGTCGCGCGCTGCCCGTGGTATTCGAAGACCAGCCCGTCGGTCCCCGGCTCGAGCCCATGGACCGCCTCGGCCTCCGATTGCGCGGCAAAGGGCCTGCGCGGCGTGAGGAGAGAGACCTCGACCGCGGTGGTGGCGCGCTCGAGGTCGCGAAGCGGCGGAAAGCGCGGGTCGCGATAGGCCGCGGCGAAAGCGTTGTGCGCGACGTCTTCGCCGAGCGCGCGATGCGGGTCGATGGTGCCGATGCAGCCGCGCAGATCCCCCAGTGAATCGCGCAGCGTCACGAACGTGGCGGCAGGCTCGGCGAGCCAAAGCTCGCTCCACACGCGTGCGACAGGCTCCGCGGGGCTCGCGATGGCCTCGCGCGCGATGTCGAGCAGCATCCGTCCGCGCTCCGCGTAGTCAGGCATCGCCGCCCTGCGTGAACGCGAAGCTGCCGTAACCGACCACGCGATCGCGGTCGCCCGCCGTGTCGCCGGAGTTGCGCACATCCACGATTTCGCAGGCGAGGCCGCGAGCTCGCGCCGCGCGCAGCAACCCGTTGATCGGCGCCGCGCCGCACGCTTCATCGGGCTGCAGCCGCGCATCGAGGGCGTGGATCGCCCCGGCGGTGGCGTGGTCGCGGGCCTGGGCTTCGCGATACGGGAGGTAATGCGAGAGATCCGAGCTCACCACGATGAGCGTCTCGTCGCCGCCCCAGAGTGCGTCGAACACCTGCGCCATCTCGGCGGGTGCGGCGTCGCCCACGACGAGCGGGACGAGCGCGAACGAGCCCAGCACCGACTGCAGGAAGGGAATGTGGACCTCGAGCGAATGCTCGTAGGCGTGCGCGCGATCGCTGGATTCGACGAAGGCAAACGCGCGCAGCGCGTCGATCGCTTCGCGGTCGAGCGAGACCTCGCCCAGCGGCGAGGCGAAGGCAGCAACCGAGGGCACTGCGACGCCCGGCACGTACACCCGATGCGCGGGGCCGGCGAGCACCACGCGCCGGATTCGCCCGCGCAATGGCGCGAGCCGCGCGTAGATCGACGCCGCGATGGGACCCGAATAGATATAGCCCGCGTGCGGGGCGATGATCGCCTTGGGCGGCTTCACGCCGCGGCCCTTCGCCTGCGAGAGGTAGGACGCGACCTCGGCGGCCAGCACCGGCGCATCACCCGGATAGAAAGTCCCTGCGACGGCGGCGGGGCGAATTGCGGACATGGATTCTCACCTCCTGCACGAGGAGATGCGTCCCAGGCTAGCACTTTGCAACCCTCAGGACAGCGCGACGGTCGTGCTTACGCGCCCCGCGCGGTCGTGGCGTGCGACAAGCGTAATTTCCGTGCCCCTTTTCGCGCGGATGGTCCATTCGCACTGGCCCCGGTCGCCCGTGAGGTCGAGGTTCGGAAGGAAGGCCTGAAGCGAGGGGCGGTTGGCGCGGCCCTCGAGCTGGCCGCCTTCCACGCGTGGCTTTCCCGCTACAAGCTCGGCGCCCTGCGGCAGCTCGATCTCGTAGACCACGCCGCGCGTGATCTTGCGCTCGAGCGCGCGTTTCGTGACGTACGACGGGAGGTAACCGGCGTTGGCCACGGCAAGGCGTACGCGCCACGTGTCGTTGCCGAGCGAGACGGCGTCGGCCCTGAACACTTCGAGCTTCGGCAGCGTCATCGCCTGCCATGTAAGCCAGCCCGGGAAGCGCTTCACCTCGCGCTCGATGTATTTCGCGGGCGGATTGCGGAAGACCTGGAGCTTGTTCCACCCGCCCAGCTCGACGGGTCCCAGCTGCGGATGGTCGAAGGCATACCAATCGATGTGGCCCTGGCCGTCCAGCTCACGGTCGCTCCACGCGAGGAGCTTCAGGTCGTCCTCGGGCGGATGCTCGCGGTACCACTCGATGAAGTGGTACTTCTCGACGCCGGATTCCTTCACCGGCGCCCAGATCTCCACGGTCCAGAAGAATTGCCCGAGGTGCTCGTAGATCCAGTCGAAGCCGCCGGTGATCACCTGCTTCGGGTGGTACTTGAAGTCGTGGAAGATGGAGATGTTCGGGTAGCCCGTGAGCTCCGTGCTCTTCGCGCCGAACTTCTTGTAGAGCCACAGGTCCTCGGCGGGCATGTTCTCGTCGGGCTCGCTCGAGAACGGCCGCAGGATCACGCCGCTGTGGGTGTGGAAGCTCACGCCGCCGCCGATGTTCGGGTGCTTCACGATGAAGTCCACGATCGCACGCACTTCCGGTTCCGAGGCCGGATAGGGCCCGGCGCCCAGCTGCTGGAACTCCTGGCGCCAACCCGACGGGAAGTTGCGGTTGAGGTCGAGCCCCTGCTTGTCGCGATTCACGCGGATCTCGACGCCGTCGTAGTTCACGAGCGTCCCCTCGGGGATCACGCGGAAATATTCGCCGCCGTATTCGCCGGGATCGCGCGGCGTCATGAGCCGCGCATCCTGCGGATGCTTCTTGTAGCCGCCGTTGGCATCCGGGATGCGCATCGAGAGGATTCGCCCGTCGCCATCGACGTCCTCGATGTTCAGCCCATCGACCGGATCCTCGTCGAAGGGATAGGAGCGCGTGGACGAGCGGATGTATTTCGGCTTGTCGGCGAGCGCCCATTCGGCGCCGTCGGGATTGATGCGCGGGCAGACGTAGATCGCACGCGTGTCGAGCAACCGCGTGATTTCGGCATCCTTGCCATGGCCTTCCTCGAGCGTGTGCAGGTAGTACAGGCACGCCGTCGAGGCCGTGAGCTCGGCCGCGTGGATGTTGCCGTCGATCCACCAGGCGGGCTTGTCCGCGGCGGCGCCGGTTGCCGCGTTGGTCGCGGTGACGACCCAGATGTCGCGCCCCTCATGGCTCTTGCCGATGCTCGCGACCGAGAAGAGGTCGGGACGGCGCCGCGCGTGGTCCCGGAGGATCGCGGTGAGGTCGTCGTGGCGGTAGAAGCGGTCGAAGCGGACTTCCAAGGATTCGGTTTCTTCTTTTCTCGCGGAAAGTCTACCGGATTCCGCGCGAGGTGCCGTGCGCTAGACTCCGCGCATGGCCACCTACACCTCCGATCCGGCGCAGCTCCATCGCTGGAACACGCGCTTTTCCGCCGACGGATATCTCTTCGGCACCGAGCCGAACGCCTTCCTCGCCGCGCAGCGCTCGCGCCTGAAACCGGGCATGCGGGCGCTCTGCATCGCCGACGGCGACGGGCGCAACAGCGTCTTCCTCGCGCGCCAGGGGCTCGAGGTGACGGCATTCGATTTCTCTCCGGTCGCGGTCGAGAAGGCGAAGCGGCTCGCCAGGGACGCCGGGGTGAACGTGGACTACCGGCAGTCCGACATCCTCGCCTGGCAATGGGAGCCGTCGCGCTACGACGTGATCGCGGCGATCTTCTTCCAGTTCCTGGATCCGGCGCAGCGCGCGAAAGTCTTCTCGGGCCTCGAAGCCTCGCTCGCGCCCGGCGGGCTCCTCCTCCTGCAGGGATACCGGCCGGAGCAGATCGCCAATGCCACCGGGGGCCCGAAGGACGAAGAGAACATGTACACCGAGGCGCTTTTGCGCGAGAGCTTTCGCGACCTCGAGATCATTCACCTCGCTTCGCACGACGAGGTCCTCACCGAGGGTACCGCGCATCGCGGCATCTCCGCCCTCATCGACCTCGTAGCCCGCAGAAGCGGCGCCGACGATGAGCGCGCGGGAAACCTCGACCCGGCGCATTCTCCAACGGGGTGACATAACCCCTGGACCCGAAAGCCAAAGGGGAGGGCTTGCGGGAAATCTCGAGAGGCGCGCGCCTTCGGGGACTGCCACGGTCAAACGGGTTGCGTCGCTCCCCTTTGGAGAATGCGCCGGGTCGAGGTTTCCCGCGCCCTCGCCCTTTTCCACCCGCACGAGCACAAACGCAGGCTCGAAGGACTCGCCTGCGAAGCAGCCGCCCTCACGCGAGCTGGAGCGCGGCGGCGAGTGCGAACACGATGAGCCAGAGGATGAGGGCTCGCCAGAGCATTCCCCCCAGGCTCGCGAGCGTCTCCTCGCGCGCCGCCTCCCCGGTGCCGAGGCCCGGCCGCGCGACGGTCGCGCCGCCCAATGGAATCGCTTCGCCCAGGCGCGCGCCGAGCGCTCCCGCGCCGCTCGCGAGCACGATGCCTTCCTCCGGCCGCAGCCACGCCGCAGCCTGGGAACGCCAGCAGTAGAGCGCGTCCTCGAAGTTGCCGACCACCGCGAAGAAGAACGCGCTCACCCGCTGCGGCACCCAGTCGATCGCCGCGAAGGCGCGCGCGGCGAACCATCCGAAATCGCGACCCTCGCCTTCCACCAGGTGCGACCAGCTCTGCGCGGCGCGAAGCGCGAGCGGATAGAAGACGAGCCCGATCGGTCCCGGCAGCACGAGGAACCAGAAGAGCGGGCCGAACGTGCCCAGGTGCGCCTCGCGCAGCGCGTGCTCGGCGGCGAGGCGGGCGACGGCCCCCGGATCGTCCGTGTCGACCGGCTCGGCCTGCCATTGCGCGAGGACGTTCGCGGCGCCGGACGGGTTCTGCTCCCGCAACGCCACCTCGATGGCGGCGAGCGTGCGCGTCGTTTCGAGAAAGCGCAGCGTCCCGTAGAGCACGAGGATGTCGAGGACCCACACCAACGCCGGATGGATGGCGGCGCCGAGGAGCGTCAACAGGATCACGGGTGCGAGGACGGCCCCCATGAGGGCGATCCACCCGATCACGCCCGAGTTGCGATCGCCGGAATCGAGGCGCTTGGCTGCCGACAGGCACATCCTCCCGTAGAACGCGGTGAGCGGACCGCGCCCGCTCACCGGGTAGGTGTGCTGCGCGAGGAAGCAGAGGAGGATCGCGACGAGGCTCATGCGGCGGAAGACCTTCGCTCGATTATAGAGTCAGCGCGCGTGGCAGCCGCGCACGGGCGCGAAATGCGCTTCGATGCGGGCGAGGTCGGCGGCGACGTCGTCGCTCGTATCCACGACGGGCCCCAGCACCACGCGGCGCCGGCCGAAATCCAGCGCGGCAAGGACGACCGGCACCTGCGCGGCGCGCGCGATGCGCAGGAACCCGGACTTGAAATGCCCCACGCGCCGGCGCGTTCCTTCGGGTGCAACCGCGAGCACGCGCGCTTCCACCGCCGCGAACGCGTCGACCGCGCTCTCGACGGTTCCCTCCGGATTGGCGCGATCGACGGCGATCCCGCCCATCCACCGAAAAAGGGGCGCGAACGGCCCCCGAAAGAGCGTGTGCTTGGCGAGGAACGAGAGCTTCAGGTCGAGCGCGAACATCGTCGCCATGCCGACCACGAAATCCCAGTTGGACGTGTGGGGCGCGACTGCGATCACGAAGCGGGGGAGATCGGGCAATTCGCCCTCGACCCGGAAGCGCATCGCCCGAAGCATGCCGCGCCCGAGCGCGCGGGTGAGCGCTCCGCCGCGGCGCGGCACGCGTGCGCCCAGGCAGGGCAGGTTCACGCGAAGAGCTGCGCGGCGGCCTTCAGGTCGACGTTGCCGCCGGAGAGAATCACGCCCGCGCGCCGGTCGCGCAGGTCCACGCGCTTCACGAGCGCCGCGGCGGCGGCGAGCGCGCCGGTGGGCTCGACCACGAGCTTCATGCGTTCCCAGAGGAAGCGCATCGCCTCGACGATCTCGCGATCGCTCACGGTGATCACGTCGTGCACGTGCTCACGCACGAGGGGAAAAGTGATCTCGCCCGGCGACTGCGTGCGCGCACCGTCGGCGATGGTGCGCGGATCCTCGACACGCTCGATGCGGCCGCTGCGAAACGACCGCGTCACGTCGTCGCCCGCTTCGGGTTCCACGCCGATCACCTTCACGCCGGGCGAGAGGTGCGTGGCGGCGATCGCGCAGCCCGACAGCAGGCCCGCGCCGCCGGTCGGCACCAGCAAATACTCGAGCGGCCCCACGTCCTCGATGAGCTCCTTGGCCGCCGTGCCTTGTCCCGCGAGGATCGCGGGATGGTCGAAAGGCGGGATCACCGTCGCGCCCTTCTCGCGCGCGATGCGTCCGGCCACTTCCTCGCGGCTCTGGCCACTGGCGCGGTCGTAGAACACGACTTCGGCGCCGTAGCCGCGCGTGGCCGCGACCTTCACCGCCGGCGCATCCGCCGGCATCACGATCGTGGCGGGAATGGCGAGGAGGCGCCCGGCGAGCGCGACCGCCTGCGCATGGTTGCCGGAAGAAAACGCGACCACGCCGCGCGAGCGGGAGGCGTCGTCGAGCTGCGAAAGCGCGTTGTAGGCGCCGCGAAACTTGAAGGCGCCCATCCGCTGCAGGTTCTCGCACTTGAAGTACACCTCGCCACCGGCGATGGCGTCGAACTGCGCGGAAGTGGCGACGGGAGTGCGGTGCGCTATGCCCTCGAGGCGCAGCGCGGCGGCGGCGACGTCCTCGTAGGTGACGCGGGCGAAACGGGGGCTGTCGTTCATGCGGCGCGCGGCCGCCCTACTCGAGCGCGATCTTGCCGTCGAAGCTCACGTCGAGCTCCACCTCGCCGATCGTGAGCCGCATCTTGGCGGGTAGTTGCTCGCTGCCCTTCAGCGCCCCGGACTGGATGGCCCGCTCGACCGCGGCCTCGATCTCGCGCTGCGAATGCACGCCCACCATCTTCAGGAACTTGCGAATGCTCATGTTGAAGGCATCGGGATTCATGGCGGCTCCTTTGGCTGCGGGGCGGTGGCTACGAGGCGGTCGAGATCGAGACCAGCGCGTCCTTGAGCGTGTCCTCGGGGAGCGCGTTCACGCTCTCGGCGAGGATGTCGGCCTCGGTGGCCACTTTCTCGGGGAGGCTGCGCACCTCCATCACCGCCACGAACTGGGCCGCGGCCCCGGCGACGCGCAGCAAGCGAGCGCGCTCGGCCATGAGGATCTCGATCTCCTTGCTCAACATGAAGGTGCCGGTGCTTTGTGCAGGTGCGGTCATCGGTGGGAAGCTCCTTGGGAACCCGTCATTCTACGCGCTCCGCATTCGCGTCCCGGGCGAGCGGCAGGTTCACGAGGAGGTTCTGCGGCTTCACCTTGAGGGTGCGATCCGGCCGGCACGCGAGGCCCAGGTACACGGGCTTGCCGCGCATGCCGGGCGTCGCGTCGGCGTCGTTTTCGAAGCGCAGCTCGAAGAGGAGTGCGAGGCGCGCGATCTCTTCCTCGCCGGGCTTCTCGCCGCGATAAAGGGCGTCCAGGATCGCGCTCGAATCGATGTCCAGGCCCGCATGCCAGCGCCAGCGCGCGTCCTCCACGCGCGCCACGGGTTCGATCGCCACCCGTACCCCTGCCATCCGGCCCACCCAGCGCTCGAGCACGCGCGCGATGGCATTGGCGCCATCGCGCCCGGGCGTGATGTCGAGCGCGAAGCTGTAGAGCTCGTCGCGCATGAAGTAGAACGAGGCGTTCTCGGCGTCCAGCACGTCCATCTTCACCGCGGGAAGCTCGGTGCTCTGGCGGCGCAGGAGCCGGCCCACGTTGCCGAAGCCGCCGGTGTCGTGGAACGCCTCCAGCGTCGCGGCGTCGGCCACCAGGACCTGCCCCGCCTCGGTCGCGAGGCGCTGGCGCCGGAAGAGCATCTCGCCCGCCCGGCAGAGCCACGCATCGGCATCGGCCCCGAGCAGGCCGCGCACGATGGCATGCACGATCGCATCGACGAAAGGGGGCGCGAGATCCACTTCGGGCCGCCGGAAGAGGTCCCGGTACGCGGCTTCGAGCGTGGGAAACGCGAGGACCCGGTCGCGAAAGCGCCCGAACTCGCGCCAGTTGTCGCGCGCGTCGCTGTCCTCGACCGGTGCGAGAGCGGCCTCGTCGAGTGCCGCGAGGGGATCGCCGGCGAGCCGGGCATGCAGGAGCTGCTCGTGCGGCCCCGACTCCGGCGGGGGAAGCAGCTCGTCCCGGGTGAGGAAGCGCGCCAGCCATTCGGGCGTGGCCCTGAGTCCCGCCGGGAGCTTCTCGAGCTCGTGGTAACCGCTCGACGCCCAGAAATCCTGCGGCACGAGGCTAACCCTGATCAGGATCCGAGTGTCGCAACCTCGGGCAACGGAAATCCGTTGAAGTTGCTCGCGTAGGCGGTCGTGTACGCGCCGGCGTTCTTGATGAAGATGAAGTCGTTCTCCTGGAGGTCCGCGGGGAAGAGCTCCTCACGCATCACGACGTCCACGGAGTCGCACGTGGGGCCGGCGACGTTCCACGCGACGGGCTCGCCATCGCGGTCGGTATAGATGTTGTAGCGCAAGCCCTCGGTCGTCTCGATCACGCCGCCGAAGACGCCCGCGTCCCAATACATCCAGCGTTGGTCGTTTCGCGTGGCCGTGCCGACCACACGGCAGATGAAGTACCCGGCGTCGGAGACGAGATACCGGCCCGGCTCCGCGATCACCTGCACCTCGGGGCCGAAATGGCGCAGCTCCTTGTGGATCACCTCGGAGATGGTCTCGATCGAGGGGATCGGCTTCATGTGGCGCACCGGATAGCCGCCGCCCAGGTTGAGGAGGCGCGGCCGCAAGCCGACCTGCCGCATCGACGCGAAGACCTTGCGCGCGCGCTCCATGCCGACCCGCCAGTTGTCCGGGTTCAGGCACTGCGAGCCCACGTGGAAGGTCACGCCCGCGAGGTCGGCCTTGCACTGCACCGCGGCCTCGATCATCTCGGGCACGTCGCTCATGTGGGCGCCGAACTTGCCCGCGAGCGGCCAGTCGCTGCCGATATTGGGTGCGTCGATGCGCAGGTACAGCTTCGCGTCAGCCTTGACGGAGGCGATCTTGCGAATCTCCTCGACGCTGTCCACCACGAACCACTCCACGCCCTTGGACGCAGCGTACTCGAGGTAGCTGCGCGACTTCATCGGGTTCGAGTAGAAGATCTCGGATACCGGGACGTTGAGGGTGAGGAGCAGGTCCAGCTCGGCGATCGAGGCGATCTCGAAGCCGGCGCCCTCCTGGATCAGGACCTTCAGCACCCGGGGATCCGGGTTCGCCTTGACCGCGAAATGCGGCCGGACCCGCGGAAGCGCGGCTCGGAAGCGGCGCACCTTGCCACGGACGATGTCCAGGTCCACGAGGAGGACCGGCCTTTTGTAGCCGTGCTTGGTGAGGAACTGCTTGACCCTGGTGAAGTCGAGGCTGACTTCCGGGTGGGAGTCGAGGGGAAACTCCGGGAGGGGCCGGAGCTTCTTTACCGCGGCGGTTCGGGGCATCGGGGTCTTTCATGGCAGGGGATCGAGGCGATACCGGGCAGCGAACGCGATCCGGCGAGGCCGGTGGCGTTCTGGCCGCAGTAGTTCCTCGCTCCTGTCATGATGACCTCCTCTATCTCGATCTGGGCCTGCGGTTACTGGGAAAATTCGCGCGAAGTATAGGGCAAATTCCCGTCAGCGTTGCATAATTTTTTGTCGGAAATTCCGCACTTCCGCGTTGCTCAGATCTTGGGCAGCGTGACGCCCTTTTGCCCCTGGTACTTGCCGCCCCGGTCGGCGTAGGAGGTCTCGCAGACCTCGTCGGACTCGAAGAAGAGCATCTGGGCCACGCCTTCGTTGGCGTAGATCTTCGCCGGGAGCGGAGTCGTGTTGGAAAACTCCAGCGTCACGTACCCCTCCCATTCGGGCTCCAGGGGCGTTACGTTGACGATGATCCCGCAGTTGCGGACGAACACACCGGCCTCGAGCGCGAAGTTGCCCGCTTCGGGAACCGTAAGACAGTAGACGTCATGCGTGCCGGGGAGGTCCCGGATTCGCGCGACTTTGTGGTTGCGCTGGCTTCCCGACGCGGGCATGCGCTCGATGGGACGATCGTTGCGACGATCGAAGGGGTGCCGATCGCCGGCAAGCCGATGAGTGGGATGCCATTGCCCGTCCAGCGGCTGATAGACCATCTCGCAGCCGCAGCGGGCCTCGCGATACAGCGGCATCAGCGAATCGCCCGGACGCAATGTGCCGGCCGCGGTCATCAGGCCATCGCGGCGCAAGAAGAGGTGATCCGGCGTGGCGTGGATGAGGTCTCCACTGTCCAATTCCACTTCGACCAGGGCGTCGCGTCCGATGAAGCGGGGTTGGTCCAGCAACGTGGCGATCAATCGACCGTCCGATCCGATGCTATATCCCCGGAACGCTTCGCCGGAGTCATGCCGGCGTGCCATTTCCTCGAGAGTGGGTGCCGTGCCGTCCACCAACGCCACGCGCGTATCGCCGCGAAAGCAGCGTGCATAGGTCGACTTGCCCAGGCAAACGGTGAGCACGTTCCTGGGAATTCGGAAGCATTCCACCGTGCGCGCCAGCGCGAAGGAGTTTGGAGGAATGATGCAGACATCCCCCTGGAAGTTGACAAACGATTTCTCGTCGAAGGCCTTGGGATCGACCACCGTCGAGTGGACGTTGGTGAAGATCTTGAATTCGTTGGAGCACCGCACATCGTATCCATAGCTCGACGTGCCATAGGAGACGATGCGCCTTCCGTCCATTTGGCGCACCTGCCCCGCCTCGAACGGCTCGATCATGTTGTGCCCGGCCGCCATCCGGCGAATCCACTTGTCGCTCTTGATGCTCATCGGCTGTCTTTTGCCTAGTTGTTCTGGATGACGATCTTCGGAAACACGGAGGTGCGGTCCTCCAACTGCTTCGCGATGCGTGCGGCCACCTTGCGCGCCACGTCGCGATAGATCGCCGCCACGGGGCCGTCGGGATCGGAGACGACCGTGGGCTTGCCGGAATCGGCCTGCTCGCGGATGCGGATGTCGAGCGGCAGCGACCCCAGCAGCTCGACGCCATAGTCCGCGCTCATGCGCTCGCCGCCGCCCGAGCCGAAGATATGCTCCGCGTGCCCGCAATTCGAGCACACGTGGATCGCCATGTTCTCGACGATCCCGATGATGGGGATGCCGACCTTCTCGAACATCTTGAGCCCCTTGCGGGCGTCGATGAGGGCGATGTCCTGGGGCGTGGTCACGATGACCGCACCCGTGACGGGCACCTTCTGGGCGAGCGTGAGCTGGATATCGCCCGTGCCCGGCGGCAGGTCCACCACGAGATAGTCGAGGTCGCGCCAGCGAGTCTCGGTAAGCAGTTGCTCGAGGGCCTGGGTCACCATCGGGCCGCGCCAGACCATGGGCGTGTCCTGCTCGATCAGGAAACCCACGCTCATCGCCTGGATGCCATGGCCCTCCATGGGCTCCATGCTCTTGCCGTCCTTCGAGCTGGGGCGCCCGGTGATTCCGAGCATCAGGGGCTGGGAGGGTCCATAGATGTCGGCGTCGAGCATGCCGACCGTCGCGCCCTCGGCGGCGAGCCCGAGGGCGAGGTTCACCGCGGTCGTGCTCTTGCCCACGCCGCCCTTGCCGGAGGCGACCGCGATGATGTTCTTGATGCCCGGCACCAGCTTCACTCCGCGCTGGGCCGAGTGCGAGACGATCTTCGAGACGACGTTCACGCTGGCGTGGGCGATGCCGGGCAGCTTCGCCGCGCGCTCCGCGACGTGGGCGCGCACCTTCTCGACCACGCCGCGCGCCGGATAGCCCAGCACGACGTCGAGCGACACGCGATCGCCCTCGACCTTCACGTTCTTCACGCTCTTCTGCTCGACGTAATTGCGGCCCGTCACCGGGTCGATCAGCTCGGAGAGCGCTTCGAGGACGTCCTTCTCGGTGGGAGCCATGCGGGTCGAAAGGGGACTCGGGGGAGTGAACATTGAATTTTAAAGCAATTTGCTATCATCGCGGAGCCTCTTCACTGGCCCTTCATGCCCCGCAAGCTTTTCGTCACCACGGCGCTGCCTTACGCCAACGCGCCCTTCCACATCGGCCACATCATGGAGTACGTCCAGGCCGATATCTGGGTGCGCTTCCAGCGCCTGCAAGGGCACAAGGTGAATTTCGTCTGCGCCGACGACACCCATGGCGCGCCCATCATGCTGCGCGCCGAGAGCGAAGGGATCACGCCCGAGGAGCTCGTCGCGCGCGTGGGCGAGACCCACAAGCGCGACTACCAGCGCTTCGGCATCAGCTTCGACAATTTCCACAGCACGCATTCCGAGGAGAACCGCGAGCTCTCGTCGTCGATCTTCCTCGCCCTCAAGAAGGCCGGGTTCATCGACTCGAAGACCATCGAGCAGTTCTTCGACCCGGTGAAGGGCATGTTCCTCCCGGACCGCTACATCAAGGGCGAGTGCCCGAAGTGCGGCACCAAGGACCAGTACGGCGACAGCTGCGAGAACTGCGGCGCCGTGTACGCGCCCACGGACCTGAAGAACCCCTACTCGACGATCACCGGCGCGAAGCCGGTGCTGAAGAAGTCCGACCACTTCTTCTTTCGCCTCTCGGATCCGCGCTGCGTCGAATACCTGCGCGGCTGGACCCAGGACGGCAAGCTCCAGCCGGAGGTCTCCAACAAGGTCCTCGAATGGCTGGATGGAGGCCTCAACGACTGGGACATCACCCGCGACGCCCCCTACTTCGGAATCGAGATCCCGGGGGCCAAGGGCAAGTACTTCTATGTCTGGCTGGATGCGCCCATCGGCTACCTCGCGTCCCTGAAGAACTACCTCGAGAAGAAGGGGCAGGACTTCGAGAAGTATCTCGCCGACCCGAAGGTCGAGCAGATCCACTTCATCGGCAAGGACATCATCTATTTCCACACCCTCTTCTGGCCGGCGATGCTGCACTTCTCGGCGCGCAAGGTGCCCGATAACGTGTACGTCCACGGCTTCCTGCAGCTCTCGGGCGAGAAGATGTCGAAGTCGCGCGGCATCTCGGTGAGCCCGCAGCGCTACATGGACCTGGGGCTGAACCCGGAGTGGGTGCGCTACTACTTCGCGGCGAAGCTGAACGCCCGCGTGGAGGATCTGGATTTCAACCCGGACGACTTCCTCGCCAGGGTGAATTCCGACCTGGTGGGCAAGTACGTGAACATCGCGAGCCGCGCGGCGGGGTTCATCGGCAAGCGCTTCGGCGGCGCGCTTTCGGACGAGCCCCTCTCGGCCGGGCGAGAGCTGAAGCACAAGATGCGCGGCAACCTCGCCGCTCCCGAGGCCGACGACGACCAGGCCCCGGCGATCCTCTTCGAGGTGAGAAGCTTCGCCGACGCGATCGGCGCCGACTACGAGGCGCGCGACTTCGGCAAGGCGATCCGCCAGATCATGTTCCTCGCCGACCGCGTGAACCAGTACGTGGACGAGCAGAAGCCGTGGGAGATCGCCAAGGAGGCGGGCCAGGACGCGGCGCTGCAATGGTTCTGCACCCTCTACCTCGAGCTCTTCCGCATCCTCACCCTGTACCTGAAGCCGGTGCTGCCGAAGATGGCCGAGGACGTCGAGGCCTTCCTGGGGCTCGCGAAGCCCCTCACGTGGGACGACGTGGGAACCCCCCTCAAGCCCGGCCACAAGGTGCAGCCCTATCGCCACCTCGTCTCCCGCATCGACCCGAAGCAGATCGAGCAGCTGCTGGAGCCTCCCACCGAAGCCAAGCCCGCCGGTGCGCCGTCGAAGGCCGCGGCGCCAGGCGACACGCCCGAGTTCAAGCTGGAGCCCATCGAGCCGCCCAAGCCGCCGGTGATCCTGCCCGTGGGCGAGACCATCTCCATCGACGATTTCGCCAAGCTGGACCTGCGGATCGCGCGCATCGTCGATGCCGAGCTCGTGCCCGACGCCGACAAGCTGCTCAAGCTCACGCTCGACATCGGGATCGAGAGCCGCACGGTCTTCGCGGGCATCCGTTCCGTCTACACGCCCAAGGACCTGGTGGGGCGCCTCACCGTCATGGTGGCCAACCTCGCGCCGCGCAAGATGCGCTTCGGCGAATCGCAGGGCATGGTGCTCGCCGCGGGCGACGGGAGCTCGATCTACCTCCTCGCGCCGGATTCAGGGGCGATGCCGGGGATGCGGATCAAGTAGAGAAGAGGCGTGGCAGGGCAGGACAAAAAAAGGCCCGCCGGAACGAACCGGCGGGCGCTCGCAAGTGCGCCTTGCGGGGAAATTCTTCAGTTGTACGTGAGGTCGTGCGTGGGCCGTGCCTGCGACGAGGTCGCGACCACTCCGGCGGCATGCTGCGGCAGCGCGGCGCGCGGCTTGGAATCGGCGTCGGCCGGCATCATCGCCACGCTCCCCACGATGAGGAGGGCGAGGAAGGCGGTGGCTAGTCGCTGCTGGATCGTCATGGCGTCTCTCCCGATGTCTGGCGCCATCTTTGCGGGAAGCCGGACGCCTGCCTGTGACGCGCCTCACAAAGATGCCCCGCGGGGAATACAGCCGTAAGAAACAGCCAATACAGTTGTAAGAAATGCCGGGCTTCCCGGAGAATCCGCCCATGCCCGCCCGAATCGCGCTACGCCCGCCCCCCTATGCCGTCGACCGCGATACGCTCGAGCGCGAGGTCGAGGTGGACGTGTTCCGCGCGAGCGGCCCGGGCGGGCAGCATGTGAACCGCACCGAGTCCGCCCTGCGGCTCACCCACCCGCCTTCGGGCGTCGTCGTGGTCGCGCAGGATTCGCCTTCGCAGCACCGCAACCGCGAGATCGCCTACGGGCGGCTCATCGCGCGCCTGGTGCGGCTGAACCACGTGCCGAAGAAGCGCGTTGCCACGAAGCCCTCCGCGGGCTCGCGCAGGCGCCGAGTGGAAGGCAAGACCTTGCGCGGCGCCATCAAGCGAACGCGCGGGCGGGTGCGGGGCGATGAGTGAGGCGATCACGCGGCTCCTGCGCGTCCACGGCAGCGGTCGAGCGCATCACGCAATGGGCGCGCCGCGGCCCGTCCGACGCCCATGTCACGGCCGTCGATGTCGAAATGGCGGAAGGAACGTTCGAGCGCTTCGAAAAGCGCCCTACCTCGTAGTTCTCGTGACCTTCCCGCCGCTTCCCGCCTCACGCATCTAGCTTCCTTTCAGCACGCCGCGCGCGTTCAGCGCCTTGAGGCGAGCCTCTTCCTTCAGCATGAACTGGGTGTACTCCGCGGGGCTCATGGGCTGGATCTCGGAGGCGAGGTCGTGCAGCTTCTTCTGGATCGCCGTGTCGGCGAGCGCATGGTTCACCGCGGCATTGAGGATCTTCACCACCTCGGGCGGAGTGCCCGCGGGCGCGAGGAGGCCGCTGGGCGTCACCGCCTCGAAGCCCGGCGCACCGGACTCGTCCAGCGTCGGCACATTCGGCAGGTCCGCGATGCGCTTGCGGGTGGCGACCGCGAGCGCGCGAAGCTTGCCGCCCTGGACTTGCGCGAGGGAGCTCGAGGTCTGGTCCATGCCGGACTGGATCTGGCCACCCACCAGGTCCACCAGCATCGGCCCCGACCCCTTGTACGGAACGATGTTGAAATCGAGCTTCAACGCGTCCTGCAGCAGGAGGATCGCGATGTGGTTGGTGGTGCCGTTGCCCGAGTGGCCGATGCTGACCTTGCCCGGATTGGCCCGCACGTCCGCGATGAACGAGCCCACGTCCCGGTAGCGGCTCGCCGCCGGCACTTCCAGCAGCAGCGGCGTCACGGCCATGAGGCCGATGCAGGTGAAATCCGAGAGCTGATACGGCGGTTTCCCGCCCACGAGTAGCGGGCTCACCACGGTGGTTCCCGAGGTCGCGATCACCAGCGTGTAGCCGTCGGGAGCGGCGTGCGCCACGATCTCCTGGCCGAGCACGCCTCCGGCGCCGGGCTTGTTCTCGACCACGAAGGTCTGGCCCAGCTCCTTGCCCATCGCGTCGGCGAAGATCCGCGCGGTGACGTCCAGGTTTCCTCCCGGCGCGAACGGCACCACGACGTGGACCGGCTTTGCGGGAAACGCCTGCGCGCCTGCGCCCATGGCAACGAGCGTGACGGCGAGCGCGGCGAGCCTCGGGATCGTGTTCATCGTTCTTCCTCCTCCAGGGTCAATGCCATCCGAGCCATTCGCACGCGCCGCGACCCATCACCCACTCGAGGTCCTCCGGCGAGAGAAACGGCATGTGTTCGGTGAAAAGGGCGATGCCCTCCCGGTATCCGACGGGCGAACGCGTCTGGTCCGTGCCCCAGAACACGCGCCGCGGCCCGAACGCCTCGAAGACGCGCCGCACGTGCGGCCGCAGTCCGGGATAGGGGTACGCCTCATCCGTGTAGCAGGGTAGTGCGCTCGCCTTCACCGCGATGTTGGGCCGCGCCGCGAGCACGAGTAGCTTGTCGAGCCCGCGGAACGCGTGCGCGTCCTTCTCGCCGTTCACGAGCCCGAGGTGGTCGATGGTGAGCCGCAACCGCGGGTGCCGTGCGGCGATCGCATCGATCATCGGCATGAAGGGATGGTGGATCAGCACCATCACCGGAAGCTCCAGGCGCTCGGCCTCCCGCCAGAGGCCGTCGTAGCGGCCCTCGAGGAACGGCTGGCGAAGCTCCGCGGTGTGGAGGGCCAGGCGTACCCCGAGCATTCCCGGCTGCTCGCGCCATCGAGCCAGGCTCGCCGCGAGGTCCGTCGCTTTCGGGTCGATGCGCCCCATCACCGCGAAGCGATTCGGGTGCGCGCGCGCGGCGGCGATCGCGAGGTCGTTGCGGTCGCCTTCCCACGAGGGCGGAACGATGATGGCGCGATCGACGCCGGAGGCATCCATCCAGCCCAGCACTTCGTCGGCACTCACCGGCGTGGCCCGCTGCGCGTGGGCGTGGCCGCCGGGGCGCCAGGGGCGCTCGGGCGTGTCGGCGCCCCACACGTGGACCTGCGAGTCGACGACGCGCAACGCTATTCCCGGTAACCGGGATCCATGCGGTCGAGCTTGCGCAGCAGCGCCGGCCACTCCATCACCCCGTACGGGCGCCGCGTCTGCGGCTGGTAATTCATGTAGGTCTCCTCGAGGACCTTCGCGGGAACCTCCACCAGCCTGGCGCCCGTGGCCATCGCCGCGAGTTGCGAGCGCGCGGTGAGCTCGAGGCGGTGCATCCAGTTGAACGCCTCGCCGATCGTCTTCCCCACCGTGAGCAGCCCATGGTTGCGCAGGATGAGCGCCTCGCCATCACCCAGGTCCGTCAGCAGGGAGGCTTCCTCCTTCGCGTCGAGCACCACGCCCTGGTAGTCGTGGAAGCCGATCTTCAGGAAACGCATCGAGGTCTGCGTGATGGGGAGCACGCCGCAATCGAGCGCCGAGAGCGCCATCCCCGCCCAGGTGTGGGTGTGGATCACGCAGGCTATGTCGTGGCGAGCGCGATGGATCGCGCCGTGGATCACGTAGCCGGCGCGGTTGATTCCATAGTCGAGCTCGCCGAAATCGGGCTTCAGCAGGATATTGCCGTCCACGTCTATCTTGATGAGCGACGAGGCCGTGATCTCCTCGTAGAGCATGCCGTACGGGTTGATGAGGAACGCGTTGTCCTCGCCCGGCACCGCGGCGGAGATGTGGTTGGCCATCATGTCGGACATCCCGTAGTGCTCGACCAGGCGATAGCAGGCGGCCAAGTCCACGCGCGCCTTCCATTCGATGGCGCTCACGCGGTCTTTCATCTCAGGAGTCTCCTCATTCCGATCCGATCGACGGCAGGGGGCGCCGGCGCTCGAGGTGGTAGCGTACCAGCGCCGCGAAGCGGTACGGCGCGTGCATGAACTTCCCGTAGGGCAGCGTCACGAAGAGCGCGAGCACGAAACCCAGGTGCACGGCGAGGAGCGCGCCCATGGCACGCGTTTCGCGCAATGCGAGGAGGGCGAGCCCGGTGGCGGCCACCGCGAGGAGCAGCAGGAGGAAGCTCGTGTCCATGGCAGATTGCGTCTCGTCGGCGAGCCGCGGATCGCGCCGGCCCCGCAGCCACAGCAGCCCCGCGCTTCCCGCCATCATTCCGATGCCGCCCGCCGTGCCGAGCAGCACCGGAAGGCTCCAGAATGGGTAGGGCGCGTGAATGGCGAACACATAGTGGTAGATCGTCGCGACACAGGTTGCCGCGAAGCAGAGCATGAAGCCCAGGAACGCGAGCTGGTGGAAGGTGCGGCGCAGCCCCGCCCGCCGCGGGTCGGGCGCCGTGCAGCCCGCGCCGCCGCCATCGAGGTAGCGCAGGCTCACCGCATCCCAGGTGGCCTCGCCCACGGGCTGGGGCGCCACGAGGCCCGCGGCGCCTTCGCCCCCATCGGCCCAGAACGATGCGACTGCCGCGCCCATCGCGACCAGCGCGAGCGCGAACACGGCCCCGAAAAGGCCCGCCATCGCCGCGTGCGGAAGGACCGCGTAGAACGAGCCCTCCGCATCGGAGTACGCGTGGCCGAGCGTGCCGGGCTGCGCCCAGATCGACATGAACGCGAGGATCGCGGTGAGCGCGATCACCACGACCACGCCGGCGGCCACGCCCTCGGCCTCGAAGGCGGAGGCGAGGAACGCGGGCCATGCGTATTCCTTGTACGTCTCCTTTCGGACCTGGGAGAGCACGAGCGGGAAATTGAGCGCGAAGTCATGGGGCGGCGCGTATTGGCAGGCCTGGAAGCAGGCGCCGCAGTTGTGGCAGAGGTTCGCGAGGTAATGCACGTCGCCCTCGTCGAAGGCGAGGCGGCGCTCCAGGGCGGGGAAGACCGCGCAATAGCCCTCGCAATAGCGGCACGCATTGCAGATCGCGAGCACGCGCTGCGACTCCGCCACCAGCTCTTCCAGCCGCGTGGGCTTACCCGCGTACATGGCGCGCGGCCTCCTCGCCCGCGATGCGACCGAAGGTCGTGCCGATCGCCATCCCGAAGCCCCCGAGGTAACCCTTGCCGAGGACGTTGCCCGCCATGATCTCGCCCGCGGCGAAGACGTTGTGCGAGGGCTTGCCGTCGTCCATCAGCATGCGGGCCTTCTCGTCGATGCCCACGCCGAGATAGGTGAAAGTGATTCCGGGCCGCAGCGGCCATGCGAAGAAGGGCGGCGAATCGAGCGCGCGCGCCCAGTGGGTCTTGGGCGGGTCGAGCCCGTCGGTGGCGCAATCGTCGAGCACGGTGTGGTCGAAGGTCCCGGGACGCACCGAGGCGTTGAATCGCGCGACCGTCGCATCGAGCGTGGCGGCGTCCAACCCGAGCTGCCCAGCGAGCGCTGCAACCGAGGGTGCGCGCAGCGGCGGGAAGACGGAAGGCATGAATTTCCCCATCGACTTGGCGTCGATGATCGCGTAGCCGATCTGGTCGGGCTGGGCGGCGACGAGCCGGCCCCAGATCGCATAGCGCTTGGGCCAGAAGTCCTCGCCCTCGTCGTAGAAGCGCCTCGCGTCGCGGTTCACGACGATTCCCAGCGACACCGCATCCACGCGCGTCACGATGCCGCCATCGAAACGCGGCGAGCGTGCGTCGATCGCCACGCAGTGGCCCTGCGCCGGGTCGCCGACCGCCTTCGCACCGCGTGCGAGCAGAAGCTTCAGCACCTTGCCCATGTTGTACGGAGTGCCGCGCACGATGATGTTCTCCGCCATCGGACCCCATGCCTCGCGCAGCCACTCGAGGTTCGATTCGAATCCGCCGCTCGCCGCGATCGCCGCCTTCGCGCGCACCCGGTGCTGCACGCCGGCATGCAGCAGCGTTGCCGCGACGAAACGCGCACCCTCCATCTCGAGATCGATCACCTCCGCGTCGTAGGCGACCTCGACGCCGAGCCGCTCGGCGGCCGCGTAGTAGGAGTTGACGAGCGCCTTGCCGCCACCGAGGAAGAACGCGTTGGTGCGAGCGAGGTGAAGCGTGCCGCCCAGCGGCGCCTGGAAGCGAACGCCGTGGCGTTTCATCCAGGGAATATGGTCCAGCGTCCCGCGGATGGTCATGCGCGCGAGCCGCTCGTCGGTGATTCCGCCGGTCACCTTGACCAGGTCCTCCCAGTATTCCTCTTCCGGATAGGCCTCGGCGAGGACCTCGAACGGCCCGGGGTGCATCGTGCGGATGTTGCGCGTATGCCGGCTGTTCCCGCCGCGAAAATCCACCGGCGCGGCTTCCAGCAACAGCACCGAGAGGCCGTCGCGACGTGCCGTGAGCGCCGCGCACAGGGCCGCATTTCCGCCGCCGATTACCAGCAGGTCGAAGGAACGCGAAAAGTCCATTGAAGTGATGCGCTCGGCGGGCATGCGGGGAAGGTGCACAATTGTATGCGCACGAGCTGGGGAGGTCACAGCATGAAGCCCATCCGGGTCCTGTTCGTCGCGTGCACGCTCGCCGCGTGCGGCGCCTTCGCGCAGGCGAATTTCCCGTCGCACCCCGTGACGCTCACCGTGGGTTTCGCCCCCGGCGGCGGCACAGACACCGCGGCGCGCATCGTCGCGAAGAAGCTGGCCGAGAACATCGGCCAGGCGGTCGTGGTGGAAAATCGTCCCGGCGCCGGGGGCAACATCGCCGCGCAGCACATCGCCGCCGCGGCACCCAACGGATACACGATCTCGCTCGCATCGGTGGGCCCCCTCACCGTGTCGCCGGCGCTCTACCGGGACCTGCCCTACGATCCGAAGCGCGACATCGCGCCGATCACGATGGGAATGGTCTTCCCGAACGTCTTCGTCGTGAACCCGAACGTTCCCGCTAGGACGCTCGCGGAACTGGTCGCGCTCGCGAGGTCCAAGCCGGGCGACCTCACCTACGCCTCGCCGGGCGTGGGCGGCGCCGCCCACCTCGCGGGTGAGCTCTTCAAGCAGGCCGCGGGCATCGACATGATCCACGTCCCCTACAAGGGCGGCGGTCCCGCCATGACCGACCTCCTCGGCGGCCGGGTCACGATGTTTCCCTCGGGGCCCTCCACGGCGCAGCCGTACATCGAGGCCGGCAGGCTGCGCGCGCTCGCCGTCACGGGGCCCGCGCGAATCGCGACGCTGCCGAGCGTGCCGACCGTCTCCGAATCCGGCTATCCGGGATTCGAAGCGGTGAACTGGTACGCGTTCGTGGCACCCGCGAAGACGCCGCGAGAGATCCTCGATTTCTGGAATCGCGAGCTGGTGAAGGTGCTGAACGAACCGTCGGTGAAGGCCGATCTCGCCCGGCACGGCCTCGAGCCGCAGCCCTCGACGCGCGAAGAGCTCGCCCGCTATATCGAACGCGAGACCGGGAAGTGGGGCCGCGTCGTTCGCGAAGCGAAGATCCAGCCGGAATGACGCACAATGGCGGGCGTTCGACTCCCGGAGACCCCGCAATGCAGAAACTCATCCCAATCCTGCTGCTGCCTCTCGCCCTCGCCGCGAGCGGTGCGTTCGCGCAGCAGGGCTTTCCCTCGCGCACCGTCACCCTCACCGTGGGCTTCGCTCCGGGCGGAGGCACGGACACGGCCGCGCGCATCGTCGCCAAGAAGCTCACCGAAAACCTGGGCCAGGCCGTGGTGGTTGAAAACCGCGCCGGCGCCGGCGGCAATATCGCCGCGCAGCAGATCGCCACCGCCGCGCCCGACGGTTACACGATCTCGCTTTCCTCGGTAGGGCCGCTTTCGGTCGCTCCCGCCCTGTACAAACAGCTCGCGTACGACCCGAAACGCGACATCGCGCCGCTCACCATGGGGATGGTCTTTCCCAACGTGTTCGTGGTGAACGTGAACGTGCCGGCGAAGACGCTGGCCGAATTCGTGGCGCTCGCGAAGTCGAAACCCGGCGACCTTACCTACGCGTCTTCGGGCGTGGGCGGAGCGGGGCATCTCGCGGGCGAGCTCTTCAAGCAGGCCGCCGGCATCGACATGATCCACGTGCCCTACAAGGGCGGCGGCCCGGCGATGATCGACCTCCTGGCCGGTCGCGTCACGATGTACCCCGCGGTGCCTTCCACGGCGCTACCCCATATCCAGGCCGGCAAGCTGCGCGCGCTCGCGACGACCGGCCCCACGCGCCTCGCGACGATGGCCGATGTCCCGACGGTGGCGGAATCCGGATACCCCGGCTTCGAGGCGATGAACTGGTACGCCTTCGTCGCGCCCGCCAAGACGCCGAAGGAGATCCTCGATTTCTGGAACCGCGAGCTGGTGAAGGTCCTGAAGGATCCGGCCGTGAAGGCGGATCTCGCCAGGCACGACCTCGAGCCGCAGCCCTCGAGCCGCGAGGAGCTGGCGCGCTACATCGATCGTGAAACCGAGAAATGGGGCCGCGTGGTGCGCGACGCGAAGATCCAGCCCGAATGACCGAAGCCGAGCTCGCGGCGCTCGCGGCGCGGGCGCTGCGTGGCCTGGGCGTCGATCGCATTCAGGCCGAGGACACCGCCCGCATCCTCGTGCTCGGCGACCTCTTCGGGCACCACACGCATGGCGTGAGCCGCCTGGAGTCCTATGGCGAGCGCCTGGAGCTGGGCGGCATCAAGGCAAGGCCCGACATCCGCGTCGAGCGCGTGGCGCCCGGCATGCTGAAGGTGAACGGCGACAACGGCCTGGGCGCGGCGGTGGGCCTTCGCGCGCTGCGGGCGGCGCTCGAGGCGGCGCGCGAGACCGGCATCGCCATCGCGTTCGCCCACACCAGCAACCACTTCGGCGCCTGCGGCCCCTATTGCTGGCTCGCCGCGCAGGAAGGCTTCGCCTGCATCGTCGGCAGCAATGCGACTCCCACTATCGCGCCTACCGGAGGCCGCGACACGCGCGTGGGCAACAACCCGCTCGCGATCAGCGTCCCCCGGCCCGGCGGCGATCCGATAATTCTCGACATGGCGATGAGCGTGGTCGCGCGGGCGAAGCTGCGCGAAGCGCTGAAGCGTGGCGAATCGATCCCCGATACATGGGCCACGGATCGCGAGGGCCGCGCGACCTCCGATCCCAAGGCGGCCATCGACGGGTTCCTGCTGCCCTTCGGCGGCTACAAGGGTTACGGCCTCGCGGTCATGGTGGATCTCCTCGCGGGCGTGCTCTCCGGCGCGTCCTACCTCACGCGCGTGAATTCCTGGATCGACGAGCCGCAGCTCGAGCAGCGCATCGGGCATTTCTTCGTGGTCATCGACACCGCGCGGCTGGGTTCCGCGGATTGGCTCGCGGATCGAGTCGCGGATTTCGCGGCCATCGTGCACGACACGCCTGCGGCCGATCCCTCATCGCCGGTGCGGCTACCGGGCGAGCGCGAGATGGCGCAGATGAAGAGGCAGCAAAGAGAGGGGATCGATGTGCCGGCGGCGCTCGTCGAAAAGCTGGAGGCTTGGGCAACGCGCGCCTGAACCGTCAGTACTGGTACCTTCGGAGGCCCCCGTCGAAGTGATACACCACGCCGGTGATGTATTGGGCACGCGGTGATGCGAGGAACACCGCCAGGTCCGCGAGCTCCTCGGGCTCGCCGTAGCGCCCCATGGGAATCTCGTGCTCGGATTGCCACGCGCGGTACTCGGGCGTGTAGTTGCGGCGGATCTGGTCGCTCATGATTCGGCCCGGCCCGATGCAGTTCACCGTGACGCCCATCTTTCCCACCTCGCGCGAGAGCCCCTTGGACCAGGCGGTGAGCGCGGCCTTCGCGCAGAAGGCGCCGTTCACGTTGTCGGGCTCCATCTTGCCGGTGATGTTGACGATCCGCCCCCACTTGCGCTCGCCCATGGCCGGGATGAATCGCATGGCGAGCTGGCGATGGCGCGTGAAGTTGAGCGTGAACGCCTCCTGCCACTGCTGCTCGGTCGCGTCCTTGCCGAAATTGCGGCTGCCGCCCGCGTTGTTCACGAGGATCTCGACCGCGCCCACGCCGGCTTCGGCCGCCGCGGCGAGCGCTTCGACGTAGTCGTCCTTCATCGCGTCGTGCACGACGAGCGTCGGCTTCGCCCCGCCGGCGGCGACGATTTCCGACTGGAGCGATTCGAGCGCGTCGCGGCGCCGTCCGCCGCAGGCGACGCGCGCCCCTTCGCGGGCGAGCGCCTTGGCGATGGCCCGGCCGATGCCCGCCGAGGCTCCGGTGACAAGCGCGCCGCGCCCCTCGAGCCGGAGATCCATCAGTACACGACTTCCACGTTCTTCTCGTCGAGCCATTCGGCAAGCGAATCGAGGAGCGGCCCGGAAACCTTCACGCGGCAGCTCTCCGGAAGGCGGATGTCGCACTCGCCCGCGGCGTTGCGATAACGGATCGACACGCTGCACTTGCCGCCCGAGTATTGGGCGAGGAGCGCCTTCAGCTTCGCCGAGTCGGCCTGGCCGTTGATCGACAGGCGCAGGAGCCGGGCATGCGCGGCGCGCACTTCCGCGAGATCCATGAGGCTTTCGGCGGTGATGCGAAGCCCGCCGGAGAACTCGTCGGGAAAGATGCGGCCCTTCACGACGACCACCTGGTCCTCCTGGATGATGGCGCGGCGCTCGTGGAAGAGCTCGCCGAAGACGACCACTTCCACGCGCGCGCTGCCGTCGTCCAACGTGAGGATCGCCATGCGGCCGCGGCGCGAGTTACGCACCTGCACGCCGTAGATCACCCCCGCCATGTTGACCGGCTCCATCGTGACCGCGAGGCTGGCGAGCGGCGTCGAGGCGACGCGCCGCAGCTCCTGGCGGTACGCGTTGAACGGATGGCCGGAGAGATAGAAGCCCAGGCTCTGCTTCTCGTTCATGAGCCGCTCGCGCTCGCCCCACATCGCGGCGGGCGTGAGCTGGAAGGAAGCCGTCGCGGTGGACGCCTCGCCGAAGAGGCTCGTCTGGGAGGCGAACTGCTCGGCATGGTCCGCGGCCTCGATGGCCGCGCCCAGCGATGCGAGGAGGCTCGCCCGGTTGGGCTCGATCGAATCGAAGGCGCCGGCCTTCACCAATGCCTCCATGGCGCGGCGGTTCACGACGCGCCGGTCCACGCGCTTGCAGAAGTCCGCGAGGCCGGTAAAGGGGCCGCCCTCTTCGCGGCGCGCCACGACATTGGCGATCGCACCCTCGCCGGTGCCCTTCACGCCGCCCAACCCGTAGCGGATGCGCTTCGCGTCCACCGGCACGAAGCGGTAGGCGCAGGCGTTGACGTCGGGCGGATCCACGACGAGGCCGTTCTTCAACGCATCGTCGTGGAGGATGTGCACCTTGTCGGTGTCGTCCATCACGGCCGAGAGGTTGGCCGCCATGAACGCCGCGGTGTGGTGAGCCTTGAGGTAGGCCGTGTGGTAGGCGACGAGCGCGTAGGCGGCGGAGTGCGACTTGTTGAAGCCGTAGCCCGCGAACTTCTCCATCTGGTCGAAGAGGATGACCGCCTTCTCCTTCGCGAGCCCCCGCTCGACCGCGCCCTTCGTGAAGATCTCGCGCTGCTGCGCCATCTCCTCGGGTTTCTTCTTGCCCATGGCCCGGCGCAGCAGGTCCGCGCCGCCCAGCGTGTAGCCGCCGATCACCTGGGCGATCGTCATCACGTGCTCCTGGTACGTCATGACGCCGTAGGTGGGCTCGAGGATTTCCTTCAACCTCGGGTCGAGGTAGTCCCAGCGGCTGCGCCCGTGCTTCCTCTCGATGAACTCGGGAATGAGGTCCATCGGGCCCGGGCGATAGAGCGCGTTCAGGGCGATGAGGTCTTCGAGGCGGTCGGGCCTCGCCTTCATGATGAGGTCGCGCATGCCGCGCGATTCGAACTGGAAGATCCCCACCGTGTTGCCCGAGGCGACCACCTTGTACGAGGGCGCATCGTCGAGCGGGATCTTCTGGATGTCGAAGCCCGGCGTGCCCATCGCGCGGATGTTGCGCTCGGCCTCCGCGATGATCGTGAGCGTGGTGAGGCCGAGGAAGTCGAACTTGACGAGACCCACCTTCTCGACGTCGTCCTTGTCGAACTGGCTCACCATCGCCGTGGAGTTCTCGGCGCAATAGAGCGGCGTGAAATCGGTGAGCTTGCCGGGCGCGATGATCACGCCGCCCGCGTGCATGCCGACGTTGCGCGACAGGCCCTCGAGCGAGCGCGCGAGCGCCATGAGCTCGGAGATCTCCTCCTCGGCCTGCATGAGCGAGCGCAGCTGCGGCTCGACCTCGAGCGCCTTCTCCAGCGTGATGCCGAGCTCGAAGGGAATCAGCTTGGCGATGCGGTCCACCTCGCCGTAGGGCATCGACAGCACCCGGCCCACGTCGCGCACCACCGCCTTCGCGGCCATGGTGCCGAAAGTCACGATCTGCGAGACCGAGTGGGCGCCGTACTTCTCCTTCACGTACTCGATCACGCGGTCGCGCCCGTCCTGGCAGAAGTCGATGTCGAAATCGGGCATCGACACGCGCTCGGGATTGAGGAAGCGCTCGAACAGCAGCTCGTACCGCAGCGGGTCGAGGTCGGTGATGCCGAGCGAGTAGGCGACGAGCGAGCCCGCGCCGGAGCCGCGCCCCGGCCCCACCGGCACGCCGTTGCCCTTGGCCCAGTTGATGAAGTCGGCGACGATGAGGAAGTAACCCGGGAAGCCCATCTGGACGATCACGCCCAGCTCGTAGTCGAGCCGCTCGCGATAGCGCCCCCGCGCCTCGAGCCTCGCGCCGGCCTCCGGGTACAGGACCGCGAGGCGGCCCTCCAGCCCCTGGCTCGCCTGCTCCCGGAGGTATTCCTCGATCGACTCGCCATGGGGCGTCGGGAAATCCGGCAGCCGAGTCTTTCCCAGCGTGAACTCGAAGGCGCAGCGGCGCGCGATCTCCACGGAGTTCTCGAGCGCCGCCGGCATGTCGGCGAAGAGCTCGGCCATCTCGGCCTGGGTCTTGAAATACTGCGAGGGCAGGAAGGCACGCGGGCGGCGCGAATCGCCCAGCACGTAGCCCTGCGCGATGCACACGCGCGCCTCGTGGGCCCGGTAGTCCTGCGGCCTCACGAATTGCACGGGATGGGTCGCGACCACCGGAAGCCCGACACGGTCGGCGAGCTCCACCAGGGCATGGACCAGGGGCGCGTCCCTCACGGGATCCGCGCGCTGCACCTCGACATAGAACGCGCCGGGAAAATCGGCCGCCCATTGCCGTGCCGCGGCCTCGGCGGCCTGGGCCTGCCCGGAGGCGAGCGCCATCCCGATGTCGCCCGAGGCCGCGCCCGAGAGCACGATCAGCCCCTCGATGCCGTTCAGCCACTCGCGACGCACCTCGGCGCGGCCCCGCCAATGGTTCTCGGCGTGGGCGCGCGTGAGGAGCTCGCAGAGTGCGAGATAGCCCGCGCGGTTTCGGCAGAGCACCGTGACTCGCCAGGGCGTGTCGCGGCTGCTCTCGTGGGTGATCCACAGGTCGCAACCGATGATCGGCTGCACCCCCGCGCTGCGCGCGGCCTGGTGGAACTTGATCGCGCCGAAGAGGTTCGCCGCGTCGGTGATGGCGAGCGCCGGCATGCCATCGGTGGCCGCGGCGGCCACGGCGTCGTCGACCCGCGCCATGCCGTCCACGATCGAATACTCGGTGTGCAGGCGCAGGTGGACGAAGCGGGGTGCGGTCATTCAGGCGGCTCGGCGTGCAAGCCGTCGATTCTACCGCCACGCCAGCGCGCGAGGAGCGCGCTACGAGCCGCGCGCGAGATACGCTTTGAGCGGATCCCAGTAGTTCGCGTACCACCCCCGGGAAAGGTGAGGTCCCGCCCCGTCCGGGAAACCGCGATGGTCGAATACCACCTTCGTGCCCGCGCCCTGGCCCGACAAGGAGAAACGTGCGACGGAGAACTCGCCCGGCTCCCAGACATGCTCGTGCCACGCCTGGACGATTCGCCGATCCGCCACCAGCTCGAGTTGCAGGCCGGTGATGTAGCCGCCGAAAAGAGTGAAGGCGCCCCCGACCCTGGCGTCGATGGCGACCGGCGCCGCGCCGGGAGCATCGAGCAGCCGAGCCGCCGCGCCGAGCCGTATCACTTCGGCGAACTGCGAAGCGTCCAGGAGCGCCCGGTACACGCGCGCGGGCGTAGCCGCGAAATAAAGTTCCTGGTGGATCGATTCGCTGTTGCGCGAAAGTCCCGGCGTGGATGAGGAACCGGCTGCGGCCCCGGCCATGACGCCGGCCGGAATCGCGGCGAGCCCCGCAAGGACGGCACGGCGCGAAACGACATCATCGTTCATTCCTGGGCCTCCATGAGGGTGCGTAATATACCGCGCGCCACCGAAGCATGGTCAAGACCGCCGATCGCTGAAGAATGCCTTCAGCAGGGCCGCGCTTTCGCCGGCCAGCACGCCGCCTTCGAATATCCCGTGGTGATTCCAGTGCGCGATGGCCGGAAGGTCCACGATGCTTCCGCACGCGCCCGTCTTCGGGTCCTTCGCGCCGTAGACGACGCGTGAAAGCCGCGCATGCACCAGGGCGCCCACGCACATGGCGCAGGGCTCGAGCGTCACATAGAGCTCGCAGCCGGGAAGCCGGTAGTTGCCGAGCGAGGCGGCCGCTTCACGCAGCGCCACGATCTCGGCATGGGCGGTGGGATCGGCGGTGGTGATGGGCCGGTTGTACCCGCGCCCGATGACACGCCCCTCCTTCACGACCACGGCGCCCACGGGCACCTCGCCCACGCGGCCCGCCTCCGCGGCGAGGGCGAGCGCTTCCTTCATCATGAGCTCTTCGTTCCCGGTCATCGGAATTTCGCTTCGGCCGTTGGAATAGGGCCGGGGCTAGAATTGTCTAACGGACAGGAGGTGGGTGCCATGCTTTCAGGATCCTTTCTTCGGCGCGTCGCCCTGCTGCCGCTCGCTTGCGCCGCGCTAAGCGCCGCCGCGGCGACCGCGCACGTCGAGTTCGTGAAGCCCGAGTCGTTCACCGACGCCGGCCGTGGCTACGCGGGCGCCGAGCGGGAGGAGAACCTCCAGCGGCTCGCGAAGCACATCGGCGCCGAGGCCGGCAAGCGCCTGCCCGCCGGCGAAAACCTCGAGGTCTGGGTAACGGATGTGGATCTCGCCGGCTACTACGATCCGCGCCAGGGTTTCACCCACGAGGTGCGCATCGTGAAGGACTTCTATCCCCCGCGCATCGCGCTGCGTTTCCGCCTCACGCGCACCGATGGCAGCGTGGTGAAGGAAGGCGAGCGCCGCCTGGTCGACCCCAATTTCCTCAGCCGCGCCCAGCGCTACCCGCTGGACGGCCTGGGCTACGAGAAAACGCTGCTCGATCGCTGGTTGCATTCGGAATTCACGCCAGGCTAGGAGGTCGCCGTGCGCCTGCGCTTCACCGTTTGTGGAATGTTCGTCGCCGTCCTCTCGAGCGGCGCGCATGCCGCGGCCGCGAACGTCGACTTCGTGAAGCCCGAGGGCTTCACCGACGTCCGGCGCCCCCACGTTCTCGTGGACCGCAAGGCGAACCTCGAGTCGCTGCGCAACCATCTCGTGCGCCAGGCCGGGCTCACGCGGGACGAGTTCCAGGCGCAGCAGGCCCGGCGCCAGGGAACGTCCCTTCCCTAGGCGCCCACCACCTCGAGGTCCACGGGCACGTTGTTGCGCGTAGCGTGGGAGTAGGGGCAGATCTTCTCGTGCGCTTCCTTCACCAGCGCCGCGAGCTCGCCCTGCGGAAGGCTCTTGTCCTCGACGTGCATCTTCACCGCGAGGCCGAACCCGCCGCCATCGCGCGGCCCGATGGACACCGAGCAGGTGACCCTGGCGCCCGACGCATTCTTCTTCTGCTGCTTCGCGACGAAATCGAGCGCGCCACCGAAGCACGCGGCATAGCCCGCCGCGAATAGATGCTCCGGCGTGGTGGTGTTGGGCTTGCCCGGGCCGCCCATGGCCTTGGGCACCGACAGGTCCGCGCCCACCGAACCGTCCTCGGCCTGCGTGTGTCCGTTGCGCCCGCCGGTAGCGGTGGCGGTGGCCGTGAAGAGGGGCTTGATCGTGTCCATGTCGTGTCTCCTTATTATTCCCACTCGATCGTCGCGGGCGGCTTCGACGAGATGTCGTAGGTCACGCGGTTGATTCCGCGCACCTCGTTGATGATGCGGCTGCCGACCTTGCCGAGCAGCGCGTGCGGCAGCTCCGCCCAATCGGCGGTCATGAAGTCGGAGGTCGCCACGGCACGCAGCGCCACGACGTACTCGTAGGTACGCCCGTCGCCCATCACCCCGACGGAGCGCACCGGCAGGAACACCGCGAACGCCTGCGCCACCTGGTCGTACCAGGAGACGCCATCTTCGTTCGCCGTCTTGCGAAGCTCGTCGATGAAGATCGCATCGGCACGGCGAAGGAGCTCCGCGAACTCGCGCTTCACCTCGCCCAGGATGCGCACCCCCAGGCCCGGCCCCGGGAAGGGATGGCGATACACCATCTCGCGCGGGAGGCCCAGCTCGACGCCCAGCAACCGCACCTCGTCCTTGAAAAGCTCGCGCAGCGGCTCGAGGAGCTTCAGGTGCAGCGTCTCGGGCAGCCCGCCCACGTTGTGGTGCGACTTGATCGTGACCGCCTTCTTGGTCTTGGCCCCGGCGCTCTCGATCACGTCGGGGTAGATCGTGCCTTGCGCGAGCCACTTCGCGTTCGGAAGCTTCTTCGCCTCGCGCTGGAAGACATCGACGAAAAGCCGGCCGATGATCTTGCGCTTCTCCTCGGGGTCGGACACGCCCTTCAACGCGGTGAAGAACTCGTCGGCGGCGTTGATGCGATCGACCTTCACGCCGAGGTGCTTCGCGAAGGTCTTCATCACCTGGTCGCCCTCGTCCAGGCGCAACAACCCGGTGTCCACGAAGATGCAGGTGAGCTGCTCGCCGATCGCCTTGTGGATGAGTGCCGCCGCGACGGCCGAATCGACGCCGCCCGACAGGCCCAGGATCACCTCGTCCTCGCCGACCTGCTTGCGGATGCGCTCGAGCGCCTGCGGCACGAAGCTCGGCATGTCCCACGAAGCGCCGGCGCCGCAGATCTCGTGCACGAAGCGCGTGTAGATCGCGCGGCCCTGCTTCGTGTGCGTGACCTCCGGGTGGAACTGCACCGCGTAGAAGCGGCGCGATTCGTCGGCCATGCCCGCGATGGGGCAGGCCTCGTTGGAGGCGATCACCTTGAAACCGGGCGGAAGGCCGGTCACCTTGTCGCCGTGGCTCATCCAGACCTCGAGGAAGCCCTCGCCGTTGGCTCCCGCGCGGTCCTGGATGCCCTCCAGGAGCTTCGAGTGCCCACGCGCGCGCACTTCCGCATAGCCGAACTCGCGCACCTTGCCGGGCTCGACCGCGCCGCCCAGCTGCGCCGCCATGGTCTGCATCCCGTAGCAGATTCCCAGAACCGGCACGCCCAGCTCGAAGACCGCCTGGGGCGCACGCGCGGTCTCCTCCTCGGTGACCGAGGCGTGGCTCCCGGAGAGGATCACGCCGCGCGGGTTGAACGAGCGCACGAATTGGGCGTCTACGTCGTGGGGATGGAGCTCGCAATAGACGCCCGCCTCGCGCACACGCCGCGCGATGAGCTGCGTCACCTGGGAGCCGAAATCGAGGATGAGAATCTTGTCCATCAGGCCAGGGCGCTACTCGACGTGATAATTGGGCGCTTCCTTGGTGATCTGGACGTCGTGGACGTGCGACTCGCGCATGCCCGCGGAGGTGATCTCGACGAACTCCGCCTTGCCGCGCATCTCTTCCACCGTGCTGCACCCGGTGTAGCCCATGCTCGCGCGAAGCCCGCCCATCAGCTGCAGGATGATCGCGCTCGCCGGGCCCTTGTACGGAATGCGCCCCTCGACGCCTTCGGGCACGAGCTTGTCGGCGTTCATCTCGGCATCCTGGAAATAGCGGTCGCTGGAGCCCTTCTGCATCGCACCGATGGAGCCCATGCCGCGGTAGGACTTGTAGGAGCGGCCCTGGAAGAGCTCGATCTCGCCGGGGGCTTCCTCCGCTCCGGCGAAGAGGCTGCCCAGCATGACGCTGCCCGCGCCCGCGGCGATCGCCTTGGCGATGTCGCCCGAGTAGCGGATGCCCCCGTCGGCGATGCAAGGCACGCCGCTGCCCTCGAGGGCGGCGGCCACGTTCTGGATCGCGGTGATCTGCGGCACGCCCACGCCCGCCACGATGCGCGTGGTGCAGATCGAGCCGGGGCCGATGCCGACCTTCACGCCGTCGGCGCCGTGGTCGACGAGCGCGCGCGCCGCGTCCCTGGTCGCGATGTTGCCGCCCACGACCTGCATGCCGGGATGGCGCGTCTTCACCCACTTCACGCGGTCGAGCACGCCCTGCGCATGGCCATGGGCCGTGTCCACGACGATCACGTCCACCCCGGCTTCCACGAGGGCATCGACCCGCTCCTCGGTGCCCTCGCCCACGCCGACCGCCGCGCCCACCCGAAGGCGGCCGAGCTGGTCCTTGCACGCGCTGGGATGCTCCGAGGACTTGAGGATGTCCTTCACGGTCATGAGGCCGCGCAGCTCCCAGTCGCCATTGATCACCAGCACGCGCTCCAGGCGGTGGCGGTGCATGAGCGCCCGCGCCTCGTCGGGGCTCGCACCCTCCTTCACGGTGATGAGGCGATCGCGCGGCGTCATGATGTTCTTCACCGGCTGGTCGAGGTTGTCCTCGAACCGCAGGTCGCGGTTCGTGACGATGCCGACGACGCGCTTGCCCTCGAGCACCGGCAGCCCGGAGATGCGATGCTTGCGGGTGAGCTCCGTCACCTCGCGCACGCTCATGGACGGGGTGATGGTGATCGGCTCCTTCACCACGCCGCTTTCGAAGCGCTTCACCTTCGAGACCTCGGCGGCCTGGGCGCGGGCCGACATGTTCTTGTGGACGATGCCGATGCCGCCCTCCTGCGCGAGCGCGATCGCGAGGCGCGATTCCGTCACCGTGTCCATGGCCGCGGACATCAGCGGGATGTTCAGCTGGATCGAGCGGGTGAGGTGGGTTTCGAGGCGGACTTCGCGGGGCAGGACGGAGGAATGGGCGGGAACCAGCAGGACGTCGTCGAACGTGAGTGCTTTTTGGATGACGCGCATCGCAAAACCTTCGCCGCAAAACGAAATTATACAGATCGGCCCCGTGCCGGACAACCGAGCCCCGCCACGACGCGTTTCGGGGTAGCGCCGATTTGACGCTCAGGTGTTTTCTCGCTAAGGTAGCGTAAATGCTTGAAACTTCACGTCTTTGCCAAGTCGCATGCTGGGCCGGTTTAGGGCTCGTCGTCGCGAGCTGCACGTTGGGCGAGCGCGAGGTCGCGCCGGCGCCCGCCGAGCCTGTCGCGGTGGCGCCCGCGGCGCGCCCGCGCGACGATGCCGCGCTCGCCGAGGAGGCGAAAGCGATGCTCGCGCAGGCGGAGACGGATGTGCAGCGCGCGCGCGCCAAGCGCGCTTTGTGGCTGAAGGCATGGGAGGACCTGCTCACGGCGCGCCGCGCCGTGGCGGCGCACGACAATGCATCGGCGATCGAATCGGCGAAGCGCGCGAGCGAGCTGGCCCAGTTGGGGCTCGAGCAGCTCGCGTATCCGGCAGTCCGGTAGGTTTGAGAAGTGAGGAGGAATCCATGAAGAGGATCATCGTTCTGGCCGTCGCGCTCGCCCTCGCGCCGCTGGCCTCCGCACAGCTCTACAAGTACGTCGACAAGGACGGGAAGACCGTCTACACCGACCAGCCCCCGCCGGACGCCGAAGCCAAGCGCGTCGGCAACGCCTCGAGCGCGCCCGCCCCGGGCAAGTCGTACGTCGAGCGCGACAAGGAACTTCAGAAAGGCCGCGACAAGGCGAAGGACGAAGCGAAGAAGGCCGACGAGAAGTCGCGTGCCGCCGCGGACCGCGAGGATGCCTGCCGCCAGGCCACGGCGCAGGCGCGGATGTACGACGAGGGCGGCCGCTTCATGAAGACCAACGAGCAGGGCGAGAAGGTGTATCTGTCGGACGAGGAGATCGACGCGGCCAAGCAGAAGAGCCACCGCGACCTGGAAGAGGCCTGCAAGAAGTAGGCACGGCGCGCGAGCGGCAAGGCACAAGAACCAGAAAGGAGCAGCGTTGGCGCACAGGCAGGGCCGCACACTGCACGGATTGCTCGCGATCGCGCTATTCGCGCTCGCCGTGGATGCGCGCGCGCTTTCCCTGGGCGAGCCCGTCGTGGGCTCCGCGCCGGGCCAGCCGTTCGACGTGCGGTTTCCCGTAAGCCTCGATCGCGGCGAATCGATCCAGCCCTCGTGCTTCCAGCTCGCCTCCGGCACGGGCCTCGCGTCGGGCACGGTCTCGCTGGAGCGCTCGGCAGGCGCCACGATGCTTCGCCTGCGCTCCGTCGCCCCGGTCGCAGGCGATGCCGTTTCCCTCTCCATCGTGGCGAAGTGCGCAGGCCAGGACCGCGAATACCGCCGCGAGTACACCGTGGCGCTCGGTGCCCGTACGGCCGGCGCGCCCACGAGCCTCGCCGCGGCAGCGGCACCGTCGTCCGCCATTCCCCCACCGTCCCAATTGCTGCCATCCATCGCGACGCTGGTCGCCCGGATCGGCGACACCCTGGAATCGATCGCGCGCGCCATCTTCCCAAACAACCGTGCCGTGCGCGCTTCCTATGTCGAGGCGCTGCGTGCCAACAATCCGTCGCTCACGTCGTTGCGCGATGACGAGCCGATCCCCGTCGACACACCGGTATCCCTTCCCGACCTGCGCGCCTTCTCGCAGGCCCAACGCGCACATGCCTTTCCACGCCGAGAAAGCACGCTGCCGCGCGCGGTTGCGCCAGCGCCCGCCGAACCCTCGGCGAGCGCCGAAAGCCCCGCGCCGGCAAAGCCGGCCGCGAGGGCGAAGCCGGCGCCCCGCACCCGTCCCGCCCATGAGACCCCGGCACCGCGCCGCGAGAGCGCACCGCGCCCGCGTGCGGATGCCGTGCCGCCGACGATGCGCGAATCGATCGAGCCGGCGCGCGAGGCGGCGCCCCCCGCCGGCTCGCGCGGCAACTTCGTCCTCAAGCTCTCCAGCCCCGAGATCGACCTCTCGCGCAGCCGCGGCATCGACGAGAGGTCGCGTGCGCAGCTCCGCGAGCGCCTCACGATCCTGGACGCCGACGATCAAGTAGCCGCCCTCCTCGCACTTCAGCACAGCGTGAAGCAGCTCGAGACGCAGGTCGCGCAGCTGCAGCTCAAGCTCTCCGGGATGCCGGCCTCCTTCCCGCCCGCGACGAGCGCGAAGTCTCCCGAGCCCGCCGTCGTGCCCCCGCCCGCGCTCCCGCCGCCCGCCGCGGAAACGACCAGGCCAGAGCCGGCGAAGGCCCCGCCCGAGCCCGTGGAGACAAAGCCGGCGCCACCGCCAGCGCCGGTCGAATCGAAAGCGACAGCGCCCGTGGAGGCCACGCCCGCGCCGCCCGTCGAATCCAAACCGGAGGTGACGCCCCCCGAAGCGAAGGAGGCGTCGCGCCCCCTTCCGGCGCGCGCCGGCCCGCCCACGCCGTGGATGGACTATGGCCTCTGGGCGCTCGCGATCCTCTTCGCGCTGATCGCGGTGCTGCTCGCCGTGCGCCTGGCGCGCCGCTCACGCGCCTCGCGCGAGGATGCCGAGGAAGAAGAGCTCGAAGAGCTTCCCGACGCGGCGCCGGTTGGGCAGGACGACAGCATCGTCATCGCCGAGGAGCCCCTGCGCGGCCCCGAGCCCGCGTCGGTCGCGGTTGCGTCCCCCGCGCGCCGCGAGCTCGACTCCGACGTGGTGCTTCCCACGCGCATCCCGACCAACACCGAGGACCTGCGCCAGCGCTACATCGAGGAGCGCTTCCCCGAGATCGGCAAGGGCGTGATCGCCCTGGACGACCCCGATTCCGTCGTGAAGGGCGCGCGCCTCTTCTACGAGGACGGCGCGCTCGCCCGCGCCGTGGAGCTGCTGCAGTACGCCATCGAGCGCAGCCCCACCGAGATCAAGGCGTGGCTCGCGCTCTTCGAGATCTTTCGCCTCGAGCGGCTCACCGGCGAGTTCGCGCAGCTCGCGGTGCGCTTCAAGGAGCAGCACGGCAAGAGCGATTACTGGTCGAAGGTGCAGTACTTCGGCCGCGAGATCGACCCGGGCAACGCGCTCTACGCCACGCCCGCCATCGACAACTTCCAGACCATCGGCCCGGCACAGGCGAAGCGAATCGCGGCGGCCGACAACGTCGATCCCGTCGCGGAGAACTGGCTGGGGGCCCCCATGGACTTCCAGAACGAGGTGCTCGCCAACGAGCTGCGCAAGACGCTCATGGTCGACGCGGGCATCAACGAGCAGGACCTCGTGCCCAACCCGATGCCGGCGCTGCGCAACGTCGAGATGTTCTCGGTCGCCTAGGCCATGACGATCCAGGAGTCCGTCGCCGACCGCGTCCTGCAGCTGAAGACCGTCCGCGAGGCGCCCTCGCGCGCGGCGTTCCTCGGCGCGGTGCGCGAGCTCGGCAAGGACGGCGGCGAGTTCACGCTCGATCGCCTCCAGGAGCTGATGCGCATCGAGGAGCACTTCCAGGCGCTCCTCCTCTACGACCAGATCGACTTCCTGCGCCAGGGCGGCGCTCCCACCGAGGCCGACCGCGACTTCGCGCTGAACGTGCAGCGCATCTGCCTCGAGGCCGCCAACGCCTTCCAGAGGTTCCTGCGCAACCGCAACGCGTGGGCGACGACGCGGGAGTCCCTCGACATCATGTTCCGCGTGACGGGGCTCGCGCTGAACGCGATCCACAGCTTCGTGAAGTGGGGCTGGTTCCTGAACGAGCCCGGCCGCGCCATTCCCTGGAAGCAGGTCCACGCGCTCTACTCGCTCTCCGAGACCGACGGCTATGCGCAGGTGCCCTTCGTGCTGCACGCCGCGCAGCCCAGCTTCAAGCCGTCGGTGCAGTCGCTCTACCTGCGTACGCTGATCCTGGAGGTGCTCAATACCGGCAGCCTCTCCAAGGTGCAGATCGAGATCGCCGACGGATGGTTCTCCTCGTGGTGCGCCGACTACGCGCTCGAAGCCGAGTACTCGACGCGCAACCACACGTTCTTCGTGGACCTCGCCTCCGATGCCGGCATGCGCCTCATGCGCAAGGACAGCCACGGGGATTCCATGCGCTACATCCGCGTGGACGGCCTGAAGGCGCAGATCGAGGAAGTCCAGGGAGGGCTTCGCCACGGACGCCTCTACGCGGGCTACGGTGCGGGTGCGGTGTTCCCCGTGGACGAGCACATCGCTCTCCTCACGATCATCGAGCGTTTCCACCAGTCGATCCTTGCCGGCAGCGAGAACCGCATCGAGGAGCGCACCCACTTCGAGGACCGCGAGGTGGACGTCGTGACGGGTGTCGAGCGGGTGATGCGCAAGATGCGCGAGACGCCCGCCGAGGCGCCGGCCGCGGCCGAGGCGGCGCCCGCGGCGTCGGACACCATCGAGATCTCCGGGGGCCTGTCGCTCACCTCGACGGACGCCACGACCGCGCCCACCGACGGCCCCGCCGATCCCGACATCGAGCGCTGGCACGTCTACGACCTCAGCTCCAAGGGCTACGGCCTGCTGGTGGGCCGGCCGGAAGCCGAGATGCTGCTGCTGAACGGGCTCATCGCGCTTCGCAACCACGAGTCCGGCGGCTGGATCGTGGGCACGATCGTGCGCAAGCTCGCCAACCGCGCACGCGGCGAGATCCTGGTCGGGGTCGAGGTGCTCGCCTACCGGCCGATCGTCGTGGACGCGGCGCCCTTCTCCGGCGGCAACCCGCTGCAGGCGATCTACCTCCCCGGCATCGAGCCCAACGGCAAGCTCGATTCCATCCTCGTGCGCACGTCGGATTTCCGCACCGACCAGGTCTTCGAAGTGAAGGCGGGCGGCGCCCTCTACCGGGTGCGCCTGAACCGCGTGATCCGCAAGGGCGCGGACTGGATCAAGGCCCGCTTCGAGATCGAGTCGAAGTCCTAGGCCGGGCGCGCTTGCGCCGCATTTCCTTCGGATCGGCCCTTAACGGGCGATAGACCTCGACGCGGTCGCCCTCGCGCAACGCGGCGTCGCGCCCAACCCGCGAGCCCCACACGCCCACGTCGAGCGCGGCGAGGTCCTCCCCGGGGAAGCGCGCCCCGAGGGCCGCGGCGGCCAGCGCATCGGCGACGGTCGCGCCTTCGGCCAGCTCGACGGGCACGACCTCCTGGCGCCCGGGCAGCGCCACGGCCACGGTCACCCGCATCGGTAGAATGTCGGCATGTCGATCGTCGAGAACAGGAAGGCGTTCCACGACTACTTTATCGAGGAACGCTACGAAGCGGGGATGGTGCTCGAGGGCTGGGAGGTGAAGTCCATCCGGGCCGGCCGCGTGCAGCTGAAGGAGGCGTACGTGACGATGCTGCACGCCGAGCCGTTCGTGCTCGGCATGCACGTGAGCCCGCTGCCCACCGCCTCGACGCACATCCATCCCGACCCCACGCGCTCCCGCAAGCTCCTGCTCGGCGCCGAGGAGGTCCGCAAGCTGATCGGCAAGGTCGAGCAGCGCGGCTACACGCTGGTGCCCCTCGACCTGCATTACTCGAAGGGCCGCGTGAAGATCGCCATCGGGCTCGCCAAGGGCAAGAAGCAGCACGACAAGCGCGAGGTCGAGAAGGAACGCGACTGGCAGCGGGAGCAGCAAAGGCTGCTGCGCAGGCGGGCGTAGACGCCGGCGCGAGGGAACGCCGGGGGCGATTCGATTGTCTCCCCGTCATGAAGCTCGTCCGCGCCCTCATGGCCGCCTGCGCCGCCCTGGCTTTGCCCGGCGCCCACGCTGCCAATGCGCTCGCGAGCGACGTTTCCGACATGTGGTGGAACGCCAGCGAGTCGGGCTGGGGGATGAACGCCACGCAGCAGGCCAATATCCTGTTCATCACGCTCTACGTCTATTCGGCCGACGGAAAGGCGCACTGGTTCGTCGCCCCCGACATGCTGGCCGACTTGAGCAACCCTTCGGCGCCCACCACCGTCTTCGGCGGGACGCTCTATGAAACGACGGGGCCCGTCTTCTTCGGGGCGTTCAACCCGATCGCCGTGAATGCGCGCATGGTCGGCACCGCGCAGTTCACGTATGCGCCGCCGCTCCAGGGAACCCTCGTCTACAGCGTCGACGGCACGTCCGTGACCAAGCTGCTGCGGCGCGAGAACTGGGCGGTGAACGACCCCTCGGGCACCTATGCAGCCTCGCTCGTGACGCGCTCGAACGCCTGCTCGCCCACCGTGACCACGACGAGAAACCTGGGCACCGCGACCATCATCCTCATGAACAACCTCTTCACCCTCGCCACCAGCGGCGCGGGCGACAACTGTACGTTCAGCGGCACCTACTCGCAGGAAGGCCACATGGGAACCTCCAGCGGCAACTTCACGTGCAGCGCGAGCGGAACGGGTCCGTACACGCTCTCGGAAATCGAGACGGGAACGCATGGCTTCCTGTCACGCTTCCAGGGCACGATCGGCGGATGCGCGGTGTACGGAAACCTCTCGGGGACGCGAACGACCGTGCCGCAAGTCTCGCCCTGAAAGGAAACGGGCCGCGCGAGGCGGCCCGTCTTTTCGTTGGGGTGGCTGATGGGATTCTAAGAAAAGCGGCCCCAAGTACCTGACGCCTTTACGCCTCAACGACTTGCAACCATAATTGTCCCTTCAGTCTGTCCCCGCGAAGGGCATCAATGGCGAGCGCACAGCACCTCAAGAAACGCGGCGAGCGTTGGTATCTCCGACTCGCCATTCCCCGCAAGCTCCGCCACCTCTACCCGACCGAATCAGGCAAGCCGAGCTATCACATTGAGGAAGCTCTAGGCACGCCGGACCTCAACGTCGCCAATCGCCTCAAGCACGAACGCATCGCGCATTGGGTCCGCGACTTCCACGAAAAGGAACGTGCAGCTACCGGCACCCTGACGCCTGACGCAGCCGAGGCGCAGCGCCTCCGCGAACACTTCCGCAAGGCGAATGATGCGAGCGAGCGGGAGACCATCGCGGATCACGTCGCCTCTATCGCTACAGATATGCATGAGTCCGGCGCACCGGAGCGGGCGCAACAATTCCACGCCCTCGCCACGGCCACGGAGACGCTGCGCGATTCGTGGGGCAAGTGGAAGCGTGAATGGCGCATCACGAAGGCCGGGGAATACAAGTACGAGCAAGCCTTCCGCGAATTGCTGGAGTTCCTGGGCGTGGCCGACACAACGCCGAAGCACATCACGCCAGCACGGGCGCGGGCCTATGTGGCGTACCTCAACACGGACGCCAAGAGCGCGAAGGGCGAAGGCTCGCTATCGAAGGCGACGAAGGAAGGACGCCTTTCCCCTTTGCGCACCTTTTGGACTGAGTACCTGATTCCCTCTGAGCTTGCCGAGGTTAACCCTTGGAAAGACCACAAGCTAACCGAGGGGGGCAACGCGGTAGAGAAGCGCCCGTATACCAATGACGAAATCATCGCGCTCATCAACGGACCCGAGCGCCGCGAGACAAAGGACGTGCGCTACACCAAGCGGACAATCCTCGAGCTTTACGCCCTTGCGTTCTACACGGGCGCGAGGCGGGAGGAAATCGCCTGTCGCTTACTCGGAGATTTCGAGCGCATCAAGGGCGGATACGTCATGCATATCCGCGAAGCGAAGACGAACGCGGGCAAGCGGTCCATCCCGATCCTTCACCCGATCCCCGTGGCAGTCATTGGGCGGCGCATTGGGAAGCGGAAGGATGCAAAGGCGCAACTATTCGAGGAGTTCAAGAGGGGCGGCGCGAACAAGACGCTAGGCGACCTTGTCGGGAAGATGATGACGTTCTACCGGCGCGCATCGGGCGTCGGCGCGGGTGCGGACTTCCATTCAACGCGACGGCATCTCATCACGCAACTTGTGGCGCAAGGACATTCGCGCGAGCTTGTGCAGTTCTACGTCGGGCACAAGGTGCCGGGCATGACCGGCATCTACGCGAAGCCGACCGATGAAGGCATGCGGAAGATTGCCAAGAGCATCAGCTACCCGGCAACCATTGAACGCGGCCTCCGGGGAAAGCTCGACCTTGCATGATCCGTGTCGGTAGACAGCGCGGGCCGGCTCACGCAAGCTATGCCTCGGGAAAGGGGAACCCGGCCTAATCACTGGCCTAATCAGAAAAGGTGAACGTAATATGGTGGTCTATTTGCTGGAAATGGGTCGAAACGAAATCCTCACGCGCCACTATGAAAGCGTCGATGAGGCAAAGAACGCGGCCCTTGTAATGATGAATGAGCGCCCAGGCATCACGATGGTCGTTGTCACATTCGACAACAGCACTCCGATCCCGACGCGCCTTATCGAAAGCGTATGGGATCATGGAGACAAGTGTTGGATTGATGAACCGAT
>DATBAI010000021.1:0-13852 GCA_036271595.1 Usitatibacter sp.
AGGTACTACAACTCAATTCGAATCACTTGGATCCAAAAGTGAGCCACTGCAGTTACGTGTCGCACCACGAGCCCTTGCAGCCCCGCAGCACTTCGCTTCCACAGCACCCACCTCTATCGGCTGTAACTTTTTAAAGAGCGACGCTATCCAGCCGAAAAAGAAGGCCTCGCGGCCATTCGGAATCGGCTTGTTCGCTTCAGATAGCGGAATCAGCGATTATACGCGGTTTCGGCGGGACGGGTCAACGCGCGCCGCCGGGTTCCCCGGTCAGGCGCCCTTCCTCAGCCTCACCTTGGCGAACTTGCGCTTGCCCACCTGCAGGACGTAGGTCGCGCCCGCCGCGAGCTTGAGGCCCTTGTCGCTCACCTTGTCGCCATTCACCTTCACGCCCCCCTGCTCGATCATCCTCAAGGCGTCGGACGTGGACGGGCACACCCCCGAGGCCTTCAAGACCTGGGCGATCGGCGCGGCTTCCGATGAAACGTCGATCACCGTCTCCACGAGGTCCTCCGGAACGCCGCCGTGGCGGAAGCGCAGCTCGAAATCCTCGAGCGCGGCGCCGGCCGCTTCCCGGCCGTGGAAGCGCGTGACCATTTCCTGGGCGAAGCGCACCTTGCTGTCGCGCGGGTTGGCGCCCTGCCCGATGGCAAGTTTCCAGCCCGCGACGGTGTCGTTCGATTCCGCCGAGAGGAGCTCGATGTAGCGCCACATGAGGTCGTCCGAGATCGACATCAGCTTCGCGAACATCTCGTTGGGCGGGTCGTCCACGCCCACGTAGTTGCCCAGGGACTTGGACATCTTGTTCACGCCGTCCAGGCCCTCGAGGAGCGGCAAGGTGATGATCACCTGCGGCTCCTGGTTGAAATGCTTCTGCATCTCGCGGCCCACCAGCAGGTTGAATTTCTGGTCGGTGCCGCCCAGCTCGACGTCGGCGCGCATGGCGACCGAGTCGTATCCCTGCATGAGCGGGTAGAGCAGCTCGTGCAGCGAGATCGGACGCTGCTCGGCGAAGCGCTTGGCGAAGTCGTCGCGCTCGAGCAGCCGCGCCACCGTGTATGTGCCGGCGAGCTTGATGATCCCGGAGGCGCCGAGCTGCTCGCTCCACGTCGAGTTGAACATCACCTCGGTCCTGGCCGGGTCCAGCACCTTGAAGACCTGGGACTTGTAGGTATCCGCGTTCGAGGCGATCTGCTCGGGTGTGAGGGGCGGGCGTGTCACGTTGCGCCCGCTCGGGTCGCCGATCATCCCCGTGAAATCGCCGATGAGGAACATCACGTGGTGCCCCAGGTCCTGGAACTGCCGCATCTTGTTCAGCAGCACCGTGTGGCCCAGGTGCAAATCGGGGGCGGTCGGGTCGAATCCGGCCTTGATCCGCAGCGGCTTGCCGCGGGCGAGCTTGTGCGCCAGGTCGGCCTCCAGGATGACCTCGTCCGTCCCCCTTCGAATAAGCTGTAAATCTTGCTGCTGAGTCATTGATTCGATTCCGATTTTGCCGGCCTTTGTAGCTGGATTCTGATATGCTCTGTCCGACGATTCCGACAGACATCCATGGCCGCTCAAAAAGCCGACATTCTAGCGCAGGGGCCCCGCGGGTTCCGGTTCAGCCGGGCCCTTTCGCTCGCGCTGGCCGTTGTCTGCGTGCCCGCGCTCACCGTGGTCACCGCCTTCGGAATCGCGCCCGGCACCGTCCCGCAGGATGCGCAGGTCCACGTTGTGCGGGAAGCCATCCCGGTCCCGGACCTTGCGGCCGAATCCCGCTCCGCATCGCGTTATGTGACGCAGGAGAGAGTGCTGCGCGGCGATACCGTGGCCGCCCTCTTCGATCGCCTGGGCATCGGTGACCCGCGCGCCCTCGAGTGGCTGAAGACCGATGCGACCGGGCGACAGATCTTTCGCCAGCTCGTGCCGGGCCGCACGCTGCAGGCCGAGACCGGCGCATCGCGCGAGCTTCTCACGCTTCGCTACTTCACGGGTCCCTCGAAGCTGATCGAGGTTTCGCGCAACGCCGACGGCACGCTTTCCTCGAGGCAGCGCGCCGTGGCCGACGTGCCGCGGCTCGTCTACAAGACGGCCACCATCCGCTCCTCGCTCTTCGCGGCGACGGATGCCGCGGGCATTCCCGACGCGATCGCCGTGCAGATCGCGCGCATCTTCGCCACCGACGTCGATTTCCACAGCGACCTGCGCAAGGGCGACACGTTCAGCGTCGTGTACGAGATGGTCTACGAGTCCGGCGAGCTGGTCGCCCCGGGGCGCATCGTCGCGGCGCGCTTCGTGAACGACGCCCGCACGTATGACGCCGTGCTCTTCCAGGACGAGGAGGGCAACGACACCTATTACTCGCTCGACGGCAGCAACCGCGCCAAGGCGTTCCTGCGCTCGCCGGTCGAGTTCTCGCGGATCAGCTCCACGTTCGGCGCGCGATTCCACCCGATCTTCAAGAATTGGCGCGCGCACACGGGCGTGGATTTCGCGGCGCCCAAAGGCACCCGTGTGCTTGCGGCCGCCGACGGCACCGTGGTCTCCGCCGGCGTGCGCGGCGGCTACGGCAACGCGATCGAGCTGCGCCACGGCGGCGGCATCACGACGCTGTATGGCCACCTCTCGGCATTCGCCTCGGGCATCCATTCCGGAACGCACGTCCACCAGGGCGAGATCATCGGCTACGTCGGGATGACGGGCTGGGCGACGGGGCCGCACCTGCACTATGAATATCGCGTGGGCGGCGTCTTCCAGGATCCGCTGCGCGTTGCGCTCCCGAAGGCCGATCCGGTTCCCGCGAAGCTGCGCGCGCAGTTCGAGCGCGTCGCGGCCGATGCGCGCGCGACCGTCGACCTCGTGAGCACCGCCGCACCCGCGCGCTTCGAGTAATTCAGTGGACTCGCTCTACGTCGGGCTGATGTCGGGGACGAGCCTCGACGGCGCCGATGCCGCGCTGGTCGATTTCTCCTCCGGCTCGCCGCGGACCCTCGCTTTCGCGACGGTGCCTTTCCCCGATCGCCTTCGCGACGAAGTCCTCGTGCTCTCGGCCCCGGGCCAGGATTGCCTGGAGCTCGCGGGGCGAGTCTCGCTGGAGCTCGCGCAGCTCTACGCGCGCGCCGTGGAAGCGGTGCTCGCCGGCGCGGGCGTCGACCGATCGTGCGTCGAGGCGATCGGTTGCCACGGCCAGACGGTGCGGCACCGGCCGGACCTCGGCTTCACGATCCAGCTGAACGATCCGGCACGGCTCGCCGAGCTGACCGGCATCGACGTGGTCGCCGATTTCCGCCGCCGCGACATGGCCGCGGGCGGCCAGGGCGCCCCGCTCGTGCCCGCGTTCCACGAAGCCGTCTTCCGGCATCCGACGCAGGCTCGCACGGTGGTGAACATCGGCGGCATCAGCAACGTGACGTGGCTTCCGCCCGGAAAAAAGACCGTGGGCTTCGACTGTGGCCCGGGCAATGTCCTCCTCGACGGTTGGGCGCGCCGCCACCTCGGTGCGCATTTCGACGAGGACGGGCGATGGGCCGCGCGCGGCAAGACCGACACGGCATTGCTGGATCGCCTCCTCAGCGAACCCTTCCTCGGCGCCGCGCCACCCAAGAGCACCGGTCGCGAGCTCTTCCGCCTGGAGTGGCTCGAAGACCGCCTGCCGCGCGACTATTCGCCGGCCGACGTCCAGTCCACGCTCGCGGACTTCACCGCCCGCGCCATCGTCGAGTCGATCGACCGCTTCTGCCCTTCGACCGACGAGATCTACCTCGCGGGAGGCGGCGCCCGCAACGCCGCGTTGGTCTCCCGCATCGAGGGCCTGGCAGGCGAGAGACCCGTCGCGCAGACCGACGTGCTCGGCGTGCCCACCGCGCACGTGGAATCCATGGCCTTCGCGTGGCTCGCGATGAAATGCGTGCGGCGCGAGGCGGTGGACCTCACCGCATCCACGGGCGCGCGCGCGCCGCGGGTGCTGGGCGCGGTATACGCGGCCTGAAAACGAAAGAGGGAGCCGAAGCTCCCTCTTTGATCGGGCCCCGGCCTCGCGCCGGGGTGACAGCGACCTAGACCTGGAACGAAGACCCGCAGCCGCAGGTGGAGGTGGCGTTGGGGTTCTTGATCACGAACTGGGCGCCCTCGAGGCCCTCGCTGTAGTCGATCTCGGCGCCGATGAGGTACTGGTAGCTCATCGGGTCGATCAGCAGGCTCACGCCGTTCTTCTGCATCACGGTGTCGTCCTCGTTGGTCACCTCGTCGAAGGTGAACCCGTACTGGAGGCCCGAGCAGCCGCCGCCCGTCACGAACACGCGCAGCTTGAGCTCGTTGTTGCCTTCCTCCTCGATCAGGGCCTTCACCTTGTTGGCCGCGCTCTCGGTGAAGACGAGCGGATCGGGCATTGCCGTGGACATGTCGTTCATTTCGCTCTCCGTCGATCTAGTCGGAGCTGCCCGATGCGGGCTTCAGCTCGACGACCTTCTCGCTTTTGGTGGGGTTCTCGTACATCAGCTGGCCCATGACGATCGCGCCGACGTGGATCTCGATGGATTTGTACGAGACATTTCCTGTGACACGCGCCTTGGGCAGGAGTTCGACATACTCGGACGCCCGCACCGGGCCCGCGACCGTTCCGTTGATGACCACATGGGCTACATCGATGTTGCCCTCGACTTTTGCAAGCTCCGAGATCACCAAAGTGCCCGGCCTGCTGCCGGTGGCCTTCACGTTGCCCTTCACGTGGCCGTCGATGCGCAGGCCCCCGGTGAAGGCGACGTCGCCCTCGATGGTGGTCCCGGCGCCGATAAGGCTGTCGATCGGACTGGGTTTGTTCGACTTGCCGAACATGGTCGTCTCCCCTACAACTGATTGATCGTCCGGGACAGTTTAACCTGTCCCCCCGGCATCGCCAAAACACGCACTTCGGTGCTTTTCAGCGTGCTTCCCTCCGGAATCGCGAAGCGCCCCTCGACCTTCTGGTAGAAACGGAAGTCCACGGCCCCGGCGGCGTCTCCCGCGGAGGGCTCGGGGTAGGTGAGGGTCGCGGGAGCCCCGTTCTGGGCCACGTGGGCCACGATCTGGACCTTCCCCTTGAAGTCGAGCTTGCGCTGGCCGCCCTGCGTGAGGACCATCCGGTAGCGAAACTCGTTGGCCTTGCCGTCCCGCTCGATCTTCAGGTTCGACAGGCCGATCCCTTCCGGCGTGGCTCCCGACGACATGATGTTGCGAAGGAAGCCGAGATCTTCCTTCACCGAGGCGTTCTCGTCCTGGAGCTGCGCGACGGTGCGGGCGAGCTCGCCCTGGGAGGCGCGCTCGATCTGGAGCTGGCGATCGCGTTCGGAGAGCGCGCTCTTCGTGGCGTCGAGCTCGGCGCGGATGGCGCGGTCCTCCTCGGTGAGCGTCGTGATGTGCTGCCTCACCTCCTCGATGTCGGAGCCCGTTATGCGGTAGCTGTTCTGCACCAGCCACCAGACCACGGTCGCCACCAACGCCATCAGGAGCACGTTCAAGAGCCAGCGCCAGTACCAGGCGAGCTGCGAGCGGATCGCCATGCGCGACGACCTGATGCCGAAGCTGCTGCGCAACCGGCGACCGAGGCCCAGCATCAGGGCACCACCGCGAGCTGCTCCAGCCCCTGCGTTTCCGGGAACCCGAACATGAGGTTCATGTTCTGCACCGCCTGCCCCGCCGCGCCCTTCACGAGGTTGTCCTCGACCGCGAGGACCACCAGGGTCTCGGCATCCATCGGCCGGTGCAGGGCGATTCGGCACTGGTTGGTGCCGCGCACCCAGCGCGTCTCCGGCTGCGTGCCCGGGGGCATCACGTCCACGAACGGCTCCGCGGCGAAACGCTTCTCGTAGAGCGCCTGGAAGTCGGTGTCCTTCGTGATGCGTGCATACACCGTGGAGAGGATGCCGCGCACCATCGGCACGAGATGCGGCACGAAAGTAAGGCCGAGCTTGCGGCCCGAGGCGCCCTCCAGCGTCGCGAGGCTCTCGAGGATCTCGGGATGGTGCCGGTGGCCCTTCACGGCGTAGGCCTTGAAGTTGTCGCTCGCCTCGGAAAAGAGGAGGTCGGTCTCGGCCTTGCGCCCCGCGCCGCTCACGCCCGACTTGGAATCGGCGATGAGGTGGGCGTGGTCCACGTGATCCGTCTCGACCAGTGGCAGGAGCGCCAGCTGCACCGCGGTCGCGTAGCAGCCCGGGTTGGCCACGAGCCGCGCCTTGCGGATCTTCTCGCGGTTCACCTCCGGCAAGCCATACACGGCTTCGGCGAGGAGCTCGGGAGATGCGTGCGGGACCTTGTACCACTTCTCCCACGTGGCGCGATCCTTGAGGCGGAAATCGGCGGAGAAATCGATGATGCGCGCGCCCGAATCGAGCAGCGGCCGCACCTGGCTCATGGCCACGCCGTTCGGGGTCGCGAAGAACACGCAGTCGCAGCCCTCGAGCGGCGCGGACGCCGGATCGGTGAACACGAGGTCGTAGCGGCGGCGCAGCGACGGGAAATGATCCGCGACCTTCACGCCCGCTTCCGCGCGCGAGGTGATCGCGGCCACCTCGACGCCCGCGTGGCCCGCCAGCAGGCGCAGCAGCTCCACGCCCGTGTACCCAGTACCTCCTACGACTCCGACCCTGATCATCGCTTCACTGGCCTCCTGCAGTTCGCCGCCCAACGGCTTCCTGGAACGACAAAGCCGCTGCGAGGCGGCTTTGTTCGATGGGACGAATGCGAACGCGCTCCGCTTAGCGTTTCGAGAATTGCTTGCGACGTCGCGCCTTGTGCAGGCCCACCTTCTTGCGCTCGACCTCGCGCGCATCGCGCGTGACGAGCCCCGCCTTCGAGAGGGCGGGCTTGAGCGTGGGGTCGTACTCGATGAGCGCCCGGGTGATGCCATGGCGCACCGCGCCCGCCTGGCCCGACTCGCCGCCACCGAACACGTTCACCATGATGTCGAACGTCTGGGCGTGGTTGGTGAGCTCGAGCGGCTGGCGCACGATCATGCGGCCGGTCTCGCGCGAGAAGAACACGTCGAGCGGCTTGTCGTTGACCGTGATGGTGCCCTTGCCGGACTTCATGAACACACGGGCCACTGCACTCTTGCGGCGGCCGGTACCGTAGTTGTATTTGCCGATCATGGGTTAGATCTCCAGGGCCTTGGGTTGCTGCGCCGTATGCGGGTGCTGGGCGCCCGCGTAGATCTTGAGCTTCTTGATCATCGCGTAGCCGAGCCGCCCCTTGGGCAGCATCCCCTTCACCGCGAGCTTGAGCACGCGGTCCGGGTGGCGCTGCTGGAGCTTGGTGAAATTGGTTTCGTAGATTCCGCCCGGATAGGTCGAATGGCGGTAGTACTTCTTGTCGGTGGCCTTGGCACCCGTGACGCGAAGCTTCTCCACGTTCACCACGACGATGTAGTCCCCGGTGTCGACGTGCGGGGTGAATTCCGGCTTGTGCTTGCCGCGCAGGCGCCGCGAGACTTCGGCAGCGAGGCGGCCCAGTACCTTGTCGGTCGCATCGACGACGAACCAGTCGCGACGGACCTCTTCCGGCTTGGCCGAGAAGGTCTTCATTCGAAATTCCTTGTGTCTACGCGATCCTGGGTGCGCCTTGGTGAAGCTGCCTGCGCCAAGGAATACTTTGACCGCTTTGTTTTGGGACTGCGACCTGAAATTATAGGGAAATCATCACTTTGTGTCAAACTTCGCACCGATGATCGACTCCCGCCTCGAGCAATACGCCCGGGTCGCCGCGGTGGCCCTGCTCGCCCTGGGCTGCTTCCTGGTGCTTCAGCCCTTTCTCGGCGCGATCCTCTTCGCGGGGATCCTTTGCCTCTCGACATGGCCGTTCTATGCCTGGCTGAGGACGCGCCTGCGCGGCCGCTCGTGGCTCGCGGCGGTGATCCTGGTGACGCTCCTCGTGATCGCGCTGGCGCTACCCATCGCGCTCGGCGCCCAGGGCATCGTCGCGCATTCGGGCCAGATGGTGGAGCTCTTCCGCGGGTTCCTCGAGCGGCGCGAGACCTTCGAGCTGCCGGGCTGGGTCCGCGGCATCCCGGGGTTCGGACCGCAGATCGACGAATACGTGCGCTCGTTGCTCGCCGGCAGCACCGAGCTCAGCGACCTGGTGCGCGGATTCTCGGACCCCGCGAAGGCCTTCATGGTCACCGTTGGGCGCGCGGTGGGCCAGGGCGTGATCCAGGTCCTGATCGCGATCTTCGTCGCGTACTTCTTCTATCGCGACGGCGAGCGGGTGAGCGCGATCGTGGTCGGAGCGGTTCGCCGCATCGCGGGCGACGAGCATGGCGCCGCGATCGTGCTGACCGCGCAGAACGCCGTTCGCGGCGTGGTCTACGGCCTCATCGGCACCGCGCTCGCGCAGGCGGCCGTGTCCTTCGTCGGCTTCCTCATCGCCGGCGTGCCGGGCGCTTTCCTGCTCGCGGCCGTGACTTTCATCCTGTCGCTCGTTCCCATGGGCCCGGTCGTGATCTGGGGGGGCGCCGCGGCATGGCTGTATTTCCACGGCTCGGTCGGCATGGCGATCTTCATGCTGGTCTGGGGCGTCGCGGTGATCAGCTCGGTCGACAACTTCATCAAGCCGATCCTCATGAGCCGCGCCGGGAACCTCTCGATGCTGCTCGTGGTGCTCGGGGTCTTCGGCGGCGCGGTGGCGTTCGGATTCATCGGGCTGTTCATCGGCCCCGCGCTCCTCGCCGTAGCCTGGAACGTGCTGCGCCTGTGGCTCGACTCGCCGCCGCAGCAGAAGCCGGCGGCGCCCGCATGAAGGCCCGCATCAAGCTGGTCGATGGCATCACGTTCGTCGCGGAAAGCGGCAGCGGGCACGCCATCGTCGTGGATGCCGCGCCCGACGTGGGTGGCAGGAACCTCGGCCCGCGGCCCATGGAGCTCGTCCTCATGGGCGCCGGCGCCTGCAGCGCCGTGGACGTCATGCTGATCCTTCGCAAGGCGCGCCAGGAGGTGACCGACTGCGTGATCGAGATGGATTCCGTGCGCGCCGACACCGATCCCAAGGTGTTCACGCGCATTCACCTGCACTACGTGGTGACCGGAAAGCAGCTCGGGCACGCGCAGGTCGAGCGCGCCATCAAGCTCTCCAAGGAGAAGTACTGCTCGGCCACGATCATGCTCGCGGCCACGTGCGAGATCACGTTCGACTTCGAGGTGCGCGAGGCTTAAGTTGCGCGGCTAGAAGCGAAAGGCGGTGCGCGTCATCACGCGCGCCGCGGCGCGCATCGCCGATTTCACGACCGCGGGAAGCTCGGCGGCGCCCAGCGCCCTTCCACTCGCGCCATGGCGCATCTCGTCCTCGCGCATGCGATCGACGATCTCGCGGCTCGCCGCATCGCTCGCCGGAAGCCGGTCGAGGTGGCCCGCGAGGTGACGCTCCACCTGCGCCTCCGTCTCGACGAGGAACGCGAGGCTCCAGCGGTCGCCGGCGAGGCCGGAGGCCACGCCCCATGCGAAAGAGCCCGCGTACCAAAGCGGATCGAGGACGCTCGGGCCCTCGCCCAGGTCGCCGAGGCGATCGCGGCACCAGGCCAGGTGATCCCGCTCCTCGGCGGCCGCGGCATTGAGCGCTTCGCGCACGCGCGGCTCGCGCGCGACCAGCGCCTGGCCGCTGTAGAGCGCCTGCGCGCACACCTCGCCCGTATGGTTCACGCGCATGAGGCCCGCGGAGAGCCGCCGCTCGTCATCGCTCTCCGGCGCCACGCGTTCCGTTGCCGGGGAGGGCCGAGCGGCCGCGACGGCGCCCGACAGCGTGCGCAATGCCTCGTCGGCTGCTCCGAGGAGCGCGTCGAATGCCGAGGTGCGGCGAAAGGGAAGGTTCGATCTCACAAAGAAAAAGGGCGCGGCATCAAGCCGCGCCCTGTTCGACACCCTGCGATCGCGAACGATCAGAACACGTGGCGCAGGCCCAGCGAGATGCCCTTCGGATCCTGGCCGGCGGCGATCGCCAGCGTGTTGGAGCCGAAATTGCAGGTCGCCGTATCGTTGTTGTCGATCCTCACGTACTGCGCGAGGAAGAACGTACGCTTGCTGAAGTTGTACTGCCAGCCCACCGCATCGACCTTGCAGCTGGGCTGCGTGTCCAGGCTGGTGAGGTCGCCGTCCTTCGAGTTCTGGTGCTGGTAGGACAGCTGGTTGTTGCCGATCGTCCAGACGATGTTGCCCAGCCAGTGCTTCTGCTTGGTGATTCCCGCGCCGCCGGTGAACGAGCCGTCGCGCTTGATCTCGCCGTAGTCGGCGCCGAGCTTGATCGGGCCGAACTCCACCGTGCCGAACACGGCAGCTGCGGTCTGCTTGGGCGGGGTGATGCCGCCGTAGGCGGTGTCATAGAGCTCGTGCCAGGCGAAGCCCCCGTAAATCGGGCCGCCCGTCCAGGTGATGCTCGCGCCGTTGCTGCGCGGGTTGAGCGTGGCCGTGCGTGCTTCGTTGGCCGAGTAGCTCACGCGCAGCGCGAAGCCGGCGATGCTGGGCGACCAATACTGGACCACGTTCTGGTCGCGACGGTCGAATTCGGCCTGCACGTTGCGCGCGCCCGAGCCGCTGTTCGCCGCGGTGATGCCGCCGAGGGTGAGGTCGCCGTACGGGTCGACCGCGATCGTCGTCACCTTGTAGGGAGTGTCCCAACGGCCCATGAGGATCGAGCCCCATGCGCCCTGCAGGCCCACGCCGCTGTTCCGATCCGCGAACGTCGTGTCGTTCTGGTCCGGCTTGAACGTCGTCTCCAACTGGAAGAACGCCTTCAGCCCTCCCCCGAGGTCTTCGGTCCCACGCACGCCCAACAGCGAGGCCTGGTTCGACACGCGATTGCGGCGCACGACATCGGCGGCCGAGCCGCCCGAGGCTTCCACGCTCTCGAACGTGGCGTACACGCGGCCGTACAGCGTGACCGGATTCGCAGTCTGCGCCATGGCGGCCGGCGCAACGCAAGCGCCAGCGACTGCCAGGGCGATCAGCTTCTTGTTCATGAAAATCTCCTTTGTTGAAGTGAGGCCGTCATTGCTTATGCGATTTTGGGAACCTCGCGGGGATTTGCCGCCCCGATTCTTTGAGAACTTCCCCGGATTCTTTTCGAGAAGTCACCGGCATGATGCCAAAGCGAACGCGTTCACTCAAGCTGTTTTTTGCCGTTCCCGCAACAAACGACCGGCCTTGTTGCGCGCTGGCAACATACCCTTCAGGCCGCTGAAAAAAAGCGCGAAAGCTCTTTTCCCGGATCCGCGGCGGCCATGAAGGCGCTTCCTACTAAGTAAGCGCTCACACCAGCATCCCGTAAACGGCGCACGTCCGAAGGCTCCGAAATCCCGCTCTCGGTCACAAGGAGGCGGTTCGCCGGAACGTCGGCAACCAGCCCCAGGGTGGTCTCCAGGCGCGTCTCGAAAGTCCGCAAGTCGCGGTTGTTCACGCCGACCAGGGGGGTGCTGAGCGTGAGCGCCCGGCCGAGCTCGGCCCCATCGTGGCACTCGACCAGGACGTCCAGCCCCAAGTCCTGCGCCTGGCTTTCGAGCGCGCGCATCTCGCCGTCCGGAACCGCGCCCACGATGAGGAGGATGCAGTCGGCGCCCCAGGCTCGGGCCTCGTACAGCTGGTACGAGTCCAACATGAAGTCCTTGCGCAGCACCGGCAGCGAGCATGCCGCGCGCGCAGCCTTCAGGTCCTCCGGCGAGCCGCCGAAGAACTCGCGATCGGTCAGCACCGACAGGCACGCCGCGCCGTTGGCCTCGTAGGAAGCGGCGATGCGGGCGGGATCGAAATCCGCGCGGATGAGGCCGCGGCTGGGGCTCGCGCGCTTGATCTCGGCGATGACGGCAGGCTTGCCGGCCGCCACCTTCGCCCTCAGCGCCCTTTCGAAGCCCCGCGGAGGGGAAGCCTCGCGAGCGAGCCGCTCGATCTCCTTGGGGGGCACGCGCCGCTTCGCGTCCTCGACCTCGCGGCGCTTGGCATCCAGGATTTTCGCGAGGACCGTGGACACCTTAGGTCGCGAACCCGCGCGTGAACTTCACGAGCTGGTCGAGCTTGCGGCGGGCGGCGCCGCTCGCGAGGGTGTCGCGGGCGAGTGCCACGCCGTCCCAGAGGCTTCCGGCGACGCCCGAGACATAGAGCGCGGCCGCGGCATTGAGGATCACGACGTCGCGCGAGGGGCCCGCCTCACCGCCCAGCACCGCCTCGACGCGGGCGCGCGACTCGGCCGCGTCCTTCACCTGGATCGTATCGATGGGCGCCGTGTCCAGCCCGAACTGCTTGGGCTCGATCGTGTATTCGGTGATGAAGTCGTGCTTCAGCTCGGCCACGAACGTGGGGCCCGAGAGCGTGATCTCGTCCAGGCCGTCATGGCCGTGCACCGTGAGCACATGGCGGCTGCCCAGCATCTTCAGCACCCGCGCCTGGATGCCGACCAGGTCGGCGTGGAAGACGCCCATCACCTGGTTGGGCGCGCCCGCCGGGTTGGTGAGGGGCCCCAGGATATTGAGGATCGTGCGCATGCCGAGCTCCTTGCGCACGGGGGCCGCATGCTTCATCGCGGGATGGTGGCTGGGCGCGAACATGAAGCCCAGGCCCACCTCGCGGATCGAAAGCCCCACCTGCTCGGGCGTGAGCGCGAGGTTCACCCCCAGGCCCTCGAGCACGTCGGCGCTTCCCGACTGCGAGGAGACTCCGCGCCCGCCGTGCTTGGCGACATGCGCTCCTGCGGCCGCCGCGACGAACGCCGCGCAAGTCGAGATGTTGAACGTGTGCGCCTTGTCGCCGCCCGTGCCGCACGTATCCACCAGGTGCGCGACGCCGCCCGCATCGACCTTCGTGGAGAATTCGCGCATCACGGAGGCCGCCGCGGCGATCTCCGAGACCGATTCGGTCTTCACGTGCAGGCCCATGAGGATCGCCGCCAGCTGCACCGGGGGCACCTTGCCCTCCATGACCTGCCGCATGAGATCGACCATCTCGTCGTAGAAGATCTCGCGCTTGTCGCAGAGGCGATTGATCGCCTCGAGGGGTGTGAAGGTCGCCATTACCGTTGCTCCGTGAGGAAGTTCTCCAGCAGTGCGTGGCCATGCTGGGTGAGGATCGATTCGGGATGGAACTGCACGCCCTCGATCGCGAGGCTGAGGTGGCGCACGCCCATGATCTCGCCGTCGTCGGTCCACGCGGTGACTTCGAGATCCGCCGGGCAGCTCGCGCGCTCGATCGCGAGCGAATGGTAGCGAGTCGCATCGTAGGGCGTGGGCAACCCCGCGAAAACGCCCTTGCCCGAATGGTGGATGCGGGAGACCTTTCCATGCATGAGCGTCTTCGCGTGCACGACCTTGCCGCCGAAGGCCTGTCCGATCGCCTGGTGGCCGAGGCACACGCCGAGGATGGGGACGCGGCCCTTGAACCGCTCGATCAGCTCGAGCGAGACGCCGGCCTCGTTGGGCGTGCACGGCCCCGGAGAGAGCACGATGCGATCGGGCGCCATCGCGTCGATCTCGGCCACGGTCTTCTCGTCGTTTCGCAGCACCCGCACGTCCTCGCCCAGCTCGCCCAGGTACTGCACCAGGTTGTAGGTGAAGGAATCGTAGTTGTCGATCATCAGCAGCACGTTGCACCCATGGCGTCTATGACTTTCCTCGCGGGGAAGAGCCCGGCTCGACACGCTGGTAGGCGTCCTCGATGCGGACGATGTCGTCTTCGCCAAAGTACGTGCCGGTCTGGACCTCGATGATCTCGAGCGCGACCTTGCCGGGATTCTCGAGGCGATGCACCTCGCCAAGGTCGATGTAGATCGACTGGTTCTCGGCGAGCAGGCTCACGTGTTCTCCCTTCGTGACCCGCGCCGTACCCTTCACCACGACCCAGTGCTCGGCGCGGTGGTGATGGTACTGAAGGGA
>DATBAI010000022.1:0-263540 GCA_036271595.1 Usitatibacter sp.
TCGCTCTTCACGAACCTCGACCCGCTGACGGCAACGACGCTGGGCCTCCTCGGCGGGGGCTCCATCGCGGGGCTGGTGCAGCTCGCACGCGGCACCACGCGCCTGGCTTCCAGCGCCCTCAGCTTCGGGCTCGCGAACCCGGTCCTGTCCCTCGCCGATGACGGGCTTGCGTTGGGCGGCGTGGCGCTCGCGTTCCTGCTTCCCCTTTTCGCCGCGCTTCTCGTGATCGCCGCCGCGATCGTCGTGGTGTGGCTGCTTCGCCGACGCCGTGCGTCGGACCCGGCGAAAATTCAGCCCAGGTAGGCACCGCCGTTGACGTGCCAGTCCTGTCCCGTCACGTAGCGGGCATCGGGGCCGGCGAGAAAGCGCACCGCGGCGGCCACTTCCTCCGGCTTGCCACGACGGCCCACCAGCGGCTCGTGCAAATGGGCGTTGCCGCGCCCCGCGGAGGCGCCGCGCTGGGTCGCGATGAGACCCGGCACCACGCAATTGGCCGTGATCGAATCCTTGGCGAGGTCGTGGGCGAGCGCACGCGTGAAGCCGACGAGCCCCATCTTCGCCGCGACGACGTGGGGACGGCCGGCGGCGCCCGAATGGCCCGACATGCCCCCGATGTTCACGATCGCACCCTGGCCGCTCGCCCGCAGCAATGGCAGGCACGCCTTGGTCACGAGGAAGGCGCCATCCAGGATGATCGAGGTGATTCGCCTCCAGGCGGCGTAGTCGATGTCGTCGATGGACGTCACGTCGCGCACGGCCGCGTTGTTCACGACGATATCGAGCCGCCCATACGCATCCTGCGCGGCCTTCGCGAGCGCACCGACCGCCCGCTCGTCGGTCACGTCGGCGAGCTGGACCACCGCGTTGCCGCCATGCGCGCGAACCTCCTTCGCCGTCTCCTCGACCTCGTCGCGGGACACGCGCGCGGCCGCGACGACCGAGGCTCCGGCATCCGCAAGCGCGAGCGCGATCGCGCGCCCTATATTGCGGCTGGCGCCCGTCACGAGCGCCACGCGTCCTTCCAGTTCTCTCCTGCCCGACATGCTCATCCCCTGAATGGTGCGAGGTCGATGGGTTTCTCGAAAGCGTGCCGCGTGGCCTCGAGCCACGCATCGGCGCGCGCGCGCTCCCAGCCGCCGAACTCGCAGTTGGCGCGGAACTTCTCCTCCAGATCGGCGCGGGAGAGCGGCTCGTGGTGTCCGCCGCGCAGGTGCGCCTGGCGCTCCTCCAGCACGCGCCCGTCCCTCAGCGTGATGCGCACATGGCCTGTGTATTCGTCGGGATACGGGTTCGCGGGATCGACGCGGTAGCCGACCTTCGCCGCGAGGGCCATGAGCGATGGGTCGCGCGCATTCTCGTCGGAGAACGCCTCCAGGCCCAGTGGCCCGCGGAGCAGCGCGTATGCGACGCAATAGGGAATGCTGAACTTGGCCGCGTACGCGTTGGCGGGCCGGCGCTTGGCTACGAGCGGCTCCCAGAGGCGATGCACGATGCCCTCGGCCGTGTCGCACTCGATCGCAGCGATCGCTTCGGGATCGCCCACCTTCGCGGCGAGCCGGCGTGCGCAATCGATGTACGGGTGGATCATGGTGCCGCAAGCGTACGGCTTGAATGCGATCGCCTGCGAGATCCATCGCTCGCCGAAGCCTTCGGTCAACTTCGCCCAATCGCCCTCGAGCGTATTCGCGAACCCGTGCAGCAGGCCATGCGTGCCCTCCCAGACGCTGCGCGGCCCTTCGAATCCCGAGCGCGCGAGCGCCACCGCGTGCAAGCCGGACTGCGCCGCCCACCCCGGATGCATCCGCTTGGTGGACGCGCCTTCGGCGAGGTACTCGATGATCCCGGACGCCATCGAGCCGGCGATGCCCTGCGCGGATGCGAAGGTCTTGTCGTCCACGCCGAGCGCCGCGGCCACGCCCGCCGCCGCACCCATGGCGCCCAGCACCGCGGTGGGATGGAAGCCCGCCTGGTGGATGCGCCGCGGCGCCACCAGGCTCGCGCGGCACATCACCTCCGCCGCCACCGCCATGCCGAACATCGTGTCGCGCGCGGCGATGCGGTGCCTTTCGGCCGCGGCGAGCAATGCCGGGACGATCACGACACCCGCATGGACCGGGCCGCCTTCGAAAGTGTCGTCGAAGTCCTCGCCGTGGGCCGCGGTCCCGTTCACGAACGCGGCGCCCGCGGCATCCAGCGTGCGTCCATGGCCGATGGCGGTGCAGGGCCCCGTCGCATCCCAGCTCGCGATCGCGGCGTGCACGTACGCCTCCTCGCGCGCGGCCACGCAGAGGCCTCCGATGTCGAGCAGCATCATCTCGAGCGTGTGCCGCAGGGCGGCCGGCAGCTCGCGCCCGCGCGCCGCGGCGACCGAGCGGGCAAGGCTCTCGGCGACGGCCGAGGTGCTCACGCGGCCCTCGCCGTGGGCTTCACCACCCATTGGTCCACATCCTCGCGCAGCCCGATGGTCGCGAGCCCGTTGGCGATGGAGACGAATTCGTTCCCGCTCTCGATGCACTCTTCGCCGAAGCGGCGCTCGAAAATCCGGCGCACCGCCGGCACGAACGAGCTGCCGCCCGTGAGGAACACGCGGTCGACGTCCTTCGCCTGCACCGACGCATTGGCGAGCGCCACGTCGAGTGCGGCCTCGATGGACTCCAGCTCGTCGGCGATCCACGACTCGAACTCGGATCGCCGGATGGTGCGCTCGATGGCGAACCCGGGACCGCGAAAGGCGAACGGCGCCGCCTCCTCGGTGGAGAGGGCCTCCTTCGCTTCCGAGACCGCCTTGTAGAGCGTGTAGCCCTGGTCGGACTCCACGAGCCGCACGAAGCGTCCCACGCGGTCGGCCTCCTGGCTGAACGGGAGCAGCTCCTTCAGCTCGCGGAAATCCACCGAGTGCTTCATGACCGAGAGCTCGTGCCACGAGGCGAAGCTCTGGAAGCACGAGCGCGGCATCTCCAGCACCTTGCCCATGCTGCGGTAGGTGCTGCCCTTGCCCAGCTCGGGCAGGACCACGCGGTCGATGATGCGGTAGTCGAAGCGGTCGCCGGCAATGCCCACGCCGGAGTGCCCCAGCGCTTTCGCGTTCACCTTGCCGCGGGCGATCGAAAACTCGATCACCGAGAAGTCCGTGGTGCCGCCGCCGAAGTCGGCGACCAGCACCGTGGCACTCTCCTCGAGGGACTGCGCGTAGAAAAACGCCGCCGCCACCGGTTCGTACACCTGGCGAATGCGCTCGAAACCGAAGGGCGCGAGCGCCGCTTCGTATCGCTCCAGCGCGAGCGCGTCGTCGGGCCGGTTGCCCGCATACGCCACGGGCCGGCCCACCAGCACGTCCCGGGGCAAATGCTCGAGCTGGGGCGATGCGTGCGCGCGCAGCGTGCGAAAGAAGGTCGCGAAGAGATCCTCGAACCGGTAGGCGCGGCCGTACACATAGGTCTGCTCGAAGAGCCGGCTCGCGGCGAAGCTCTTCAGCGACTGGATGAACCGGCAGTCGCCGGCGATCTCGATGAACTTCTGGATCGCCCACGGGCCCGCCTCGTTCTTCACCAGCGGCTGGTCCTCGCTTCCCTCGTCCCAGAAGGTGAGCGCCGAACGAAACGAGAAGAGCACGAGCGAGAGGAACCTGAACACCACGGGGTCGGCCGGATGGTGCGGCGTGGCCCAGGAAAGCACCGTGTTGGTGGTGCCGAAATCCAGTCCCAGGGCACGCGGCCCCGCGCGCGGCTGCATCGCTCGCCCCTAGCGGACCGTCTTGATGCCGGCCTGCTGGAACTGCTCGCGCAGCTCCGCCTCGATGCCCTTCATGGCTTTCGCGAAATCGGGCCCGGGAACCCAGTCCTCCTCGAGCTGGTTGTCGGCGATGTACTTCTTCCACGAGGGCGTGTGGCGAAGCTTGTCGAAGCGGTCGATCCAGTATGCGGTCGCCTCGGCCGGCTGCTCCGGCGGCGCCACGACGCCGCGGATCTGTGGGGTGGGCGTGAAGTCGAAGCCCGCTTCCCTGAGCGTGGGCACGTTGGGGTAGCCGGGAAGGCGCGTCTCCGTGAGCTGCGTGAGCACTCGAAGCTTGCCGGCGCGCACCTGCTCGCCCGCCTCCTGGGGCTCGATCACCATGATGTCGACGTGGCCGCCCAGGAGCGCGGCGAGGCGCTCGCCGCCGCCGGGGAACGAGACGTAGGCCCACTTGGTCCCGGTCACGTGCTGAAGCTGCTGGCGCACGATGTTGTCGCGCGAGGTGACCGATCCACCCGATTGCTTCAAATGCCCCGGCGCCGCCTTCGCCGCTTCGATGAAATCCTTGAGGGTCTTGAAGGGGGAATCGGCGCGCACCGCGATCACCGCGGGCTCCTTCATCAGCTGGGCGATGGGCTTCAGGTCGTGCACCGTGATCTTCGCCTCGCTCGTGGTGATGGGGCCTGCGATCCATACGCTGGTGATGAAGCCGATGGTGTTCGGGTCGCCCTTGCGCTCGTAGAGCGCGGCGGCCGCGACCGCGCCGTTTCCCCCGGGGCGGTTCACGACCTGCATGCGCACCGGCACGAGCTTCTCCTTCTCCATCATGGTGGCGACCGCGCGGGCGAGGATGTCGCTGCCTCCGCCGGGGCCGGTATGCACGATCACCTCGACGGGCTTGGTGGGGGCCCAGGCCGCGGCAACGGCGGGAGCCGCCACCGCGAGGGCGAAGAACAGGGAGAAATGGGCACTGCGCATCGGGATAGCCTCCTCCAGGTTGCTAGGATTCGCGATCGAGGACCTGGACCCGGAACGCGTTCAGCTTCTTGAAGAGCGGCACGATGAGGAGCAGCGCCGCGAGCGAAAGCAGCACCGCGGGGATCGGCCGCACCAGGATCGACGGATCGCCCTGGGACATCATGAGCGACTGGCGCAGCGCCTTCTCCATGTTGTCGCCCAGCACCAGGCCCAGCACCATCGGCGCGGTCGGGAACTCGAGCTTGCGCATGCCGTAGCCCAGGAGCCCGAACAGGGCGAGCAACCCAAGCTGGAACATGCTGCCTTCGGCGGTATACACGCCGATAATCGACACCCCGAGGATGAGCGGATTCATCGCGTACGCCGGAATGCGCAGCAGCTGCGCGAACACCGCCACCAGCGGCAGGTTCAGCACCAGCAGCAACACGTTGCCGATGTACATGCTCGCGACCAGGCCCCAGAAGAGCTCGGGGCTGTCCTGGATGAAGAGCGGGCCCGGCTTGAAGCCCCAGAGGATGAGCGCGGCGAGCAGGATCGCGGTGGTGCCGCTGCCGGGAATGCCCAGCGTGAGGAGCGGCACGAGCGCCCCGCCGGTCTCGGCGTTGTTCGAGCCTTCCGGCGCGGCCACGCCCTCGATCGCGCCCTTGCCGAAGCGCTCGGGATGCCTGGACACGGCCTTCTCGATGCCGTAGCTCATGAACGATGCGATGGTCGAGCCCGCGCCCGGCAGGCAGCCGATGAGGAAGCCCACGACGGAGCCGTTCACGAACGCGAAGCGGCAATCCTTCATGTCCTGCCACGTCGGCATCAGGTTGCGAAGCCCCTTGGGCACGGGAATCATGCTCGGCGGCTCCTCGGGCTCCATGTTGGCCAGCACCTCGCCCACGGCGAAAAGGCCGATCGCCACGATGATGAAGTCGATGCCGCCCAGGAGCTCCACCCGCCCGAAGGTGAACCGCGAGGTCGCGCTGAAGAGGTCGCTGCCCATGCCCGCGATCCAGAGGCCCACCAGCATCGCAAGGACCGCCTTCACCAGCGAATCGCCCGCCAGCAGCACGACCATCGTGAGGCCGAGCACCATGAGGCCGAAGTACTCGGGCGCGCTGAAGGCGAGCGAGAGTTGCGCGAGCGGAGGGGCGACGAGCATCAAGGCCACTACGCCGAAGGTGCCCGCGATGAAGGAAGCGATCGCCGCGATGCCGAGCGCGGGCCCGGCACGGCCCTGCCGCGCCATCTGGTAGCCGTCGATGCAGGTGACCACGGACGAGGTCTCGCCGGGAACGTTCAGCAGGATCGACGTGGTCGAGCCGCCGTACTTCGCTCCGTAGTAGATCCCCGCGAGCATGATCATCGCTCCCGTGGGCTCGAGCTTCATGGTGAGCGGCAGCAGCATCGCGATGGTGGCGGGCGGGCCAAGCCCCGGCAACACGCCGATCACGGTGCCCAGCACCACGCCGATCACGCACATCAGGAGGTTGTTCCAGCCGAGCGCGACGTGGAACCCCTGCAGCAATCCCCCGACGACATCCATGCTAGAACCAGGCCGGGTGCGGGAGCGGGAGGTCCAGCGCCCAGTCGAACAATCCGTAGAAAAGCAGCGCGAAGCCCACCGCGATCGGGATGGCGACGCGGTGCGGGCGGCGCGCCATGATCGCGACGATGAACCACGTGAGGAGCGCGAACGAGCCGATGAAACCGATCCCGCGCATGAGCGCGACGCACGCGACGAAGGCGGCCCACGCGGTGAGCGCGCGGCGCACCTCGGGCCAGCGCACCTCGGCGGGCGCAGCGCGGCGCAGCACCGCTTGCGTCACGAGGACAAGGGAGAACACGACCATCAGGCAGCCGTACCAGAGGGGGAAGAATCCGGCGCCGGGACCCTCGTCGGAAACGTAGGTCCAGAGCCGCGCCTCGCTCACGATGTAGGTGCCGAGGGCCGCGAGCGCGATTCCCGACCAGAAATCGCCGCTACGGACGAACGGCTTGAATGTCACGCGGCCTTGCGCTTGTAGCGTCCGACGGGGACCAGCTCGGCGATGGTGCCGCCGGGGGCGCGGAACTTCACCGGGATCACGCCCGGATCGCTCACGATCTCGCAGCCGTAGGACTTGATCTGTTCCGTGGCCTTGCCCACGTCGCGCACCTCGATGGCGAAGTGGTGGATGCAGGGACCTTCCCCCGCCGCCTTCGATTCCCTCGATTGCGTGCCCGCGTCGTACTGCATCAACGTGAAGTCGATCTCGCCCGCGCTCATGTGCCGGGAGAGATGGTCGCGCGTCTTGCGGGTGACCGCGTCCTCGAAGCCGAAGACGTCGCGGTAGAAATCGCCAGCGCGCTCGACGTCGCTTACCTTGAGCGAGAGGTGCACGATGGGATCGGCGGGATGCTCGCCCTTCACCTGCTTGTATCTTCCCAGCGGCACGAGCTCGGCCACGGTGCCGCCGGGCGCGCGGAACTTCACCGGGATCACGCCCGGGTCGCTCACGATCTCGCAGCCATGGCGCTTCAGCTCCTCGGTCGTGGCCGCGATGTCCGGCACCTCGACGGCGAAGTGGTGGATGCACGGGCCGTCTCCCGAGGCCGTCGATTCCTTCGAGCGCGTGCCCTCGTCGTACGTCATCATCGTGAAGTCGAGGTTGCCGTCGCTCATGTGGCGCGAAAGGTGATCGCGCGTCTTGCGCGTCTCGGCATCCTTGAACCCGAAGACGTCGTGGTAGAAATCGCCCGTGCGCTTCACGTCGTCCACCTTGAGCGAGATGTGGACTATGCGGTTCATCAGTGCTTGGTCTCCAGCGTGTCCTGGCTCGCGAAGTAGGCCGCGAGATCGGCCATGTCCTTCTCGGTGAGGTTCGCGACCATCCCCTGCATGATCGGGTTCTTGCGCTTGCCGTTCTTGTAGTGGTGCATCGCGGTGAGGAGGTAATCCTCGTGCTGGCCGGCGAGGCTGGGGAAGTCCGGGCCGACGCTCACGCCGTTGGCGCCGTGGCATGCCGCGCAGGGCGCGGACTTCTTCTTGCCGACATCGGCGTCCCCGTCCCCCGCGGCCGCGGGCAATGCCACGCAGACGGCGACGGCGAACAGGATTTTGCGGATCATGGCGCGCCTCATTTCTTCTTCTTGGCGGCGGGCGCCGCGGGGTTGGTGGCGTTGGACGCCGGCGCGGTGGCCGAAGCCGGCGCGCTCGCGGCCGGGGCGGCGGGCGCCGACGCCGGCGCTGCCGGGGCCGTGGCGGCCGCCGGGGCCGCGGCGGGCGGCTGGCCGCCGTAATACGCGGCGACCTTGTCGATGTCCGAATCGGACAGGTTCGCCGCGATCGCGCGCATGGTGGCGAAATCGCGGTCGCCGCTGCGGTATTCCTTCAGCGCGGCGACGATGTAGCCGGGCTTCTGGCCGCCCAGCTTGGGAACATGATAGACCTCGGGAAACGCGGTCTTCCAGCCGGGGATGCCGTGGCAACCCTGGCACTGGGCGATGCGATTCTCGATGGTGACCTTGTTGTCGTCGGCCGCCTGGAGGGGGGCCGCGCACGCCGCGAGGAGGATGGCGGCGAGGATTCTTTTCGGGGGCATTTGGCGCTCGAGGTCGTGGTGAGGCAGCCGCGAATTATACAGGACCGTCCCGCGGTTCGAAGAGCGTTTCCCAAGTGCGGGGCGGCGACAGGTAGAAGCCCTGGCCCGTGGTGATGCCGATCTGCAGGAGCTTCTTCGCGATGTCCTCGGTCTCCACGTACTCGGCCACGGTCGCGAGCCCCAGGCTGGTGCCGATCCGGAAGATCGACTCGACCAACGCGTAGTCCAGGTAATTCTTCGCCACGCCCTTCACGAAGAGCCCGTCGACCTTGAGGCCGTCCACCGGGAAGTGCTTGAGGTAGTTGAACGACGAGAGCCCGCTGCCGAAGTCGTCCAGCATGAAGCGCACGCCCAGCGCCCGCAGCGTCTCGATGAGGTTCCTCGCGCGCTCCACGTTGGCGATGGCCGCGGTCTCGGTGATCTCCAGGTGCAGGCTCTGCGGCGGCACGCCGTACTGCGCGAGCTTCTCCTGGACGAAGGACGCGAAATCGGGGCTGGAAAGCGTGTGGCCCGAGAGGTTCACCGAGAACTCGGCGGGCGCGGCATCGTTACGCGCGCGGGCGAGGCGGCGATAGTCGGCGAAGGCGCGGTCGACCACCCACCGGTCGATGGTGCGCATGAGGTCGTAGCGCTCGGCCACCGGGATGAACGACATGGGCAGGATGAGCTCCCCGCCGGTCTCGCTCATGCGCAGCAGCGCCTCCACGCGCGTCACCGGAGAGGTGGGCGCATCGATCGGCAGGATCGGCTGGTAGAGCAGCGTGAAGGCCCCTTCGGCGAGCGCGTCGTTGATGCGCTTCAGCCATCCACGCGAGGTCTGGCGCATGTACTGCGAGGAGCTCGCGTCGTGGAACGCGAAGACGCGGTTCCTGCCCTGCTCCTTCGCGGTGAAGCAAGCCGTGTCGCCTTCGGAGAGGATCGCCGCGAGGCTGGGTGCGAGCCGGGTGATGGCGACCACCCCCACCGACACGCCGACCTGGAAGGCCTTGCCCTGCCACTCGAATTGCCATGCCTGCACCGCGTCGCGCAGCTGGGTGGCCGCGGCGTGGGCGAACTCCGCGCTGCAATTCTCGAGCAGCACCGCGAACTCGTCGCCGCCGATCCGCGCGAGCGTCTCGTTCTCGCGCAGGCTCGCCTGCATCACCGGGACCAGCCCGCGCAGCAGCTCGTCGCCCGCGAGGTGGCCGAAGGAATCGTTGATGCGGTGGAAGTGGTCCACGTCCGCATAGAGCAACGCGTGGGTGCTGCCCTGGCTCTTCGCGGTGGCGAGCGCGGTCTCGAGGCGCTCCTCCAGGGCCTTGCGGTTGGGAAGCCCGGTGAGCGCGTCGTGATTGGTGAGGAAGAAGATCTGCTGGCGCGCGGTATCCAGGCGCTCCTGCAGGCGGGCGTGGCGCCCCTTGAACTCGTGGGCGAGGCCGAGCACCTCGCGCTTCAGCTCCTCCAGCGGCGGGGTGAGCTCGGGTAGCGGGGGCTCCGGCGCGCCTTCGGCCACGCTTCGCACCGCGTCCCGCACCGCTTCCACCTCGCCCACGGCGGTGCGCGCGGTGAGCGAAGACAGCACGAAGAGCGACGCCATGCTCGCGAGGAGCGAGATCGAGAGCGTAAGTGCCAGCGCCTGCACGGTCTCCAGGCCGAGGAACGCGCGCATCAGGACGAAGAACGCGCAGAAGACCGCGATCGGGATCGCCCCGAAGATGACGAGGCGGCCGGCCAGGACCTTGCGCGAAGCCGGCTGGAGGGCTTCGGCCGCCTGCGGCTCCGCTACGCCGGCGGGCGAAGCCGCCGGAGGCTCGGCGCCCGCGAGCCCTTGCGGATCGTTCGATTCAAGCTGCAAGGCCCAAACGCTGCCAGAGGCAGCGGCCCTTGCTCTCGCGCTCGATGCGCTCGCACATGGCGCGGTGGAGCGCCGCTTCCTCATCGCTCGCGCGCAGCACTCGGATCGCGGCGCGCAGCGGCGAAGCCGAGAGGGCCATCGCCGGCGCGGGCGCCGCGGCCATCGCGATGTCGAGCGTCTCCTGGCCGCGCGTCATCGCGAGCCAGACATCGGCGAGCAGCTGCGCATCGAGGAGCGCCCCGTGCAGCGTTCGCCGCGAATGGTCCACGGAGTAACGTTCGCACAGCGCATCCAGGGAGTTCTTCTTGCCGGGGTGCATCTCGCGCGCGGTCTCCAGCGTGTCGCTCACGGTGCAGAGAGACGACATGAGCGGGCGGCCCGCGATCTTCAGCTCCGCGTCCAGGAACGCCATGTCGAAGGGCGCGTTGTGGATGAGGAGCTCCGCGCCCTGCACGAACTCGAGGAGCTCGTCGGCGAGGTCGGCGAAACGAGGCTTGTCGGCGAGGTCCTCGGCGGTGAGGCCGTGCACCTGCGTCGCGGCGAGGTCCACGTCGCGCCCGGGATTCATGAAGCGGTGGAAATGCCGGCCCGTGGGGCGCCGCCCGTGCAGCTCGATGCAGGCCACCTCGATGATGCGGTGTCCCTCGGTGGGATCGAGGCCGGTGGTCTCGGTGTCGAGGACGATGCGCCTCATGCGAGGCTCTCCACGCCCTTGTTGGCGAGCGCGTCGGCGCGCTCGTTGCCCTCGTGCCCCGAATGGCCCTTCACCCAGATCCAGTCGATCTCGTGGTCGCGGACGATCTCGTCCAGCGTGCGCCAGAGGTCGGAGTTCTTCACCGGCTCCTTGGCCGCGGTGCGCCAGCCGCGCGCCTTCCAGCCGTTGATCCATTCGGTGATGCCCTTCTGCACATACACGGAATCGGTGTGCAGCAGCACGCGGCAGGGCCGCGTGAGCGCGCGCAGCGCCTCGATCACGGCGGTGAGCTCCATGCGGTTGTTGGTGGTGGCCGGCTCGCCGCCGAAGAGCTCGCGCTCGGTGCCGTTGTAGCGCAGGAGCGCGCCCCAGCCTCCCGGCCCCGGATTGCCCTTGCACGCGCCATCGGTGTAGATGTGGATAGCCTTCCCCTCGGAATCGGGAAGCGGAATCGACGAATCGGGCTTCAAGTTACTTGACGACCTTGAGGTGCGAGACGCTGTGGCGCTTGGCCGCGGCGAGCGCTTTTTCACGTGCATCTTTCTGCTCCTGCCATGCGGGGGTGAGAAGGCGCATGCCGCGCACGCGCTTGATGGCCTGCAGCATGTATACGGCCCCGCCCACGGCCCACCAGCGGTCCCCCGCCGGCTCCATGAAACCGAACCGGCGCAGCACGCGCGGGCTCTCGATCGGGGGCGCGTATGCCACGAGGCGCCCCGCGGACACTTCGAAGCCCAGGAGCGCCAGCCAGTCCTTCACGCGCAGCAGCGACATGAAGTGGCCGTTCCACGGAGGATCCGAGCGCGACGGCCCCAGGGTGCTCCTGAGGCCCCACAGGCTCCAGGGGTTGAAGCCCATGATCATGAGGCGCCCCTCCGGCATCATCACCCGGTCCACCTCGCGCAGCACGGCGTGCGGCTCGGAGGCGAACTCGAGCACGTGCGGCAGCAGCACCATGTCGATGGATTGGGTGGCGATCGGCAGCTCGTGGCTCTTGGCGAAGAGGTCCGGGTGGTCGAAGGCGGCGATGCGCAGGCGGTGGGCGATCCGGCTCTCGCGCAGGAGGTCCACCTGGGGCAGGCCCAGCTGCAGCGCGTGGAAGCCGAAGATGTCGGGCGTCACGTCGTCGAGGTACGCCTGCTCCTTCTCGAGGAGGTAGTTCCCGAGCGGCGTTGCGAACCAGTCCTGCAGCGTAGTGGACGGCATGCGCCAATTCTAATGGAGTCGGCTAGACTCGGCACCATGATGCAGGTTCATGCAGTGCCCGCGTTCAAGGACAACTACCTCTGGGTGATCGCCGAGGGCGCGCATGCCGCGGTGGTGGATCCGGGCGATGCCGGGCCGATCGAGGATTTCCTCGCCTCCCGGGGCCTCGAGCTCACCGCGATCCTCGCGACGCATCACCATGCAGACCACATCGGCGGGGTACCGGCGCTCGCGCAGCACTGGCGCTGCCCCGTCTTCGGCCCCGCCCACGACGGTGTGGGCGGCCTCGATCGCAGCCTGGTGGAAGGCGACCGGGTCCGGGTGCCGGGGCTGGAAACCGAATTCACGGTGCTGGACGTGCCCGGGCACACGGCAGGCCATATCGCGTATGTGCATCCCGAAGCGGTCTTCTGCGGGGACACGCTCTTCGCCTGCGGGTGCGGGCGGCTTTTCGAGGGGACGCCCGCGCAGATGACGGGATCGCTCGCGAAGCTCGCGGCGCTCCCCGGGCCCACCCGCGTCTATTGCGCGCACGAATACACGCTCGCCAATATCCGCTTCGCCCGCGCCGTCGAGCCCGGCAACGAAGAGCTCGCGAAGCGCGCCGGGCGCGATGCCGCCAAGCGTTCGCGCGGCGAGCCTACCGTCCCGTCCACCATCGCCGAGGAGTGCGAGACGAATCCGTTCCTGCGCTGCGCCGAGCCCGAGGTCGTGGCCTCGGCGGAGCGCCGCGCGGGCCGCAAGCTGGGATCGAAGGTCGAGGTGTTCGCGCAGATCCGCGAGTGGAAGAACGATTTCTGACATGCGGGCCGACTTGGAGATTCGCCCGGCCGTCCGCGCCGACGCAACCGAGATCGCGCGGCTGATCCGCGCGCTCGCCGAATACGAGAAGCTCTCCGACCAGGCCGTAGGCACTCCCGGGATGATCGAGGCGCAGCTCTTCGGTCCCCGTCCCGCTGCGGAGGCTTTCATGGCTCTCGCCGGCGGGCGTGCCGTGGGTTTCGCGCTCTTCTTCACGACATTCTCCACGTTCCTCTGCAAGCCCGGCCTCTACCTCGAGGATCTCTTCGTCGAGCCCGGGCATCGCGGCGCGGGCATCGGCAAGGCGTTGCTGCGGCGCCTGGCCGCGCTCGCCGTCGAACGCTCCTGCGGGCGGTTCGAGTGGCGGGTGCTGGACTGGAACACGCCGTCCATCCGCTTCTACGAATCGCTGGGCGCCACCGTCATGCCCGAATGGCAGCTGGTGCGCATGACGGCTCCGGAATTCGCGCGCCTCGCAGGCACATGAACGCCGCCGCGCCGGACCTCGAGACCCACAACCGGCGAGAGGCTTCGCACGCACCCGAGCGCTACAGCGAATGGATGCGCGTGAACTGCGTGATCGACCCACGTGACGACATCTTCCACTTCTTCGCCTCGCATCCGATCGCGGCGAATCCGGTGCGCGAATACCTCGCCGACGGCTGGCGCACGCTCTCCGAGCTGCTGCTGCTCATGGAGTCGATCGACGCACCGCTCACGAAAGTGCGCTCGATGCTGGAATTCGCCGCGGGCTTCGGGCGCTTCACTCGCCACCTCGCTCCCTTGCTGCCGGGCCGCTTGACGGTCTCCGACGTGCATCCGGGATCGGTTGATTTCCTGAAGGAGCAGCTGGGCGTGGAGGGGTTCTACTCGGCGATGGATCCCGAGGACCTGCGGATCCCGGGCCGCTACGACCTCGTGTTCGTGCTCTCGATGTTCACGCACTTGCCGCCGGCGCGCTGGGGCGCGTGGCTTCGCACGCTTTTCGCGGCCGTGGAGCCGGGAGGCCACCTCGTCTTCACCGTGCACCAGGAAAAAGTCCCGGGCCACGAGATCACCTACAGCCCCGACGGCACGTTCTTCATCCCGAGCAGCGAGTCGCGCGAGCTGGGCGCCGACCAATACGGCACCACCTTCAGCACGCGCGCGTGGGTCGAGTCCCAAGTGCGTCGCGCGCTCGGCCGCCCCGCCACGGGCTACCGCGAGATCGCGTTCTGGAATGGCCAGGACGCCGTACTCGTCCGCAAATAGGGGTCAGACCCCATATTTGACTGCGGTGGCGTCCATGCGTAGCATGCAAAAGCCTCAATGAAACAAGTACTAATCGGATGAATTTGAAGCGAAAGCGAGCGGCGTTGACCGTGGCGATACTGCTCGCCGCCGGCATCGTTTCCGCAGCTTCCCCTCCGCCCGCTTCGCCTCCCTCCCCCTCGCTTCCTTCCGCCTTCGACGACGTCGACGACGTTCCGATGCCCGATCCGGACCTGTGGCAGCGCATCCGGATGGGCTTCGCGCTCGACGCGCTCGATTCGCCGCTCGTGGCCGAGCACGAGGCGTGGTACGCGAGCCGCCCGGAATACATCAAGCGCTTCGTGGACCGCGGCAGCCTCTACCTGCATTACATCGTGGAGCAGGTCGAGAAGCGCAACATGCCCATGGAAATCGCGCTGCTGCCCGTGGTCGAGAGCGCGTTCAATCCCAAGGCCTCCTCGCGCTCGAAGGCTTCGGGCCTATGGCAGTTCATCCCGTCGACGGGGAAAAACTACGGGCTCGCGCAGGACTGGTGGAAGGACAATCGCCGCGACGTCGTGGCCGCCACCGACGCGGCCCTGTCCTACCTGCAGCGCCTGCACGACATGTTCGGAAATTGGGAGCTGGCCCTGGCCGCGTACAACTGCGGCGAAGGCTGCGTGTCGCGCGCCATCTCCTACAACCAGCGCCGCGGCCTCGCCACGGATTACGCGAGCCTCAACCTCCCGCCGGAGACGCGCAACTACGTGCCCAAGCTCTTCGCGGTGAAGAACATCGTCCTCTCGCCCGCGAGCTACGGCATCGAGCTGGACAGCCTTCCCGACGAGCCCTATTTCAAGTCGGTGAAGGCGCCCTCGAAGATCGACGTGAAGGTGGCCGCGAAGCTCGCCGGCCTTTCGGAGGAGGAGTTCACCGCGCTCAATCCCGCGCTGAACAAGCCCGTCGCCGCCGGCACCGGGACCTTCATCCTGCCGGTGGCGAGCGTGCAGACCTTCAACGAGAACCTCGAGAACTACGACAAGCCGCTGGTGAGCTGGACCACCTACGCGGCGCACCGCGGCGAATCGCTCGAAGCGATCGCGCACCGCCACCACATGGCCGCCTCGCAGCTTCGCGCGGCCAACCAGGACGTGCGCCTGGACAAGCGTGGACGGTTGCGCGCCGCCGCCAACATCATGGTGCCGATGCAACCGGGGCCGGTAAAGGTCGCCCGCGTGGCGCCGCAAAAGAGTAACGCACCCGCGGCCGAAAGCGGGCCATCGCCCGGGCGTACCTACGTGGTCCGTTCCGGCGACACTCTCTACGACATCGCGCGGCGTCACCGCACGGCCGTCGACACGCTCGCGCGCATGAACCAGATCAGCGCCACGGTGGCGCTGCAACCGGGGCAGAGGCTGCGCCTTCCCTGACGTCCTGACCGCTAGCGTTTCCCCGTGATCTCCGCGAAGAACGCCTGGTTCGAGGGATTGCGACCAAGGAAGCGCTTCACCAGGTTCATCTCCTCGTCCTGGCCGCCCTGCGCGAGGATCGTCTCGCGGTATCGCCGGCCCACGCTCGAATCCATCATGTTCTTCTTGAAGGGTGAGAGCATGTCGAGCGCCAGCACCTGCGACCACATGTAGCCGTAGTAGCCCGCTCCGTAGTTGGACGCGATGTGGCTGAAGGACGCCGGGAACATCGTGCCATCCGGATGCCCCAGGGGCGTCGCGCTTTCCAGCCGGGTCCATACGGCGAGCGGCGGCTGCGGGTCCGTGGACATCGCCATGTCGAACGAGGCGTAGAGCCACTGGCGCGCATAGAGCGTGCCCTGGCCATAGCGGCGTGCGGCATCCAGGCGTGCGATTTCATCATGGGTGAGATGCGGGCAATCGGGGCAGACCTGCTTGAAGAGCTCCAGCGGCTGCTCGCGCCGGGCCCATTCCTCGAACATCTGCGAAGGCGCCTCGACAAAGTCGCCCTTCACGCTGGTGCCGGCCTCCGGGTTGTAGTCGGTGCGCGAAAGCACGTTGTGCATCACGTGGCCGAACTCGTGCATGAGGGTTTCCAGCTCGCCATGGTCCAGTCCCTCGCGGTTGAAGTTGGTGACGAGGGCGGCGAGCGGCGTGCGGTGGGCGAGAAGGCTCGCTCCGCGGATCGGAAACGCGGCGGCGTGGTTGAACTTGCCCTCGCGCGGGAAGAGGTCCAGGTAGAAGCCCGACATGAACTTGCCCGTCTTCGCGTCGAAGACATCGAAATAGCGCACGTCCGGGTGCCAGGTCGCGACCTTCACCTCGCGGAACTCCAGCCCATAGAGGCGCTGCGAGACGAGGAGCGTGTAGTCCACCGCCTTGTCGGTGGGGAAATACTTGCGCAGCTCCTCCTGGTCGATGTCGAAGCGCGCTCGGCGGATGCGCTCCTGGTAGTACGACACGTCCCAGCGGTCGACCCTGGTGTCCGCGACCGGCGTCCCCAGGTCCTTCGCCTTCTCGGCGCGAATCTCCTCGATCTCCTTCTTCTCGAGGTCCGTCACGGCACCCTTCACGTCGTCCAGGAACTTCATCACCGTCCGCGGGTTCTGCACCATCTTGCGGCGCAGCGCGTAGTCGGCGAACGACGGCAAGCCATAGAGGCCCGCCAGCTCCTGGCGCAGCTTGAAGATCTCGTACATCCGGTCGAGGTTGGCCTGGCCGCCCTCGTTCAGCTTCGCGACGTAGTAGCGCTGGCGCGCCTCGCCGTTCCTCGCGTTCTGCAGGAACGGGAAGTACGAAGGGTAATCGAGCCCGAGCACGTAGTTGCCCTTCTCGTCGGGCTTGCGGGACTTCAGGTACGACTCGGGCATGCCCTGCATCTCCTGCGCCGTGAACGTGACCTTGGTCTTGTCGTCGCGGATGGCGCGATCGAAGTCCTGGCGCAGCACTTCCAGCCGGTCGAAGATCTCCTTCGCGCGGGCACGCTTGCGAGGCGGCAAGGCGACGCCGCTATCCTCGAAGCCCTCCATCAGGTCCTTCTTCATCTTGGCCTGGTGCGGATTGGCCGGCTGCAGCGCGTTCACCCGCGCGTAGAGTTTCTCGTCCTGGAAGATCTCGGTCTGCAAGGCGGTGTATGCGGAAAGGCACGGCTCGGCCGCATCGCGCACCGCCTGGTCGGGATGCACGTTGGAAAGGAGGTACACCGTGTTGATCACGTCCTCGATGTCGATCGAGAGGTGGTTCCACTCGTCGAGGATCGTCCCCGGGCCCTTCCTCGCATCCATCGCCGCGATCGCCTTGCGATGTCCGGCGAGGCCGTCGTCGCAGGCCTGCTTGATGCCCGCGGCATCGTAGACCGTGAGGAGCGGCCGTGCGGGCGTGGAAGCCGCGGGAGGGGCGGCAAAAGCATTCAGCGCCGCGGCGGCCGCGGCAAGGGCGATCAGGTGACGCATGGGAATCTCCGGAAGGTTCAGGCGGGCTGCGCGGCCAGCTCGTAGCCCTTGGGAATCGACGACAGGAGCCTGCGCGTGTAGTCCTCGCGCGGGCTGCGGTAGATCTCGTCGGAATCGGCCATCTCGACGATCACGCCTTCGTTCATGACCATCACGCGGTCCGAGATGTACTTCACGACGGCCAGGTCGTGCGAGATGAAGATGTAGGAAAGCCCGAATTCGTCCTGCAGGTCCTGCAGGAGGTTCAGCACCTGCGCCTGCACCGAGACGTCCAGCGCCGAAACGCTCTCGTCGCAGATCAGCACGTCCGGCTTCATGGTGAGGCAGCGCGCGATCGCGATGCGTTGGCGCTGCCCGCCGGAGAACTCGTGCGGGTACTTGTAGAACGACGCCTCCGGGAGCCCCACCCGGCGCAGGAGCTGCAGCGCCATGTCGATGCGCTCGCGCTGCGAGGCACCGATCGAATGGATCGTCATGGGCTCCACCAGGATCTGGCCCACCGTCATGCGCGGGTTCAGCGACGCGTAGGGATTCTGGAAGATGATCTGGATGCGGCGCCGGTAAGCCATCATCTCGCGCTCGGAGAGCGCGAGCAGGTCGCGGCCCTCGAAGAGGACCTTGCCCGAGGTCGCCTCGTGAAGGCGCATCAGCGTGAGGCCCACGGTGGTCTTGCCCGAGCCCGATTCGCCCACGAGGCCGAGCGTCTTTCCGCGCGGAAGCGTGAAGCTCACGTCCTTCACCGCGGGGATGAGGCGCTTGCCGAAGAAACCCTCCTTCAGCGTGAACGTCTTGTTGAGCGATCGCACCTCGAGGATGATCGGGTCCTCGGGCGACGTGCCGCGCGAACGCTCCTCGAGGTGATGCGGCTGGCCGTCGCCCTTCAGGAAATCGTCGATCACCGGCAGGCGCCGCGGGCGCCGGTCCAGGCGCGGGCGGCAGGCGAGAAGCGCCTTGGTGTAAGGGTGTTGCGGGCTCTCGAAGATCGCCTTCACCGGGCCCTGCTCCTGGATCTCGCCGTTCTGCATCACCACCACGTGGTCGGCGATGTCGCCCACGACGCCCAGGTCGTGGGTGATGAAGAGCACCGACATGTGGTGGCTCGCCTGGAGCTTGGCGACGAGGTCCAGGATCTGCTTCTGGATCGTGACGTCGAGCGCCGTGGTGGGCTCGTCGGCGATGAGGAGCTTCGGCTCGCACGCGATCGCCATCGCGATCATCACGCGCTGCTGCTGGCCTCCCGACAGCTCGTGGGGATAGGAATTCACGCGCAGCTGCGGGTTCGGGATGCCCACCTCGCCCAGCAGCTCCACGGCGCGGGCCGCCGCCTGGCGAATGCCCATCCCCATGTGCAGCCGCAGCACCTCGGCGATCTGCTCCCCCACGGTGAAGACGGGATTCAGCGACGTCATCGGCTCCTGGAAGATGACCGAGATGTCCTTGCCGCGGATCGCCTGCAGCTCGCCCATGGAAGCCTTGAGCAGGTCGCGTCCGCCGTACATCGCGCGGCTCTGCGCGGCAACGATCGCGTTGTCGGGAAGGAGCCCGATGATCGACATGGCCGAAACGCTCTTGCCGCTGCCGGACTCGCCCACCAGCGCCACGGTCGAGTTGGCGGGGATGTCGAAGGAGATCCCCTTCACCGCGCGAAAGGGCTCGCTCTTCCTCTCCAGGCGGAAGCGGATATCGAGGTCGCGGATCTCGAGCAGGTTGGTCATTGGATCCCCGCCTTCGCGGGGATCACCGCGAAAAACAAACGTTGCACTCCAGGCCTCGCGGTCATTTGATCTTGGGATCCAGCGCGTCGCGCAGGGAATCCGTGAGGATGGAGAAGGCGGTCACGAGAACCGCCATCGATGCGCCGGCGGCCACCAGCTGCCACCACTTTCCGATCACGAGCTCGTTCTGGGCCTCCGAGAGCATCGTGCCCCAGGAGACCGAATCCACCGGGACGCCGAACCCCAGGAACGAGAGGATCACCTCGGCCTTGATGAAGCCCACGGTGAGCTGCGAGAGCTGCACCAGCGAGACGTGGCTCACGTTGGGCAGGATGTGGCGGAACATGCGCGACATGTTCGTCGCGCCGATCGCCTGCGCGGCCTTCACGTATTCGCGGTTCGAATGCTTGATGTACTCCGCGCGGATGAGGCGGTAGATCCCGGTCCAGCCGGTGAGCGAGAGGATGAGCACGATGGGCACGATCCCCTTGCCGAACTTGCCGGAGGCCTGCGCGACGGCGGCGAAGGAAAGGATCAGCAGGATGTACGGGATCGACGTGAAGATGTTGTAGAACCACTCGAGGAGGTCGTTGACCCAGCGGCCCCAGTATCCGGCCATGGCGCCCAGGAAGGTCCCGAGGATGACGGCGAGCAGGCCCGAGGCGATGCCGACGAAGATCGAGATCTGCGCGCCTTTCACGGCCTTCTTCAGCACGTCGCGGCCCCACTTGTCGCCGCCGAAGGGCAGCACCTCGGCGCGCTTCACCTCCGTCACGGCGATCTTGGCGGCGCGCTCTTCCCATTCCTTGTAGCGGGGCGCGAGCGGATCGATGTCGGAGAGGTCCACCGGCGGGGCCTTGGAAGCGGCCTCCTTGGTCGCCATGGACTTGGCCTCGAGGTTCTCGGCGCCCGCCATGAACTCGGGGTTCGCGTAAGAGACGCCCTTCTCCTTGTTCCAGTCGCCGGCGATCACGCCGAAGAAGGAGAGCACCATCATCACGAGGAAGACCACCACGATCACGAGCGCGACCATGCCGACCTTGTCCTGGCGCAGGCGCCGCCAGCCGAGGGTCCAGAGGCCCGGCGATTCGTGGACCGTGGCGGCGGGGGGATTGTCGAGGACGGCGCTCATTTGAAGGACACCCGCGGGTCGACCACCTTGTACATGACATCCACTCCCAGGTTGATCACCATGGTCACGATCGCGAGGTACACGGTCACCGCCTTGATGACCGGGAAGTCGCTGCGGTTCACGGCGGTGATGATCTCGCGCCCGAGGCCCGGGATCGAGAAGAACACCTCCAGCAGGAACGAGCCCACGAAGATGCCGGGCAGCGCGATGCCGACGTTGGTGAGGATCGGGATGAGCGCGTTCCTCATGACGTGCTTCAGCATGACCTTGCGTTCCGGGACGCCCTTCGCGCGCGCGGTGCGCACGTAGTCCTGGTGGATCTCGTCCAGGAAGAACGAGCGATAGAGCCGCAGCTCCGGCGCGAGGCCCACGAAGACCGCGAGCATGATCGGCAGGGGCGAATAGGTGAGGAGGTTCTTCCAGAAGCTCTCGCTCCAGCCCTGCACCGGGAACCATCCGAGGATGAACCCGAAGAGCCACTGGAACACGATGATGTAGACGAGGAAGCTCACCGACATCACCACCGTGCAGACGATCATCACGGTGCGGTCCTTCATCGTGCCGCGAACGTAGGCGACCATGATCGCGAACATGACCGCGAGGCTCGACGTGATGATGAGCACCGGCACCATGATCGTGAGCGTGGGCCCGATGCGCGTGAGGATGATGTGCGAGACCTCCTCGTTGGTGGACCAGCTGCGCCCGAAATCGAACGTCGCCACCTGCTTTACGAACACCCACAGCTGGTAAGCGTACGAGCGGTCCACGCCGAGGTTGTGGCGGATGGAGGCGATCTGCTCCGGGTTGGAGATCTTGCCGGCGAGGACCTGCGCGGGGTCGCCGCCCACCCAGTTGAAGAGGACGAAGATGAGCAGGATCACCCCGAGGATGGTCGGGATCATCTGCCACAGCCGGCGAATCACGTATGCGGTCATGTTGCGCTCCTCACTTCATGGCCATCTTTTGGGCGGCCACGTCGATGTCGAGGTACTTGAAGTTGGTGTACAGGATCGGGTGCTTCTTGTAGCCCTTCACCCACGGGTATTGCAGGTGGTTGAAGCGCCGGATCACGCCCAGCCGCCACGGAGCATACGCGAGCATGAGCCGGTCCATCTCGCGGTAGAGGCGGTTGCGCTCCGGCCCGTCGGGCACGCGCAGCGACTTCTCGTATAGCCGGTCGTACTCCGGCAGCCTGAAGCGCGCCTCGTTGGACTGGTCGGTGTTGGGGCCGTAGAGCAGCTGCAGGAAGTTCTGCGCGTCCGGGTAGTCGGCGATCCAGGCCGAGCCCGCCATCTCGAAATTGCCCAGGCGCCTGTCGGTGATGAGGTCCGCGAACTGCTCCGCGAAGGCCTCGACGCGGATCCCGACCGCGGTCATGGACTTCGCCCAGAGCTCGGCCAGCTGCCGGTTCTCCTGGCTGCCGGCGATGTACTTGTAGGTCACCACGAGCGGGTTGCCGTCGGGCTGCTCGCGCCACCCGTCGCCGTCGCGGTCGAGGTAGCCGAACATGTCGAGGAGCGCCTTGGCCCGCGCGGGATCGAAGTCCTGCTGTGGAGCACGCATGTCCGGGTCGTAGCCCACGACGCCCGGGGGCACCGGCGTCTCGGCGGGGATCGCCTGGTTCTTGCGGATGACCGCGATCTCCGACTGGCGGTCGTGGGCCATCACCATCGCCCGGCGCAGCGCCACGCGCTCCGGCGTATAGCCGCCCACGGGATTGGCGCGCTTGCCGACCGCCATGTCGAGGTTGAAGACGTCGTACGTGATCTCGGGCTGCAGCTCCGGGAAGACGTTCACGCCCTCCTTCGCGAGCGCCGGCGCGAGCTTGCCGTTGGGCATCACCTGGTTGATGTACGAGAACGGCGTCTCGTCGAGGATGTCGTGCTCCTTGTTCAGGAACGCGAGGTAGCGCGGCTGCTCGTCCTCGATGGGGTAGATCTCGACTCGATCCAGCTGCGGCAGGCGCTTGCCGCGCAGGTCCTCGATCACCTTGCGGTCCCAGGGATCGTTCATGTCCGCGTAGCGCGTATCCAGCTCGTAGCCGCGGTGGAGGGGATTTTTCTCGAGGACGATCTTCGCGCGCCGCACCCACTCCTTGAGGATGAAGGGGCCGGTCCCGACCGGGTGGGCCATGGTGTCCGCGCTGTACGCCTCGATCACTTCGCGCGCCACGGGCACCACGTTGGGCATTGCGAGGAAGTAGAGGAAGTTGTAGTCGGGCTCCTTCAGCTTGAAGCTCACCGTGTAGCGGTCGCGCACCTCGATGCCGGCGATCTTCGTGTCGTAGTCGAAGCGGCCGGTCTTCTTCGCCTTTTCGGCGAGCTCGTCGAGACCGACCAGCTTGTTCTCGAAGAGCCACTCGTAGGGGCTTCGCACCTCGGGGTCGCGAAAGCGCTTGATGGAATACTCGACGTCGCTCGCGGTGAGCTCGCGCCGCTTTCCCTTGAAGACCGGGTCGTCGGCGAACCAGATGCCGGGATGGAGACGAAAGGTGTAGCGCGTGCCGTCCTCCTCGGGCTCCGGCACGGTTTCGGCGACCAGGGGCACCAGCTTCGGGGGACGGGCGAGATAGTCGTAGGTGACCAGGGGCTCGAAGAGGTTCTCGCAGATCCCCGCCGAATAGCGGTCGAAAACCTTCTGCGGGTCGAAGCCCGTCTCGGCCGTGCGGAACGCCATGCGCAGCACCTTCTTTTCCGCCGACGCGGGGAGGCAGGCCGCGAGGGCCAAAGCGGCGAGCAAAGCGAGAAGGAGGCGCAGGCTCTTCAAGGCATTCGGGTTCAGCAAAACCTTGTAATTATAGGGGTCATTTCATGTCTTTCGCCCGCCGGTCGAGGTCGATATCGGCGTACTGGTAAGCGTCGTGCAGGAAGGGGTGCTTGCGCCAGCCCAGGACCCAGGGCTGCACCAGCTCGTTCCTCTTTCGGTGGGCGGAGAGCTTCCAGGGGGCATATACCGCCACGAGCTTCGACATTTCGTCGTAGAGCTTCTGGCGCTCGGGGCCCGGAGGCATCACGCTCGACTTCTCGTAGAGCGCGTCGAACTCGGGCAGCTGGAAGCAGCCGTCGTTGGACGAGCCGCAGTTGGGCCCGTAGAGGAGCTGGAAGAAATTCTCGCCGTCGGGATAATCGGCGCTCCAGGCGAGCGCCCAATCCTGGAGCTTCTGCAGCTTCGATTCCTTGCGCAGGTCCGGCCACTTGGCGAACTTCGCCTCCATCCGGATGCCGATGGCGTCCATGTCCTTCTTCCAGAGCTGGACGAACTGGCGGTCGAGCTGCACCGGCGTGGCCGCATACGTGAACACCAGCGGGCGTCCGTCGGGCATGTCGCGCCAGCCGTCGCCGTCGCGGTCCACATAGCCGAACATGTCGAGGAGCGCCTTCGCCTTCGCGGGGTCGTAGCTCTTGCCGGTGTTGAAGTTGGGGTCGTAGCCCACCACTCCCGGCGGGATCACGCCCCGCGCCTCGATCGCCGTGCCGTTGCGCAGGAGGTTGATCTCCTCCTGGTTGTCGTAGGCGAGCCCCACGGCGCGGCGCAGCGCGATCTTGTCCGCCGTGTAGCCGCCGAAGATCGGATCCTTCATGTTCCAGTAGAGGTAGGTGAGGTCCGCGTCCACGTCGGGCATGTAGCGGATGCCGCGCTTCACCGCCCACGGCGCTTCCTTGCCGCCGGGAAGCACGGTGTTGATGAACTCGTACGGCAGGTTGATCCAGTCCAGCTCCTTGTGAGGAAGGCGAGCCAGCGCGGCTGCGACTCCTCGATGATGGAGATCTCGACGCGGTCGACCATCGGCATGCGCTTGCCCTTGTTCTCGCGCAGCAGCTCCTGCGAGAGCGGATCGTCCTCGGGTGGCTCGCCGTCGTAGTACATCTCGCGGAAGCCCTCGTTCCTCACCAGGACGATCTTCGAGGAGCGCTTCCACTCCGCGAGCCGGTACGGCCCGGTGCCCACCGGGTGAGCGCCGATCTCGTCGCCATACTTCTCGGCCACCTCGCGCGCCTGCGCGCCGACCGTGCACATGGCGAGGATGTAGTTGAAGTTGTAGTCGGGCTTCACGAGGTGCACGCGCAGCGTGTAGCGGTCCACCACCTCGATGCCGGAGATCTTCGCGTCGTAGTCGAAGCGCCCCGCCTTCTTCGCCTTCGCGATGGCCTCGGGAACGCCCGCGATCCGCAGTTCGATGAGCCACAGGTTCGGCGAGGAGACCTTCGGATCCATGAGCCGCTTCATCGCGAACTCGTAGTCCGCGGCCACCAGCTCGCGCTTCTTTGCGCCGAAGGCGGGGTCGTCGGCGAAGTAGATGCCGTGCTTCACATGCAGCGTGTAGGTGCGCCCGCCGTCGGTGATCTCGGGCATCGCCTCCAGCGTGAGCGGCTTCAGCTTCGCCGGACGCGCGAGAAAATCGTAGGTGAGCGGCGATTCGAGGATTTCCTCGATCACCGTGTTCGAATAGAGGTCCGACGTGAACGCCGGATCGAAGTTGGTCTCGGCGATGAGGAAGGGGATGCGAAGGACCTTCAACTCGGCCGCCTGCACCGCGAAGGCCGTCATTCCCGCGAAGGCGGGAAGCACGCCAAGGACCACAAGGATGATTCGCAGCACGGTTTTCATTTCGCCACCGCCTTCTTCGCCTCGTCGATGTCGACGTATTTCCAGAACCCGCGCATCACCGGATGGCGCCGGTAGCCGATCACCCAGGGGTGCGCGAGGTCGTTGTAGAAGCGGTGCACGCCCAGGCGCCACGGCGAATAGACGAGGAAGATGCGGTTCATCTCGCGGTAGAGGGCCGTGCGCTCGGGGCTGTCGGGCATCACCTGTGTCTTTTCGTAGAGACGGTCGAAGTCCGGCTGCCGGAAGCGTGCGTGGTTGGCCTGCCCGGCATTCTTTCCGTAGAGCGTCACGAAGAACTGGTCGGCATCCGGAATATTGGCGGACCAACCCAGGCCCCACATCTGCAGCTTGCCGGCCTTGGAAGCCTTCAGGAGATCGGGCCACTTCTCGCGGCGGAACGTCATCCGGACGCTGATGGCGTCCATGTCCTTTTGCCACAGCTCGACCAGCGCCTGCATATCGCTGCCCGGCGCGGCCGCGTACTCGATGGAAAGCGGCTTGCATGGGTCGCCGGCATTCCTGCGCGGGAGGTCGCGCCAGCCGTCGCCGTCGCAATCGACGTAGCCGAACATGTCGAGCAGTGCCTTGGCCTTCGCCGGGTCGTAGTCCGTGGCCGTCGAGCGGAAATTTGGGTCGTATCCGGCCACTCCGGGTCCGATGGGACTATATGCGGGCACGGCTTGGTTCTTGCGCGGGATATGGATCTCTTCCTCGATGTCGGTCGCGAGGACGATCGCCCGGCGCAGCGCGACCTTGTCCGGGGTGTAGCCGCCGACCACCGGGTCTTCCATCGCGAAGTACGAATAGGTGAGCTCCATGCCCGGCTGGCGGTCGAGGTAGATGCCGCGCTTGGCAAGGTTGGGCGCCACCTTGCCGTTGGGCACCGCGACGTTCGCGTATTCGTTCGGCAGCCGCTCGATGAGGTCGTGGTCGCCACTCAGGAACGAGAGCCAGCGCGGCTGCGGTTCTTCCACGATGTAGACCTCGACCCGGTCGACCATCGGCAAGCGCTTGCCGTTGTTGGCGGCGTACGCCGCCTGCGCCAGCGCGTCGTCGGCCGGCGGATGCGCGTCGTAGTACTCCTCGCGGTAGTTCGGGTTCCTGTCGAAGACCATCTTCGAGGAACGCTTCCAATATGCGAGACGGTATGGGCCCGTGCCTACGGGGTGCTCGCCCGTGCGATCGCCGTAAGCTTCGGCCACCTCGCGCGCCACCGCGCACGTGACGTTGCAATACGCGAGGTAGTAGAGGAAGTTGTAGTTGGGCTTGGTGAGCTTGATCTGGAACGTGTAGCGGTCGAGCACGCGCAGGCCGTCGACAGGCGTATCGAAATCCATGTGGTCGGCCTGGCGTGCCCGCGCCATCACGTCGTCCATTCCCGCGATGAATCCCTCGAAGAAATAGAGGTTCGGCGACTTCCGGCGCGGATCGTAGGTGCGCTTGATCGAGTACACGTAGTCGGCCGCCGTGAGCTCGCGCTTCTTGCCGTTGAACGCGGGATCGTCGGCGAAGTAGATCCCGGGCTTCACGTGCAGCGTGTAGAGCGTTCCGCCCTCGGTGATCTCCGGCATCGCGGTGAGCGTGTTGGGCACGAGCTTCACGGGCCGCGCAAGGTAGTCGTACTTGAGCGGCGTGTCGAAGATGTTGTCGATGAGGTTCGACGAGTAGAGGTCGGAGATCTCCGCCGGGTCGAAGCCCGTCTCGGCGATGAGGAAGGCGTAGCGCAGCACCTTCTCGGCATGCGCCGGAAGGGCCAGGGCGGCCGCCAACAGTGCCGCGGCGAGCTTCGCGGTGCCTCTCAAGACGCTCTCTCCGCCGGATTGCGTGCATCGATTATGCGATACACTGCCAGCCCCGTTGTAACCAACGATTGCATCCCATGTTCCTCAAGGGCCGGCGCATCCTCGTGACGGGCATGCTTTCCAACCGTTCGATCGCCTACGGCATCGCGAAGGCGTGCGCGCGCGAAGGCGCCGAGCTCGCCTTCACCTACCAGGGCGAAGGCGTGCGCGAGCGCGTGATGGAGCTCGCGCAGGATTTCAACTCCGCGATGGTCTATCCGTGCGACGTCGCCGAGGACGCCCAGATCGAAGCGCTCTTCCGGGAGCTGGCCGCGAAATGGCCCTCGCTGGACGGCCTGGTGCACGCGATCGCCTTCGCGCCGCGCGAAGCGCTGAAGGGCGAATTCCACGAGAGCGTCACGCGCGAGAATTTCCGCGTCGCGCACGACGTTTCGAGCTACAGCCTCGCCGCCCTGGCGAAAGCCGCGGCGCCGATGATGAAGGAAGGTGCCGCGATCGTGACGCTCTCGTACCTGGGCGCCGTGCGCTCGCTTCCCAACTACAACGTGATGGGCCTCGCCAAGGCGAGCCTGGAAGCCGCGGTGCGCTACCTCGCCACCAGCCTGGGGCCGCGAGGCGTGCGCGTGAATGCAATCTCGGCGGGACCGATCAAGACGCTCGCGGCGGCCGGCATCGGCGGCTTCTCGAAGATCCTGCACTTCGTGGAGAAGAACGCACCGCTCAGGCGCGGCGTCACGACCGAAGAGGTGGGCAACACGGCGGCATTCCTGCTCTCGCCGCTCGCGAGCGGGATCACCGGCGAGACGGTCTACGTGGACGCGGGGTTCAGCCACGTAACTCCGATGTCGGACGAGTAAGGCGGGACAGACCTCGCCTTGTTCGCGTTGGGGGCCTGCCCCCCTTACGTCCATGGCATCGAGGGCCGCTACTGCGGCGGCTTCTTCTCGAGCACGTCCTTGCGCACGGTGACGCCCACGCGCTCGCGCAGGCTCCCCAGCACCGAATCGAGCTCCTCGGCGGCGACGGCGTTGCGAAGCTGCGCGGAGAGGGCGTCCCGCTGCTTGTCGTCCACCTTGTCGATGTCGACCACCTTGGAGACCTTCACGACGGAGTAGCCCACGGGCGTCTCGACGCCCACGTACGCGGGGAGCTTCTTGGGATCGGCACGGAACACCTTCTCGATCACCTCGGGAAAGAGACCGCCCGCCTTCTGGCGATTCACCGCGAGCGGCGCCGGCCACTTGAGCCCCGCGTCCTTGCCGGCCTGGAGTTCCTTCAGCCTCGCCGCACCCTCCTCGTTGGCGAGCTTCACGGCGGCCTCGCGCTTCAGCTTCGCCTCGATCTCGCCCTTCACCGCATCGAAGGTGCGCAGCTCCTCGGGCTTGGATTCGAGCAGGCGCGCCGCGACCAGCGTATTGGTGGCGGTCTCGATGGCGGCGGTGTTGCGCTTGCCCTTGAGGGTCGCGTCCGAAAATATCTCGTTCTGGATCTTCGGGTTGTTGAGCGCCGGGATCGTGGGTGCGCCCTTCTGGATCCACGGCGACTGCTGGATGGTGAGGCCGAGCTTGTCGGCCACCGGCTTGAGGCTCGTCGACTGCTCGTACACGAGGTTGGAGAATTGCTCGGCCGCGTCGGTGAAGGTCTTCTGCGCGGCCTGCTTCTTGAGGGTCGCCTCGATCTGCGGCGTGGCCTCGGCGAGCGGCTTCACGCTGCCGCCCTTCACGTCCGTGAGCCTGATGACGTGGTAGCCGAAATCGCTCTTCACGGGCCCCACGATCTCTCCCTTCTTCACCTTCGGGTCGAAGACCGCCTCCTCGAAGGGCTTCACCATCGCCCCGCGCGCGAAGAAGCCGAGGTCCCCGCCCTGCACGGCCGAGCCCGGATCCTGCGACTCCTTCTTCGCGACATCGGCGAAGGAGGCGGGGTTCTTCCTCACGCGGGCGGCGATGGCGTCGGCCTTCTCCTCGGCGGCCTTGCGCACGTCGTCCTTCGCGTCGGCCGGCACGGAGATGAGGATGTGGCTCGCACGGCGCTCCTCCTTCACGCCGAGCTTGCCGGCCAGCGCCTGCTCTTCGTAGAGCTTCTTCACGTCCTCGGGATTCACCGGCTGCTTGGCGGCGAGCGCATCGAGGGAGAGCTCCACGTACTCGACGCGGACGCGCTCGGGAATGGTGAACTCCTTCGGATGCGCGTCGTAGTACGCCTTCAGCTCCTCCGGCTTCACCGCCGCCTTGGCCATGTATTGGTCGGGCGTGAAGTTCACCACGCTCACCTCGCGGGTCTGCTGCGAGAGGCGGATGAAGCCGTCGAGCGTCGCCTTGGGCACGAATGTGGTGTTCACGATCGAGTCGCGGAACTGCTGCTCGGAGAGGTCACGGCGCAGGCGCTCGTCCAGGCCCGCGGGCGACAGGCCCTGGCTCTTGGCGACGACGTCGTAGCGCTCCTTGCTGAACTTGCCGTCCACCTGGAAGGCGGGCTCGGCGAGGATGCGCTTGGAAAGCTCCGCATCCGTGAACCGCACGCCCGAGCGGTCCGTGGCCGTGGTGACGAGCCTGTCTGCGACCAGGCGATCGAGCACCGCGCGGCGGATCTCGGGGTTGTCCATGAGCGAGGGGTCGAACTGCCCGCGGAACTGCTGGCGGTAGACGTCCGCCTGGCGGCGGATCGCGTCGTTGAATTCCTGCTCGCCGATCCGCTGGTGGCCCACGCTCGCCACGACGTCGCCGCCCTCCCCGCCGTTGAAGTAGCGGTCCATGCCGAAGAACCCGAACGGGATGATGAGGAAGAGCGCGAGCAGGATCTGGACGATCTTCTTGTTGCCGAAGTCGCGGAAGGTCTGGAGCATTTGCTTGGGCCTTGGTTGGCGAAAGGGGCGAACCGCGGCGGTTCGCCCCTTTTCAGGACTGGCGGAGTGGACGGGACTCGAACCCGCGACCCCCGGCGTGACAGGCCGGTATTCTAACCAACTGAACTACCACTCCGAATCTGGGATCCATTTGGCGCGGCGCGGCCCTTCTGCAGGGGCGAGTCGCGTGAATTGTCTATCGACGCCTGGTGGGTGCTGAGGGGATCGAACCCCCGACATTCGCCTTGTAAGGGCGACGCTCTACCAGCTGAGCTAAGCACCCGAAAAGAGGGTCATTTTATCATGGCGGGAAGGGCGAAATAAAGCGCCGGGCCGGACGAAGCGCAAGGCGTGAGGCGCGCGGGATGAGAAAAGGGCCGGGATTCCCCGGCCCTTTTTCATCGCCGGCACGTTTTGCGTGCCTGGCGCCCCTCGCCTAGTGCTTCATCACCGTCGGGCGCTGCTCCGGCGGCGCCGGGAGCGGGGCCACCGGCGACTCTGAGAGGGGCTCGGGCTTGCGCTCGAGGGCCCGCTCGAGGACCTCGTCGAACCACTGGACCGGGCTCACCTCGATGGCGTTCTTCACCTCCTCGGGGATGTCCTGGAGGTCCTTCACGTTCTCCTTCGGGATCAGCACGGCCTTGATGCCGCCGCGGTGGGCCGCCAGGAGCTTCTCCTTCAGCCCCCCGATGGGGAGCACTTCCCCCCTCAGCGTGATCTCGCCCGTCATCGCCACGTCGCAGCGCACCGGGATGCCGGTGAGCACCGAGGTGATGGCCGTGGCGATCGCGATGCCGGCCGAGGGCCCGTCCTTGGGCGTTGCGCCCTCGGGCAGGTGGATGTGCAGGTCCAGGTTCTGGTAGAAGTCGTCGGGGATGCCGAGGCGCCGCGCGCGAGCGCGCACCACCGAGATGGCGGCCTTGATCGACTCGTTCATCACCTCGCCCAGCTTCCCCGTGGTGACGGTGTTGCCCTTGCCGGGCAGCTTCACCGCCTCGATGGTGAGGAGCTCGCCGCCGACTTCCGTCCACGCGAGGCCCGTCACCTGGCCGATCTGGTTCTCCTTCTCCGCGATGCCGTAGGTGTACTTGCGCACGCCCAGGTACTTGTCGAGGTTCTTGGAGTTCACGGTGACGTGCGCGCCATCCTTCTTCTTCGTGAGGATGGACTTGATCACCTTGCGCGAGATCTTGGCGAGCTCGCGGTCCAGGCCCCGCACACCGGCCTCGCGCGTGTAGTAGCGCGTGATGTCGCGAAGCGCCGCGTCGGTGACGGTGAGCTCGCCATCCTTGATGCCGTTCGCCTTGAACTGCTTGGGAAGCAGGTACTGCTTGCCGATGTGGACCTTCTCGTCCTCGGTGTAGCCCGAGAGGCGGATCAGCTCCATGCGGTCGAGCAGCGGCGCGGGGATGTTGAGGGAATTCGCCGTGGCGACGAACATCACGTCCGAGAGGTCGTACTCGACCTCCACGTAGTGGTCCACGAACGTGTGGTTCTGCTCGGGGTCGAGCACCTCCAGCAGCGCCGACGACGGATCGCCGCGGAAGTCCATGCCCATCTTGTCCACCTCGTCCAGGAGGAAGAGCGGGTTGCGCACGCCGACCTTCGTCATGTTCTGGAGGATCTTGCCGGGCATCGAGCCGATGTAGGTACGGCGATGGCCGCGGATCTCCGCCTCGTCGCGCACGCCGCCCAGCGACATCCGCACGAACTTCCGGTTGGTGGCCCGCGCGATCGATTGCCCCAGGGAGGTCTTGCCCACGCCGGGAGGGCCGACCAGGCACAGGATCGGCGCCTTCAGCTTGTCCACGCGCTGCTGCACCGCGAGGTACTCGACGATGCGCTCCTTCACGCGCTCCAGGCCGTAGTGGTCGGCGTCGAGGATCTTCTCGGAGTTCTTGAGGTCGGTGGAGACCTTGGTCTTCTTCTTCCACGGCAGGCCCACGATCGTGTCGATGTAGTTGCGAACGACCGTGGCTTCCGCCGACATGGGCGACATCAGCTTCAGCTTCTTCAGCTCCGCCTCGGACTTGACGCGCGCTTCCTTCGGCATGTGCGCGGCCTTGATCTTCTTCTCGAGCTCGTCCAGGTCGGCGCCCTCTTCGGAGTCGCCCAGCTCCTTCTGGATCGCCTTCACCTGCTCGTTCAGGTAGTACTCGCGCTGGCTCTTCTCCATCTGGCGCTTCACGCGCCCGCGGATGCGCTTCTCCACCTGCATGATGTCGATCTCGGTTTCGAGCAGCTGCAGCAGCTGCTCCAGGCGCCGGCCGACGTTGAACATCTCGAGGATCTGCTGCTTCTGCTCGAGCTTCAACGGCAGGTGCGCCGCGATGGTGTCCGAGAGGCGCCCGGCGCCGTCGATCCCGGAGAGCGAGGTGAGCACCTCCGGCGGGATCTTCTTGTTCAGCTTCACGTACTGGTCGAACTGGGCGAGCAGCGTGCGGCGCATCGCCTCGACCTCGTTGGAGTCCGGCTCCTCGGAGGCGATCATCTCGATCTCGGCCTCGAAGTTGGCCTTGTCGGTCAGCACGCGCTCGATGCGGGCGCGCTGCACGCCCTCGACCAGCACCTTCACCGTGCCGTCGGGGAGCTTCAGCATCTGCAGGATCGTCGAGACCGTGCCGACGTCGTAGAGGTCCTCGGGGTTGGGCTCATCCTTGGCGGCGCTCTTCTGGGCCACCAGGACCACGTTCTTGCCCTCCTCCATCGCGGCTTCCAGGGCCTTGATCGACTTGGGCCTGCCCACGAAGAGCGGGATCACCATGTGCGGGAAGACCACGACATCCCGCAGCGGGAGAAGCGGGAGGACGCGTTCGGCGGTTGTGGAGGCGGTCATGGAGTTTCCTGGGTTGGCTGCGGTGATACGTGGGGCTTTCGGGGGCAGAAACCAAGCCCCCGGAGGGAGCGGCGCGCAGGGAGCGAGGGCCTACTGCTGCCCACTCGCGACCTTCGGCTGATCCGAGTAGATCAGCAGGGGCTTGCCGTCGCCGGAGATGGCGCCTTCGTCGACGACTACCTTCTGCACGTTGGCGAGCGAGGGCAGGTCGAACATGATGTCGAGGAGGGCATGCTCGATGATCGAGCGAAGGCCCCGCGCCCCGGTCCGGCGCTCCAACGCCCGCTTGGCAATGGCGCCCAGCGCGTGGTCCCGGAACTCGAGTTCGACCCCCTCCATGGCGAGGAGTTTCTGGTACTGCTTCACCAGCGCGTTCTTGGGCTCCGTGAGGATCTTCACGAGCGCGCCGGAATCGAGCTCGTCCAGCACCGCCACGACGGGCAGGCGCCCCACGAACTCGGGGATGAGGCCGTACTTGATGAGGTCTTCGGGCTCCACGTCGTGCAGGAGCTCGTTCAGCACCTGGCGATCGCTCATGGAGCGCACGTGCGCGCCGAATCCGATGCTGGAGCGGTCGGTTCGGTTCTGGATGACCTTCTCCAGGCCGCCGAAAGCGCCGCCGCAGATGAAGAGGATGTTGGTCGTGTCGACCTGCACGAACTCCTGGTTCGGGTGCTTGCGGCCGCCCTGGGGCGGCACGCTCGCGATCGTGCCCTCGATCAGCTTCAGCAAAGCCTGCTGCACGCCCTCGCCCGAGACGTCGCGGGTGATCGACGGGTTGTCGCTCTTCCTCGAGATCTTGTCGATCTCGTCGATGTACACGATGCCGCGCTGCGCCTTCTCGACGTCGTAGTCGCACTTCTGGAGGAGCTTCTGGATGATGTTCTCGACGTCCTCGCCGACGTAGCCCGCCTCCGTGAGCGTGGTGGCGTCGGCGATCACGAAGGGGACGTTCAGCAGGCGCGCCAGCGTCTGGGCGAGGAGCGTCTTGCCCGAGCCCGTGGGCCCGATCAGCAGGATGTTCGACTTGGCGAGCTCGACGTCATCCTGCTTGCCGCCGGTCTTGAGGCGCTTGTAGTGGTTGTAGACCGCGACCGAGAGGATCTTCTTGGCCTGGATCTGGCCGATCACGTACTGGTCGAGGATCTCGCAGATCTCGTGCGGGCTGGGAAGGTCGCTCTTCTGCGCCTTCTGCGCCGTGTCGGTGCTCGCCTCCTCGCGGATGATGTCGTTGCAGAGGTCGATGCACTCGTCGCAAATGAAAACGGAGGGCCCTGCGATGAGCTTGCGTACCTCGTGCTGGCTCTTCCCGCAGAAGGAGCAGTAAAGGAGCTTTTCTCCCCCGACCTTTTCCGTCATTCCCGCCTACTCTCCCCTAAGCCTCAGGCTACGGCCGATTCGGTGCGATTCTTGAGGACGCGGTCGACCAGACCATACTTTACCGCGTCTTCGGCGCTCATGAAATTGTCGCGATCGGTATCGCGCTCGATGGCTTCGATGGGCTGGCCGGTGTGCAGCGCCATCATCTCGTTCAGCTTCCTCTTCAGGTAGAGCACTTCCTTCGCGTGGATCTCGATGTCGGAAGCCTGCCCGGAGAAGCCGCCCGAGGGCTGGTGGATCATCACCCGCGCGTTCGGGAGCGCGAAGCGCTTGCCCTTGGCCCCGGCGCACAGCAGGAAAGCCCCCATGGAGGCCGCGAGCCCCGTGCAGAGCGTGGACACGTCCGGCTTGATGAACTGCATCGTGTCGTACATCGCCATGCCCGCCGAGACGCTGCCGCCCGGCGAGTTGATGTACAGGTGGATGTCCTTGTCGGGGTTCTCGCTCTCGAGGAAGAGGAGCTGCGCCACCACGAGGTTGGCCATTCCGTCGCTGATCGGGCCCACCAGGAAAATGATGCGTTCCTTCAGGAGGCGCGAGTAGATGTCGTAGGCGCGTTCGCCGCGCCCCGACTGCTCGATCACCATCGGGATGAGGCCCAGGCCGTTCGGTTCTTCCATCTCTTCGTCCTGTTCGTGTCTCACGGGCATGGCTAGCCGCCTTTCTTCGCGGGGGCCATGAGCTCGTCGAACGGAGTCTGCACGTCCACGACCTTCATGTTCCCCATGGCCCATTCTACGACGTTGTCCTCCATCACGAGCGCCTCGACTTCAGCCAGGCGGGAGGGGTCGGAGTAGTACCAGCGGACCAGCTCCTCGGGCTTCTCGAAGCTCTGGGAGTGCTCCTCGATCGTATTGCGGATCTGCTCCGGCTTGGCCTGGAGGTGGTTCTTCTTCACCAGCTCGGCCACCAGCAGCCCCACCTTGATCCGGCGCTTGGCACGATCCGTGAAGAGATCGGGCGGGAGGGTGAGGTCCTGTGTCGTCATGCCTCGCTGCTTGAGGTCGTCCACGGCCTGCTGCTGCATGCGCTGGATCTCGCCATCGAGGAGCGCGCGCGGCACTTCGAAGGTGGCCGCCTCGTGGAGGGCATCCATCACCTGCTCCTTCACGGCCGCCTTCTTGCGCTTCTCCACTTCCTTCTCGACGTTCTCGCGCACCTCGCGCTTCAGGCGCGCGATGTCGCCGTCTTCCACGCCCAGCTGCCTTGCGAAATCGGCGTCCAGCGCCGGAAGCTTCGGCTCGGCCACCTGGTTCACGGTGACGGTGAAGTCCGCGGTCTTGCCCTTCACGCTCTCGTCGTACTCCTGGGGGAACGTGAGGGGAAATGTCTTCTGCTCGCCCTGCTTCATGCCGGCGAGCGCCGCCTCGAAATCGGGAAGCATGCGGCCTTCGCCCAGCACGACGGTGAAGTTCGAGGCCTTGTTGCCCTGGAAGGGCTGCCCTGCGATCAGCCCCTCGAAATCTATGTTCACGAGGTCGCCGGTGGCGGCGGGCCGATCGACGTTCTCGTACTTCGCTCGCTGCTTGCGCAGCGTGTCGAGCGTCTTGTCGACGTCGACGTCGCCCACCTGCGTCGCGGAGCGGTTCACCGAGCGCTTGGAGACATCGCCCAGGGAGACTTCCGGGTAGACCTCGAAGGTAGCGGTGTATTCCATCGCGGTGGGCGCGGCGCCCTGCGGCGAGGCGACGGGCTGGAAGCGCGGGCTGCCCGCCACGCGGTAGTTCTGGCCCTTCACCGCCTCGTCGAAGCCCTTGAAGACGGAGTCGGTCACGACTTCCTGGCGCACCTGGAAGCCGTATTGGCGCTCGACCATCTTCAGCGGCACCTTGCCCGGGCGAAAGCCCTGCATGCGCACCGTGCGCGCGAGCTTCTTCAGGCGTGTCGCGATCTCGGCTTCGATCTGCTCGATCGGGACCGAGACGGTGATGTTGCGTTCCAGCGCACTCGGAGAATTCTGGACAGCCTGCTGCATTCGATGATTCCTTGTTGGTTTTTTCCCTCAAGCCATCGCGAGGGCGGCGGGAACGAGCCCGTCGAAAGCGACCTGGTGCGAAAGGAGGGACTCGAACCCACATGCCTTTCGGCGCTGGAACCTAAATCCAGTGCGTCTACCAATTCCGCCACTTTCGCGGTCGCGGAATTATACCCGAATTCGGCCTTCCCAGAGAACGCCGGCGCGGCGCCGCCACGTCGATATAATCTCGAAAATTCAAGCGCTTCCATAGCCCTTTGCCCGTCGATCACTACGAGAACTTCCCGGTCGCCTCCTGGCTCGTGCCCGCGCGGTTGCGCCCCCCCATCGAGGCGATCTACTTGTTCGCGCGCGGCGCGGACGACATCGCCGACGAGGGCTATCTGCCCGACGCCCAACGCCTCGAGGGCCTGGACGCATACCTGCGAGCCCTCGATGCCATCGAACGGCAACGCAATCCGGGCCCCGGCTTCGAGCGCATCGAGCAAGCCATCCGCGAGTGGCGCTTGCCCATCGCGCTGCTGCGAGACCTGATCGACGCTTTCAAGCAGGACGTCGTGAAAAAGCGCTACGCCACGTTCGCGGAGCTCATGGACTACTCTCGCCGCTCCGCCAACCCCGTCGGGCGCCTCGTGCTGCACGTATTTGGGGTCAGACCCCTTTTCCCGCCTGGCGGAACGGCAAGCGAAGCCGTAGATGAGTCCGTTCCTCCAGGCGGGAAAAGGGGTCTGACCCCATATTCGGATCTCATTTGCTCGGCGCTGCAGTTCACCAACTTCTGGCAGGACGTGGGGCTCGACTGGGAGAAGGGGCGAATCTACATTCCGCAGGAGGACCTCGAGCGATTCGCCGTGACGGAGGACGACATCGCCGCGGGGAGGGTTACGGACGCATGGCGAGGGCTGATGCGCTTCGAGTGCGAGCGCGCGCGCGCGATGCTGCGCGAGGGCGCGCCGCTCGGGCAGCTCCTTCCGGGACGTCTCGGCCTCGAGATCCGCGCGACAGTGGCCGGGGGTGCGGCCATTCTCGATAAAATCGATGCCGCCGGCGGGAATGTCTTCCGCTACCGACCCAAACTCAACAAGCTCGACTGGGCGATGATCCTCGCCAAGGCCGTGGCGCGCACCCGATGACCCCCGACGAGTATTGCCAGGAGAAGGCCGCCGCGAGCGGCTCGAGCTTCTACTACAGCTTCCTCTTCCTGCCGGCCGAGCGGCGCCGCGCCATCACCGCGCTCTACGCCTTCTGCCGCGAAGTGGACGACATCGCCGACGAGGTCGGGGACGTGGGGGTCGCACGCACCAAGCTTGCCTGGTGGCGCACCGAAGTCGCGAATCTCTTCGCGGGGCATCCGCACCACCCGGTCAGCAAGGCGCTCGCGCCCTTCGTCGCAACCTGCGGCCTGGACGCCGCGAGGCTGAACGAGATCATCGACGGCATGGAGATGGACCTCACGCACCATCGCTATCCCGACTTCGACGCGCTGCGCCTGTACTGCCATCGCGTGGCGGGCGTCGTGGGCCAGCTTTCGGCCTCGTGCTTCGGCTTCTCGAACCCCTCGACGCTCGAATACGCCGAGTCGCTCGGGCTCGCTTTCCAGCTCACCAACATCATCCGGGACGTGGGCGAAGACGCACGCCGCGACCGCATCTACCTGCCCCAAGACGAGATGCGCCGCTTCGGCGTGACCGAGGAAGACATTCTCGCGCGCCGTGGCGGCGAGCCGTTCGTGAAGCTGATGGAATTCCAGGGGCAGCGCGCGTGCGCCTGCTACGACGCCGCGTTCGCGAAGCTGGCGCCCGAGGACCGCGCCCGCCAGCGCGCCGGGCTCGTCATGGCGGCGATCTACCGCACGCTGCTTTCGGAGATCGCACGCGACCGCTACGCGGTGCTGGACCAGCGAATCGCCCTCACCCCGCTGCGCAAGCTATGGATCGCCTGGAAGACGTGGGTGAAAAGTTGAGGCGCCATCGCCTCCACGCGCCGTCGAAGGATATGGATATCCAAGACGCGAAAGGCGCGAAGTGAGCGCAAGGGTTGCCGTCGTCGGAGCCGGTTACGCCGGCCTTTCCGCCGCCATGGCCCTCGCCCGCGCGGGCGCGCATCCCACGGTGTTCGAGGCGAACCGCACGCCGGGCGGGCGCGCACGCCGAGTCGAATATCGCGGAGCGCTCCTCGACAATGGCCAGCATGTGCTGCTCGGCGCCTATCGCGAGACGCTGGCCCTCATGCGCGAGGCGAACGTGTCCGGGTCCGCGCTGCTGCGCATCCCGCTCACCCTCGAATTTCCCGGCCGCTTCGCCCTGCGCGCGCCACGCCTGCCGGCGCCGTTGCACCTCGCAGTGGCGCTTGCGCGCGCGCGCGGCCTCACCTGGCGCGATCGCCTGGCGGCGGTGCGCTTCACGCATGCGCTGCGCCGTGCCCGGTTCGTTACGCCGGCCGGGACTACGGTGGCCGAGCTCCTCGCCTTGCACCGCCAGCCCGACGCTGCGCGCCGCTTCCTGTGGGAGCCGCTCTGCATCTCGGCGCTCAACACGCCGGTCGCCGAATCCGACGCGCAGGTGTTCGCGACCGTGCTGCGCGATTCGCTCTTCCGCAAGCGCGAGGATTCGGACCTTCTCATTCCCGCGATGGACCTCTCGGCGATCTTTCCCGACGCCGCCATCGAGTGGCTGGGCCCCACCGGCGCGGAGATACTGCTCGGCGCGCGCGTGGCCTCCGTCGAGCCCGACGGGGACGGCTGGAACCTCGGCATTGCCGGGCGCCAGCGCCGCTTCGACGCCGTGGTGTGCGCGGTGGCGCCCTACCAGCTGGGAACGCTCATCGCTTCCTGCCGCGCGCTCGACGCCCTGCGCTCGAAGATCGACGCCCTCGAGCACGAGCCCATCGTCACCGTGTACCTGCAGTACGAGACGCCGGTGCGGCTGGAGACTCCCATGGTGGGGCTCACCGGGGGACACGTTCAGTGGGTGTTCGACCGCGAGGCGCTTTCCGGCTCGCGCGGGCTTCTCGCTGCCGTGATGTCCGCCTCGGGGCCGCATACGGAAATGGACAACGACGTGCTCGGTACTCGGGTCCATCGCGAAATCGCCGCATCGCTCGTGAAGCTTCCCCTGCCTTCCTGGACCAAGGTGATCGCCGAGAAGCGCGCCACCTTCGCCTGCAAGCCGGGCGTGTTCCGTCCGCCCAACCGCACCGCCGCCCCGGGATTTTTCCTCGCCGGCGACTATACCGAGAGCCCGTATCCCGCCACACTGGAGAGCGCGGTCACGAGCGGGCGCCTGGCCGCCGAGGCGGCGTTGCGCCACCTCGCCCGCCCATGACCGACCCCCGCCCCTTCCCGATCGATCCCGCGGCTTACGATCCCCGGCCCGACCTGCTGGCGGACCGGGTGATCGTCGTCACGGGCGCCGGACAGGGCCTGGGGCACGCCGTGGCGCTCGACTGCGCAGCCCACGGGGCCACGGTCGCGCTCGTCGGCAGGAAGATGGAAAAGCTCGAGGCGACCTACGATGCGATCACCGGGGCCGGCGGCCCCGAGCCGGCCATCGTCCCCCTCGACCTCGCCCACGCCGGAAGCGCCGAATACGACGCCCTCAACCAATTGCTGCGCAAGGACCTGAAGCGGGTCGATGCGATCGCCCATTGCGCCGCCCATTTCGTGCCGCTGGGGCCGCTCGCGAACCAGACGATCGAGCAGTGGATGGCGCTCCTCAAAGTGAACCTCGCGGCCCCGTTCGCGCTCACAAGGGCGTGCCTGCCGTTACTCGCAACGGCGCCGGATTCCGCGGTCGTCTTCACGGGGGAGACCCACGGAGTCCACCCGCTCGCATACTGGGGCGGATTCGCGGTGTCGAAGTCGGGCCTTTCGGTCCTCGCTTCCATCTGGAGCGAGGAGCTCGAGCACAAGGGGAAACCAAGAATGAACGTCTTCGTCCCGGGCCCGATCGCTTCCCCGCAGCGCGCGATGAGCCATCCTGGGGAAAACCGGTCCAAGCTGCGAACGTCGGCCAATGCCGCGCGGGCCCTGCTTTACCTGCTCGGGCCGGACGGCGCAGCTCATCGCGGCGGTACGTGGTCGTTGTGACCTGTGACACAGTCGGGATGCGAGGAATCGGTTAAACTAGGAATTGCCCGAAATTCGGCTTGTAAGTCTCTGCATTACCACAAATAAATCAAAATTCGGCCGAACGGCCCCTATGCTCGATCAGGCAAACCGGACATTCATCTGCAGCGTCGTGTTCATCGACCTGGTCGGGTATTCGAAGAAGCCCGTCACGGAGCAGATTCGCCTGAAGACCAGCCTCACCGGCAATCTGTCGGAGGCGATCAAGGATATTCCGGTCAACGACCGCATCATTCTCGACACGGGCGACGGTGCGGCGATCAGTTTCCTGGGCGACCCCGAGGACGCGCTCTTCGTGACGCTCTCGCTTCGCGAGCGCATGATCGCCGAGGGCATGACCGCGACGATCGTCGAGGCATCCGGCGACGATTCGGTGCGCATGGGCATCAACCTCGGGCCCGTGAAGCTCGTGAAGGACATCAACGGCCACCCGAACATCATCGGCGACGGGATCAACGTCGCGCAGCGCATCATGAGCTTCGCTCGCCCAGGCCAGATCGTGGTGTCGCGCTCGTACTACGACGTGGTGTCCAACCTCGCGAGCGAGTACGCGAAGCTCTTCCACTACGAGGGCTCGCGCACCGACAAGCACGTGCGCGAGCACGAGATCTACGTGGTGGGCCACCACGAGGGAGCCCTCCAGAAGGCGAAGGACGGAATGAAGGACCGCGCGTCCTCCACTACGCCGAATGCGCGCAAGGCCAACGTCACGCCGGGCTCGTCCACCGTGACGCTGTCGATACCGGCCTTCGTCCAGGACAAGAAGAAGCTCACGATCGTTGCGGCGAGCCTCCTCGGGCTCGTGCTGGTCCTCGCGATCCTCGTCTACGTGAAGAAGCCCGCGAACGCTCCGGTCGAAGTAGCGGCCGCACCCCCGAACACCACCGCCGCCGCCGAAGCGGCAAAGCCGCCGCCGCCCGCCGAGCCCCAGAAGGCGGCGGAGCCGGCGAAGCCCGCGGACACGACTTCGGCCGCGAGCCCCGAGACCAAGGTGCTCTCGCCCGCGCCGTCGCCGGCGGTGATCCCGCCGCCCGCGCCGCCCGCCGAGACATCGAAGGACGCCGCGAAGGAAGTGAAGCGCGAAGGCGAGAAGGCGTTGAAGGACAAGCAGGCAGCCGAAGCAGCCAAGGGAGAAACCAAGGGCGAAGAAAAAAAGCCCGCGTTGCCGCCCGCGACCCTGGTATTCGCGATCCAGCCGTGGGGTGAGATCTACGTGAACGGGAAGTCGCGCGGCGTCACGCCGCCGATGAAGTCGATCAAGCTGGAGCCCGGCAGGTACAAGATCGAGGTGCGCAACACCACCTTTCCCCCGCACACGGAGAGCTTCGACCTCAAGGCACGCGACGAGATCACGGTAAGGCACAAATTCCAGTGACCGACACCATGAAAAAAGACATCGCGCACCGTTTCATCCTCGTGGCCCTGCTGCTCGCGGCCGCCGGTTGCCAGAACCTTCCCGGCACCGAGGGCCAGCAGCAACCCGCGGCACCGCAGATCACCGAATCCGTGCTGAGGGAGCGGGCACAGCTGCAGCTCACCGACGGCGTGAAGCAGTACGACGCCGGCGACTACGACAACGCCGTGAAGAGCCTGCAGGCCTCGCTCGAGCACGGCATGCTCTCCAAGGCCGACCAGGCGCGGGCTCGCAAGTACCTCGCGTTCTCGCATTGCGTGTCGGGGCGCGAGAGCCTCTGCAGCGACGAGTTCCGCAAGGCTTTCGAGATCTATCCCGATTTCTCGCTGACGCCCGCCGAGGATGGCCATCCCATCTGGGGGCCCGTGTACCGCAGCGTGCGCACCCAGCTCATCTCGGAGCGCGAGGCGCAGCAGCCCAAGCCGCTCATCCCCCTGGGCAAGGCCGAGCAGATGCTGCAGGACGGCATGGTGAAGTACGACGCCGGCGAATACCCCCCGGCGCGCACGCTGCTCGAGGGCGCGCTGAAGGAAGGCCTCTCGACCAAGGAGAACCGCGTCCGCGCGATGAAGACCATCGCCTTCACGCTCTGCCTGGAGAAGAAGTTCCGCGAGTGCCGCACCGAGTTCATCAGGATCTACGACGTGGACCCGGACTTCGACCTCGCGCCCGCGGAAGCGGGCCATCCATCCTGGACGCACACCTTCGCGCACGCGAAGGCGGATGCGCAGCGCGCGCTGAAGGAGAAGGAGCTGCGCGAGGCGCGCGAGAACAAGGCGAAAGGCCCGCCGCCCACGGCGGGAACGAAGCCGTAAGGGATCGATGATCTCGACGCTCGGACGCTACAAGATCATCTCGGAGATCGGCCAGGGGGCGATGGGCGTCGTCTACAAGGCCGTCGACCCGATCATCGACCGTACCGTCGCGATCAAGACGATCAACCTCAACCTCTCGAAGACCGAGCTCGAGGAGTACGAGGCGCGCTTCCAGCAGGAGATCAAGGCGGCCGGGCGCCTGAACCACCCCAACATCGTCACGATCTACGACGTGGGCAAGACCGACCAGGTCGCCTACATGGCGATGGAGTTCCTCGAGGGGAAGGAGCTGAAGGACATGATCGCCTCGGGGACCCTCCCCGCGGCCGACCAGGCGGTGGACATCATCGCGCAGGTGGCCGATGGCCTGTCCTTCGCGCACCAGCAGGACATCGTGCACCGCGACGTGAAGCCGTCCAACATCATGGTGCTCAAGAACTCGCTCGCGAAGATCACCGACTTCGGCATCGCGCGCCTGCCCAATTCCGCCGTGAAGACGATGACCGGGCTCATCCTCGGCTCGCCCCGCTACATGTCGCCCGAGCAGGTGATCGGCAAGACGATCGACGCGCGCTCGGACATCTTCTCGCTGGGCGTGGTGCTGTACGAGGCGCTCACGAGCGTGGCGCCCTTCGACGGCGACAACGTGAACGCGATCATGTACGCGACGGTGAATACGACGCCGCCGCCGCCCTCCTCGCACAACCGCGCCGTGCCGCCGATGCTCGACCTGATCGTGGCCAAGGCGATGGCGAAGCTTTTGGAGGACCGCTACCAGTCGGTGCGCGAGCTCGCCGACGACCTTCGCGAAGTGCGCCGGCAGATGGACCACTCCAAGCCCGCCGCGGCGCTGAAGGCGGTGACCGCCCCGCCCTCGCACCGGCCCGCCCCGAAGGAGGTCGCCGTCGAGTCCGACACCATGCCCCTGGGCGGCGGCAAGGCGAGCGACGAGGACGCGAAGCCCATCCCGCTCGCCAAGACCTTCGACTCGTTCGACGCCACGCTGCGCCTGGCCGCGATGACCGACCAGACCGACGACTTCAAGGAATACATCACGCAGACGCAGAAGATGCGCGCGTACCGCGGGAAGATCGAGGCGAACTCGCCGCTCGCGAAGGCCGCCGCGGCTCCCGCCGCGCCGGCACCGGCTCCCGTCGCCGCGTCTGCCCCGCCGCCGCCTGCGCCGATCGCCAAACCCAAGCCCGCCCCGGCGCCGCGACCCCCGCCGCGTGCGCAACCCGCCTCGCCCAATCCGGCTCTCGGCACGGACAACTCCTCGGCCGCGAACCTCTTCGTGATCGCCGCGATCGTGCTCCTCTCGATCGCCGCCATCGGCCTCATCGCCGCCCTGCTGCTGAAATAGGGGTCAGACCCCTATTTCAAATAGTCGACTGCCTCGACGAGGCGATCGACCGCAATGATTTCGAGGCCCGGGATGGCGTGCTTGGGCTTGTTCGCCGCCGGAATGATGGCGTGGGTGAAGCCGAGCTTCGCGGCCTCGCGCAGGCGCTCCTGGCCGCGCTGTACCGGGCGCACCTCGCCCGCGAGGCCCACCTCGCCGAAGACCACGTGCTTGGCGGGCAACGCGCGATTGCGAAGGCTGGAAACCACCGCGAGCGTCACCGCGAGGTCGGCGCCCGGCTCGGCGATGCGCACCCCGCCCACGGCGTTCAGGAAGACATCCTGGTCGAAGCATGCGATCCCCGCGTGGCGGTGCAGCACGGCCAGCAGCATCGCCAGGCGGTTCAGCTCGAGGCCCACGGTAAGGCGCTTGGGCGCTCCGCCATGCGCCTCGTCGACCAGCGCCTGGAGCTCGACCAGCAGCGGCCGGGTGCCCTCCTGGGTGACCATGACGCACGAGCCCGCCACGCCCGCATGGTGCTGCGAGAGGAAGAGCGCCGACGGGTTGGTCACCTCGCGAAGCCCCTTCTCCGTCATCGCGAAGACGCCGATCTCGTTCACCGCGCCATAGCGGTTCTTGAAGGCGCGGATCAGGCGGAAGCTGGTGTGCGTCTCGCCCTCGAAGTAGAGAACGGTGTCGACCATGTGCTCGAGGACGCGCGGGCCGGCGAGCGTGCCTTCCTTGGTGACGTGGCCCACGAATACGATCGCCGTGCCCACCTGCTTGGCGAGCCGCGTGAGCTGCGCTGCGCATTCCCGCACCTGCGCCACGGACCCCGGGGCCGACGTGAGCGCGCTCGAATAGAGCGTCTGGATCGAATCGATCACCGCGACCCGGGGCCTGTGCGCGGCGATCGTGGCCTGGATCTTTTCCAGCTCGATCTCGGCGAAGAGCCGCACCTTGGACGCGTTCGCCCCGAGGCGGCGTGCGCGCAGCGCCACTTGCTGCGTCGATTCCTCGCCGGTCACGTAAAGCACCGGCACCTGTTCCGCGAGCCGCGCCGCGGCTTGCAGCAGCAAAGTGGACTTGCCGATTCCGGGGTCGCCGCCGATCAGCACCACGCCGCCCTCCACGAGCCCGCCGCCCAGCACGCGGTCGAACTCGCCGATCAGCGTGGGAAGCCGCGGGAAATCCTCGGCCTCGACCTCCGCGAGCGCGACCACCTCGCTCGCGGTGCCCGCGACGCTCGCGAAGCGATGCGCGCCCCCCTTGCCCGCACCGGCGAGCGCCTCCACGGCGGTCTCCACCAACGTGTTCCACGCATTGCAGTGAGGGCACTGGCCCTGCCACTTGGTGGACTGGCCGCCGCATTCGGTGCAGGTATGGATGCTCTTGGCCTTGGCCATCAGGACGCCTCGGAAACCCGAACGCGCGGGGCCAGAGCGCAAAGCAGCTCGTAACCCACGGTGCCGGAGGGCACGGCCACATCGTCCACCGGCAAGCCTTCGCCCCAGAGCGTCACGGGCGTGCCCACGCCCACATCCGGGACGTGCGCGAGATCCACCGTGACAAGGTCCATGGAAACGCGGCCGGCCAGCTTCGCCCGGACGCCGCCCACGACCACCGGCGTACCCGCGGGCGCGTGCCGCGGATAGCCATCCGCGTACCCGCAAGCGACCACGCCGACCTTCATCGGCCGCTCCACCCTGAACGTTCCACCGTAGCCGACGGTTTCGCCGGGCATCAGCTCCTGCACGGCGATGAGCTCGGAAGTAAGCGTCATCACGGGCTTCAACCCCAGGCTCCCGGCGCTGCGATCCTCGAAAGGCGTCGCACCGTAGAGGCAGATTCCCAGGCGCGCGACATCCGCGTGAGACTCCGGGTGCGCGAAAATGCCGGCGGAATTCGCAGCCGAGCGGGGCTTCGGGATCCCTTTCGTCGCCGCATCGAAGCGGCGCATCGCCTCGGCGATACCTTCGGGGCCATCGGCGGTGGCGAAGTGGGTCATGAGGGTGATCGACTTCACGGACTTCGCCCGCTCGAGGCGCGCCAGGCAATCCCGTGCGACCTCGGGAGCGAAGCCCAGGCGGTTCATTCCCGTGTTGATCTTGAAGAAGACGTCGATGGGATCCGCGAGGTTCGCGAGCTCGAGCATGCGCAGCTGCTCGTCGTTGTGCACCACCGACGCGAGGTTCTCGTGCTCGATGGGTTCCAGCTCGCTCGCCTCGAAGAAGCCCTCCAGCAGCAGGATGGGACCGCGATAGCCTCGGTCGCGCGTGGCGATGGCTCCGTCCAGCTCCACGAGGGCGAAGCCATCCGCATCGGCGAGCGCCCGCGTGACCCGCTCCAGGCCATGGCCATACGCGTTGGCCTTGACCACGGCATATACGCGCGAGCGCGAGGCGAGGCGCTTGGCCACCGCATAGTTGTGGCGAAGCGCGGAGGCGCAGATCGAGGCGCGGATGGGGCGGGACATGGCCGAATCTTATTACGGCACGTAGCCCGGGCCCCCCGTGAAATTCTCGAAGCGCGTGTGCCGGCCGAGGAACGTGAGCTTGATCGTGCCGATGGGACCGTTCCTCTGCTTGCCGATGATGATCTCCGCGATGCCCTTGTCCGGGGAGTCCTCGTTGTAGACCTCGTCGCGGTAGATGAAGAAGATCATGTCCGCGTCCTGCTCCAAAGCTCCCGATTCGCGAAGATCCGACATCACCGGCCGCTTGTTGGGACGCTGTTCGAGCGAGCGGTTCAACTGCGAGAGCGCGACCACCGGACACGAGAGCTCCTTGGCCATCTGCTTCAGGCCGCGGGAGATTTCGCCCAGCTCGGTCGCGCGGTTCTCGTTGCCGGAATCCGTGCCCTGCATGAGCTGGAGATAATCGACCACGACGAGGCCCAGGCCGCCGTATTCGCGCCACTTGCGCCGCGCGCGCGAGCGAAGCTCCAGCGGGTTCAGCGCGGCCGTCTCGTCGATGAGGATCGGCGCCTCGTTCAGCTTGCCCAGGGCCGTGCCCAGCCGGTCCCAGTCGCTGGGGTCGAGGCGGCCGGTGCGCAGCTTCTGCGCGTCCACTTTCCCTACGGAGCCGAGCAGGCGCGTTGCAAGCTGCGCGCCCCCCATCTCCATCGAGAAGATGAGGACCGGGAGCTTCAGCTCGAGCCCGACGTGTTCGGCGATGTTCAGGGCGAGCGAGGTCTTCCCCATGCTCGGGCGCCCGGCGACGATGATGAGATCCCCGTCCTGGAGCCCGGTCGTCATCTCATCCAGATCGGTGTAGCCCGTCGCCTTCCCGGTGACGGCCGCCGGGTTCTTGTGCAGCTCGTCCAGGCGGCTCATCACCTCGGCCAGCACCTTGGACATCTCGGCAAAGCTTTCCGAGGAGCGGCCGCCGGACTCGCCGATCTCGAGGACACGCGTCTCCGCCTCGTCCAGGAGCTGGCGCGCTTCGCGCCCCTGGGGCGAATAGGCGGAGTCGGCGATGGCGGTGCCGACCTCGGCCAGCTTCCTCATGATCGCCCGTTCGCGAACGATCTCGGCGTAGCGGCGGATGTTCGCCGCCGAAGGCGTGCCCGAAGCGAGCTGGTGGAGGTAGGCGAGGCCTCCCACGTCGTTCATCTCGCCCGAGGTCTTGAGCGCCTCGGCGACGGTGAGGACGTCCGCGGGCTTGTTGTCCTCGATCAGCTTGGTGATGATGCGCCAGAGCAGGCGGTGGTCGGCGCGGTAGAAATCCGATTCCGCGATCACGTCGCCGATGCGGTCCCACGCCGAGTTGGAAAGGAGCAGGCCGCCCAGCACCGCCTGCTCCGCCTCGACCGAGTGCGGCGGTAACCTCAGGGATTCGATCTGCGCGTCGCCCGGGGCGGGGCGGGTAAAGCGATCCGAGCCGGCGGGCAGCGAGGGCATGATAGTTTTTATCTCCTCGGAGAACGGTGAAGCGGCGTTCCCTGTCACCGCGAGGCGCGAGTGTGTCACCGTGTTTCAGCGCCCACAATATCGATTCCTGTTGATAAGTTGTGGGTAACAATAAATCTTCAGAAGCTCATAGCGTGAGCTACTTGGCACGAAAAAGTTGTCGCCGCCGAACGTCGTCGCCGCGAGCCCCGGACCGTCAATGAAAAGGGCCGCGCGAGGCGGCCCTTCCCGGTGATGCAAGCGGAGCCGGTCAGGGTTCGGCCACCACGTGCACCATGATGTTCGCCTCCACATCCGCGTGGAGGTGCAGCACGATCGGGAACTCGCCGATGTGCTTGAGCGGCCCCTGCGGCATGCGGATCTCGGCTTTCTTCACCGCGATGTTGGTGGCCTTGGTCACGCCCGCGGCGATGTCGGCGTTGGTGACCGAGCCGAAGAGCCGGCCGTCCACGCCCGCCTTCTGGGCGACGTCGATCTTCAGGCCTTCCAGCTTGGAAGCGCGTTCCTGGGCGCCCGTGAGCTGCTCGTTCGCCTTCTTCTCCAGGTCGGCGCGGCGGGTCTCGAACTCCTTCAGGTTCTTTTCCGAGGCGCGCTTGGCCTTCCCCTGGGGAATCAGGAAATTGCGGGCGTAGCCGTCCTTCACCTTCACCACATCGCCCAGGCCGCCGAGGTTCACCACCTTTTCCATCAGGATCACTTGCATGGCGGGTTCCTCAGTGCAGGTCGGTGAAGTGGATGAGGGCGAGGAAGCGCGCGCGCTTGATCGCCACGCCCAGCTGGCGCTGGTAGCGCGCCTTGGTGCCGGTGATGCGCGCGGGAATGATCTTCCCGTTCTCGTTGATGAAGTCCTTCAGCACCGCGATGTCCTTGTAGTCGACTTCCTTGATCTTCTCGGCGGTGAAGCGGCAGAACTTGCGGCGGCGGAACAACCCCCGGTTCGGATTGCGGGTGTCCTTGCCTTTGGCGAACTTGCCTTTGCCTTTGCCTTTGCCACGCGGAGCAGGTCTGGGCATGGTGTGTCTCCTTTAAGCCGCGGCCGGCTGGGCCGGGGCCGAGCCTTCGCGAGGCGCGGAGCCTTCGCGATCCGCGGGTTTTTCGGCGGCCGGGCCGTCGGTCACGTTGCGCGACTTCTCTTCCTTCATCATCGGCGACGGGCCCGTCTCGGCCTCGGACTTGCTGACGGTGAGGTGGCGCAGGACCGCGTCGTTGAACTTGAACGCGTTCTCCAGCTCCACGAGGACCTCGTTGCCCACCTCGATGTTCATGAGCACGTAGTGCGCCTTGAACACCTTGGCGATGGGATAGGCGAGCTGCCGGCGGCCCCAATCCTCGATGCGATGGACCTTGCCGTTGCCCTGGGTGATGGTGTTGCGGTAGCGCTCGATCATCCCGGGGACCTGCTCGCTCTGGTCCGGGTGAACGATGAATACGATCTCGTAATGGCGCAAGTTTGAATCTCCTTGTGGATTTAAGCCCCTCGCGTGCGAGTTTCGCGCCAACGAAACGTCGACAGGGCGATGGAGCAAGGACGTGGTTTTCGAACGAGCCCGGCCGTGATTCCCGAGCTAGCCCGCTACTATAGCACTTTCCCCAGCAAAAACAAAGACCTCGTCTACCGCGGCGACCAGACGAGGAGCGGGCCGAGGATGCCCTCGGCGGCCTGCACGCGGCTGGAGGAGGTATCGACGCGGATGGCGATGACATTGCGGCCCGCGTGCAGCTCGGTGCCTGCATCGAATTCGAAAGAGGCCGGCCGAACGTACGCCGCCTGGTAGGGACGATGCGCCGCGAACCGGCCGTTCACCCAGGCCCACGCCTCGCAGGAGACGGTGGGGACCAGCACCTTCAGGGGGCCGGCGCGCAGCGGCCTCGCGAGCTCGATCTCGAAGGCGTACCAGGCGTAACCCACATACGGCGCGCCCGCCTTGCTCATCCACGCCGGATCCTGCAGGTAGAAGGGAATCGCCGTATCGACTTCGCGCCAACGGCTGCGATCGGATGCCGGCAGGTACCACTGCTCGTAGCGGCCGATGTCCAGCGGGTCCACGGTGAAGGCCGCATTGCGAGGCGCCATGGCCACCAGCTCGCCCGTCGTGCCGTCGAGCTGGGCGGCGAGGCGGCGGTCGCTTTCGCGCCGGTCGGAGAGATTCCAGTAGAACGAGTCCGAGTAGTAGCGCTGCGGCGCCTCCTTCGTCTCGGGCACGTGGAAGAACGCGCTCACCGCGTGCAGGCCTTCGCGTTGCGCGAACATCGAGTCGGCCGCGCGTGCCGCCGCCGCGAAATCTCCGCCGAGCTCGGCCCAGCTCATCGCGTAGTAGCCCTTGAGGTGCTCCAGGACCAGGCGATCGACTCGCACGCGAGTGGCAAAGGGCTCGGCCGTCGCCGCGGCCTCCGCGGCGCGTTGGGCCGCCTCGAGCCGTTCGAGGAGCCGGGGCGTGTACACGTACGGCAGCACCCTGTCCTCGTGCCCCAGGAGGCGAGTGCCCTCGATCGCGTCCTCGAGCGCATCCCAGAACGCGCGGGCGTGCGGCGCGGCGGGCCCGTACCAATGGGCGTAGAAATCGTCCGCGATCTTGTCCGCGTCGGCATCGGGATCCCAATACATCCGGGCGCGCATGTAATAGGCGAGGATGCCGTTCGCCATCCACGAGAAGGACTGCTCGTCATGGAAGCCGGCGACGCCCCAGCGGAGCGCAAGGCGGGTGTCGCGAACGATCCGGCGCGTGGCTGGAAGGGGCGTGAGCGCGTTCACGAGCATGGGATGGTCGTATCGGTACTCGAAGACGCGGGAATTGAGCGCCGCCCAGCGCCTGAGAAGCGTGGCGTGGACTTCCTGCTGCCAGCTGCGCGGATCGTCGTAGGCGTGCAGCAGGTCGGCCCAGATCGCGGCGAACATGATGCCCAGCCCCGGATGCAAGGTCACGCCCTCGGGCGGAACGGAGCGATTGGCATAGCCATTGGTCGTGAGGATGAATCCGGGAAACTCCCGCGTCACGTCCTCGGCGACCCGGTTTACGAACGTGAACCACTCCTCGCTGATCGAGCGCTCCTGCGGAACGCTCTCGCGTCCGAGCAGGCTCGCGAAGCCGAGGCTCGCGGCGGCGGATTGCGCACGCAGGTCCACCGGGAGGCCGTCGTCGGGCGAGATGCCGAGCGAGTTGAAATCGGGGTGGGTCGCACGCTCGGCGCGAACCCTCGCCTTCACCTTTTCCGCCACGATCGCCGCCGCCTCGGGGCTCGCGAGGTTGGGCAGGTAAGGATCCGTCGAGCCGTCGGCCCGCCGGGCGAACCACTCGGGATGGAGGACGGCCTGGTCCGGGGTGGGCAGGTAGTTGCGCAGCGACGCATCGGTCGGAAGCGCGAGGATCGCATCGGCATCGAGCGTGAGGCGGTTTCGCAGGCGCCACATCGCCTCGTCGTCGCGAAGCTCGGGCGCGAGATTTCCGTCCCACGCGCGCAGGATGAATGCCGGCTTCTCGAGGACGTGAAGGCTCCCGATGCAAATCGTGGGGCTGCGCGGAACGATCTCGCCGAAGGCGCCCGGCATGAACCATCGGACGCCCGCCCGCTCGAGGAAATCGGCGACGGCGAAGAACGTTCCCTGGTAAGGCCCTTCGTCGTTGCCGGCGAGGACCAGCACGTCGCTGCGCGCGTCGATGAGGTAGCCCTCCTCGCGCCGTTCCATCGTGAGGCCCCGCGGGACATCGACGCCGAGGGCCGCGACGGCATTGCCCGCGCCCACCAGGATCCGCGACGTGCCGGCGGCGCCGGGCGCTCCGTCCGGCACGATCGGGAGCGTCGCGCCGCTCATCCTCGCGACATAGCGCTGCAGCTCCTCCGCCGCGAGGCGCACCTTCGCGCTTGCGGCCGGCGCGGGCCCGGGGACGGGACGCCATGGCTGCGCCGCATAAGCTTCCTTCGAAACCACGATCACCGCGCGCGGCTCGCCGTCGCGAACCAGGGTGAAGGGCCACGCCGGCAGGATTCCCGCGAGCGCCGCGAGCGCGGCCGCGGTCGCGCGGGTCAGGCTCGGTAGTAGCTTCGATACCATTCGACGAATCGTCGAACGCCTTCGTCCACCGGGGTCGCGGGCGCGAAGCCGGTCACGGCCTCGAGGGCCCGGGTATCGGCGTGCGTCGCCGGGACATCGCCCGCCTGCATCGGAAGCATGTCGAGCTTTGCCTCGCGGCCCACGGCCTTCTCGATGGCGCGCACGTAGGCCATGAGCTCCACGGCCGCGCTGTTGCCGATGTTGAAGATGCGCCACGGCGCGGAGCTCGTCGCCGGATCGGGCGCGTTCGAGTTCCAGCGCGGATCGGCCGCGGGCGGCCGGTCCAGGACGCGAACCAGCGACTCCACGATGTCGTCCACGTAGGTGAAATCGCGCACCATGCGCCCGTGGTTGAAGAGCGGGATGGGCTGGTCCTCGAGGATCGCCTTGGTGAACTTGAAGAGCGCCATGTCCGGTCGGCCCCACGGGCCGTAGACCGTGAAGAAGCGAAGGCCCGTGCACGGCACGCCGAAGAGGTGCGCGTAGGAATGCGCCATCGCCTCGTTGGCCTTCTTGGTCGCGGCGTAGAACGAGACCGGATGGTCGGTGTTCTGGCCCTCGTCGAAGGGCAGCGACGTGTTGAGCCCGTAGACCGAGCTCGTCGACGCGTACACGAGGTGGCGCGTGCCGCCGTGACGCGCGGCCTCGAGGATGTTCAGGAACCCGGCGACGTTGGCCTCGACGTAGGCGCGCGGATTCTCGATGGAGTAGCGCACGCCGGCCTGCGCGGCGAGATTGACGATCCCGTCGAACCCCGGATCGCCTGCGAGGCCTTCCACCGCTTTCGCGTCGGCGATGTCCAGCTGGCGGAAGGTGAACGCGGGGCTCGAGCGCAACCGTTCGATACGCGTGCGCTTCAGCGCCGGATCGTAGTAGTCGCTCAGGTTATCGACGCCGGCGACCTCGTCGCCTCGATCGAGCAATCGGCGCGCGACGTGGTATCCGATGAACCCCGCGGCGCCCGTGACCAGGATTCGCATCGGCGCGATTTTATCATCGCGCCGCAGGTGCCCTCGCTCAAAAGCAGAAGGGCCCGCCGAAACGGGCCCTTCGGGATACGAAGCGAAGCGCGCTAGCTGCCCGAGGCCGTGCCGCCTCCGCCACCGCCGCCAGGGCTGGTGTTGTTGCCGGGCGTGTAGCTCGTGCCGGGCACCGGGCCGCCATTGGGATTGGTTTGCGGAAGGAGCGTCGCCAGCTCGCGCGAGAGCGGCGTGCCCTTGACGAGGTCCATGATCGTTCCCAGCGGGCCCTCCGTGAACCGGCCGTCGCGGCGGATGAAGATGGCGTCGCCGGCCGGCACCGATACGACCTGGTTGCCGATTCGAACGGAGATCAAGCCTTCGAGCACGGCGACCACGGTCTCGGCGCCGTCGGTGGCCAGGGTCACGTCGGTGCCGCGGATCCCGATGGTGGCGGTCGCCGCCTTGTACGAGACGTTCTGCGGCGAGTTGCGGCCGATGAGGCCGGTCACCGCGCGCATGCCGCCGGTCAGCAGGTTCAGGAAGACGTTGCCCGTCTTCGCCTGCGCGTTGTAGTCGTACGCGTCGATCGACATGCGCGAATTCTGGCCGAGGCTCGCGATCTCGCCGTCGTCGAATCGCAGCACCACCGAGGACGCGGGGCCGGTGAGCACAACGTCTTTGGTATTGACGGTGTCGCCCTCGTGGATCGTCCGTGCGGGCCCTGCTGCGACCTGCGCGGAGACCGCGCCCGTCACGTTGACGGCTTTGGCCGCACCGAATGCGAGGCCCGATCCCAACAGGGCCGTCACTGCCAGAATCCATGCGATCGCGCGCTTCATTATTTGCCCCCTCTTAGTCACCCGGATACCCAAGGCGATGCGCCCTCCACCGACCCGAGGACCGCCGCCAATCTACTGCCTCGCGGGCATTTTTGCAACGTCGCCGCCCTGCGGTCCCGCTCCCGGCGGGCCGGCGTGCGCGCCCGATGGATCGAGGAATCGCGCGATCCATCCGAATGCGAGCAGCACCATGAAAAGGACCGCGTTTGCGGGAATCTGCAGGTTGAAGTCGGCCCACGAATGAACCAGCAACGCGGCGACGCCCATGATGCACGCGAGGGACGCCGATTTCATCGCGGGATCCCTGCGTACGAGCTGGGCGAGATAGGCCGATCGCAGCGAGGCGAGGACCACCGCGGCGAGGAGGCCCAGCCCCACCAGCCCCGATTCCGCGGCGAACTGCACGTAGTCGTTGTGCGCATGGTCGAAGAAATTGGCGATCGCATCGGTCCTGTACCTGGGAAATGCCACGTAGAACGTTCCCGCGCCGGAACCGAACAGCGGATAGTCCCGGACGATTCCAAGCGAAAGCCGGGCGACCGCGCCCCGGTCCTCGACGTCCTGGACCGTGGTGGCCTCGAGGCGCTGGGCGAGCTTCTCGGTGCCGACGAGGCTCCCGGCCACGAGGAGGTCCAGCAGCACCACGCTCACGACCAGGATGGCGATCCCCTTCCTGAACTCGCGGGACGGCCCCACCGCGATCGCGATCCCGACGAGGAGGGAAATCAGGAACGCGGTGTTGCCCATCCTCGAGTGCGTCGCCGCCAATGCGACCACCAGGACGCAGAGGGCAAGCCGAAGGATCATCCGCGCCGTGAAGACCTGGCGCGCCAGCTCCACGATCGCCCTGCGCAGCGACCCACCCGTGCCGCGGCCGCCATAGGACGCGAGGCCGATCGCCACCGCGATCGACATCTCCAGCATGCCCGCGAAATGGTTCTGGTTCGCGTAGAAGCCCATGGCGGCGGCGCGATGCACGAGGACCGTCCCGAGGTACGTCTGCGTCGTCCCGGAGGCATGCATGCCGAGTGCGTAGAGCGCGTGGAGCGTCGCCGCGAAGACGAGCACCTTGGCGAAAACCAGGAATCGCGACCGGTTGCTCACCACGGCGAGCGTGAGGAAGAACGCGCCGGAATACGCGAGCGACTTGATGAGCGCGATCCGCGAGGCGTGCGGCTCGAGCGAAAGCGTGAACGAGGCCTGCGGGCCCCCGGCCGCGTCGGCGAGGCCGTGCATCGCGGCGGCAACGGGCGACAGCGTCGCGACCCATTCGCGAGGCAGCGGGACGACGGTAATCGCGGTATCCGCGATCCACAAGGCCAATGCAGCGAACACGGGCCACGCGCGCACGAGCGGCTGCGGCATCCTCGCCCCGCCCGCCGTCCAGGCGAGCAGCCATGCGGCCACGAGCGCGAAGATGCCGCACTCGAGAAGCGACCAGGCCCACGCCCGGTTGCTGCCCAGGGGCACGGGCGACGCGACGACCACGGCGAGGAACGCCCAGAAAATGCCCTTGTCGATGGCCCGGCCGATTCCCCGGCGCGTGGCCATTCGTCCCTCAGGCGGCGCCAAGATCCCGGCACCGCCGCGGCCAGACGGTGCGGGCAAGCCGCGCATCCCGGTGCACATAGGGACAGGCGAGCTCGAGGTGATCGCGCGCAAGCACGACCGGCAGGGTCTTGTAGGGGTTACGCCGCATCATGCGGTCCAGGGCGTGCGCGACTCGTTCGCGCATGCCGGGAGCCAGGCGCGGCCATTGCGCGAGGCCCAGGTCGATGACGGCGAGTTGCACTTCGGGCTCCGCCGCGCCCACGTCGAGCGCCGTGAGCATCGCCGCTTCCACCTGCTCGCGGGGCGCGCCCGCAAGGGCCCGTGCCTGCGCGAGGTTCGCCCACGTGTAGGGAGAGGTCGGGCGCCAGGCGATCGACTCTCCAAAGTCATGCACCGCGCGCGCTGGCGCTTCGGACCCGGTCCCGTGGTTCAGCTCGAGGAGCCCCAGGCCTTCCCACGTCTCCGCGTTGTCGGGAGCGAGCCTCGCGGCTTCGTCGAGGCGCTGCGCGACGGCGTCGCGTTCGCCCGGTCCCGGGACGAAGCGGTCCTCTTCCCACCACTGCAATTGGGAGAGCGCGGACCGGGAGAGGTCATCGGCGTGGGCGCTGCGCCGGGCTTCGACCGCCGCCCAGGCGAGCACGGCTACGGCGAGCGCGGTGCCGGCGGAACGCCAGGGCCAGGACAGGCAGCGCGGCCCGCTCATGCCCCTTTAGCTGCGCCCGTAGGTCTTTCCGTAACCGCGGTAGTAGCCCTTGCCGTATTTCTGGCCATAGCCGCTGTACTCGCCGTAGTACTTCTCGGCGCGTTCGAGGTCCAGCTGGTTGAGGACGACGCCGAGGACGGAGGCGCCCGCGCGGCGCAGGCGCTTCAGGCCGTTTCGCGCGACCTGGTAGGGAGTCGCGTCGGCTTTCACGACGTAGATGATCCCGGAGGCGTGCTGCGAGAGCACGATGGAATCCGAAACGAGCTGCAGCGGCGCGGAGTCGACCACCACGATGTCGAAGGCCTGCTTGATCTTCGCCATCATGTCGGCGAAGCGTTGCGAGGACAGCAGCTCCAGCGGGTTGGGGGGCACGGTGCCGGCCGGAAGGATGTGTATGCCGACCTTCTCGTGGTACACGACGCACTCGGAGATCGGTGCCTGCGCCGCGACCAGGTCCGCGAGGCCCGGATGCCGGGGATCGATGCCCACCAGCTTCCCGATCTTGGGCCGGCGCATGTCGGCGTCCACCAGCAGGACCTTCTTCATCCCGCCCAGCGCGCACGCGAGGTTGTAGGAGACCGTGGTCTTGCCTTCCTCCGGGATCGAGGACGTGACGACGATGACCTTGTGCGGGTCGTCCAGCGCGGACATCAGCACGCTCGTGCGCACGGTGCGCACCGATTCCGCGAACGCCGACTGCGAATCGTTGAAGAACGCGAGCTCCGAGACGAAGCCCTTCTTGTCGCGGATGCCCTTGATGAGGTGCAGCACCCCCAGCACCGGCAGGCCCAGGCGCTGCTCGACGGTGCCCGTCGAGTTGAGCGTATTGCTCATGCGGTCGAGCAGCACGGCCAGAACCGCGGCGAGGAGGAGTGCCACGACAGCCACGGCGCCGATGATCTCGGGCTTGCGCGGCCAGTACGCGCGGATGGGGGCCACCGCCGGATCGATCACCCGCGCGACGGTGCTTTGCAGGTCGCCCGTGGCGCTCGTCTCCTTCAGCCGGTTCACGAACATGTCGTAGAGGTTGCGGTTCTGCGCCGCGTCGCGCTCGAGCACGCCGAGGTCGTACTCCTTGTGGTTCAGCGACTGGATGTCGCCCTTGGTCTGGTACAGGGCGCGCTCGATGCTGGCCTCGGCATTCTTGGAGACCTCGTACTCGCGCCCGAGCTGCGCGACCGCCGTGGCGATCTGCTTGCGGGTGTTCTCGCGGGCCGACTCGAGCTCGGTGTGCGCCTTCACCATCGCAGGATGCTCGGGGCCGTAGCGCTTCGAGGCCTCGGCGGCACGCTGCTCGGCGTCGGCCTCGAGATCCTTGGCACGCTGGACCAGTGTGTTGCGGGAGATGGCCGGGATCGAATCGTAGGAAGCGGCGTTCATCTTCCCGCCCCTGATCTGCTGGGCCATGTTGTAAGCCGCCTCGACGTCGGCGCGCTTGGCGCGCGCGTCCGTGAGGTTGCTCATGAGCTGCTCCAGCTGGCGCGAGGCGCCCGCCTGTGCGAGCCCCTTCGCGTCCACGATGTGCTCGCGGTCGCGGAAGTCCTGCAGCTTCTTCTCGGCGACGTCGAGCTTGCCGCGCAGCTCGGTCATGCGCTCGCGCAGCCAGTCGGTGGCCTTCTGCGTCATCGCCACGCGCGCCTCGAGGTCGCTTTCGATGAAGGCGTCGGCGACGGCGTTGGGCACCTTCGCGGCGAGCCCGCGGTCGTACGACACGAAGCTGATCTTGGCGAGCTGGCTGTTGCGCACCAGCTGCACGTCGAGCGCGTTGGAGAAGCGCTGCACCACGATGCGCTCCACCGAGTCATCGCTCAGCGTCGCGGGGCTGGGACGCTCCGGGAGGAAGGGGATGTGGCCCAGGAGCTTGTCCAGCATGCCGCTTTGCTCCTGGCGCGGGTCGAAGTCCCGGTTCGTCGTGAGCTGGAGCTGCTTCACCACCTTGCGCGCGATGTCCTCGGTCTTGAGGATCTCGGTCTGCGTCTGCAGGTATTCGCTCGCGTGGAATCCCTGGTTGTACACCTCGTCGATCGACACCACCTTCGACTTTCCCTGCTCGATCAAGAGCGTCGCCGTCGCCTTGTACGAAGGCCGGATGTGGTTCACGACGAAGTACGCGACCCCGCTCGCGAGGATCGTGAAGAGGAGGATGCCCCAGCGGTGCTTGGCGACCGCCCGGAAGTACTCGAGGAAATCGAGCGAATCCTCCTTCACGGGTTCCGGCTGCGCGACGGGAGGCTGGAGCCGCTCGGTGAGGGCGATGTCGTTCATCAGAAGAAGCTTTCGTCGATGGTCATGACGTCCCCGGGGTGCACGTACGCGTCGAGCGTCACCCGGTGCGCGGTATTGGTCGAATCGTCCTCGCGGATGATGCTGATCTTGTCGCGCGCGGCGCGCTCCTTGAAGCCGCCGGCGAGGGTGATGGCCTTGCGCACCGTGAGGCCGGGCACGTACGGGTAGCCGCCCGGCTTCTCCACCTGGCCGTTCACGAAATAGTTGCGGTATTCCTCGACGGTGACGGTGACCTGGGGATTCACCAGGTAGCGCCCCTTCAGGCCCCGGGTAATCACCTGCTCGAGGTCGCCGACCGTGAGGCCCTTCACCTTGAGCTCACCCAGCACCGGGAACGACACGGTGCCCGCGTCGGAAAGGCGGACCTTTTCGCGCTTCAAGTCGTCCTCGCCCAGGACGCGGATCGAGATGACGTCCCCGGCGCCCAGCTTGTACGAAGAGGCGTCGGTCGATTGCCCGAAGGCCGCCGCGGCGACGAGCACGAGGGCGAGCCCCGCGAAGAACCTGAGATGGTGAAGCATTGTCCGGTGATGGATTCTGGCCCGGGAGATTCTACCGTCCCGGGCCCGAACCTGCGCGGCCGCCGAAGCGGCGCTACATCGAAATATTCGCCGAAAGCAGCCAGATGTTGCGACTGTAATCGACCGCGTCGAAATTGGAGCTGCGGGTGCTGTAGATCCACTCGGCCCCGAACCCCAGCCAGCGGCGCATCTGGTAGTTGGCCTTGAAATCGACCAGCTTGTTGTCGTCGGAACGGTCGAAGCCCTGGTAGTTGCTGCGCTGGTATTGCAGGGCGAGCGACGTGTTGACGCGCTGGTTCCAGGTGTGGTTCCACACCACGCCCCCGATCTCAGCGATGATGAAGTTGCCCAGGCCCGTGGACTCGACGGGGGTCTTCACCGTGTAGAAGCTGAAGTTGGTGTAGCTGCGCGGGCTCCAGTCGATCTGGGCTTCCCATGCCGGCGCGCGGTACGTCGGGAATCCGTTGTCGAACTTCTTCTGGAATTCCCCGACCTTCACCGTTCCGTTGGTGCGGGCCGTGGCCTCCCACGTCGCGCCGACGAAGAAGCGATCCTCGTCGCCCGACAGGCGCGGGCCCGGCGTGATGTAGCGGATCTGGGTTTCGCGGGCCTCGACCAGGGCGTAGGTCTTCGGCATGGCGCGCCAATAGAAGACGCCGCCGAACTCGGAGACGTTGCGCTCGCTGAACTGGGTGACGTCGCGGTTGTTGTTGTAGCGGCGCTCCGCATGGCTGCCGTACAGCTCGATGCGGCCCTGCGCTCCGGGCGCCCCATACGCGTAGACCGCGCCTTGCGTGTTCAGCCGGTAGACGTCCGGGGTAGGTTGGTCCGGGCGGTCGGTGGTGCCACGCCCCTCGTGGCCCTGGATGTAGTCCCAGTTCACGTGGAAGTAGTTGCGCGGCGTGAACTCGATGTCGTAGGAGTTGCGGGTGCCCCAGTCGCTGTAGTCGTCCTGGGAGCTATTCGAGTAGAGGCCGCGGTTCACATAGATATCGCCCAGGTACACGGAGCGGTTGCTCTGCGCGTCGAGCACGGCGTTCGCGCCCCAGACCTGCACCGCGGAATCGCGGCCGCCATCCTTCACCTGGGTCACGTTCGAATCGTGCCCGGCCTGCACCGAAGCGGTCGGCGTCATGTACACCGGAGCGCTTCCCAGCTGCACGGCGGCGGGGCCCGCCGGATCGCGGACGACCTCGGGGAACTGGTATTGCGGGCGCAGTTGCGCAGCCGCCGTGCCCGCGAAGATTGCGAGCACGAAACCAAGGCCGGTTGCGATTTGATTCTTCACCATTCGTGCGCCTCCTTGGACACCTTCCGACTCTCCCTGTAGTTTCGCCAGGCTGGCATGCTTGAAACAACAGGAGGAGATATTAATAACTGTTTGTTTTAATTGCAAGTACAAATGGCTAGTGGGCAACATTCGCAGCTTCGAAGGCTTCCGGCAGCAACTCCCGGTACACATCCATGGTGCGGCGCAGCACGATCCGCTCGTCGAAGCGCTCGAGGGCCTTGCGCCGTGCCGCGGCCCCGAGGCGCGCGCCGAGCGACGGATCGTCGTGCAGCCGGGCGATCGCGGCGGCAAGCGCGGGAGCATCCTTCGCCTGAACCACCAGGCCGTCCAAATCATCCTCCACAACCTCCCGGCATCCCGGGACGTCAGTCGTCACCAGGGGCAGCCCGCAGGCAGCGCCCTCGATGAGCGATCTCGGAAGGCCCTCACGGTAGCTGGGAAGCGCCACGGCGTCGACCGATTGGAGCAATTTCGGCATGTCCTCGACATGCCCCAGCCATTCGACGATCCCCTCCGCGGCCCAGGCCCGCACCAGCGGTTCGGGGACGGCGGCGGGATTGCCGGGATCGGAGGTCCCGGCGAGGACGAACTGGATGTCGCGGCCCTGCGAGTGCAGGGTGCGCGCGGCCTCGACGAACTCGGCGAGGCCCTTGTCCCAGAGGAGCCGGCAGGCGAGGAGCACGCGGAAGGGCCCGCCCGCGGCCCGGGCAACGACTCGCTCCCGGAATCTCGAGCAATCGACCCCCGATCCCGGGATGAGGCGCACCTTCGAGGGATCGACCAGGCGGGCGCGCTCGAATAGCGCCACGTCATCGGGGTTCTGGAGCACCAGCCGCGCCCCCGGCCCGCCCAGGGCGAGTCGCATCAACATGCGAACCACGGGACGCAGCACCCTCGCCTTCAGGTCATCGCTGATGAACACATAGCCCATGCCCGCCACCGCGTTCACCCGCGCGGGCACGCCTTCGGCGCGGGAGGCGAGGCGCGCCGCCAGCGACCCATAGACGGCGCACTTGATCGTGAAGCTGTGGACGAGGTCGATGCGCTCGCTCGCCATGAGCGAGGCCAGCCAGCGAAGCAGTGCCACTTCCCTGATCGGGTTCAGGCTGCGGCGCTCCATCGGCGCGGGTTGCCAGCGCACGCCGAGCTCGACCAGACGCTCGCCGAAGGGCCCGGGGGGGGAAACGCACAGGACCTCGTGCCCGGCCGCATGCAGCGCGACCGCGAGCGAGCGCCGGAAGTTGTAGAGGTACCAATCCGTGTTCGCGAAGAGCATCACCTTCATGGCAGGCCGGCTCCCGATCCGACGATGCTCGTGTCCACGCCGATCGCTCGCCGCGCGAAGATCCACATCGAGGCGTTCCACGCGATGCCAGCGGCGAGGTTCGCCGTGGCCGCTCCCATGGCGCCCCAGCGCGGGATGAGGGACAAGCTCACGGCCACATTCACGACCACGGCGGCGAGCGTGAAGCGCGCGAGCGTGCGTTCCCGGCCGCTCGCGATGATGAGCGAGCTCGCCATGCCGGCCGCTGCGTTGACCGCCTGCGCGGCGAAGAGCACGAACATCGGCGCGCGCGCCGCGACGAACGCTGGGCCGAACACGGCCTCGAGGATGGCGGGCCCGAACAACCAGAACACGATCGGCAGCGGCAGGGTCCCGAGGAAGGCAAGGCGCGCCGCAAGGGCCGCGGTGCGGGCGAGCGCCACACGGTCCCCCGCCGCACGTAGATACGCGAAGCGCGGCGCGGCGATCATGTTGAGCGCCGTGTAGACGAATCCGCTCAACAGCGCGATTTGACCGGCCACCCGGTAGACGCCCACGTCGTGCAGCGATCCGAGGGCGCCCAGCATCAGGATGTCGGCGTACGAGTTGAGCAGCATGAGGCCGGAATTCACGGTGAGCGCGCCGGCCGCCGCGCTCCAGTCCCGGACGTGGAAAGTGGGAGCGGCGCGGGCCACATCCTGCGGCAACGTGCGCCACAGGACCGCGGCGCCCAACAGGGCGCTCAGCGCCGCGGCGACGGCCATCGCGATGAAGGCCTGCAACAGGTTCGGATGCATGGCCGCGGCGAGCGCCAACGCGCAGAAGCCGGCCACGATCAGCGTGGGCCGCACCAGCGTCTCGGGAAGCTGCCCGAGCACGGGATGACCGAGCCCCCGCAGGAAAGCCATGCGCAGCGCGGAAATCTGGTCGAGGAAGAGCACCGCGGCAAGCAGGGCAACCACCCCCGGCCCGATCGCCATCGGGAGGACCTCGGGAAAGAGCGCGACGCCACCGAGACCCAGCAAGCCCGCCACGGCCGCGAGTGCCGCGGCGAATTGGGTGCCGCGGATGAAAAGGCCCTTCGCCTCGCCCCATCCGCGGTCATGCACGGCCGCGGCGACGCGCCGCAGCAGCAACGCGGCCCAACCGTAGCTCACCGGAACCGCGACGAGCGACAGCACGATGACGCTGTAGCCGTAGACGCCGAGCGCGGCGGGGCCGAGCCACCGGCCGATGAGGATCGTCACGAGCAAGCCGAGGCCCATCCCGGCGAGCCGCAAGCCGCCGACGGCCACGGCGGGAGCGACGAGGTGCGACCTCAAGGCGTGCCTGCGTGGCGCGCGCGCCACCCCTGGTACATGAGGACCGACCAGAGGAGCCCGGTGTGGTCGCGGCGCCCGGCCAGGTGCTCCTTCCATCGATCGCGGATGGTTTCCACGCGCAACATTCCGGCGGACCGAAGCGCATTCTCCGAGAGCAGGCCCTCCGCCCACGGCCGCAGCGCGCCGCGCATCCAGCGTCCGACCGGCACGGCGAAACCCGCCTTGGGCCGGTCGACCAGGTGGCGCGGCACGTGGCGATAGAGGACATCGCGCAGTACCAGCTTCCCCTGCCCGCCGCGCATCTTCATGGACGCGGGCAGGCTCCAGGCGAGCTCGAAGAGCTCGCGATTCAGGTACGGAGTGCGCACCTCGAGCGCGACGGCCATGCTGGCGCGGTCCACCTTCGCGAGGATGTCGTCGGGAAGATAGTTCGCGGTATCGACCAGCATCGCGCGCGCCGCGGAGTCCATGTGGGAAGCCCGCGGATCCGAGCCCTCCAGCAGCGACGGATTCGCGTGCGCGATCGCGAGCACATCCCCGGGCTCGCCGGTGCGCAACAGGCGCTCGTGGAATTCGCGGTGCGTGCGCGCGCCGACCAGGCCGCCCAGCTTGTGGACCTTCTCGCCCGCGCGGCCCGCCGTGAGCTCGGCGGGCGCGAGCGGCCCCACCGCCCTCACCGCGAGATCGACGGTCGCGAGCGGGATCGAGCGCAGCGCCGCACCGAGCGCCTGGCGCATCGGCGCCGGCACCGCCGCCACGCGCGACCAAAGGCGCGGCGCGTGGAAGTAGCGGTTGTAGCCGCCGAAGATCTCGTCGCCCCCGTCCCCGGAGACCGCCACGGTCACGTGCTCGCGCGCCATGCGCGAAACGATGAAAGTCGGCACCTGCGACGAATCGGCGAACGGCTCGTCGTAGACCGCGGCGATCTCGGGAATGACCGCCTGCACCTGCGCGGGCGTGAGGACCAGTTCCGTGTGGCGGGTGCCCAGGTGCCGCGCCACCGTGCGCGCGTGCTCGGCCTCGTTGAAGCCGGGCTCGTCCATGCCGACGCTGAAGGTGCGTACGGGCTGCGACGACGAGGCCTGCATGAGCGCGGTAGCAAGCGACGAATCGATGCCGCCGGAAAGGAGCGCGCCGAGCGGCACATCGGACACCATGCGCCCGCGCGTGGAACGGGCGAGGACTTCGGCCACCGCGTCGGCCGCTTCATGCTGCGTGCCGGTGAACGGCGAGCCTTGCGCGCGGAGCGCCGTACCCACCATGTCCCAATAGGAACGCGGCGCGGGAAGGATCCCGCCGCGCAGGTCCGCCGCGGTGAAGGTGACCGTCATCGCGGGCGCAAGCTTGAGGATGCCGCGATGGATCGTGCGAGGGCACGGGATGTAGCCGTAGGCGAAGAATCCCGCGAGCGCATCGTGATCGGGCTGCGGTGCGAACCCCGGCCAGGCGCGCAACGCCCGCAGCTCGGAGCCGAAGACCAGCGTCGCGTTCCAGAAGCCGTAGTGGAGCGGCTTCTCGCCGAAGGCATCGCGCGCGAGCGTGAGCGTCTTCTCGCGCCGGTCGTAGAGGGCGAGCGCGAACATGCCATCGAGGCTCGCGAGCGTCCCCTGGACGCCGTCCGTGCCGAAGAGCTCGAGGAGCACCTCGGTGTCGGAGTGGCCACGCCAGGCAACCGCGCCCCGGCGGGCCTCGTGGCGCGAGCGCAGCTCGGCGTAGTTGTAGATCTCGCCGTTGAATGCGATCACGTAGCGGCCATCGTGGGAGGTCATGGGCTGCGCCCCCGCCTCCGAGACGTCGATGATCGCGAGGCGCCGGTGCCCGAGCGCCACGGTGAAGAGGCCTTCCTCCCGGGCGACCCAATGGCCCGAAGCATCGGGGCCCCGATGGGCGAGCGCGGCGCTCATCGCCTCGATCCGCGAGCGCGCATCGCCGCCCTCGCGGACGTGATCCGGATCGACGAAACCGGTCAGGCCGCACATGAAAGGATGTCCCTCAAGGCTTCACGACCGGCAATCCGAGCGCGGCGAGGGCTTGCGCGTCGTGCGTCGTGAAGAGCCAATCGCGTTCACGCTGTACCGCAACGATGCTCTCGGCCGGGATGAGGCCTCGATCGGCGACATGGTAGAAGCGGTACCCGCACGAGCCCAGCAGCGCCTGCGTCTGCGCCACATTTTTCGTACGCGTGAGGACCTCGCACAGCATGTGGGGCTTCACGCGCGAAAGGAATGAGCGCCCGCCGCGCAGCACTTCCAACTCGAAGCCCTCGACGTCGATCTTGAAGACCGCGCCGCCCGTGAAGTCGGCGTAGAGATCGTCCAGCGTCCTCACGGGAACGTTCACGCCGCCGCGCGATTCCGAATCGAGCGCCACCGACGATGCGAGCGCCCCACTTCCCAGCGACGCGGCCACGCGCAAGCTTGCGCGAGATTCGCCCAGGCCCACGAGGCGCGGCTCCACCCGGCCCACCAGGTCGTTGGCGATCACGTTGTCCCAGAGGAGCATGAAGTTCTCGGGGACGATCTCGTAGGCGTGGACCACGGCGCCGGGGACGCGCCGCGCGACCGATAGCGCGAAAAGCCCGGTGTACGCGCCGATGTCAAGGAAGAGATCGGCTCCGCCGCAGAGGCGCAGCACGGCGTCCAGCGCGAGCCGGTCGGCGGCGCCGCGCAACCGCCCCGCGCCCCAGAACACTTCCTTCGCGACCTGGCAGCGGTCGGCACGCAGAAGCACGAGCGTTTCCGCTCCGTCGAGCTGGAGGGTTGCGGAACGCGCGACGGGAATCCTCGATCGCCACGCCGAATCCGGGAGCCCGCCCAGCACCGCCACCGCGGCGCGATTCACCCATGGCAACAGCAGCGTGCGCCTCACGAGCGCCTTGCCGGCGGACATTCGCGCGACCCGGGAATAGTCGACCTTGGCTTCGCTCACGCCTTGTATCCCACGCAGCACCAGTACGGCTCGCCCTCGGAGAACCGCGGATTCGCGAGCCCCGCATTCTCCATCATCCGTGCGATTTCCTGCCGCGTGAAACGATGTTCGAGGGGCGTTCCGAAGCGGTCGCGGCTGTCGGTGAGCAACGTGCGCAGGCTCGAAGACCGATAGAACGAAAGGGGAAGCCACGCCACGTCCATGCCCAGCTTTTCGAGCGCGCGCGACAGGCGCGACACCGGCCAGTACACGAGGACGGCGATGGTTGCGGTGGCGGCCCGCTTCGCGCGGGAAGGAAGCCTCGAGATCGCGGTGCGCAGCAGGTTGCTGCAGGTCCACACCAAGCGAAACCAGGCGGGGCGGTTGTCGAACCGGTAGTACAGGTAGACCAGCATCGGCGCCCCGGGCTTGAGGAGGCGCGCGCAGTCCCCGAGCGCCGCGGCCGTATCCGGCACATGGTGCAGGACACCCAGGGAGTAACCGAAGTCGCAGCTCGTGGCCTCCAGGGGCGCGTTGTCCGTGGTCGCACGGTGAAAGCTCACGTTACCCTGCGATGCGAGATTGCGGCGCGCCACCTCGAGAGCGGCCGGGGATGCATCGATGCAATGCAGGTGCCCGACCCGCGGCGCGACCATCGCCGCCCAGCGCCCGCTTCCGCAGCCCATGTCGAACCCGACCGCGCCGGGAGAGAGGCGATCCCACGGGAAGACGTCGAAGTACCGCCGGAAAATTCCTTCCAGCTCGCCCGGTGGCAGGTCGGACTGCGGATAGGCGCTCCATTCATCCCCGAACGAATCGATGGTGGCATCGTCGCGGTTCGCCTGCATCGCCGGCGAGCGTACGGACTTCAACGTGTCGGCAAGGAAAGCTTCCCACGAGTCGATCACCCGCGGCAGGTCGAAACGCTCCACGGATTGCGGGCCGGCCGCGCCCAATCGCGCGCGCAATGCCGCATCGCCCATGAGGCGGCGCAAGCCGTCGGCGAGGTGCGCGACGCGCTCGCCGCGCGCGGGAACGAGGATCCCGTTGCGGCCGTTCTCCACGAGCTCGGCGATGCCGAGGCAATCGTCGAACGCGAGCAGCGCGCGGCCGCTCGCGAGCGCCTCGGCGGCGACCAGGCCGAAGGATTCATAGCGCGACGGCAATGCGACGAGGCCGGCCGCCGCGTATTCGGCGGCCATGTCGCGCGCGACTCCCGGCATCGCGACGCGCGCCTGCAAACCGAAACGCGCCACCATCGCCTCGAGCTCCCCGCGTTGCTCCCCTTCGCCGACCAGCCGCAGGCGCCATGCGGGAAACTCGCTCGATACGCGCGAGAACGCCTCGATCAGCTCGGCCTGGTTCTTCTGCGCCATGAACCGGCCCGCGCAAAGCACGATGGACGGCTCGGCCGGCTGCGCGGCTCGCGCGGATTGGAACGCCGGGAGGTCCACCGCGTTCGGCTGCACGTGCACCCGATGCCTTTCTGCGGGGCGATGCTCGGCGAGCAGCGATCCGGACGGCACCGTCTTCGCGACGGCGAGGCGCTCCAGAGTGCGCACCAGCAGCCGTTGCAGGGGACGGGTGCGGTAGTGCGCGGCGTCGATGTGCTCGCTGAAAACGAGCGGCGTCCCGCTCCCCAGCAGCGCGATCGAAAACGGAACGTACATCGAGTGCATGAAGACGACGGCCAGGTCCGGGCGAGCCTCGTGCACGAGGCCGCGCAGGCGCCCCATGTTGCGCAGGAAGCCGGTCCTCGGCGTCGGGCGGCCGGGAACGCCGATCCCGGTGTCGATGCGGGATATGCCGGGGTCCAGCGGATAGAAGGAATCTCCCGCCGTATCGAAGGTAAGGATCCGCACGTCATGGCCGCGGCGCGCGAGGCCGTTGGCTACTCCCACCAGCACGCGTTCCGCGCCGCCGCCCACCACGTTGAGCGACTTGATCGCGAAGAGGAGCCTCACGCGCGCTCTTCCAGGTCCGGGCGCGTCGGAAAGGTCACGAGCGGCAACGCGGCCTCGCCCAGCGGCTTCACGACCTTGGCGGGAACGCCCGCGATGAGCATGCCCTCCTCGGTGAACGCGCGGGTGATCACGGAGCCCAGTCCCACCACGCACCGCGCCCCGATGCTCGACCCGGGGACCATCTGGATCCCCGAACCGACATAGCAGTGTGCGCCGATGCTCACGGGGGCGATGTCCTGGCGGTTGTGGGTCCACAGGTTCGACAGGCGCCCCGCGAGGACCGCCGATTCGCCGAGGGTGACCTTGTCGGTGAAGTCGATCTTGTGCCACGCGGTCACCACCGCATGGCGCCCCAGCTCGAGCTCCGGCTGGGGCTCGCCGCGGACCAGGGGCTCGAGGATGGAGTTGATCTCGTTGAAGCGCCCGATCACGGCGCCTTCGCCGATCGTCACCTTGCGCCCGCCCAGGAGGATGTTGAAGTGCCCGATGCGGGCGTCGGCACCGATATCGAGCGAGCGGCATTCCGCGATGTAGTTGAAGTGGCCGATACGGGCCTTGCGGCCGATTCGGCAATGGCCGGCGGCCACGACGGAAAATCCGATGCGCACGCCGCGCTCGATGCGGTAGCCGCATAGCAACCGGAGCAGGAGCACCTTCAGGAACGAAGGCAGCGGCAGCACGGCGAAGGCGACGAGCTTCTTCAGCTTCATGTCACGAGGCCGAAACGCCGCGATCGTCGGCGCGCAGGACGTTCTGCTTTCGGCCGCCCAGGGAGACGTCGCGGCCCCGCCGGATGAGCGGACGCTCGAACCAGCGCCAGGAGAGCACCGCGAGGCCGAACACGATCGCGGTCGCCAGTGCCAGCGCCTGCCAGTAACCGAGCCTCGCCGTCGGAAACCAGCGCTGCGCCTGCAGCAGCGCCTCGAGGACGAAGATGTGGAAAAGGTAGATGAAATAGGAGACGCGCCCGAAGCGCGCGGTGATCGAACCCACGCCGCGCGAAACGAAGGAAGCGGCACGGGCCGCTCGTCCCGTGCCCTCGCCGCGCGCCGCGTCGAGTGTCGCGAGCGAGAACACGAACCAGCCCGTAGCGAGGCCGAAGACGCTGTAGCCGGCAAGCACCATGGCGGGCATCGCGACCGACAGGTAGCGATACGCCACGATGAGTACCACCACCGCGAGCCCCGCGATCCACGCCATCCACGGGCGCGCGCGAGCGCCCCGCTGCGCAAGGAGCGCGGCGAGGCCGCCGAAAGCGATCGTGTCCAGGCGCGCGGGAACGAAGAAGTAGAGCTCGAAGGGATCGATGGCCCCGGTGGCGAGTGCCACCACGCGCGTGACGGGACCGATCACCATGAAGGCGGCGAGCGTCGCGATCAGCCCCTTGCGGCCCGCAAGGCAGGCAAGCCCCATCGCGAGATACGCGGCCTCTTCCACCGAGAGCGACCACGTGATCGTGTAGGGCACTTTCCCGTATCCGAGGAACGGGATGGTCCAGCCGTTCAGGAGGAGCGCCGGGCTCCAGATGAGGCCGAGCTTCTCCGCGCCCAGGCCCGTCGCCGCCGCGAGCGCGGCGAAGACGGCGACCGCGACCACGAACAGCGGAACGATCCGGTAGAAGCGCCGCACGAAGAAGCCGCGAATGTCGCCGCCGTCACGCAGCAGGATCGCCGTGATCATGAAGCCGCTGATCACGAAGAAGATGTCCACGCCGATCCAGCCCGCGCCCTTCATCACCTGCGCGAGCGGATCGGCGCCATCGGGGCGGAAGCGCCACGCGGCGTGGTGGCCGATCACGAGGAACACGGCGAACGCGCGCAACCGGTCGAGCGCCGCGACGCGGTGCTCGTCCGAGGCCTGGTGCGCGGCTAGCAGCATAGCTGGAGGACGGACGGATCCACCGTGAAGACGTTCTCGTAGGGAAGGTACGAGAACCCTGTGTTCGACGCGAGGAGCCAGAAGGCGAGGATGCTGGTGAAGAATGCCGCGCAGCCGACTACGTACGCGAATCGCGCGCCGGTGCCGCGCAGCACCAGGGGTATCGCGGCGAAGATGTGCATGGAGACCGGGAAGAGATAGAGCGAGGCCCGGCCGGCCGCGGCCGAGGTCACGAACGCGAGCGCGATGAGCGCCACGGCCGCGACCGCCATGTGGCGGTGCGCGTCGTTGGGAAGCAGCACCGAGCGATAGCGCGGCATGAGGAAGTACAGGATGGCCGGGGCTCCATTGATCAGCACGTGGAAGATCGCGCCCGAGGACTGCGTGATTTCGGCTTGCCCGGAGCCATAGACCTGGTCGTAGTAATCGAACTTGTCGGTAAGGGTCAGATAATAGACCGTGGCCATCGCGAAGACCGCCACGCCGACGATCTTCACGCCGCGCTGGATCTTGAGGTCGGCGAGCACGAGGATCAGGAACACGATCGCGCTCGCGTGGAAGGTCGCCGCGAGCCCGATGAGGAATGCGCGCCACCAGATTGGATGGCGCTCCCAGCCCGCCATGGCCCAGAGGAGGATCCCGATGGCGGCGGCCTGCCGGTTCGCGCTCATGCCGGTCACGACCACGAGGAAGGGAATCGCGGCGAGGAGCGCGATCCAGGGCGAGGGCGTCGAGCGCGCGTAGCGGAAGAGGCCCGTCATGAGGATCAGGGCCACCACGAGGTTGGGCAGGTAGATGCCCATGCCGAGGTTGCTGGATATCCAAAGCAGGAAGGCGTACGAGGGCTCGGCGTACTCGCGTGCCTCGAGAAGGCCCCCTCCGCTCACGCGGTAGATCATCCCGAGGTAGTTGTTCCAGTCCATCCCGACGTGGTGGCGCAGGCCCACGAAGAGAACGAGGACCACGAAGGCGAACGCCCAGAAGGGAAGGATCACGCGCCGCTGCATGAAGATCGCGGCGAGGCCCACCCCGACGATGACGAACATGTAGGGAAGCATCGGCTATCCCAGCGCGGCGGCGAGGGACCGCGCGTCGAGCGGCGCGGCCGGCGCCACCTCGTCCCATGTGCGTTGGAACGCATCGGCGTAGGCCGCGTCGGCATCGAGCCGGCGCAGCAGCGCCTCGAGCGCCTCGCCTCCCTCGCTCGCGCCGGGAAAGCAATTCATCGACGAGTCGGCGAGCGTGCGCTGCGGATCGCGCACCACGGTGAGGATGCCTTTCGCGAGGAGGTCCACGCACACCGTGGAGGGGCTCGAGAATACCCAGCGCGCGCGCGCCGCGACGCTCGCGGCGTCTTCGCTTCGCGGCGTCTCCTCGAACGCGAGCTCCTTCGAGCGGCGCCGGATGGCGGTGGAAACCGCCCCGGCCAGCTGGTCGATCACCGGGTGGGGCCTCCAGCGCATGGGGCGCGATCCGCAACCCAGGCCGGGCGCGATCCGGGCCACTTCCTCGAGCAGATCGATCTCGTCCGCCGGGCCGTGCAGGGCAAAACGTGGATTCATGGGATGGGCAAGGTTGGTCAGGAGAAAAAGGCCGCGCGAACCACGGCGCAGAACGGGGCGCTCTGCCGCGATCACTTCGCAGGCGCCGTACTGGCGCAGCTCGCCGTACATGCGCGCGTCGAACCCGGCGCGGAAGAATGCGACATCGGAGAATCCCGCGAAATTGGCGCCGGCCGCAAGCCCGTGCACCACGTGCACGCAGCGCGCCCCGCGAGATTGCATCGCGCGCTCGAGTGCGTCCGTGTCGGCATTGCCGGTGTGTCCGAAGAGGACCGTCGCCACGCGCGGCCCGCTGTCCCGCCACCAGCGGAACTGGACGGCGCCCAGCATGACGCGAAACGCCATGGCAACCTGCTCGCGAAATGCGACCGGCAGGGCGTGCGCCGGGGCGCTGGAGAAGCCTTCGCGAACGAGGGCCAGCATCGCCGGGATCGCGCCCAACGCAGCGCGGGGCGAGACCGGATTGATCCATGGCGGCGGTGTTCGCCCGCCGGTGCGCGCGCTCCACTCCTGCGCGACCGCACGCGGCGAGGCTTTCAGCCGTCCAAGCATCACGACGAACGCCACCGGAAGCCCCTCGAGGCCGACGAGGTGGCGAGTGCGAGTAGTCCACTCGCCGTGCAACGCGAGCGCGATGCCCTTGTCCGCTTCGCCGGGCGCAATCGCGGGGCGCCTCGCCAGGGCCATGCGCAGCACGTAGGCCGCGAGCGCGCCTCCCGCGAGCGCCGCCGCCGCGACGAAGCGCAAGCGCTCGCGCAATGCATCCCAGGCGACCCCGGCGACTGCCTGGCCGCGGGCCGACAGGAAGCGGCGCACGAGAGCCGCCTGTGCGGCGCCATCGGGAATGACCATCTCCATGGGAGCGCGCCGTTCGCAAGCCTCGGCGGCCTCGAGCGCGAACCCGAGCGCGGTGCGCGCCGGGCCCAGGCACGCGTGAAGATATTCGATGTCCCAGGGCCGGTCGCGGCGCAGCTCGCGCGCCAGGCGCCAGGTCTCCGCCTCGGCGCGCAGGGCCGCGCGATTCGATGCCTCGGCATCGGGGACCGCCCGCGAGTACGTCGCCCGCACCGCCCAGGCCGAGCCGCTGCGCGACGCCAGCAGGGTCGCCATCAGGCGAGATCCTTCAGCTCGCGGAAGAGCCGCTCGGCGCCGCTGCGCGCCCCCGCCACGTAATCGTCGATCGCACGGCGTTCGGCGACGCTCCAGCCCCTGCGCGCGGCGTCGGTCACCGCCGCCTTTTCGAGGTCGATGCGCGCCCGCCACGGCTCGAGCCCCGCATCCTCGACCAGCGACTCGATCTTCGCGGTATTCGAGGCGAGCGCCGCGAAAGGCGTGCCCGTGAGGAGCGCAAGAGTGCAGGCGTGGAAACGCCCCGAGACCACGAAGCCGAAACCCGCGAGCCGTGCGAGGAATTCGTCCGTGCGGCGCGAGGAAGCACGCCAGAGCGCATGCCGCGCCCGCAGGAGCGCGGCCAGGCGCCCGGGTGCGCGCAAATCGGAAGCGGCGATGCCTTCGCGAAGAAACCGTGGATAGCCGCCGGCGCCTTGCGCGGGGAAGAGGATCGACAGGAGGCTTGCATCGAGGGTGCGGCGGCAGCGTTCGAGCGCGAGCGCCTTCAACCGGTCGACGCTGTCGGTGAATGCGAGCGGCGCGCCGGGGGCGGCGGCCGGGCCCGGAGATACCGCAAGGTAGAGGCTGAGGTCGCCCACCACGTCGCATGCGATCCCGGCTTCACGAATGCGCTGCGCGCTGCGCGTATCGCGAGCGCAGACGCGGGCGAAGTCACGCAGGCGGGCGGCGAGCTGCGGCGAATTCGCCTCCCATCCCGCGTTCACCAGCACCGCGGGCTTGCCGCGCGAACGCGCGTACGCTCCCACGGCAAGCAGTCGCTCCGCCTCCGGGCGGTCATGGTGCAGGCTTCCCTCGCCGTTCACCACGACCAGGCTGCACGCGTCGAGCTCCCGGAGGAAGGCCGCATCCTGCGACCAGTCGCGATGCGCTGGAGCCGTCGCCGCGACGCGCAACCCGTTACGCTCGAGCAGCCGCTCGATGGCTTGCATCACGCGCACGCATCCATGATGGCGATCGACGCGGGTGTCGTTGAGGATGCACGCCGCCGGCGTCAACCTTGCTGGCACATCGCCCTGACGTCGGAAAGCGGGACCTTGAGGACCTCGATCGCGGCCTTGTTCCGGGAGAACGTGATCAGCAGGCTGCCGTCGTGGACGATCGCGTGCGGATATTGCACCGTGGTCGAGCCCGCCCGAGGGATCACCAGGAGCGCCATGCGGGTGAACATCCGGCCGTCGGGCGCCGTGGAAAGATAGAGCTGGCGCCGCTGCGCCACGACGTTGGCATTCGAGATCAGCGCCTCGCATTCCCCGTCCACGCGCAGGGCGTAGAGCTTGCTCGGCGCGCTCGGCAGGTTGGTCGGCCGCGGCGTGGTCCACGTCTTCGCGTTGTCGGTCGAGACCGATCGATACAGCCAGCCCGAGCTCGCGTTGTCGCGAAACAGGCTCACGAGCGAGCCGTCGGCGAGGGGCCACCAGATCGGCTCGTCCGGAATGAACCCGCGCACCTGGCCGCGCCTCACCATCGCGACGGAATCCCAGTCGTCGATGGCCTTGCGCCCGCCGGTCAGCACGAACACGTTGAAGTGGCTGTCGCGCCGGATCATCATCCATTCGCCGTTCGCGAGCATCTGCGGAGCGAAGTTGTTGATCGCATCCTCGTAGAGCGTCTTGCCGCGCTTCCACCCGTGCGCCGCCTCGTCCCAGTCGAAAGCCTGGATCGAGAGGTCCTTGTTGTGGCCGAAGGCGCCCTTGCCGATGAAGTGCGCCACGAGCGCATGGAGCTTGCCATCGCGCACCCAGAAGCCGCGGGCGATGTATCCGTATCCGGACTCGGGAGGGCCCGTGAGCGAAGCCGATTCGCTCCAGTGCAGGCCATCCGGGCTCGTGGCATAGCGGACTTCCTGGGTCGCCTCGTCCTCGATCGGCGGCCCCTGGCTCCACATGCACCAGTACTGGCCGCCATGGAAGAGGAGGTAGCTGTGGAGCTGGAAGGGAAGGTGCGCATCGCGCGCGCTCACGATCGCGTGCTGGCCCGTGAGCCGCGGCAGCTTGTCGAACTCGATATGACTGGAGTCGAAGCCCGTATCGGGAAGATTCAGGGCCATCTCGACCGGGTCGACCCGCAGGCGCTCCTTGGGGGCATCGGTGGCGCAACCTTCGATCGCGATCGAGAGGGCGAGTGCGACAACGCAGATCCTTCGACAGTCCTTCAATGGCTCCCCCGTGGCGACGCCCGATTTTCGTGGCTGGGAGCGCGCCGGTCAAGCCGGGAAAGGACGTTTCCCGCTTACAGCCGAAACGATTCCTTGCACCTTTCGCAAAGCCCCGAGGTTGCCCTGCCGCCTCCGGCACAGGCATACTATGCCCTTGATTTCTCGACCCAAGATATGACGGGAGTGCACGCGGCAACCTCTTTCTTCGGCTCGCTCGCCGTCGCGGCGACCGGCGTGCTCGTGCTCGCCCGGTTCTCGGGCGTGCTCGGGCTCGTCGACGAGCCGGACGCGCGCAAGCAGCACGACCATCCGGTGCCCCTGGTGGGCGGGCTCGCCGTCTTCATCGCCCTCCTCGCGGCCACGGCCTACCAGGGAATGTCCACGCAGGTGGCGTACTTCACCCTGGCCCTCGCCCTGGTGATCGCGATCGGGATGTGGGACGACGTGCGCGAGCTACGGCCCCGCGTGAAATTCGCGATCCAGATCGTCGCCTGCATGGTGATGATCTTCGCGGCCGGCGTGGAGCTCGCGTCCGTGGGCGACCTGCTCGGCTTCAGGCCCATCGGCCTCTGGATCCTCGGGATCCCCCTCACGATCTTCGCCACCATCGGCGTCGTGAACTCCGTGAACATGATGGACGGCCTGGACGGCCTCGCCGGCTCGATCGCCGCGGTCGCGTTCGCCTGGTATGCGTTCGTCGCCGCGCGCGAGGGCCTGCCCGTGCAGTTCCATACGGCGTTGATCCTCGCCGGGGCCCTCGGCGGGTTCCTCCTCTTCAACCTGCGCTTCCCGTGGCAGCCTCGGGCGCGCGTGTTCCTGGGCGATGCCGGAAGCCTCATGGTCGGTTTCGCGCTCGCGTGGTTCGCGATCGACCTCTCGCAGGGCGCCGGGCGTACCTTCCCGCCCATCGCGGCCCTCTGGGTCCTGATGCTGCCGCTCGCCGACTGCGTCTCGCTCATGGCGCGTCGGCTGAGGGCCGGCAAGAGCCCGTTCGTGGCCGACCGCGCACATATCCATCACTACCTGCTCGCGCGCGGCTTCAGCCACACGCAGACGATGGCGATCCTGGTGGCCGCCTCGGTGCTCTTCGGGGCGGTCGGCTATTTCGGCTGGGCCTTGCACCTTCCCGAGGCGGCGCTCTTCTACCCGTTCTTCTTCGGCTTCTTCACCTACCATTTCGTGATGCGGCGCGAGTGGAGGCGGATCGAGCGGCTCGGCCACGGCGCCGACCCATCCGGTCTTCCCACCGGGCAGTCCCCCCAGGCGGTTTGAGGAAATGCGCTCCATCCTGTTCGTCTGCACCGCCAACCTTTGCCGCTCCCCGTGTGCGGAAGCCGTCTTTCGCACCTTGCTCGCCAAGTCCGGGCTCTCGGGAGCGATCCACGTCGATTCGGCCGGAACCCACGCTTCCATGGCCGGGCACCCGCCCTTCCCCCTCGCGGCCCAGGAGGCGGCGCGCCGTGGCTACGACGTCTCGGAGTGCGTCGCGCGCCAGATCGGCATGGGCGACTTCGACCGCTTCGACATGATCCTCGTGATGGACAAGAAGAACCTCGCGCAACTGCGGCGCATCGTGCCGTCGCACTGCAAGTCCAAGATCGAGCTGCTGCTCGAATACGGCGACAAGTACTACGGCCGCGAGGTGCCCGATCCCATCGGCGGCGGCGCTCCCGCGTTCAAGGCCATGCTCGACATGGTCGAGGACGGCTGCCGGGGCCTCACGCAGCTCCTGGCGCGCGCCGCCTGAGATTGGACACGGTCGCGGTCGTCGGGCTGGGCTACGTGGGGCTGCCGCTGGCGCTTGCCTTCGGCCGCCAGCGCGACACGATCGGCTTCGACATCTCGAGCGCCAAGGTCGAGGCCTACCGCCGGCAGCACGACCCCAGCGGCGAGGTGCCGCCGGAGGATTTCGCTTCCGCGCGCTTCCTGAAGCTCACCGGCGATGCGCGCGACATCGGTCGTGCGAGATTCGTGGTCGTCGCGCTGCCGACGCCGGTCGACGAGGCGCGCCAGCCCGATTTCGGACCGCTCCTCGCCGCCTGCCGCGCGATCGGTCCGCACCTGGGCGCCGGCGCAACGGTGGTGTTCGAATCCACCGTGTATCCCGGGGCGACCGAGGAGATCTGCATCCCGGAGCTCGAGCGGGCTTCCGGGAAGCGCTGGAAGACGGATTTCTTCGTGGGCTACTCGCCCGAGCGCATCAACCCCGGGGACAAGGAGCACACGCTCGCGCGCATCACGAAGGTGGTTTCCGGCGACACGCCCGCGACGCTGGAGAAGGTGGCCGGGCTCTACCGCTCGGTGGTGAGCGCGGGGATCCACGAGGCCTCCAGCATCCGGGTCGCCGAAGCGGCGAAGGTGATCGAGAACACCCAGCGCGACCTCAACATCGCGCTCATGAACGAGCTCGCCATCATCTGCCATCGCCTGGGCATCGACACGACGGAAGTGCTGTCGGCCGCCGGCACCAAGTGGAACTTCCTCAACTTCAGGCCGGGCCTGGTCGGCGGCCATTGCATCGGCGTGGACCCGTACTACCTCACGCACAAGGCGGAGATGCTGGGGCTGCATCCGCAGGTGATCCTCGCCGGGCGCCGCATCAACGACAACATGGCGAAGTTCATCGCGGAAAACACCGTGAAGTGCCTCACCGCGCGCGGCCACCCCATTTGCGGCTCGACCGCGGTGGTGCTGGGCCTCTCCTTCAAGGAGAACTGCTCGGACTCGCGCAACACCAAGGTGGCCGACCTCGTGCGCGAGCTCCAGTCCTATGGCATCCAGGTCTCGGTCCACGATCCGCGGGTCGACCCCGAGCAGGCCCGCCACGAATACGGGATCGAGCTCGTGCCGTGGGAGTCACTGCCGACGGCGGATGCGCTCGTGCTCGCCGTGGCGCATCGCGAATTCCTGTCGATGCCGCTGGAGCGCATGCTCGCGAAAGTCCGTCCCGACGGCTGCGTGATCGACGTGAAGTCGGCGCTGCCCCGCGAAGCCGTGCAGTCGCACGGGCCGGCGGTCTGGCGGCTCTAGCGGCGCCGTTTGCGCGGCGGCTTCGTCCCCGCGGTGAGCACGTTCTCGAAATACTCGATGGTCCTGCGAAGGCCGTCCTCGAGCTTCGTGGTCGGCTTCCAGCCGAGGAGCTCGCGGGCCCTGCTGATGTCGGGGCGCCTCTGGCGCGGATCGTCCGAGGGGAGGGGTTTGCGCGCGATCCGCGATTTCGAGCCGGTCATCTCGATCACCTTCTGCGCAAGCTCGCGGATGGTGAACTCGCGCGGATTGCCCAGGTTGACCGGCCCGGTCACTTCGTCGCCGGTCGCCATCATGCGCACCAGGGCGTCCACCAGGTCGTCCACGTAGCAGAACGAGCGGGTCTGGGAGCCGTCGCCGTAGAGGGTGATCGTGGTACCCGTCAGCGCCTGGACGATGAAATTGGACACGACGCGCCCGTCGTTCGCGTGCATCCGCGGGCCATACGTGTTGAAGATCCGCGGCACCTTGATCCGCAGCCCATGTTGGCGGTGATAGTCGAAGAAGAGCGTCTCGGCGCAGCGCTTTCCCTCGTCGTAGCACGAGCGGATGCCGATGGGATTCACGCGGCCCCAATAGCCCTCGACCTGCGGATGGACCTCGGGGTCCCCGTACACCTCGCTCGTCGAGGCCTGCAGGACCTTCGCCTTCACCCGCTTGGCGAGGCCGAGCAGGTTGATCGCCCCGTGGACGCTCGTCTTCGTGGTCTGCACCGGGTCGAACTGGTAGTGGATCGGTGCCGCGGGGCAGGCGAGGTTGTAGATCTCGTCGACCTCGACGTAGATCGGGAAGGTGACGTCGTGACGCATCAGCTCGAAATGCTTCGAGTCCATGAGGTGCGCGACGTTGTCCTTCGTGCCCGTGAAGAAGTTGTCCGCGCAGAGGACGTCGGCGCCGTCCTCGAGCAGGCGCTCGCACAGGTGCGACCCGAGGAAGCCCGCGCCTCCGGTCACGAGGATGCGGCGGCGGGTCGAGTAGTTTCGTGTTTTCACCGGGGGCCCATCGAGTGGCGGTGGCGAATTCTATACCGCGGGCCCCGGCCGGCCGGCTACTTGAAGTCCCCCGCCTTCACCACCGTCATCTTCTTCGGATCGAGGTACTTCCTCAGCGCCGCGGTCACCTCGGCGGCGGTGAGCGCGGAGAGCTTCGCCTCGAGCTCCTTGCTGCGCTCGAAAGTGCGTCCGAGGTGCATGTTGCCCGCCCAGCCGGCGGCCAACGTCGCGTCCTGCGCCCGGCTCTGCGCGCGGGTCTGCAGGAGACCGGACTTCGCCGAAGTCACCTCCGCCTCGGTGAAGCCATCGCGCAAGGCGCGCGCCATCTCCTCGCGGAACGCCGTCTCCACCTTGGGAATGTTCACCGGCGCGGCGATCGCGTAGACCGACCAGGCGCCGTTCACGTCCTGCGAATCGACGGAGAGCTCCGAGCCCACCGAGTACGAGAGCCCCTCCTTCTGCCGGATGCGCGTCGCGAGCCGTGAATCGAAGCCCGTGCCGCCTCCCAGGAGATAGTCGGCAAGCGTAAGCGCGGGATAGTCGGGGCTGTCGTCGCGAATGGCGATGTTCTCGCGCGCCACGAACACCGCATTTTCCTTGTCCGGTGTCTTGATGGATTCCTCGGTGGGCGCCACGTCGCTGTACTCGACCTTTACGCGTTCGTACGGTACCTGCGGCTTCCAGTCGGCCAGCAATTCGCGGATCACCGGGACGATCGCGTCGGAATCGAAGTCGCCCACGATCGCGATCTCGGCGGGCGACGCGCCATAGAACCTCGACCAGAAGGCCTTCGCATCGTCGAGCTTGGAGGCCTTCACGGCCTCGAGCGTCTCCTGCAGCGAAGGCGAATAGCGCCAGTCGCCCTTGGGGTATACGTTGAAGTGCCTCGAGAGCGCGTCGGCCGCGAGGGCCTCGGGCTCGGACATGGACGCCTGGATACCCGTCTCGGTCTGCGTCACGAGCTGCTCCCACTCGGAATCGGGGAAGGCCGGGTTCCTCAGCACGTGCACCGCGAGGCGTAGCGCCGCCTCGAGGTTGTCGCGGTTGGTCTGGAACGCCGCGGCGGTCCCGCCGACGCCGCCGGACATCTTCAGCTTCTGCTCCTCGTCGGCGAGCTGGGCGCGCGTGTACCGGGTCGTCCCGCGCGAGAGCATCTGCCCGGCGAGCATCGCGTTCACCTGCTGGCCGAAGAGCGCCTTCTCGTTGCCGATGTGCAGCGAGAGGGCCACGTTCACGGTCCCGCCGCGGGTCTTCTTCGGCAGAAGCGCGACCTTCACATCGCCCACCGTGAGGAGCTTGGTGCGCCTGTCGATGTTGTCCTGGGACGGATCGAAGGCCTCCCCCGCCTTCACCGCGGCGCTCGGATGGAAGTCCTTCATCACCTCCTCGAGCGTGGGTGCGGGCGGGATCGTCGCGCGCTGCGGGTGATCGTCGGGAATGAACAGGCCCACGGTGCGGTTGTCGCGCACGAAGTAGTGCTTCGCGGCGGCGGCCACGCGCTCGGAGGTGATCTTCGGCAATTCGTCGCGCGCCAGGAAGAAGAGGCGCCAGTCGCCGAGCGCGATGTATTCGCTCATCTCCACGCCGATCGACTCCATGTTGTCGAGCGTCTTCTCGGCCTGGTTGGCGAACAGCCGGCGGGTGCGCTCGATCTCCTCCGGCGTGGGCGGGTTGTCGCCCAGCGCCTCGATGTCCTTCACCAGCGCCTGGCGCACGGGCTCCAGCTGGTCGCCCTTCTTCACGACCGCGCCGAAGATGATGATCCCGGGATCCACGCCCATCACCGGGATCGAGAACACCTGCGAGGCGAGGCCCTTCTCGACCAGGTCCTTGTGCAGGCGCCCCGTAGGCGCGGTGCCGAGAATGGAGCCGGCGAAGCCGATGGGATCGGACTCGTCGTGGAGGTTCGAGGGCACGTGGTAGCCGACCATGACGATGTCGATGTCGCCCTTGCGCCGCACGGTGAAGGTGCGCTCGCCGTCCTGGGTGGGCTCGACCGTCCAGAAGACCGGCAGCGTGCGCTTGGGCTTGGCGATCGGGCCGAAGTTCTTCGCCACGAGGTCCAGCGCCTGCTTCTCGTCGAACTTGCCGGTGACCATGAGCACGGCGTTGTCCGGCTGGTAGTACATGCGGTAGAACGCCTGAAGGTGCGCGATGGGGACGTTCTCGATGTCGCTGCGGTTCCCGATGGTGGCGCGGCCATACGCGTGCCAGTCGTACATGATGCTCTGCAGGCGCTTCATCAGCACCTCGAAGGGCGAGTTCTCGCCCATCTCGTACTCGTTCCTCACCACCGTCATCTCGCTGTCGAGGTCCTTCTTCGCGATGAACGAGTGCACCATGCGGTCGGACTCGAGCTCGAGCGCCCACGCGAGGTTGTCGGGCGATGCGCGCGTGATCTCGTAATAGTTGGTGCGGTCCATCGTCGTGGAGCCGTTGAAGCGCGCGCCACGCTGGTTGAACTCCTGGTCGACGTGCGGGTGCTTCGGGGTCCCCTTGAACATCATGTGCTCGAGGAGGTGCGCCATCCCCGTCTCGCCGTAGTTCTCCATGCGGCTGCCGACGAGGTAGGTCATGTTCACGGTGACCGTGGGCTTGGTCGGATCGGGGAAGAGCAGGAATCGAAACCCGTTCGAGTCGACGCGATACTCGGTGATGCCCTCGACGTTCGTGATCCTCGAGATGCCCTTCACGCCGGAGGGCGTTCCGCGCTCCCGCGCCGCGCCCCGCCCGATCGCCTCCGGTGTCGGGGTGGCTTCGACGACCGCGTTCGGATCTCGTGGCTGCGCCGCCGGCGCGGGGCGCTGCGCGAGCGCGACCGACGCCCCGCCCGCAAGAACGACAGCCAGCAGCAAGTTACGCAGGAAGCCCATCATGTATTCTCCAGACATCCGAACATCCGACAAATTCACTGCGGTATCGCGTTCATGCCGACAGGGAACATCCGCTGGCAAAGCCTCATCCAGTCCGCGCCCGACGAGACGGCGGTGCTCAGCCTCGTGCGCCGCTACCTGGGCACGCTGAGCGACGGCGAAGTCTCGCGGCTTCCGGCGAGCTGCCGCCCCACGCTTCCCAGCACGCGCGAAGAGATCGCGTCGTGGGCCGTGACCGTGACACGAACCGAGATGGGCTTCCGGGGAGACGCCGAGACCGCGGGCCTTCTGCAGCAGCTGGCGGTGGTGTTCGCCGAGGCTTCGCAGCGTTTCGCGCAGCTCGCGCAGCAGAGGCGCGACCTCGATTGACGGATCACAAGCGCCGGCGCCGCGCTTCGTAAAGGCAGATCCCGCTCGCCACGGAAACGTTGAGGCTGTCGACCGCGCCCATCATCGGGATGGATACCAGGAGGTCGCAGCTGTCGCGCGTGAGGCGGCGCAGGCCCTCCGCCTCGGCGCCCATCACGAGCGCAAGCGCTCCGTCGAGCTTCGCCTGGTAGATCGACCCCTTCGCCGAATCGTCCGCGCCGACGAGCCAGATGTTCTTGTCCTTGAGGTCGCGCATCGTACGGGCGAGGTTGGTGACCACGATGTAGGGGATGCTTTCGGCCGCGCCGGACGCGACCTTGATCGCCGCGGTGGTGAGCCCGACGCTACGGTCCTTGGGCGCGATCACCGCATGGGCGCCGGCGCCGTCGGCCACGCGCAGGCATGCGCCGAGGTTGTGCGGATCCTGCACCCCGTCGAGGATCAGGATCAGCGCCGGCTCGTCGAGGCCGTCGAGCACGTCCTCGATGAACTTGGGCATGTCGAGCGCCTCGGCATGCGCCACCACGCCCTGGTGGCGTACGCCGCCCGCCATGCCGTCCAGGCGCTTCATGTCCACGGCGATCACGCGCACGTTCAGCCGCGCGGCGAGCTCGCGCAGGTCCTTGGCGCGGGCGTCCTTGCGCTCGGCGTCGACGTAGATCTCGCGTACCGTCTCGGGCTTCTGTCGCAGCCGCGAGGTGATGGCATGGAAGCCGGTGAGGATCTTCATTTCTTCTTCTTCCCTTTCGGCTCTGGTTGGTTTCCCGTCTTCACGGGAATGACCTGTTTTTCGACGAGCACGAAATCGATCTTCGCCTGCTCCAGGTTCACACGCACCACCTTGACCCGCACGCGGTCGGCCAGCTGGTAGCGCACGCCCGAGCGCGAGCCCGAGAGCATGTGCTTGGCCGCGTCGAACTGGAAATAATCCTGGCCGAGATCGGAGATGTGCACGAGCCCGTCGATGTGGAGGTCGTCGAGGGTCACGAAGAGGCCGAACGAAGTCACGCCGCTCACCGTGCCGTCGAACTCCTCGCCGATGTGATCCTGCATGTAGTAGCACTTGAGCCACGCTTCCACGTCCCGCGTCGCGTCGTCGGCGCGGCGCTCGGTCTCGGAGCAGTGGCTGCCGATCGCGTTCAAGTCCCCCGCGTTGTGGTGCTTGCCGGCCAGGACCGCCTTGATGCCGCGATGGACGAGGAGATCGGGATAGCGCCGGATGGGCGACGTGAAATGGGCGTAGGCGTTGTAGGCAAGGCCGAAGTGGCCCACGTTCTCGGGCGTGTACACGGCCTGCTGGAGGGAGCGCAGCATCACCGTCTGGAGCATGTCGGCGTAGGGCCGGTCCTTGATGCGCTCGAGGAGGATCGCGTAGTCCTTCGCGGCGGGCTTGTTGCCGCCGGCGAGCGACAGGCCGAAATCCTTCAGCATCGTGCGCAGCGCTTCGAGCTTCTCGGGCGTGGGCCCCTCGTGCACGCGGTAGAGCGTCGGCTGCTCGTTCTTCTCGAGGAAATCGGAGGCCGACACGTTGGCCGCGAGCATGCACTCCTCGATCAGCCGGTGCGCGTCGTTTCGGTGCACGCGCACGATGCGCTCGATCTTGCCCTTGTCGTCGAAGATCATCTGCGTCTCGACCGAATCGAAGTCGATGGCGCCGCGCTTCTGCCGCGCTCCGAGGAGCGCCTTGAAGATCGCGTGGAGCGTATCGATCTCGGGGCGCGACTTCTGCCGGCCCTCGATCATCTCGGCGACCTTGGTATAGGTCATGCGCTCGTGGGAGTGGATCACGCCCGGATAGAACTCGTAGTGCCTCACGACCCCGCCCGCGGTCACCTCCATCTCGCAGACCATCACCAGGCGATCGACCTCGGGCTTGAGCGAGCAGAGCTCGTTGGATAGCTCCTCGGGCAGCATCGGGATCACGCGGCGGGGAAAGTACACCGAGTTGCCGCGGTTGTAGGCCTCGGCGTCCAGGGGATCGCCCGGGCGCACGTAGTGGCTCACGTCGGCGATGGCGACCCAGAGGCGATAGCCTCCCGCGCCCCTCGCGCCCCGCGCCTCGTGCCTCGCGCCTATCTCTTCCGCGTAGACCGCATCGTCGAAATCCTTCGCCGTCTCGCCGTCGATCGTCACGAAGGCCATCTTGCGAAGATCCTTGCGGCCCTTCACGTCCTTCGCCTCGACCTTCACGCGGTCCAGCTTCTTCGCGGCGGCCTCGGCGTCGCGCGGCCACTCGTGCGGCAGGTCGTGCTTGCGAAGCGCGATCTCGATTTCCATTCCCGGGTCGGCATAGTTGCCGAGGATCTCGATCACGCGCCCCACGGGCTCGGCGTGCTTCGAGGGCTGCTCGAGGAGCTCGGCCACGACCACCTGGCCGGGCTTCGCCTTGCCGAGCGATTCGGGGCGGATGAGGATGTCCTGGCTGATGCGCTTGTTCTCGGCGATGACGAACGCGACGTCCTTCTCCATGAAGAGGCGCCCCACGATTTTTTTGTTGGCGCGCTCGAGCACCTCGACGATGGCGCCCTCGGGGCGCCCGCGGCGATCCACGCCGATCACGCGCGCGAGGACCACGTCCCCATGCAGCACCTTGTGCATCTCCTTGGGGCCGAGGAAGAGATCCTCGTCGCCCACGTCGGGGCGCAGGAACCCGAAGCCGTCGGGGTGGCCCACGACCTTGCCTTTCACCAGGCCCGCCTTGTCCGAGATGAGGATCGCCCCGCGGCGGTTGCGCACGACCTGGCCGTCGCGCTCCATGGCGGCCACGCGCCGCTCGAAGCCCTCGAGGGCCTCCGGGCCCGCGACCTCGAGGCGCTCGGCCAGTCGCTCGAAGGACACGGGCACTCCCTCCTCGCCCAGGGACTCCAGCACCTGCTCGCGGCTGGGAATCTCGACGGCGTACGGCAGGCCCTTGGTTTTACTAGACAATCTTCGGGTCACTTTGGTAAAATCCCGTGTTCTTTCCGCGCCCAGATGGCGGAATTGGTAGACGCACCAGTTTCAGGTACTGGCGGGTAACACCGTGGAGGTTCGAGTCCTCTTCTGGGCACCAACTTCGAGGCGAGACCGGCTTTATACCAGTCTCGGCCCTCCTTGAAGCGCCGCGAGCTCTTTCGCCGCGCGCTGGCACTGCCGCTGCTCGCCGGTTTGCCGGCCTGCACGGGCCTCACTGAGAGACAAGGCGCCCTGCGCCGGGTTCGCCCCGGCGATCCGGATTGGCCGACTCCCACCGCTGCGAGGGCACTTCCAACGCGCCCGGCCTCCCTCCTCGTATGGACGCGCGCGATGAACGCGATCGGCCTGCAGGATGCCTTCTTTCTGGGGACCTCACTATGCAACGCCTGGGGGCCGCCAAGGATCGCTGCAATCCGCAGGGCCTGTTCTTCGTCCACCATGGCGTGGCCAGCGAGGGCTGGAGCGGCGACGGCTTGGTGAGGCGTTAGACACGGCGGGCCTGCGCCCGTATTCTTCCCAAGGGGGCAGAACTGCGGGCGGGGATCGACGCGTGAGCAAGCTATACGACCAGCTGAAGAACGCGGCGCGGACCCGCAAGCAGGCCCTCGAGCGCAAGAAGCAATCGGAGCTGCGGGAGCCGGACGCCGCAACCGGGTCCGCCGTCGCGCCCGAGCCCATCGCCGGCGAGATGGTCTCCGAAAGAGGCCCCCACTGGCGCGAGGAAATCGAGGACAAGCTCCAAGAGGCCGACCGCGAGCTGGCGGCGCATCCACCCGCGGCCGACGAGCCGGAAGACCTGCGCGACCGCGGCTTCACCATGGCGACGCTCGCCGAGGCCGCGCGGCGCCGTGCCGACGCCGAGACGCGCGCCCTCGAGCGCGCTCGCGAGCGCCAGGAAGCCGAGCGCGCGCTGCACGCGCAATCGGAAGCTCTGCTCAAGGCCGACCTGGAAGCCGCCGAGGCGGCCAGGGCCCGCGTGTCGGCCGAGCGCTCCGCCATCGAGAAGGCGCGCCACCGCGAGGAACAGGAACGTGTCCGCGATGCAGCCGCACGTACGCGCGCGGATGTCGAGGAGCACGCGCTCGCCCAGGTCCGCGTTCGCGAGGAAGCCGAGCGCCGTGCCGAGACCGCGGCTCGCAAGCGCGCGCGCGCTGAAGCGGCGGCCCTTGCCAAGGCCGAGGCCGTGGTGCTCGCCACGTCGCAGGCCGACCGGGCGCTCGCCGATCGCGAGAAGGCGGACCGCGATGCCGCGATGCTCGCGACCGCGAGGGCGGAGGCCGACAAACGCGTCCACGACGAGAGTACGCGGCGCGCCGCCGCGCAAGCGCGCGCGGCCGAAGCCGCCCAGGCTCGTTCGCGCGCCGAAGCCGCGGCTGCGAAAGCCGCGCAGGAGCGAACGACCGCGGAATCGGCCGCGACCCAGGCAGCGCAGGAGCGCGCGAGCGCCGAAGCACTGGCGGCCCAGGAAGCGCGCCGCCGCGAGCAATCCGAATCCGGGGCCGGCGCCGCCGCCAGGGCGCGTGCGGAAGCCGAGAATCGCGTCGGCGCCGAAGCCAGGGCGCGCGCGGATGCCGAGGGCGCGGCTCGCAAGGCCGCGGAGCTTCGCGCTCGAGACGAAGCCGCGGCCGCGGAGGCCGCGGCACGCCGCGCGGCGGGGGAAGCCGCGAGCGCCCACGAGGTCGAGGCACGTGCGGGCGCGGAGGCCGCGGCCACCGCCGAGGCCACGAAGAACGCGGCAGCGCAAGCGAACGCCCTCGCCCAATCGCGCGCGCGGGCCGATGCCGATGCCAGCGCCGCGGCGCAGGCCGAGTCCCGCGCCAAGGCCGACCGCCGCGCCGCGGAGGAATCACGCGGCCGCATCGAGGCCGACAATGCCGCGCGCGCTGCCGCTGAGCTTCGCGCGCGGCAGGAAACCGCCGCGGCGAAGGCCGCGCAGGAGCGTGACAGCGCCGAGACCGCCGCGGCGCAAATGCTAGAGGCGCGCACCGCCGCCGAATCGAATGCCATGGCCTCCTCCCTGCAGCGCGCCCAGGCCGAGGCCGCGGCGCTCGCGGCGATCGAGCGCCGCGAGCGGTCGCAGGCCGAGCTCGCGGCGCTTGCCCGCATCCGCAACGAAACCGAGAACCGGCTCGCGGGCGAGGCGCGTGGGCGCGCGGAGGCCGATCGCCGTGCTCGCGATGCGGCCGCCGCGCACGAGCGCGAGGACGCCGCGGCTGCCAAGGCCGCGAAGGAACGCGCCAGGATCGACGCGCAGGCGGCCGCCGAGCTCGAGCGCCGCAAGGCCGCCGAGTCCGCGGCCGCGCAAGCCGCGCGCGAGCGCGCCGACGCTGAGGCGCAAGCGCTCGCCGAAGCGAAGCACCGCGAGAGCGCGCAGGCCGAAGCCGCTGCCGCCGTGGAAGCGAGGGCCGATGCCGAGCAGAGGCTCGCCAACGATGCGCTCGAGCGCCTGGAAGCCGAGCGCCGCGCGTCGCAGGCGGCGGACCGGCACGCCTCGGCCCAATCCCGCCATTCGAGCGCCGCGCACCAGCGTGCGCAGGGCGAGGCCGACGCCGCGCGGGAAGCGCAACTGCGTGCCATCGCCGCCCAGGCCCTGCAAGCCGAGGACGAACAGTTGATCGCCGCCGAGCGCGATGCCCGCAAGCTCGCCGAGGATCGCATGCGAGTGGAGGCCGCTGCCGTCGTCGCGCTCGCGGCGCGCACCGAGAGCGAGAAGCGGGCGGCCGCCGAAACCCGGGCGCGCATCGAAGCCGAAGCCGCCGCGGCCGGTGAATCGCGCCACCGGGCTGCGGAGGAGGAGCGGCTCATGCAGGCCGCTCGCGAGCGCGAGGCGCTCGAAACCCGGGCGATCGCCGCGCACGACCAGTCGGTGAAGGATGCCGGGCACCTCGCCCGCGTCGCGAAGTTGCGCCTGGAAGCCGAGCAGGCCGCGGAGCGCCAGGCGGCCGAAGCGATCGCAAGAGCGCATGAAGCGACGGCGTTCCACGAGGAGCGCGCGCGCATGGAGGCCGAGACCCGTGACCTCGCCAGGACGCGCGTGGAAGCGCTGCGGCGCGCGGAGAAGGCCGCCCTGGAAGCCACCGCCGCGGACCAGCTCGCGGCGCGGCTCGCCGTCGAGCGTTTGCAGGCCGAGCACGCCGCGATGCTGCAGGCCCGCGCGCAGGCGACCGCGCAGATGCAATCCTCTCAAGCCGCGACACAGCGCCTGGGCGCCGAGGCCACGGAAGCGGCGCGTGGCGCCGAGATTGCCGCCGCCCTCGCCGCGCAGGAAGCCACGCTCGAAATCGCGGCGGCCGAACGCACCGAGGCCGAGAGCCAGGCGGCGGCACACGCGACGCGACGCATGCGCGCCGAGGAGAAAGCGCGCGCCGCCGAGCACTCGCGCATGGAAGCCGAGGCGCGGGCCATCGACGCGGCGCGCGAACGCTCGGCAGTCGACATCGAGGCGATCGCCTGGGCGCAAGCCTGCGCGAACGAAGCGGCCGAGGCCTCCCGTGCCGCGGCCGAGCGCGAGGAGATCGATCGGGAAGCCGCGACGCTGGCCACCGAGCGCGCCAATGCCGAGCGCGAACGGCTGCTGAGCCTCGAGGCAGCCGCACGCGCGGCCGAAGCGGCTGCGCAGGCACGCGAGGCGCGGATCGCCGCGGAACGAGCGATGGAAGCCGCGGCGGCCCGGGCCGCCGACGCCGAATCGAGGCAACGCGAACGTGCCCAGCGCGACGCCCAGGCGCAGATCACCCTGGTCCTCGCATCACGCGAGCGCACTACCGCCGAAACCCGCGCGGCCGAAGAAGCGCGGGCGCGCGAAGCAGCCGAACAGGTGCTGCGCGGCGCCGCCGAGGACCGCGCGACGGCCGAGCGCGAAGCGGCTGTGCAGGCACAGGCTCGTGCGCAAGCCGCACAAGCCGCCGCGAGTGAAGCGCAGCAGCGCGCCGGCGCCGAACGCCGCGCCGCCCAGGCCGCGTTCGATCGCGTGGCCGCCGACGAGGCCGCCGCCGCCAAGGTGCGCGAGGCGAAGGACGCCGAAGTGGAGCGCCTCGCCGCGGCGCAATCGCATGCGCAAGCGCACACGCTTGCCCTTGAAGCCGCCCGCCGCCGGGAGGCCGAGGAGCAGGCGCTCGCCGCGCAGGCGCTGCAGCGGGAGGCAGCCGAGACCCGTGAGGCCGCGCTCGCCTCCGAACGCCATGAGGCCGAGCGCCGCGCCGGGAATGAAGCGAAAGCCCGCGCCGAGGCCGAAACGCGCGCCGCGCGAACGCGCGAGAACGGTGAGCGCGAGCGTGCCGCCGCGGAGGCGGCCAAGGTGGCGATCGCGAAGGAACGCCAGGCGCTCGAGGCGACGGCGCTCGCCGCGGCACTCGCGGCCGCCGAGCAGGAGAAAGCCGCGCACCGCGCCCACGTCGAGCGCGAACGCACGGAATCGCGGGCCGTCGCCCTGCTGCGTTCCCGCACCGCCGCCGAGAAAGATGCGCAGGCCCTCGCCACCAAGGCGCTGCGCGCCCAGGGCCGCGCAGCCGCCGCGCTGCGAGAGCGGATCGCCGCGGACGATATGCTCGCGGCGGCGACACAGGCACGACTCGATGCCCAGCACGAATCCGCCAGGGCCGCGAACGAACGTTCGCAGCTCCAGCGCGCATGGACCGCCCGGCTCGGAGCACGCGCGCGTCTCGCGCTGCGCGCAGGACTTGCCGCGGCGGCCTTCATGGGAGCGGCCTATATCGTCTCGATGCCGGGCAGCCTGCCTCCTTTCCAGGGGCGTCCCATCGAGGGCATCGCCCTCAAGCTCGACTACCGCCTCGGAGCCCCGCCCCGCTAGAATATTCGGCGGTGAGCAAACTACTCGACAGGCTGAAGAACGCGGCGATCGCTCGGGGCAGGGCCTCGAAGCCGGTCGCCCCTCCCCCGCTTCTCGCGCGCGCGCTGAGGCAGGCCGACACGGCGCGCCAACGTACTCGCGGCGTCGAGCAGGAGCACGCCCAGGCGAGCGCCGCATTGGTCGCGCAGGCCGAGTCCATCGCGGCCCAATCGCTCGAGGCGACGCAAGCCACGCAACGTGCGCGCCGCGAGGCCGCGGACCTCCAGCGCGAGACCGACGCGATCCGCGCGCGGATGCAGGCCGCGCAGCGCGAGGCGCAATCGGTGCGCGACGAGACCGAACAGGCGCAGCGGCAAGCGCAGGCGGCGCGCGACGAGGCGGAGCGGGCGCAACGCGAAGCCCAGGCAGCGCGCGACGACGCGGAGCGGGCGCAACGCGAGGTCCAGGCGGCACGGGAAGAATCGCAGCGCGCCCGGCGCGGGGCCGAGAGCGCGCAGCGCGAGGCCGAGGCCGCCCGCGTTCACGCGCAGCGCTCCCGGGACCAGGCCGAGGCCGCGCGGAAGGAAGCCGCGGCCGCCCAACGCGAGGCCCAGGCGACGATGCGCGAGGCCGAAGCCGCGCAAGCCGCCGCCAAAGCCCGCGAAGCGGCCGAGCGCGAAGCGTCACGGGCGATCGAGGAGCGGCGCGAGTCCGAGCGCCGCGCGGAGCTGGAGGCCATGGCGCTCGCCGAGAGCGAGCGGCGAGCGCGCGTGGCCGCGGAGGCGCGCGCCCAGGCCGAGCGCGCCGCCGGCGAGGAAGCCTCGCGGCGCTTCGCGGCCGAACGCGACGCCATCGATGCCGCGCTCGCCCGCGGCCAAGCCGAATCGCAGGCGATGCTTGCCTCCATCCAACGCGAGAAGCTCGAGCGCGAGCTCGTGCTTCGCGAGACGTCGACCGGCACCGCGCCCTCGCGCACGCTGAAGCGGGTCATGGTGGCCGTCGCCGTCGTCGCGGTCCTCGTCGTCGCGTGGAACTGGCGAAGCGATCCACCGCACCCGCCGACCGTCTTCAAGCTCGACCAGGAATTGCACCTGAAAGGGTCAGAGCCCTTTAATGACAAAAAAGGGGACAGGTCAAAGTAGCCCTGTCCCCTTTTTTGTCATTAAAGGGCTCTGACCCTATTCGAACGGGTGTTTCCGCACGATGGTCTCTTCCCGATCGGGGCCGGTGGAGATGAGGGCGACTGGCGCGCCCACGAGGGATTCGAGGCGCTCCAGGTAGGCGCGTGCGTTGGCGGGGAGCGCGTCGAAAGACTTGACGCCCACGGTGCTCTCCTGCCAGCCCGGATGCTCTTCGTAGATCGGCTCGCAGATGGCGAGCGCTTCGGCGCCCACCGGCAGGATGTCGCGGCGCTCGTCGCCGACGCGGTAGCCGATCGCGACGCGCACCGTGTCCAGGCCGTCCAGCACGTCGAGCTTGGTGATGCACAGGCCCGAGACGCCGTTCAGCTGGACCGCGCGCTTCAACGCCGCCGCATCGAACCATCCGCAGCGCCGCGGACGCCCGGTGACCGAGCCGTATTCGTTGCCCTTCACTCGCAGGCGCTCACCCACCTGGTCGTCGATGAGCTCGGTGGGGAACGGGCCCGCTCCCACACGCGTCGCGTAGGCTTTCGCCACGCCCAGCACGTAATGCAGCTGGCCGGGCCCCACGCCCGCGCCGGCGGCCGCTTGGCCCGCCACGCAGTTGGATGAGGTGACGAAGGGGTACGTGCCATGGTCCACGTCGAGTAGCGCGGCCTGCGCCCCCTCGAAGAGCACGCTCTTCCCCTCGCGGATGATCGCGTTCACCTCGCCCGACACGTCGGCGACCATGGGCTTCAGCTTCGAGGCGAGCGCCAGCGTGTCGTCGAGCGTCTTCTGGAAGTCGATCGTCTCGGCGTGGTAGTAGTTGCGCAGCATGAAGTTGTGGTAGTCGAGCACCTCGCCCAGCTTCGCCGCGAAGCGCTCTCGGTGGTAGAGGTCCTGCACGCGGATGGCGCGGCGCGCCACCTTGTCCTCGTACGCGGGGCCGATCCCGCGGCCGGTGGTGCCGATCTTGGCCTCGCCCTTGGCGCGCTCGCGCGCCTGGTCGATCGCGATGTGGTGCGGAAGGATGAGCGGGCAGGCCTCCGAGATGCGCAACTGCCGCTGCACGTCCACGCCGGCGCGCTCGAGCTCGCCGATCTCGGTCATCAGCGCCTCGGGCGAGACCACGACCCCGTTGCCGATGAAGCACTTCACGTTGCCGTGCAGGATCCCCGAGGGGATGAGGCGAAGGATCGTCTTCTTCCCCTGGATCACGAGCGTATGGCCCGCGTTGTGCCCACCCTGGAAGCGCACCACCGCGGCCACGTGGTCCGTGAGCCAGTCGACGATCTTGCCCTTGCCCTCGTCGCCCCACTGCGTGCCGATGACTACTACGTTACGTGCCATTTGCCTTCCTTCTTTTCCAGCTTCCGGGTGCACCCCATCTCCTCGCGATAGAGCTCCGTCCCCGGCATCTCCACCACGACCACGCTGCCGGCCCCGCGCAGCTTCGCGATCGCCTGCTTCAAGGTGGGGTCGTCCAGCGCCGGCGCAAGGATCTTCTCCCGGGCATCGGGCTTGGGCGCGAGCCCCGCGAGCTGCCGCAGGTCCATCGTGAATCCGGTGGCGGGCCGCGCGCGCCCGAAGGAGGCGCCCACCTCGTCGTAGCGCCCGCCGCGCGCGATCGCATCCGGCGAGCCCGGCGCGAAGGCGGCGAACACGAGGCCGCTCTCGTAGTTGAACCCGCCCAGCTCGGCGAGATCCACCGAGACCTCCACGCCCGGCGCCTCGCAGAGCGTGGCGAGCCGCTCGAGCGAGTTCAGCGCCACTGCGATCGCCGGCAGCCCCGGGAGCTTCTTCCTCGCCGCGGTGATCGCCTCGCGCGGCCCGTTCAAGGCCGTGAGCGCAGCGACCATCTCGCCGCCCAGCTCGAGCGCGCGCGGCGCATCCTTTTGCGCCACCGCATGGAAGAGCGCCTCCGAGCCCTCGGCGTCCAGCCCCGACTTCTCGGTGAGCGCGCGGTAGATCCCGGGGTTGCCCAGGTCGATGTGGATGCGCCCGATTCCGGCGGCCTTGAGCGACGCGATCATGAGGCTCACGATCTCCACGTCGGCCTCGATCCCCGCGTGCCCGTAGAGCTCGGCTCCGATCTGCAACGGCTCGCGCATCTTGGTCATGCCCGCCGGCACGGTGTGCAGGACGCTGCCGCAGTAGCAGAGGCGCGCCGCTCCCTTGCGATTGAGCAGGTGCGAATCGATGCGCGCGACCTGCGGCGTGTGGTCGGCTCGGATGCCGAGCATGCGGCCGGAAAGCTGATCCACCAGCTTGAAGGTCGCGAGGTCGAGGTCGCGCCCGGTCCCCGAGAGGAGCGACTCCACATATTCGAGCAGCGGCGGAGCCACCAGCTCGTAGCCATGCGCCTCGAAGAGGTCGAGGATCGCACGGCGCAGGCGCTCGATCGCGCGCGCCTCGGCGGGCAGCACGTCCTCTATGTGCTCGGGCAGGAGCCAGCGCCGCATGGTCAGGTCGCGAAGTAGAGAAGCACCACGCCGATCGTCATCGACATCAGGCCCGCGAAGCGGATCTGGCCGTCGGTCATTTCGACCAGCCGCCGGAAGGTCTCGCGCCAGATGCGCGGCGAGCTGAACGGCAGGATTCCCTCGATCACCAGCATGAGCGCGAGTGCCGACAGGATGATGTCGTTCACGGCCCGGGCTTGCCGCCGCGCCCGGGGTGCTTCAGGTACTTGAAGAAGTCCGACGAAGGGTCCAGCAGCATCACGTCGCTCTTGTTGCGCAGGCTGTTCTTGTACGCATCGAGGCTGCGATAGAAGCTGTAGAACTCGGGGTTCTTCTGGTAGGCGTCGGCGTAGGTCTTCGAGGCCACGGCGTCGCCCTCGCCCTTCAGCCTCTGCGCGTCGCGATAGGCCTCGGCGACGATCACCTGCTTCTGGCGGTCGGCGTCGGCCTTGATCTTCTCGCCCTCGGCCTGGCCCGTGGCGCGCACCTCGTTCGCCACGCGCTTCCTCTCGGATTCCATGCGTCGATAGACGTCCGAGGAGATCTCGGGGACGAAGTCGACGCGCTTCAGCCGCACGTCCACGATGCCCACGCCGATGCCGCGAAGGTCCTTGTCCACGCGGCTGGTGACAACGCTCATGATGCGGTCGCGTGCGCCGGAGACGACCTCGTGCACCGTGTGGCGCGCGAATTCGCCGCGCAGCGCCTCGTTCACGGTCTGCCCGATGCGTTGCTCGGCGCGAATCGCGTCTCCGCCCACCGAGACGTAGTAGAGCTTCACGTCGACGACCTTCCACTTCACGTACGAGTCGACCAGGACGTTGCGGTTCTCGCTGGTGAGGAACGTCTGCGGGTCCCGCGCTTCCAGCGTCTGGATGCGCGTGTCGAAAAGGCGCACGTTCTGGAAGCCGGGCACGAGGAAATAGAGGCCGGGATTGTTCTCGACGGCGACGACCTCGCCCAGCTGGAACTTGATGGCGGCCTTGCGTGGGTCCACGACGTACACCGACATCATGAGGACCAGCAGCACCAGGAGCGCCACGATGATGGCGGCGGCGGTTGCGCGCTTCATCGTCCGGCCTCCCGGTCGCGGGAGCGTAGCGCGTCGCGCCGCGACGGGATCGTGCTCGTGGTATCGGGCACCGGCGTGGTGGTGGTCACGTCCGGGCCGACCGAGGCCCGCGACGCCTCCACCGTGACCGCCTGCGACTGCGGCTGCGATGCCATCTGGATCAGCTTGTCGATGGGAAGGTAGATGAGGTTCTGCCCGCCCTTCTGGTCCACGATCACCTTGCTCGTGGCCGAGAGCACCTTCTCCATCGCCTCGAGGTACATGCGCTCGCGCGTGACCTGCGGGGCCTTCTCGTATTCGGCGAGGATCGCGCGGAAGCGTGCTGCGTCGCCCTGCGCGGTCGCGACCACGCTGGAGCGGTAGCCGTTGGCCTCTTCGAGCAGGCGCGCGGCCACGCCGCGGGCGCGCGGCACGACGTCGTTGGCGTATGCCTGTCCCTCGTTCTTGAAGCGCTCGCGGTCCTGGCCGGCGCGCACCACGTCCTCGAAGGCGCCCTGCACCTGCTCCGGGGCGCCCGCGCCCTGGAGGGCGACCGCCGTGATGAAGATGCCGCTCTTGTAGCGGTCGAGGATCTCCTGCATCAGCTTCTTCACGTCGACGGAGATCTCGCTGCGGCCCTGGCCGTTCAGCACCGAGTCCATGGACTTCTTGCCGACCACCTCGCGGATCGAGGTCTCGGCCGCCTGCATCACGTTGTCGTCCGGGTTCTTGTTGTTGAAGAGGTAATCGACCGGGTTGGAGAGCGTGTACTGGATGGCCACCTGGACGTCGACGATGTTCTCGTCGTCGGTGAGCATCAGCGCTTCCTGCGGCTGCTTGTTGTGCGGGTTGGAGCGATAGCCCACTTCCACCGTGCGCACCTGCGAGATGTTCACCACATCCGCGCTTTCGATGGGATAGGGGATGTGCCAGCGCAGCCCCGGCATCGTGGTCTCGCGGTACATGCCCAGGTGCAGCACGACGCCGCGGCGCCCCTCGTCCACGATGTAGAAGCCGCTCACGAGCCAGATCGCCAGCACGAGCACCACGAGGGCGAGGATGCCCCCGCCCATGATCGCGTTGCGGCGACCTCCGGGAGCGCGCGGCGTGTCAGGACGCGGCGAGAAGCCCAGCCACCCGGCGATCTTCTGCTGCAGCTTCCTCAGGATCTCGTCGAGATCGGGCGGACCTTCGTTGTTCTTCTTTCCCCACTGGGGATCGTTCGGCATCGGGCGGGATGGGGCACTGGGTTGTTGGTCAGGCGGCTTGGCGAGAGGCGTCGCGTGCGGCGTCGGCAAGGACTCCGCGAAGCAGGTCGATTCCCGCGCCCGAGATCGCACTCACCTTGATATTCAATATCTTACCATGGGGTTCGCGTACAACTTCGACCGGCATGCCGGGGACGCGATCGACCTGGTTGTACACCAGCAGCTGCGGGAGCTCGCCCGCGCCGATCTCATCCAGCACCGCGTTCACCGCTTCGATCTGCTCGGCGTGCTGCGGGTTCGCGATGTCGGCCACGTGAAGCAGCAGGTCCGCCTCCGCGGCCTCTTCCAGCGTGGCCTTGAACGACTCCACGAGCGAATGCGGCAGATCCCGGATGAAGCCCACGGTGTCGGAAAGGGCGATCGACGCGTTCTCGCCCAGGTAGACGCGGCGCGTGGTCGTGTCCAGGGTCGCGAAGAGCTTGTCGGCGACGTACGATTCGCCGCGCGAGGTGAGGGCGTTGAAGAGCGTGGACTTGCCGGCATTGGTATAGCCGACGATGGCCACCCGCAGCACGCCGGAGCGCGCACGTGCACTGCGCTGCGTGTGGCGCACGCGCTCGACCTTGCGGATGCGCTCCTTCAGCTTCTTCACGCGCTCGCCGATCATGCGCCGGTCGAGCTCGATCTGCTTCTCGCCCGGGCCGCCGGTCTTGCCGAGCGAGCCGCGCTGGCGCTCCAGGTGGGTCCAGCCGCGCACCAGGCGCGTCGACAGGTGCTCGAGGCGCGCGAGCTCCACCTGGAGCTTGCCCTCGTGGGAGCGAGCGCGCTGCGCGAAGATATTGAGGATGAGGTCGGTGCGATCGTAGACCGCCACCGCCGAGTTGCCCTCGGAGAGGGCGCGCTCGAGGTTGCGCACCTGCGCGGCGGACAGGGCGTTGTCGAAGACCACGACATCCGCGCGGTGCTCGACGGCCGCCGCCTTGATCTCTTCGACTTTTCCGGAGCCCGCGAAGGTCGCCGCGTCGGGACGGTCGCGCCGCCCGCGGATCACGTGCGCCACCTGGACACCCGCGCTCTCCACGAGGTGCGAGGCTTCCCCGGCCCGATCCTCGGCCCTGGAGCTGCGACCGATGTCGAGGGCTACCAGGACCGCGCGGGAGCGCTCAGGATTCCTGCGAATGGTCAATCGGGACGGACACCGGGCGCGCGGGCACGACCGTGGAGATGGCGTGCTTGTACACCATCTGCGTCACCGTGTTCTTGAGGAGAACCACGTACTGGTCGAACGATTCGATCTGCCCCTGGAGCTTGATCCCGTTCACGAGGTAGATGGAGACCGGAACATGCTCCTTGCGCAACGTGTTGAGGAACGGGTCTTGCAGCAGTTGCCCTTTGTTGCTCATTGTTCTGTCCCTTTTCTCTCTGCGGGTTTCCCGGTCTAAGCCGGGCCTTTCGACGCCATTATATCCACCACGACGAGGGACACCGGCCACGAGGGGCCAGTTCCCCGATTGTGCAGCGGCGCTGGGCCGCATTTGTCTCTATCCGTAACGGCGTTTCGAGACGATCTTGCGCCGGCGCCGCTGGGCATCCTGCTTCTCGGTGAGGGGCTTCTTGCGTCCCTCGAACGGATTGGCCGCCGAGCGCAGCTCGATCCTGAGCGGCGTCCCCTTCAGCTTGAAGGCCTTGCGAAACGTGTTCTCGAGGTAACGCTTGTAAGGCTGGCGAACCCCGGCGAGGCCCGAGCCGTGGATCACGACGATGGGAGGATTGGACCCGCCCTGGTGCGCATAGCGCATTTTCGGGCGAAAGCGCCCCGCCATGGGCGGCTGCTGCTGCTCGAGGGCTGCCTGCAGGGCGCGCGTGAGCTTGGGCGTCGAGAGCTTCGCCATGGCCGCGGCGAAGGCGCCGTCCACGCCCGCGAGGAGCTGCTTGATTCCCGTGCCCATGCGAGCCGACATCGGGACGAAATCGGCGAAGTCCAGGAACTGGAGCTTCCTCTCGAGATCGTTCTTCACGTCCTTCCTCTTCTCGGAATCGACCGCGTCCCATTTGTTCACCGCCACCACGAGCGAACGCCCCGCCTCGAGGATGTAGCCGCCGATGTGCGCGTCCTGCTCGGCGATGTCGGCTTCGGCATCGACCACCAGGACCACCACGTTCGCGCGCTCGATGGCCTGCAGGGTCTTCACCACCGAGAACTTCTCCACCGATTCGAACACCTTTCCCTTGCGCCGTATTCCCGCCGTGTCGATGAGCGTGTAGCGCCGGCCGTCCCATTCGAGCTCGACCTCGATGGCGTCGCGCGTGGTGCCGGGCTGGTCGAAGGCGATGACCCGCTCCTCGCCCAGCAGCCGGTTCACGAGGGTGCTCTTTCCCACGTTGGGGCGCCCCACGATCGCGACGCGCGGGTGGTCGCTCTCCTCGGCCTCGTCGTCCTTCGCGTCGAAGGGCTCGAGCGCGGTCTCGATCAGGTCGCGCACGCCCTCGCCGTGCTCCGCGGAGATGGGGAACGGGTGGCCGAGCGCGAGCTCGTGGAATTCGGCGGTGACCACTTCCTGGCGCATGCCCTCGGTCTTGTTCACGACGAGGAGCACCGGGGCGCTGGTCTTGCGCAATTGCTGGGCGATCCGCTTGTCCTGCGGCGAAAGGCCCGCGCGCCCATCGGTCACGAAGAGCACGACGTCGGCCTCGGCGATCGCCTCGCGCGCCTGGCGCGCCATCTCCGAATAGATGCCCTCGGCGTTCACCGGCTCGAAACCGCCGGTATCGACGACGATGAAGGGCTTCTCGCCGAGGCGCCCCTGGCCGTAATGGCGATCGCGCGTCAACCCCGGCAGGTCGGCCACCAGCGCGTCGCGCGAGCGCGTGAGGCGGTTATAGAGGGTCGACTTGCCGACGTTCGGCCGGCCGACGATCACTACCGTCGGCTTCACTGCGGGGCCAAGGCCGGGCGGGTCGCGTTTTCCAAGGCCTTTCTCAGATCTTCACGAGTGCCACGGTGCCGCCGGCCGTCTGCACGATGAGGCCTCCCGCGATCGCGACGATCGAAGTGACCTGCGTGCCGTCCGTCTTCATGCGGCCGATGATCTCGCCGTTCTCGGGCGAGATCACGTGGAGATAGCCGTCCAGGTCGCCCACGACCACGCGGCCGTCGAGCATCACCGGGGCCGTGAGGCGGCGGTTCACGAGCTTGTCCTGCTTCCAGAGGCTCGCCCCCGACCCTTTGTCCAGCGCCTGCACCGCGCTCGCGTCGTCCACGATGTACAGGTTCTTCTTGTCCACCGCGATCGTGCGCGAGGTGGACAGGTCGCGCGACCAGAGCATGTTGCGCGAGGCGATCTCGAAGCACGCGACCTTGCCCTGGTAGGCGCCGGCGCAGACGTTGTTGCCGTCCACGGTGGGCAGGCCCGCCACGTCGGCGATCCGCTCGAGCTCGGTCGCGCCCCGCGGAAGCGACACCGTCACCTCCCACGTCTGTTGCCCGGTCTCGATGTCGAGCGCGACCAGCTTGCCGTTGGCGTAGCCCGCGACCACGTCGCGGCCGATGGCGAGCACGCCCGCTTCGCTGCGCAGGAGGAGCGCGGGTGCCGTGCGCTGGAAGATCCACTTGCGCTTCCCGTCATCGGCCGAAAGGCCCATGATGCGGCCGTCGGCGGTGCGCACCACCACGACCTTGCTGGAGATCGCGGCGGGCGCGATCACTTCGCCGCCCACCTTCGCCTCCCAGCGCTGCTTGCCGCCCGCGTCGAAGGCGACGACCTCGCCCTTCATCGTGCCGGCGACCACCATGCCGTCGCCCACTTCCACGCCGCCCGAGAGGCGCTTCTTGGTCACGATCGTCTCGGCGACCTTGCCGGTGTCCTCGTCGAGCGCCGAGATGGTGCCGTCGCCCGCAGCCGCGAAGATGCGCCCGGCCGAGTAGACCGGACGGAAATCGAAGCCCTGCGACTTGCCGATCTTCGTCGACCACACCGCGCGCGGCGTGACCGACGCGTTGATCGGCGTGAGCTTGGTGGGCTTGTTGGGCGGCTCGCTCATGAGGCCGACCATCACGAGCGGGTTCCACGAGCTGCAGCCCGCCAGCGAGAGCGCCGCGGCGGCGAAGGCGATGCGCGCGATCCTCATTGCGCGCCCCCCAGCGCGGCGAGCTTGGTCTGCGCGATCTGCTTCACCGGGTTGTGGGCATCGGCCTTGTCCACCGCCGACTTGTAGGCGGCGCGCGCCTCGTCCATGCGGTTCTGCGCGAACATCACGTCGCCGCGCACGTCCGCCACCATGGGCGCGTAGGCCGGGTCGGTGTTGCCGTCGAGCGTCTTCAGCGCCTCGTCGTACTTCTTCTGGTCGAGGAGCACGGAGGCGAGCCGCGTGCGCGCGAGGCCGCGATGCGTGTCGGCGCCATGATCCATCACCCAGCGAAGCTGCTTCGCGGCCTCGTCCAGGTTGCCGGCATCGAAGGCGTCGTGCGCGAGGATGAGCGCCGACTCCGACGCATAGAAAGAGCGCGGGTATTTGTCGACCACCACCTTCGCGCTGTCGCTCGCCTTCTTCCTGTCGCCGGCGATCACGGCGTCGGCGACCGGCCCGTAGGCCGCGGCGGCTTCCTCCTGCGTCTTGTGCTGCCACCAGGTGTAGCCGCGGTAGCCGATGAAGGCGATGACAGCCGCGGTGATGGCGGCGATCACGTACCAGCGGTTGTCTTCCCACCACGCGCGGAGCTCCGCGATGCGTTCCTGCTCTTCGAAATCGTACGATCCGGACATTGCTCGTCCCTATCCCAAAAGTTGGATCGCGCGCTCGAGCTCGACCGTGCTCTGCTCGCCCGCGCGAAGGTTCTTCAGCGTCACCCGACCCGATGCGGCCTCGCTCTCGCCGATGATCACGGCGAAGCGCGCGCCGCTCGCGTCGGCTTTCTTCATCTGCCTGCCAAAATTGCCGCCGGGCCCCAGCACCACGGCGAGGCCCGCATCGCGCATCTTCTCGGCGACCGTCCAGGCGGTGAGATCGGCGCCCTCGCCCGCGTGCACCACGAAGGCGTCCGGCTCGTGGCTCGCCTCGAGCCCCGCCGCCTCGACCGCCAGCAACGCGCGCTCGATGCCCATGCCAAAGCCGCACGCCGGGGTGGCCTTGCCCCCCAGCTCCCCGAAAAGCGCATCGTAGCGCCCGCCCCCGGCGATGGTGGATTGCGCGCCGATGTCCGGCGAGACGAATTCGAACACGGTGCGATTGTAGTAGTCCAGGCCGCGCACGAGCCGCGGGTTCACCCGGTACTCGAGGCCCGCGCGCTCGAGGAGCACCTTCAGCGCCTCGAAGTGCTCGCCGGGCGCATCCCCCAGGTGGTCGATGAGCCGCGGGGCGGCCTCGATCATCTCCTGCATGGCGGGATTCTTCGAGTCGAGGATGCGAAGCGGGTTGGTCGCGAGGCGCCGGCGCGAGTCCTCGTCCAGCAGCGCCGCATGCCGGCCGAAATAGGCGACAAGCTTCTCGCGGTGGACCTTGCGATCGGCGGCGTCGCCGATGGAATTCACGTGCAGCTCGACGTTCGCGAGGCCCAGCCGGCGCCAAAGGCGGGCGAGCATCACGACCTGCTCGGCATCGACGTCCGGCCCCTCGAAGCCCAGCGCTTCCACGTCGAACTGGTGGAACTGGCGCTGGCGCCCCTTCTGGGGACGCTCGTAGCGGAACATCGGGCCCACGGTCCACACGCGCATCGGGCCGTTGTAGAGGAAGTTGTGCTCGATCGCCGAGCGCACGATGCCCGCCGTGGCTTCGGGACGCAGCGCGAGGCTCTCGCCGTTCCTGTCGTCGAAGACGTACATCTCCTTCTCGACGATGTCGGTCACCTCCCCCAGGCCGCGCACGAAGAGCGCCGTGGGCTCGAGCACGGGCGTGCGGATGTTGCAGTAGCCGTACTGCTCGAAGACCTCGCGCACCGTGTCCTCGAACTTCTGCCAGAGCGCGGAGCGATCCGGCAGCACGTCCTCCATGCCGCGGATGGACTGGATCTTCGCGGTCATGAGGAGACGATCCGGACGGGGAAGGCCTTGTCGCGCCTCGTGCCTCGCGCCTCGAGCCCGTAGGTGTCCGCTACGTACTTCTCGACGATGGCCTGGAATTCCTCGGCGATGCGCTCGCCCTTGAGCGTCACGGTTTTCCTGCCGTCGACATAGACGGGCGCGACCGGCGTCTCGCCGGAGCCCGGCAACGAGATCCCCACGTTGGCGAGCTTCGACTCGCCCGGGCCGTTCACGACGCAGCCCATGACGGCCACGTGCATCTCCTCGACGCCGGGGTACTGGGCGCGCCACACCGGCATCTGCGCGCGCAGGTAGCCCTGGATCTTGTCGGCGAGCTCCTGGAACACCGTGCTGGTGGTGCGCCCGCAGCCGGGGCACGCCGACACCATGGGCGTGAACGAGCGAAGCCCCATGGTCTGGAGGATCTCCTGCGCGACGATGACTTCCCGGGTGCGGTCGCCGTTGGGCTCGGGCGTGAGCGAGACGCGGATCGTGTCGCCGATGCCTTCCTGGAGGAGCACGCCCATGGCCGCGGTCGACGCGACGATGCCCTTGGAGCCCATGCCCGCCTCGGTGAGGCCCAGGTGCAGCGCGTAGTCGCAGCGCGCGGCGAGGCTGCGGTAGACCGCGATCAAATCCTGCACCGCGGAGACCTTGCACGAGATCACGATGCGGTCGGATCCCAACCCGATGTCCTCGGCGAAGCGCGCGCTCTCCAGCGCCGAGACGATCAGCGCCTCGCGCATCACCTCGCCCGCCCCCTTCGGCTGCGCGAGCTTGCCGTTCTCGTCCATCATGCGGGCGAGGAGCGCCGGATCGAGCGAGCCCCAGTTCACGCCGATGCGAACGGGCTTGCCGTGCTCGATCGCCTTCTCGACCATCGTCGAGAACTGGTCGTCGCGCTTCGAGCCGTGGCCCACGTTGCCCGGGTTGATGCGGTACTTGTCGAGAACCACCGCGCATTCGGGCACCTGCGTGAGGAGCTTGTGGCCGTTGAAGTGGAAATCGCCCACCAGCGGCACCTTCACACCCATCTTCTCCAGCCGGTTGCGGATCTCCGGCACCTGCCGTGCGGCCTCCAGCGTGTTCACGGTGATGCGCACGATCTCGGAGCCGGCGCGAGCGAGCGCGGCCACCTGCGACGCGGTGCCCGGCGCGTCCTCGGTGTCGGTGTTGGTCATCGACTGCACGAGGATCGGGGATTCGCCCCCGATGATCTTGTCGGCGACCCGGACGGCTCGCGAGATGCGGCGTTCTGGCATGGTCTACTCGACGGTGAAGCGCGCGACCGCGACGTTGGTGTGGGCCCCGAGGTCGAACTCGCGGTCGTTGTAGAAGAGCTCCACGTCGGGGGCATTGCCGACGATCACCCTGAACGGCGGCTGCCCCGCGACCTGCGCCTCGCTGCCGGCGGGATTGAGCTTGGAGACGATCACCCTGCCGCGAGCATCGCGCACCTCCACCCAGGAATCGCCGTGGAAGCGAAACCTCAGCCGGGCCGGGCCCTCGCCCACGACGAGCGGCGTGGAGTTGTCCACGGCGGGCGCGTTCTCGGCCGCCGCGGATTTTTCCGCGGCAGGTGGTTTCGCCGGCGCGGCAGCAGGCTTCACGGGCGTCGCCGCCACCCCCGTCGCGAGCGGCTGCGGCGGCACCGTGGCCGTGGGCGGTACGAAGGGCGCGGTCTCGGGAATCGGGATCGCCACGAGGGAAGGGGTCGCGGGCGCGGGTTTGCGGGTCACGCCCGAGGGCAGCGCCGGACGGATGAAAAGCCACCAGTACATCGCCGCGAGCGCCACCGCCACGACCACGAAGGCGATGGTGGCCGCCTTCACATACGGACTCTGGAGGCGTTCGTGCAGCGGATCGAAGCGGATGTTCTGCGTCGGCACGACGATGCCGGGCCGCCCGCCGGGAGGCGCGTCCTCGACCAGCAGCGAGAGCACCGAGTCGGGCGCGAGCCCGAGCACCTTGGCGTAGTTGCGCACGAAGCCGCGCAGGAACGTGCCCTTGGGAAGCCGCGTGAAGTCGCCGGTCTCGAGGGCCTCGATCTGGTAGGCGCTCATGTGCAGGCGCTGCGCGGCGTCCCCACGCGAGAGCCCCTGGCGCTCGCGCTCGGTCGCGAGCGTCTGCCCGAGCGTCCTGCGGGTGGCGGCTTCCGCGTTGCCGGCTTCGGGATCCACCGCGGCCTCAAGGCTTCTCGAGGGACTGCAGCTCGGGCAGGTCGGGGAAGCGCCGGCGCAGCTGCTGCAGGTAGCTCTGCTCGGCGGCGCCGTCGCCGTTGGCGCGCGCGATCTTCACGCCGAGGGCGAGCGCCTGGGCATCGGGCTGCGCCGTGAGGCGCATGTAGCGATTGAGGTAGTTCTCGGAATCCTTGGCGTCGCCGTGCTCGAAGGCGAGGATCGCGAGGTTGTACAGGGCTCCGATCATGTCGGGGCGGATCAGCACCGCGCGGCGCAGGTTCGCCTCGGCCTCGGCCGTACGGCCCATGCGCTTCAGGCAGAGCCCCGCCGACAGGTATGCCTTCTCGGGCGTCGGATAGAGCGGATCGGCGCTCGCACGCTGGATCATCTCGAGGCCGCGCGTCGGGTTGTCGCGCAGGCAAAGGAACCAGCCGTAGTTGTTCAGCACCTCGGCGTTGGTGGGCGAGAGCGAGAGCGACCTCTCGAAGGCGTCGCGCGCCGGCCCGTCCTCGCGCAGCTCCATGTAGATGAGCCCCTGCATGTTGTATGCGGGGAAGTAGCTCGAGTCCTCCTTGATCGCGAGGCGCGCCTGCTCGAGCGCCACCGCGAAGCTGCCCCGGGCGAAGTATTCGCCGGCGAGCGCGGTGTGCACTTCGGCTCGACGGTGCCCGCTCGCCACCGTGTTCTCGGTGACGGGCTTGCTTTCGACGGTGCTTTGGGAGGTACACGCGGCGGCCGCGGCCGCGAGGAGTAGCGAGAGGAGGATGCGCATCAGTGCCCCGGGTGCGAGTGGATGCGGACGGTCTTCCTCTTCATGCGGTTTACCACCTGGCCCGCGAGCTGGCCGCACGCGGCGTCGATATCGTCGCCGCGTGTCTTGCGCACGGTGGCGATGTACCCCGCGTCGAGGAGGATCTGCTGGAAGCGGCGCACGCGCGCCATGTCGGTGCGCGCGAAGCCGGAATCGGGAAACGGGTTGAACGGAATCAGGTTCACCTTGCTCGGCACCGACTCCAGCAACCGGGCAAGCTCGCGCGCATGGTCGGGCGCGTCGTTCACGCCATCGAGCATCACGTACTCGAAGGTGATGAAGTCGCGCGGGCTCACCTCCAGGTAGTCGCGGCACGCATCGAGGAGCTTCGCGATCGGATAGGCGTCGTTCACCGGCATGATCCGGCTGCGGATCGCGTCGTTGGGCGCGTGCAGGCTCACGGCGAGCGCGACCGGCAGCGCCTGCGCGAGCTTGCGGATGTTGGGAACCACGCCCGAGGTGGAGAGCGTCACGCGGCGGCGCGAGAGGCCGTACCCGCGGTCGTCCAGCATCATCGACATCGCATCCACCACCGGCTGGAAGTTGTTGAGCGGCTCGCCCATTCCCATCATGACGACGTTGGAGACGGGGCGCGGGGAGCGGGCGTCGAGGTCCGGGTCGAGGCACGCGAGGCGCGACGAAAAGCCCTCGCGCTCCAGCTCCTCGAGGCGGCGGTTCGCTACCCACAACTGGCCGATGATCTCGCCCGCGGTCAGGTCGCGGTTGAAGCCCTGGCGGCCCGTCGAGCAGAACTTGCAGTCGAGCGCGCAACCCACCTGCGAGGACACGCAGAGAGTTCCGCGATCGTCCTCGGGGATGAAGACGGTCTCCACGGCGCTCGATTTCGAACCCGCGGCTTCGCGGCCGGCACCGACGTCGAAGAGCCACTTCACGGTCCCGTCGGCGGAGCGATACTCGGAGAGGATTGCGGGCGCGCGCACTTCGGCGATGCCCTTCAGCTTCTCGCGCAGCGACTTCGCAAGGTCGGTCATCGCGTCGAAATCCGCCACGCCGCGCTGGTGGATCCACTGGAAGAGCTGGCGCGCGCGAAACGGCTTCTCGTCGTGCGCGGCGAGCCAATCGGTGAGCTTGGGCAGCGTGAAGTCGAGGAGGTTGGCGCGCTCGGTCATAAACTCTTCGAAAGGCTCCTCAGGACTTGCGCACCGGCCCCTGCGGGAAGAAGTAGGCGATCTCGGCCTGGGCGGTTTCCGGCGCGTCGCTGCCGTGGACGGCGTTGGCATCGATGGACTGGGCGAAATCGGCGCGGATGGTTCCCTGGGCGGCCTTCTTCGGGTCCGTCGCGCCCATGAGGTCGCGGTTCCTGAGGATCGCGTTCTCGCCTTCGAGCACCTGGATCATCACCGGCCCCGAGCTCATGAACTCCACGAGGTCGTTGAAGAACGGGCGGCCCTTGTGGACCGAGTAGAAGCCCTCGGCATCCTTGCGCGAGAGGTGCGACATTTTCGCCGCGACGACCTTGAGGCCGGCCTTTTCGAATCGTGCGTAGATCTCGCCGATCACGTTCTTCGCCACCGCATCGGGCTTGATGATCGAGAGGGTGCGCTCCACTGCCATGAAATCCCCTCCTAAGGGCGGCATAAGTAGGCCTAAATTGATGAAATATTTAGCTTTTCATTCTAGCACAGCACGGCCTCTCCCGCCACCCTGAGACAGGGTGCGAAGCCCTCTGCCCGGCCCTGGCACGCATATTCCGCCGCGATTCCCACGCCCGGCGCCCAAACCAGGTCCGCGCCGCGGAAAAGCAGGGGAAGCCGCTCGCGCCGCCACGCCGGAATCGCATGCTCCTGGAGCAGGTTCTTCAACGTGCGCGTGCGGCCCCGTTCGGAGGTGCGCATCTTTTCTCCGCCGACGCGCGGCACGAAGCACCAGTCGCCCGTGCGCGCGAGCGCCGCGTCGATGCCGATACCCTTGGCGCGGCGGAAATTCACCTCGCCCCGTCCTGGTCCCAGGTCCACGCTCTTCTCGCCGCGCCAGGCGATGCGCCAATCGCCGAGGCCCGGCGCGAGCCGATGCACGACCAGCTCGCCGCGGTGGCGCGCAAGTGTCACTCCGTCGTGCTCGATGCGCACGCGCGCGTCGGCTCGCGCCTCGTAGAGCTGGCGCACCATCTGGGCGAGGCGCGCGGCCGAAGGCATCGAGAGATCCCGCGAAGCGAGAAATTGCCGGACGGCGTTCGAGCGATCGAGGGGGACGGCTCGCCCTTGAAGGAGTCGATCGGCCTCGGCGGCGTGTCGCGCGAAGCGCGGCAGCGCCTCGCGCCAGCCGGGAAACCGCGCATCGAGGAGCGGTGCCACTTCGTGGCGCAGGTAGTTGCGGTCCTGGGCAGTCGCCGCGTTGGATTCGTCGTCGACCCACTCGAGGCCGAGCGCGCGTGCGCGCGCGCCGATCAGCGCGCGCGGCATCGCGAGGAGCGGACGCCAGAGCTTCACGCTCGATCCCGGCAGCGCTCGCAGGACCGGCATTCCCGCCGCACCCTTCAATCCGGTTCCGCGCAGGAGCTGCAGCATCACCGTCTCGGCCTGGTCGTCCCGGTGGTGGGCGAGCGCGACGAAGGCTTCCTCGCGGGCGGCGTAGACGCGGTAGCGCGCCTCGCGCGCCGCGGCCTCCAGTCCCGCGCCGGAACCGCGCGCCACCTTCACGCGCTCGACGCGAAGCGCGATGCCGCGAGCGGCGCAAAAGCGCTCGCAGAATTCGGCCCAGCGATCGGCATTGGGACTCAGGCCATGGTGCACGTGCACCGCGCGAATCGGGCGGCCGCCCTCGCGGGCGAGCGCATCGAGCAGCACGGCGGAATCCATCCCGCCGGAAAATCCGACGCACACCGACGCGCGCGGCGCGAGGTCCGCCGCGAGGCTACTCGGCCAGTTCCTTGAACTTCCCATAATTCACCCAGCGCTCCTGGCGGCGCTCGAGGAGCTCTTCCGCCGAGAGGTCCTGCAGGCTGCGCAGGCTCTCCTGGATGGCCTTCTTGAGGTTCTTCGCGGCGTCGGCATGGTCGCGGTGCGCGCCGCCCAGGGGTTCGTTCACGACCTTGTCGATCACGCCGAGCGATTTAAGGCGCACCGCCGTGATGCCCAGGCTCTCGGCGGCCTCGCCCGCGTTCTCCGCGCTCTTCCAGAGGATCGCCGCGCAGCCCTCGGGCGAGATCACCGAGTACGTCGAGTATTGCATCATGAGCGTGACATCGCCCACCGCGATCGCGAGCGCGCCGCCCGAGCCGCCCTCGCCGATCACCGACACCACGATGGGCACGCGGATGCCCGCCATCGCGTAGAGGTTCTTGCCGATCGCCTCCGACTGGCCGCGCTCCTCGGCGCCGATGCCCGGGTACGCCCCGGGCGTGTCGATGAACGTGAGCAGCGGGACGCCGAACTTCTCCGCGAGCTTCATGAGGCGCAGCGCCTTGCGGTAGCCCTCGGGGCGCGGCATGCCGAAATTGCGGAAGATCTTGTCGTTGGTGTCGCGGCCTTTCTGGTGGCCGATCACCATCACCGACTGGCCGTTGAAGCGCGCGAGGCCGCCCACGATCGCGGGATCGTCGGCGAAGGCGCGGTCGCCGTGCATCTCCTCGAAGTCGGTGCAGAGCGCGTTCACGTAGTCCAGCGTGTACGGGCGCTGGGGATGGCGCGCGACCTTGCTGATCTGCCAGGCCGAGAGCTTCGAATAGATGTCCTTGGTGAGCTCGCGGCTCTTCTTCGAGAGCCGCTCGATCTCCTGCGAGATGTCGACCGCGGAGTCGTCCTGCACGAAGCGCAGCTCCTCGATCTTCTGCTCGAGCTCCGCGATGGGCTGCTCGAAGTCCAAAAAGCTGGTTTTCACGGACGCGATTGTACAATGCCGGCACATGGGCAATCGCCTCACGAAGATCGTCACGCGAACCGGTGACGACGGCACCACGGGGCTCGGAGACGGCACCCGCGTCGGCAAGGACGCGCCGCGCGTCGCGGTGCTGGGCGACATCGACGAGCTGAATAGCTGCCTGGGTGTCGTGCTCGCCGAGCCCATGCCCGAGGCGGTGCGCAAGGCGCTCCTCGCCATCCAGAACGATCTCTTCGACCTGGGCGGCGAGATGAGCATTCCGGGGCGATCGGCCCTCTGGAACGCGCACGTGGCCGAGCTGGAGCGGCGGATCGATTCGCTGAGGAAGCCGCTTCCGGCATTGAAGGAATTCATCCTGCCTGGCGGCACCCGTGCCGGCTCCGCCTGCCACCTTGCGCGCGCCATCTGCCGCCGCGCCGAGCGCTCGCTCGTGAGCCTGGGCCGCGTGGAGGGGGTCTCGGCGCTGTCCATCCAGTACCTGAACCGGCTGTCGGATTTCCTCTTCATCGCCGCGCGCACGATCAACGCCGCCGCAAAGGCGCCCGAGCCCCAGTGGAAGCCGGGGCGCGAGGGAAAGACCGCATGAGCCGGGCCCCCGAGGGCGCGCTCGACGGGCTGATCGCACGCACGGCCCTGGGCGACCGGGCCGCCTTCGAGCAGCTCTACCTCGCCACGCGCTCGAAACTGTTCGCGGTCTCGCTACGTATAGTCCGCGAGAGGCCCCTGGCGGAGGAAGTCTTGCAGGACAGTTTCGTGAACATCTGGCGGCGCGCATCCGACTACGCGGCGGCGAAGAGCGCTCCGATGACGTGGATGACCGCGATCGTGCGCAACCGCAGCGTGGACCTCGTGCGCCGCTCGCGCGAGGAACCCGACGTGGACGACACGCTGGTAGCGAACCTGGTGGACGAGGCCGCCGCCCCGGATCGCGAGGCGCTCGCGCGAGGCGAAGCGCACTCGCTCGGGAAATGCCTCGCCGAGCTGGACGCGGAGCAGCGCCAGACCATCGCGCTCGCTTTCTTCCACGGCCTCACCCACTCCGAGCTTGCCGCGCACCTGCGCCGCCCGCTGGGCACCGTGAAGACCCACGTCCGCCGGGGCCTCATGCGGCTGCGCGAATGCCTCGACCGGCAGGGAGTGCGCGCGTGAGGCTCTCGCGCGATGCGGCCCAGGCTCTTGCCGCCGAATACGTGCTGGGAACGCTGCGCGGCCCCGCCCGCGCCCGCTTCGCATCGCTCGCATCGCGCGATGCCGCCGTCGCCGAGGCGATGCGCCGCTGGGAGACGGCCTTCGCGCCCCTCGCCGAGCGGCTTCAGCCGATCGAGCCGCCCGCGCGCGTCTGGCGCGCGATCGAGTCGCGCATCGCGCCCGAAGCTTCGCGCCGCGCATCCTTCTGGAAGCCCTTCGGCGTGGTGATGGGCGGCCTGGCCTCCGTGATGCTCGCGTTCTTCCTCTGGCTCTCGCTCGCGCCCGCCCCCGAGCCCATGTTCCAGGCCATGCTGATGTCGCCCGACCATACGCCGCGCATGGTGGTGGCGATGTTCAAGCCGGACAGCCTGCGGGTGAAGATGATGCATCCCTGGAAGGACATGCCCGGCAAGGCGCTCGAGCTGTGGGCGATCCCGAAGGAAGGCAATCCGCGCTCGCTCGGCATGGTATCGAACGAGGCGCCGGAGACGATGGTGCGAGTGGCCGAGAACGATTCGCGCCTGCAGGATGCGAAGGCCTTCGCCGTGAGCCTGGAGCCCATGGGGGGCTCGCCCACGGGGCAGCCCACCGGCCCCGTGCTCTGCTCGGGCGCGATCAGCGCGGTGCGCCGGACCTGACGCGGTCGATCGCGGCGCACATCGCCGCCACGCCCTCGGGCGTTCGCGCGGAAAGGCGCTGCAGGCGGTCGGCTTCGAGGTACACGAGATGGCCTTCCTTCACCGCGCGTAGGGCGCTTCGCTCCTTCCAGAGCGCGCGGAAGCGCGCTTCGCTCCTCGCCGACTCGATCCCGATCACCGCGTCGGGGTCGCGCTTGAAGACCTCTTCCCACGAGACGACGGGGGCCACGCCCGGGAGGTCGGCGAAGATGTTGCGCGCGCCGCAGGTGGCGAGCGCCTCGTTCATGAAGTGTCGCCCGGCGATGGTGGTGAGTGGAAGGTGCCACACCTCGAGCAGTACCGAAACGCGACGGCGCGAAGCATATTCCCGGCGCAGCCCTTCGAGGCGGCGCGAGTAGGTGCGCGAGGCCGTGGCCGTGTCCGTGCCGGCCAGGGTGCCCAGGGCGCTCATGAGGCGCGGCACGTCGTCGAAGGTGCGCGCGTGCGCCACGTACACCGGAATGCCCAACGCGGCGAGGCGATCGATATCCGCGCGCCGCGTGCCGTCCTCCCAGGCGAGTACGAGGTCCGGATGCAGCGCCGCGACCGACTCGAGGGACACGGCGCCGGCGCTGGAGACTCGCGGCAGTTGCTTCGCCTGCGGGGGATAGTCGCTGAACTCGCTCGCCGCCACGAGCCGGCCGCCCGCGCCCGCCGTGTATACGAGCTCCGTAAGCGACGGCGCGAGGCTCACGATGCGTTGCGCCGGATGCTCAAGCCTCACGGTACGGCCGAGGTCGTCCTTCAGCGAAATTTCGGCAGCAGCGGACCGGGTGGCGCAAGCGAGCGCGAAACCACAGATGCAGACGGATGAGCACAGTCGCCAAACGCTCATCCGCGTTTGGTGCGCTTTACGTAAGCCTCGCGTGAAATGGCGCAGTCCTCGAGGAAGCGGGGCAGCTCTTCCAGCGTGATCGCCTGCCCGGCATCGACCAGCGCCTTGCGCGGCTCGGGATGGATGTCGGTGAGGACGAGGTTCGCGCCCGCGATGATGCCCTGCGCCGCGACATGGAAGATGTCCTGCAGCCCGTCGGGCGCGTCGGCGCGTATGCCGACGGAATGCGATGGATCGACGCACACCGGCATGCGCGTGAGGCGCTTCACCACGGGAATGTGCGCGAAGTCCACGAGGTTGCGGTGCGGGTCGCCGAAGTGGGTCTTCATCCCGCGCAGGCAGAACGCGATGTCGCGGTTGCCGGCGGAGGCCACGTATTCGGCGGCGAGCAGCGACTCGTGCAGCGTGATGCCGAAGCCGCGCTTCAGGAGGATCGGGAAGTCGCGCTGGCTCCCGACCGTCTTCAGCAGCTCGAAGTTCTGCGTGTTGCGGGTACCGATCTGCAGCATCACCCCGGCCGGATCGCCCGTCTCGCGAAGCGCCGCGCGGATCTCGTCAAGGTGCTCGTCGCGCGTGACCTCCATCGAGATCACCTGGATGCCGTACTTGCCCGCCAGCTCGAACACGTACGGCAGGCACTGCTTGCCGTAGCCCTGGAAGGAATACGGGCTCGTGCGCGGCTTGTAGGCGCCCATGCGCGCGCAAACCTGGCCGGCCTCCTTCAGCGCCTTGAACGTGGCCTCCGTGTACTCGCGCGTGTCGACCGCGTTCAACCCCGCCACGACGTGGAAGCACTCCTGGTCGAACGTGACGCCGCGATACGTGAAGCGGATCGACTCGTCGTTGCCCGGACGGCGCCCGAGGATCCTGAATTCGTCGGCCTTACTCATTGGCGAGGCGCCTTTGCTTGACCGCCTCGGCGAGACCCTGCAGCAACGCCGCCGTGTCGTCCCATCCGAGGCAGGGATCCGTGATGGATACGCCGTAGGCGAGCGCCTGGCCGGGCACCAGGTCCTGGCGCCCGGCATTCAGGTGGCTCTCCACCATCACGCCGACGATGCGCTCGTCGCCCTTCGCGACCTGCCCCGCCACGTCCGCGCCCACCTCCACCTGCTTCTGGTATTGCTTCGAGGCGTTCGCGTGCGAGAAGTCGATCATGAGGTGGGGCGCGAGGCCCGCGCCCGCGAGCTCGTGCGCGGCCGCCTCGACGCTCGCGGCATCGTAGTTCGGCTTCTTCCCGCCGCGCAGGATCACGTGGCAGTCCTCGTTGCCCACGGTCTCGAAGATCGCCGCCTGGCCGGTCTTGGTCATTCCCATGAAGGCATGGGGTGCGGCCGCGGCGCGCAGCGCATCCACGGCGACGCGGATGGATCCATCGGTGCCGTTCTTGAATCCGACCGGGCAGGAAAGGCCCGAAGCGAGCTGGCGGTGCGTCTGCGATTCGGTCGTGCGGGCGCCGATGGCGCCCCATGCGATGAGGTCCGAGATGTATTGCGGCGAGAGGAGGTCGAGGAACTCGGTGCCGCACGGGACGCCGGAGCGGTTGATGTCCAGGAGGAGCCTCCTCGCCTGCCGCAGCCCCTCGTTGATCGCGAAGCTTCCGTCCAGGCGCGGGTCGTTGATGAAGCCCTTCCACCCCACGGTCGTGCGTGGCTTCTCGAAGTACACGCGCATCACGATGAAGAGATCGTGGGCGTGGCGCTCGGCCGTTTCGCGAAGGCGCGCGGCGTATTCGAGCGCGGCGCCCGCGTCATGGATCGAGCACGGCCCCACCACCGCGAGGAGGCGATCGTCGGCCCCGTGGAGGATCCGGTGCACCGTCTGGCGGGCGCTCGTCACGGTCGCGAGCGCGGGCGCATCCACCGGCAACTCTTCCAGGAGCAGTTGCGGCGCGATGAGCGCGCGCACCGCGGAAATGCGCAGGTCGTCGGTGCGGCCCACGACGGGCATGGGGTTCTTGTCCGGCTTCATGTCATTCCTCCACGGCCGCGCGGCGCTGCCTCACGGCTTCGGCGAGCATCTCGAGCAGCTTCACGGTGTCTTCCCAGCCCAGGCACGCATCGGTGATCGACACGCCGTAGTCGAGCGGCTTGCCGGGATCGAGGTCCTGGCGCCCCGCGTTGATGTGGCTCTCGGCCATCACGCCCACGATGCGCCGCTCGCCGGCGGCGAGCTGCCTCGCGACGTCGGCGGCGACGTCCCGCTGCCGGCGATAGTCCTTCGACGAGTTGGCGTGGGAGAAGTCCACCATCACGCGCTGCGCGAGGCCCGCGGCGGCGAGATCCTTGCAGGCGGCCTCCACGCTCGCGGCGTCGTAGTTGGGCGCCTTTCCGCCACGCAGGATCACATGGCAATCCTCGTTGCCGGCGGTCTTGAAGACCGCGACGTGGCCGGATTTCGTGACCGAGATGAAATGATGCCGCGCGCCGGCCGCCTTGATGGCGTCCACCGCGATCCGGATGCTGCCGTCGGTGCCGTTCTTGAACCCGACCGGGCACGAAAGGCCGGAGGCGAGCTGGCGGTGGGATTGAGATTCGGTCGTGCGGGCGCCGATCGCGCCCCACGCGATGAGGTCCGCGATGTACTGCGGCGAGATGAGGTCCAGGAACTCCGTTCCGCAGGGGACGCCGATTTCGTCGATCTCCAGCAGGAGCTTCCTCGCGAGCCGTATCCCCTCGTTGATGTCGAAGCTGCCGTCCAGCTTCGGATCGTTGATGAAGCCCTTCCAGCCCACGGTGGTGCGCGGCTTCTCGAAGTAGACGCGCATCACGACCGCGAGCTCGCGCGAATGGCGGTCGCGCTCGCCCTTCAGCCGCCTCGCGTAGTCGAGCGCGGCGGCGTAGTCGTGGATCGAGCAGGGGCCCACCACGACGAGCAGCCGGTCGTCCGCGCCTTGCAGGATGCCGTGCACCGCCTTGCGGCCCTCGAAGGTCGACTGCTCGCTCTTCTCGGTGCCCGGCAGCTCGCGCATCACCTGCATGGGGGCGAGGAGCTCGTCTCCCTGCTCGATCCGGACGTCGTCGGTGCGGTAGTGGGTCATGGGGCCTAAAAAAAAACCGCCAGTTTTCGGCTGGCGGTTTTTCGTGGATTCGGGCGCTTCTTCCGGCTCAGATCCTCTCAACCGCCTGCGGCGTGAGATGGAAGGACCAGAAGAGATATGCCGAAGGGCGATTCATGACCGAATGCTAGCATAACCGCCCATGGATCGCCTGCTCGCCGCCGCCTGCTCGGCCCTCGCGCTCGTCGCGCACGCCAACGACACCAAGTCGTTCAAGGTCGATCTGGAGCCCGGAGCGATGCACGAGGAATGCCTGCACGTGGACCAGGGCGAGAAGCGCAGCTACTCGTGGAAAAGCGATGTCGCGGTGGATTTCAACATCCACTACCACCACGAGCCCGAGGTCTTCTACCCCGTGAAGCGCTCGGCGATGCGCGGTGACGGCGGCACCTTCGCGGCGAAGAGCGGCGAGGACTACTGCTGGATGTGGACCGCGAGAGACAAGAAGGCGAAGCTGGAAGGACGGATCGATTGAGTCATCCCCGCGGACCTCAAGCCGGAACGAACTTGAGCGCCACGCCGTTGTTGCAGTAGCGCTTGCCGGTAGGCCTCGGGCCGTCGTCGAAGACGTGTCCCTGGTGGCCGTCGCAGCGGGCGCATTGGTACGCGGTACGCGGCAGGATCAGCTTGAAGTCGCTCTTGGTCTCGAGGTGGCCCGGGATATAGCTGAAGAAGCTGGGCCAGCCGGTGCCGCTCTCGAACTTCGCCGACGAGTCGAAGAGGGGCAGCTCGCAACCGGCGCACACGAACGTGCCCTTGCGGTGCTCGCCGTTCAAAGGGCTCGTGCCGGCGCGCTCGGTGGCCTCGTGGCGAAGAACGGCGTAAGCCTCGGGTGCCAGCCGCTTCTTCCACTCCTCGTCGGAGAGTTGCAGCTTCTGCACGGGCGCGGCGTTGTTGGGGATGCCGGCCGCCGTCGCGACGCGATGCGCCGCGAAGAGCCCAGCCAGGATTGCGGTGAATTTTCTGCGGGTCATGTCCATGCTCGATATACGCGGGTGACCATGGGTCGGATTCGCCCGGCCGGAACTTACGCGGTGCCGCCCACCGTGAGGCCCTCGATGCGGATGGTGGGCTGCCCCACGCCGACCGGCACCGACTGGCCGTCCTTTCCGCACATGCCGACTCCCGGGTCCAGGCACATGTCGTTGCCGATCAGCGACACGCGGGTGAGCGCGTCGGGGCCGTTGCCGATCAGCGTCGCGCCCTTCACGGGGTACTGGATCTTCCCGTTCTCGACCCAGTAGGCCTCGGAGGCCGAGAACACGAACTTGCCGTTGGTGATGTCCACTTCGCCGCCGCCGAAATTCACGGCGTAGAGCCCGCGATCGAGCGAGGCGACGATCTCGCCGGGGTCCTTGTCGCCGCCCAGCATGAACGTGTTGGTCATGCGCGGCATCGGCATCGCCGCGTACGACTCGCGCCGCCCGTTGCCGGTGGGCGCGACGCCCATCAGCCGGGCATTCAGGCGGTCCTGGAGATAGCCGCGCAGGATGCCGTCCTCGATCAGCACGCTGCGCGTGGTGGGATGCCCTTCGTCGTCCACCGAGAGCGAGCCGCGGCGCCCGGGAAGGGTGCCGTCGTCGATCACCGTGACGCCGGGCGCGCCCACGCGCTCGCCGACCCGCCCGCTGAAGGCGGAAGTGCCCTTGCGATTGAAGTCCCCCTCGAGGCCGTGGCCGATCGCCTCGTGCAGCAGCACGCCCGGCCAGCCCGGGCCCAGCACCACGCTCATCACGCCGGCCGGCGCCGGACGCGAATCGAGGTTCACGAGCGCCTGGCGCACCGTGTCCTGGGCGAGATTCTCCAGCAGCTCGTCGGTATAGAACGCGTAGCCGGAGCGCCCGCCCGCGCCCTGGTGGCCCTGCTCGCGCCGCCCGTTCTGCTCGACGATCACGGTGACGGAAAGGTGCACCAACGGGCGCACGTCCGCGGCGAGCCCGCCGTCGGCGCGCGCGACCAGCACCACGTCGTATTCGGCCGAGAGGCGTCCCATGACCTGCTTCACGCGAGGATCGGCCGCCCGCGCATGGCGCTCCAGCCTCTCCAGGATCTTCACCTTGGCGGCGTCGTCGAATTGCGCCACCGGGTCGATGGGCGCGTAGAGCGAGTGCCCTGCCCGCACCAGCGCGCGGCCGGGCTGGCGGCTGCCCCCGTCGGAGGCGATCGCCCGCGTGACCTTGGCCGCCGCTTCGAGCGATTCGGGGTTGATGTCGTCCGCGTATGCGAATGCGGTTTTCTCGCCCGCCACCACGCGCACGCCCACGCCCTGGTCGATCGAGTAGCTCCCCGACTTGACCTCGCCCTCCTCGAGCGCCCAGCTCTCGGAGCGGTTGTACTGGAAGTACAGGTCCGCATCGTCGGCCTTGTGCGCGAGGATCGTGCCGAACACCTTCCCCGTCGCAGCCTCGTCCATCCCGAAGGGCACGAGCAGCGTTGCCTTGGCGATATCCAGCGTCGAATGGTGTCTATCTGCGCTCATCTTCGTTCATCTGTGGGTAATTTCCTTACCATTGGCGCACCGTCTTGTGCGTGAGCGCCGGGAGGGAGCGGCGAATCTTTGCCTGGTACGTGGGGTTAACACCGGCAACGACAACCCCACTCCCTCGCGGCAAACGGTCCAGCACCACGCCCCAGGGATCCACGATCATCGTGTGCCCGTGCGTCTCGCGGCCGTTCACGTGGTAGCCCCCCTGGGCCGGCGCGATCACGTAGGCCAGGTTCTCGATGGCCCGGGCGCGGATCAACGTGTCCCAGTGCGCCTTGCCGGTTGTCTCGGTGAAGGCCGATGGCACCAAAATCAGGTCCACGTCGCCCATGGCCCGGTAGAGCTCCGGGAAACGGAGGTCGTAGCACACCGAGATCCCGAGCTTGCCGTAGGGCGAATCGAGCGTGCACACGGCTTTTCCCGGCTCGATGGTGCGCTCCTCGGTATAGCGCTCCGGGCCCATCTCGAAGCCGAAAAGGTGGATCTTGTCGTAGCGGCCGACCCGCACGCCTTCCTGGTTGTAGACGAGGCACGAGTTGCGCACCTTCTCGGGCGTGGAAGCTTCCATCGGGACCGACCCGCCGACGATCCAGATGCGGTGGCGCTTCGCCTGCTCCGAGAGGAACTGCTGGATGGGCCCCGCGCCGTCGCGCTCGCGCGCCGCGACCTTGTCCGTCTCCTTCATGCCCATGATCGCGAAGTACTCGGGCAGCGCGACGATGCGCGCCCCGGTGGCGGCCGCGAGCTCGATGAGGCGCCCGGCTTCCTGGAGGTTCGCCGCCACGTGCGGCCCCGAGGCCATCTGGATGGCGGCCACGCGGAACATCGACTGCGTCGTCGACATCGTCTCGCGCAGCGCGTCGGGCGTGGTGGTCTTGGTGATGATCATTGCGGCTGGCTACGGGCGGGCTCCGGCGGCGAATTCGCGGCCGCCTGGGGCGGAGGCGCGGAGAGCCGCACCACCTGGGGATTATCCCACGACCCCGTCACCTGGTACTCGTAAGCCACCACCTTGCCCAGGGGATTCTTGAGGAGCTTGGTGACCAGCAGCGTCGAGAGCCCCAGCACCGGCGTCCCGATGACGGTCGCGGCGAGCGCGAGGCCCTCGCCCACCTCGGGCACGACGTGCAGGGTGAGGTTCTGCGTTTCCAGCGGCAGCGACACCTCGCCCGCCATGCTCACGAAGGCGGAAGGGCCGACGATCTCGAAGCCTTCGGTCACGAGGACGCCGCGGGCGAGCTTCACGTCACCCTCGATCCGGTCGAAGGCAAATCCGGCGCTGAAGACGTCGCGGAAATCGAAGAGCGCTCGCTGCGGCAGCGACTGCAGCGAGAGGAGTCCCAGCAGCTTGCCCGCGCCCGGCTCGATCTTCGCGAACTGCCCCTTCGACGCCTCGACCTTGAAGGCGCCCGCGAGGTTGGCGAGCGCGAAATCGTAGGGATAGCCCGGCCAGGCGAGCTGGCCCGACAGCTTGCCGGTGCCCCGCTTCAGGTAGTCGCCATAGCCGAATTGACCCATGAGCGCGTTCAGGTTCTGCGCGTCGAGGTTCACCTTGAGCGTTGTGACGGGCTCGCCGCCCGCGCGGCGCCAGCGCCCGGACGAGTGCAGCGTCGCATGGCCGGTCGCGATGTCGAGCTTGTCGATGCGCCAATCGTCGCCGTCGGGCTCGGCCTTGAGGTCGAGGGCTCCCAGCCAATGGTCCTTGAACTCGAAACGCTGCACCGTGATGTCGAGCGAGGGAAGGTCGGCGGGGGCGGGCTTGGCCGCCTCGGGTGCCGCGGTGGCCCCCGGTGCGGGGTCACCGATCGCGAGACGCTCGAGCTTCGCCGTGAGGCGCCCCTTTCCACCCCAGACCCATTGCACGTCGCCCGCGATGCGCGGGCTTTCGAGCCGACCGCTCCAGCGCGAGCCGTCGCGCTCCAGCTTCGCGCTCATCTCCCGAAACTCGCGTCCCCAATAGCGTGTGCGCCCGAGCTTCAAGTCGATGCCCCGCAGCACGAGGCCCGACTCTTCCTGCGGGCTCGCGCCTTCCTCGCCGTGCGATCCCGGGAAGAGCGACTGCCACGCGTCGAGATCCGCATAGTCGAGCGCACCATAGAGCCACAGGCCGTCCTTCACCGGCTCGTCGGCCACCGGCCCGCCGAACTTGAGCGCCACGTCGTAGCGCTGGTCGTTGCTGCGGGTGAAGCGGCCCTGCACGCCGTTGCCGAAGTTAAAGGTCGTGACCTCGGCCTCCTCGCCCAGCTTCGCCATCGTGAGGCTCGCGCCGCGCGCCTCACCCTCGGCCTTGGAGAAGGGCTCGGGCAGCGTCGAGGCGAGGCCCACGAGATCGGAGGTGACCACGAGCTGGGCCTGCTTCCCCGAAGTAAGGCGTGCCTGCCATGCCGTGGCGCCTGCGAGGCGGGCGACGATCGGCTCCGGAACATAGTCGCGCATCGCCTCCGGCGAGATGCGCCCCTGGAGCTCCGTCACCACCTGGCCGTCGGACTGCGTCGCCACCGCAAGCGTCGCCGGCTCGTTGAACAGGGACCCCGTGAGGCTCGGTGCGCGCACGCCCTTCTCGGTGAACCCGAGGTGGCCGCGTACGTCGCGCATGGAAAGCGACTTGCCCACCGTCGCGGTGGCGCCGGCGAAGACGTAGTCGCCGGTGACCCGCACGTTCGACCCGGAGAGCGGATAGACGAGCTGGAGCTTCAGCTTCCCGGGCCCCTCGATCGCGACCGACTTGGTGAAGGCGCCCGGGCCGTTCACGAGCGGCGACTCGCGCAGGAACCGCACGGTGTCGGCCCCGGTGGTGTCCACGTCGCCGTCGATCGTGATCACCGGAGGCTTCGCTCGCAGGTCGGCGAGTACCACGGACACGTTGGTCGCCTGGCTCGCGAAGATGAGCGCACGGTCGGCGTGGACTTCCAGGCGGCGGTTCTCGAAGCGGAACTTGCCCTGCACCGCATCGACCGATGGCCAGTCGGGATGGTATTTGAGCTGGCCGTCGCGCACCTCGCCGGTCACGAGGAAATGACCGTCGGTTCCCTCGCCCCATGGGAAGTACCAGAGGTCGCCGTGCAGCTCGAAGTCGGCATGCGGGCTCGAGCCCGCGAGGATCGCGCGGTCCAGCCAGTTGCGCACGGGGTCGATGTTGTTGGGCAGGTAGCTCCCGAGCTTGCGCACGTCGGCACGCGTGAACGTCCCCTTGAGGTCCACGTAGCCGGGCGAGCGGTTCTTCGCTTCGGGCAATGCCCGCCAAGTGCCGGAGACGCTGCCCTCGGCGTCCGCGTTCGCGAAGTGCGCCTCGGCGACGTTCACCTCGAGCGCGGGCCCCTCGTAGCGCCAGGTGGCCTTGGCCTGCAGGCGGTCGAAGGCGAGTGGCGCCCGGAAGATGCGCGCGGCCTCGAAGCCGCCGTTCGCCGCATCGATCTCGATATGCCCACCGGCCTGCGAGCCGTCGATGGAGCCGCTCACGCCCCAGGCACCGGGAAAATTGTCGACCGCGTTCACGCCGAGGTTCTCGAAGCGGCCTTTCACGGAATACTCGCGCGAGGGCTGCGCCGCGTCCCAGGCGAGGCTCGCATCGACGATGCGCCCCCGCGGCGCCAGGCGCTGCATCTGCTGCTTCACGTCGCGTGGCACCGGGAAGTAGTCGATCAACGCATCGGCGATCTTCAAGTCGATGCCGTCGGCGCGCACATCCATGCGCTCGCGCCCCCCCGCGGCACCCTGGCGCGAAAGCGAGAAGCTGCCGAGCTGGGCGGTGGGGCCATTGGCGATGCGGAAACGCAACCCCTGCGTGGCGAAGGAGAAGCCGCCCGCCTCGACGCGATAGGTGGCGCGGCCCGAAACGGAATCGAGCGCGAGCGGCGCGGCATCGGTGGCGAGCTGCGCCCGGGCGTCGCGCATGGCGAGGTCGGCCACCACCTCGTTCACGCCCTGGGCGTTCACGCGGGCCCAGACGCGCAGGTTGCCGGCGCCGCTCTTCAGCGTCTCGGGCACGGGCGCATGCATGCGCAGCTGCGCGAGGTCCGCGTCGCGCGCCTCGAAGTACAGGTCGCCGTCGGGGATCCAGCGCGGTCCTTCGCGCACGAGCTTCAGGTCGGCGCGCAGGTCGATGCTTTTCGCGACATCGCCCTGGGGGTGCGCGGTAAGCGCCGCGTGATGGCGCCCCAGGTGCTTGCGCAGCGCGATCTCCACCGCTTCGAAGCGCATCTCGGGCGCCTGCGCGCCCTCGTCGCGCCAGGTGAGCGTCGCGTCGTGGATGTAGAGCCGCGGCTGGTCCAGGAGCCACGCGGTGAACTGCCCACCGTCGTCCGGGGCGTTCGGGTCGTTCAGCGGCAGCTCGCCCAGGTAGATGCGCCCGTCGGCCGTGCGCCGCAGCGCCAGCGCCGGGCGATAGAACTCGACGTCGTTGAAATGGATTCGGCCCGTGAAGAGCGACCACCACGAGAGCGTGACCTGCGCCCGATCGAAGCCGAGCGCCACGCGCCCGGATTTGTCGTTGATCGCGAAGCCGCCCAGGGACAGGTAGGGGCGCAATCCTTCCCAGCCGCCCTGGAGGGAGCGCGCGCTCACCTGCATCCCCGTCGACTGCGACAGGGAATGGACGATGCGATCGCGGTACGCGTCGATGTTGGGAAGCGTCACGTAGCGCAGCCACAGCACCACGAGCGCGAAGGCCACGACCACGAATGCCGCGATGCCCTTCACGAGGCGAAAAAGGGTACGCGGCAAGGCCTTGATTCTGCGGTCCTTCGGTGGGGGATGCGATATTGTAGCGCCTGAAATGTCTGCGCAAGCCCTCGAACGCACGCTGCGGCTGTCCCAGTACGTGGCGCGCTGCGTGGCGGCCCGCCCCGCGCTCCTCGCGGAGCTGGAGGCGCACGGCGAGGCCCCGTTCACGCGCGCAGGGATGCGCTTCGCGCTGGCCGAGGAGCGCGAACCGCTCGCCAGGCGACTGCGGTGGCTGCGCGAGCGCGTGATGGTGCGCCTCGCGCACCGCGACCTGAACGGCATGGCCCCGCTGGACGAGGTGTTCGCGACCATGACGGCGCTTGCCGACGAGTGCATCCGCGCCGCGGCCGGTGCATGCGACCCGGGCCTCGCCGTGGTGGCGCTGGGCAAGCTGGGCGGCGAGGAGCTGAACGTCTCCTCCGACGTGGACCTGGTCTTCCTCCACGAGGCGGGTGAGGGCGCCGCGGAGCGCTTCTCGCGCGCGGGCCGCGAGGTGATCGCGCTCCTTTCGGACATCACCGGGGACGGCATCGCCTTTCGCGTGGACATGCGCCTGCGCCCCTTCGGCGACGGCGGGCCGCTCGTCTCGTCGTTCGGCTTCCTCGAGGAATATTTCATCGGCCATGCGCGCCCGTGGGAGCGCTACGCGTGGCTCAAGGCGCGCGCCGTTGCCGGCCCGGGCGAAGCGCTCGCCGCGCTCGTGGAGCCCTTCGTGTACCGGCGCTACCTCGACTTCGGCATGCTCGAGCAGCTGCGCGAGCTGCACGCGCGCATCTTCGAGACGGCGATCCGCCGGCGCAAGGCCGACGACATCAAGGTGGGGGCGGGCGGCATCCGCGAGATCGAGTTCGCGGTGCAGCTGATCCAGATGGTGCGCGGCGGGCGCGACCCCGGATTGCGCATGACATCCACGCGCGGCGCGCTCGCCGCGCTCGCCGCGCGCAAGCTGATCGAGCCGGGCCGCGCCGAGGGGCTGCGATCCGCCTACGAATTCCTGCGCCGCCTCGAGCATCGCCTGCAGTACTACGACGACCAGCAGACCCAGGCACTGCCGCGCGACGATGGCCACCGCGCGATCATCGCGGAGGCCATGGATTTTCCCGATTGGGGAGCGCTCGCGGCCGAGATCGATCGCCATCGCGAGACCGTGCAGGCCGCGTTCGGCGAGCTCTTCGAGGCGCACGAGGCGCCCAAGGACTCCGCGCGGCTCGCGGCATGGCTGCTCGATCCGCAGGCGCCTCCCGATCCCGAAGGGCTCGCCGAGGACCTGGAAGCCATGGGCCTTCACGATGCCGGCGCGATCGCCCGCCGCTTGATCGAGTTCACTCGCTCGCCGCGCTATCGCAAGCTCTCGACTCGCATCCGCGCACGTGCCGAGAAGCTCTTGCCGCGCATCGTCTCGGTGGTCGCCGCGCAGGGCGGAGGCGAAAAGACCGCGGCCGGCCTCCTCGCGATCGTCGAAGCGATCGACGGACGCGAGGCGTACTACGCGCTCCTCGCGGAGTACCCCGTGGTGCTCGAGCGCGCCGCGCACCTGGCCGCGATGAGCCTGTGGGCCACGCGGCTCCTCGCCCGCCACCCGATCCTGCTGGACGAGCTCACGCGCACCGCCGCGAGCTTCACCAGGACCGACTGGCGCGCCGAGCGCGAGGGGCTTGCAGGCGAATGCGCCGCGCTCGGGGACGATCTCGAGCGGCTCCTCGACCACCTGCGCCATTACAAGCAGCGCCAGGTGCTTCGCCTCACGCTCGCGGACCTCGAAGGCGAGCTGGGAGTGATGGCGCTGTCCGACGAGCTCTCGGCGCTGGCCGACACGATCCTGGAGGTGACGCTGGACGCGGCGGCCGCGAACCTCGGGCTGGGTCGACGCGAGGGCGACGGCGCCTTGCCGGCCGTGCCGGGCTTCTGCATCGTCGGCTATGGGAAATTGGGCGGCAAGGAGCTGGGCTACGCCTCCGATCTGGACATCGTATTCATCTACGACGAGGCGCGCGCGCCTGCACCCGACCCGCTGGCGCGGCTCGCGCAGCGGGTCTCCTCCTGGCTCACCAGCCATACGGCGGCCGGCGTGCTCTACGAGACGGACCTGAGGCTGCGCCCCGACGGCGCCTCCGGACTCCTGGTGAGCTCGCTCGCGGCCTTTCGCGACTACCAGCTGCGGCGCGCATGGACCTGGGAACACCAGGCGCTCACGCGCACGCGCTTCGTCGCAGGCGATGCCGCGTTGGGCGCGCGCTTCGAGGCCGTGCGCGACGAGATCCTCGCGCAGCCGCGCGATCGCGCGAGGGTCCTCGCCGACATCGTCGCGATGCGCGCGAAGATGCGTGCCGAGCAGCGCGGGCGCGGCAACGACCTGAAGCACATCGCCGGCGGCGTGATCGACCTGGAATTCGCCGTGCAGGCGATCGTCCTCGCCGAAGGGCTGAAGCACCCCGAGCTGCGCGAGGACAAGGGCAACCACAGGCTGCTCAAGCGGGCGGGCGAGGCGGGTCTGATCGACAACGCGATCGCCGCGCTCGCCGCCGAGGCGTACCTCGCCATGCGACGGCGCCTGCACCAGGCGGCGCTCGACGACGAGGAGACGGTGATGCTCGCCGAAGGCGAGCTCGCGGCCGAGCGCGAAGCGGTGAAGCGGCTCTGGAAGGAAGTGTTCGGGGCCTAGGCCGCGGTGGCCGAGCGTTCCAGCACGGCGGCGAGCTGGAAGACCTGCATGCGCCCCTTGCCCTTGATCTCGAGCTCCCGGCCGGCGTTGAAGCGGAACCGGTTGTGCAGGCGCCGGTGCGTCGTGAGATCCACCTGCACCGTCTCGGCGGCGGCGTCGGCGGCGAGGCGGAAGGCCACGTTCACCGTGTCGCCCCACATATCGTAGATGAACTTCTTCTTGCCGATCACTCCGGCGACCACCGGCCCGGTGCCGATGCCGATGCGGATCTGCACGCGCTCCCCGGTGCGCTTGCGATACTCCTCCACGCGGGCGATCATCTCGAGGGCCATGTTGGCCACCGCGTCGGCGTAGTGGATCTGCGCGCCGGTATCGAGGCCCGCGCACGCCATGTACGCGTCCCCGATCGTCTTGATCTTCTCGACCCGGTGCTTGTCGGCGATGTCGTCGAAGATCGAGAACACGTCGTTCAGGATCTTCACCGTCTCCACCGGAGAGAGCTCCTCGGTCATGCGCGTGAAGCCCACGATGTCGGCGAACATCACGGTCACGTCCGCGTGGCCCTGGGCGATGTTGACCTCGTTTCGCTTCAGGCGCTCGGCGATGGCCGGCGGGAGCACGTTGAGCAGGAGCTTCTCGCTCCTTTCCTTCTCGAGCAGGATTTCCAGGTGCTGCGCGTCGACCTGGGTGCGAAGCTTCTGCTTCTCGGAGGCGAAGTACCAGAGCAGCGAATAGATCATCACCGAGATCGCCGCGAAGTTGAGCACGAAGAAGACCGCGACCGTCTGCAGGTCGATCCTCGTCACGACGCCGGTGATCATGAAGTCGAAGAAGCCGGCCATCACGGTCATGAAGAGCCACGCGAAGAACCACGGCATCGACTGGCGGGTGCCCAGCACCGTGACCGCGCCCACCGGAGCCATGAGGCCCCACAGGCTCACCCCCGAGGCGGTCACGAAGTTCCCGATCGACCACTGCATCGCGAAGGGCGTGAAGAGGATCAGCCCCAGCTGGATCACCGCGAAGATGTAGAGGCGCCGCAGCTTCCACCAGAGGCCGATGGTGATGACCGACAGGCCCTGGAAGACGAGTGGGATCGCGGTGGAGTACTGATAGCCCATGCTCCAGTAGACGGCGAGCCAGAGCGCGGCCGCGCACATCATGAAGCCCGTGGTGAGCATCAGCATGTCTCCGGAGAGCTTTTCCTCCGGAGCGAGCACCGGCTGGCCGGACCGCGGTGATGCGGCCGGCGCCGGACGAAGCGAGGGTTCCCCTTGTAAGTCCTGCATTCCGTCGTTTCGCGGCTTATTGTCGTACCGCAGCAATGCGAATGATTATGGCACAGCGACTCCGGGTGGTCGATTCGGCTAAAATCGGAGGCCTATCCCCCCTATTCCGGGCGCCCCATGTCGATGTCCGACCGTGACGGCTTCATCTGGTACGACGGCAAGCTCGTGCCATGGCGCGATGCCACTACGCACGTGCTCACCCACTCGCTTCACTACGGCCTGTCCGTCTTCGAGGGCGTGCGCGCCTACAAGACCGAGGTCGGCACCGCGATCTTCCGCCTGAAGGAGCATACCGACCGGATGTTCGACTCGGCCAAGATCTACATGATGGAGATGCCCTACACCCGGGAGCAGGTGATGGAAGCGCAGCGCGAGGTGGTGCGCGCGAACCAGCTGGAGAGCTGTTATCTCAGGCCGCTCGCCTTCTACGGCTCGGAGAAGATGGGCGTGTCGCCCGTGGGCGCCAAGGTGCACGTGGCGATCGGCGCGTGGCCGTGGGGCGCCTACCTCGGCGAGGACGGCCTGAAGCGAGGCATCCGCGTGAAGACGTCGTCTTTCGCGCGCCATCACGTGAACGTGACCATGGCGCGCGCCAAGGTCGCGACGACCTACGCCAACTCGATCCTCGCCAACCTCGAGGCCACCGGCGACGGCTACGACGAGGGCCTGCTGCTCGATACCGACGGCTTCGTGGCCGAGGGCGCGGGCGAGAACATCTTCGTGGTGAAGGACGGGCGCGTGTACACCCCGCAGCTCACCACGGCGCTGAACGGCATCACGTGGCGAAGCGTCCAGTCCATCTGCACGGACCTGGGCATCGCCGTGGAGAAGACCCGCCTCACGCGGGACGACATCTACATCGCCGACGAGGCGTTCTTCACCGGCACCGCGGCGGAAGTCACGCCGATCCGCGAGCTCGACCGCCGCACGATCGGTGCAGGCTCGCGCGGGCCCATCACCGAAAAGATCCAGTCGGCCTTCTTCGACATCGTGCATGGGCGTAACCGCAAGTACCTCCATTGGCTCACCCCGGTCGAGACCGCGAATGTCGCTGCCGTCCGAGCTTGACCAGAAGTTCGTGGACGTGACGGCCGCGAATCTTCCGCTGCACTGCCCCCTGCCGTCGCAGAAGCTGTGGAACACGCATCCGCGCGTCTTCCTGCCGATCGAGGCTACGCGGGAAGCGCGGTGCCCCTACTGCGGGACGCTGTACCGGTTGACCGGCGACCTGCCCGCGGGCCATTAGCATGCGCACCCTCGTCGTCGGTCCTTCGTGGATCGGCGACGCGGTGCTGTCGCATCCGCTCATCGCACGGCTGAAGGCGCGCGATCCCGGGGGATCCATCGATGTGCTGGCGCCCCCCTGGGTGCTGCCCATTTATGCGCGCATGCCGCAGGTCGCGAGCACCGTCGCCCTTCCCTTCGGGCACGGCGAGCTTCGACTGGCCGCGCGGCGGCGCTTCGCCAAGGCGCTTCCCGCCTACGACCACGCGGTGGTGCTTCCCAATACGATGAAGTCCGCGCTCATTGCCTGGCACGCGGGCATTCCCGTGCGCACCGGTTATCGCGGCGAGATGCGCTTCGGGCTCCTGAACGACCTGCGCCCGCTCGACAGGCGGGCGCTGCCGCTCATCGTCGAGCGATATGCCGGCCTCGCCCAGCCCAAAGGCGAGCCCCTCGCGCGCCCGCTTCCGCAGCCTCGCCTTGCCGTCGACGAAGGCAACCGTGCCGCCACACTCGCGCGCCTGGGGCTCGCCACGGCGAAACCGATCGCCGTCTTCGCGCCCGGCGCCGAGTACGGCCCCGCCAAGCGTTGGCCCGCGCGCCATTTCGCGGATCTCGCCAAGGCGCTCGCCGCGCGTGGCGACCAGGTGTGGCTCCTGGGCTCGGCGAAAGACGCGCCCATCGCCGCCGAGATCCAGGCGCTCTCGGGCGGCTCGTGCGTGGACCTGGCGGGCAAGACCACGCTCGATGAAGCCATCGACCTCATGTCGCTCGCCTCAAGCGTGGTGAGCAACGATTCCGGCCTCATGCACGTGGCCGCCGCGCTCGACCGGCCCATGGCCTCGCTCTTCGGCTCGTCGTCGCCGCAATTCACGCCGCCGCTTTCCGCGAAGGCCCGCGTGATCACGCTGCGCCTTTCGTGCAGCCCGTGCTTCGCGCGCGAGTGCCCGCTGGGCCACTTGAATTGCCTGGTGCAGATCGAGCCGCGGCGCGTGCTGGAGACGTTGGAAGGAATAGAATGAATCGCATGAGGATGCTTCTTTTCGTCCTGGTCTCGATCGGACTCGCGGCCGGCGCCGCGGAGCCGGCGTCCGATCCCGCATACCGCAAGTCGGTGCAGGACTGGCGCGCGCAAGCCGAGCAGGGCCTGCGCCGCGACAACGGCTGGCTCACGCTCGCCGGCCGCTATGTGCTCAAACCCGGCGAGAACATGTTCGGCACGGGCCCCGGCAACGACGTCGTCTTCCCGAAGGGCCTGGGCTCCGCGGGCATGGGCTCGGTCTTCGTCGATCTCGACGGGACCGTGCGGGTGAAGATGGTCGAGGGGCTGCGGATGAGGAAGGGCGACGCCGAATACACCGAGCGCGAGATGGGCACCGATCCCGAGAATCGCGACTGGGTCTGCGTGGGCCCGCGCGCCTGCTTTCATTTCATCGCGGTGAACGGCAAGACGGTGCTGCGGCTCGCGGACAACCGGAGCGAGGTGCGCGCGGGCTTCGGCGCCCGCGTCTGGTACGACGTGGACGACCGCTATCGGGTGCATGCGAAATACGTGCTCTACGATCCCCCGAAGAAGATCCCGGTCGCGAACGTGATCGACGAGGTGAGCGACGAGACCTCGCCCGGCTACGTGGAGTTCGAGATCGACGGGCGGCCCTACCGGCTCGATGCGCTCGAGGAGGACCACGGCATGTTCCTCATCTTCCGCGACCAGACCGCCGGGGAGACGACTTACGCAAGCGGGCGTTTTCTCTACGTGGACGAGTTCCCCACGCCGGGCACGCCCTTCATCCTCGACCTGAACCGCGCCTACAACCCGCCGTGCGCCTTCAGCGAGTTCACGACGTGCCCGCTTCCGCCGAAGCAGAACATCCTCAAGGTGAGGATCGAAGCCGGCGAGAAGTATCCGCCGCGCAGGCTCGGATGAGGGCCGCGCGCGCGATGGCGGCCGGCGTTGCGCTTTTCGCAACCGCCGCGCTCGCCGAGGACGCGGCGCCGCAATCGCCCTTCGAGGTGCGCACGCAGGAGCTGCACCACGTCATCAACGATCCGAAATCCACCGCGGCCGAGCGCCAGGGCGCGCGCGAGGAGCTCGCGAACCTGCTGAAGAGCCCCGCCGGCCAGGCACCGGGCGCCACGCCCGGCGACAAGCCCGCGAATCCCGCGCGCGCGGCGGTGGAGCCCCTCGCGCCCATCGTGAAGCCCGCGGTGAACCCGGCGATCTCGTCGCCGCCCATGGCGCACGTGGATGTGACGCAACCTCCGCGGACCATCGTCACGCCCACGGGCAAGGCCGCGGCGCCCGCCCCGAATGGAGCGGCCGTCGATCCGCGCAACGGCCACGTGCTGACGGAAACGCCCAGCGGCTACATCGATCCGCGCACCGGGCAATTCACCCCAAGGTAGTCAGCGCCGCAGCTTGCCGCCCTCGCCCTTCTTCGGGTCGATGGTGTCGTCGCGATTCAGGCCGAGGTCGCGCTGCTTCTCCGGCGACGTCCCCTGCGCGGGGAAGCCCAGGCGCATGCGCCGGTCGCGCCACCAGAGCTTCGCGTCCGCCCAGCGATGCTTCGGCGGCTGGTATCCGTAAGCACGGTACTTTCCCGGCGGCACCTTGCCCTTGGCGCGCACGAACGCGGTGAATTCGTCGGTCCACGCGTCGAAGCGCGAAAGGAAATCCTCGTCCCGCGCCATGTCTTCGGCCTGGTTGTCGCTGTACTTGCGTCCCGCCCCGAAGCGCTCGTAGCGCCACAGCGCGTCGGGCACCTCGACGCCGCTGAAGCGGCACTGCCACACCAGCCCTTCGTAGCCTTCGCGGCGCCCGGACGGCTCCTGCGAGGGATCGAAGTATTGTGGGTGCTTGAGGTAGATCGGGCGCATGTCGGGATTTCGCTCGTCCATCGCATGGTCGCCATGGATGAAGAAGCCGCACGTGCGTCCCTCGAGGTGATTCAGCCCGAGCTCCTTCCACTCGGGCTTGTGCTCGAGCGCCATGGCGAGCTCGGGATTCTTGTGCTGGATCAGCGCTTCGCGCGGGTTGCCGCCGTTGCAGCAGACGAGGCGGTCGAACATGAGCTTCAGGTTCGACGAGGGGGCGTACCAGTTGACCGGGCCCACGATGGCCCAGGCGTCGGCAAGGTCCACGCGCGAGTACATGTCGAGGTTCCACATGAGGTCGGGCTCGTCCTGGTTGCCGCGCTCGTAGCAGTTGCACGGCCAGCAGCACAGGGCCATCGACGTGGACACGCACGCGTTGCAGCCCTGGATCTTCTCCCGCGCGTAGACGTTGCCGAGATCCTCGTAGTCGATCTCCCAGTCCTGGGGAAGCCGGTCGGCCATGCGCAGCATCAGCATTCGCGACTTGGAGTCGACGCCGGGGCAGTTGTACTGGCGGCGATTGGACCCGGAGACGATCAGGACGCGGAAGGGACGCTCTTTGAGCGGAAGCTTGCCGTTCTCGTCGTTGGGGCGCATGGGCCTCTGACCGGGCGCACGCGCGCGGGTTCAGGCGGAAGGCGGGCGTGAGAGGCGGGACGCGAGGAACCCTAGGGCTTGCAGCCCTCCGGCTTGAAGATGCGCTGGGCCGAGGGCGGATGCCCCGAAAGCTTGTCCACGGGCCGCCGCGGCCTGCGCAAGAGCTCGCCACCGCAGTTGGGACAGACGCCCTTCATGGCCTGCACGCAATCGAAGCAGAACGTGCATTCGAATGTGCAGATGAACGCTTGCGTGGAATCCGCCGGCAGATCCCTGTCGCAGCACTCGCATCCCGGCCTCAGTTGCAGCATCGCTTCCTCCTTCGCGCCTTGTGCCCCGCGCCTCACGTGTCGGTTCTCGCGCCTCGCATCCTCTTCAGGTCGTCCGGCACGTCCACGTCCATCGTCACGCCCGGATCGTCCACGATAAAGGTTTCAAGCAGGTCGCGATGGCGTTGCAGCAGGACCTTCGCGCCGTCGTCTGCGTCCAGCGCAAGTAGCGCGGCCTTGAGCGTGCGGCCGAATCCCACCGGATGCCCGCGCACGGCGCCCAGGATCGGGGCCGCGATGTGCGCGCCCTTCTCGAGCCTCGCCGCCACGGCCGCGATGGTGAGCGGGCGGATGCGCGGCATGTCCCCGAGGGCGACGATCCATCCGTCGGCGCTCGCGTTCGCCGCGACCCCCGCCGCGATGCTCGAACCGAGCCCGCGTGCGCAATCGATCGTCTCCAGGATCTCGCAGCCCGCGGTGTCGAGGATGCCATGCAGCCGCTCGGCGCCGGGCGGGATCACGGCGAGCGCGTTTCCCAGGCCCGCGAGGAGATTGCGCACGCTGTGCGCGACGAGCGGCTCGCCATCGAGAACCGCGCAGAGCTTGTCGGAGCCGAATCGCGAGGCGATCCCGCCGCACATGAGCAGGCCCCGAATCTGCGCCGGCACGGCCCCCTACTCCGGCTTGATGCCGGCCTGCTGCACGATCTTCGCGACCTTCGCCTTGTCGACGGCGAGAGCGTCGGCGAATTCGCGCGGGCCGCCGCCCAAGGGGTCGATGCCCACGACCCTCAGCCGCTCGAGGGTGGGCGGGTCCTTCAGGATTTCGGCGACGTCGCCGGCAATCTTGCCCACCACCGCGGCCGGCATGCCGGCGGGACCGGTGATGCCGATATAGGGAGCGAGGTCGAAGCCCGGAATCTCGCTATCGGCGATGGGCGCCACGTCCGGGGCGAGAGCCGAACGCCGCGCCGTGGTCACCGCGATCAGCCGGAGCTTTCCCTCCTTCGCGAAACCCTGCAGCGACGGGTAGGCGGAGACCACGAGCGAGACCTGGTTCGACACCGCCGCGGGCACCGATTGCCCCGTCCCCTTGTAGGGCACGTGCAGGACGTCGATGCCGAGCGTGGCCTTCACCGACTCCATCACGAGTTGCATGATGCTTCCGATCCCCGAGGAGCCGTACGAATACTTGCCGGGGTTCGCCCGGGCGAGCGCCACGAACTGCGGAAAGTTCGCCGCCGGGATCGACGGGTTCAACGCGAGGAAGAGGGGCGCCCGCGCCGTGAGTGAAACGAACGTGAAGTCCTTGTCCTCGTAGGGCAGCGACCGGTACATGTACGGGTTGATGCTGAAGGTGGCAAGGTCGGTCGCCATGAGCGTATAGCCGTCCGGGGCCCTCGCCATCAGGTACTGCGCGGCCACCACGCCGTTGCCGCCGGGCCGGTTCTCGATCACCACCGTTTGTCCCCATTTTTCGGAGAGCTTCTGGCCCACGATGCGCGCGATGGTGTCGGGCAACCCGCCCGGCGCGTACGGAACGATGACGGCGACGGGACGCGAAGGAAAGGGCGCGGGCTGCGCCGAGGCGCCATTCCAGGCGATCGACGCGAGAAGCGAGAGAAGGAACGCGGCGGCCCGCATCATGCGCGCTTTCGCTGCGCGTCGGCCTTCTCGAGAACGATGCCGTTTCGGTTCGCCACGAGGTCCGCGAGGATCGCGAGCGCGATCTCCGGCGGGGTGCGCGAGCCGATCGACAAGCCGACCGGGCCGTGCAGCCTTGCAATCTCGGTGGGAGTCAGGTCGAAATCGGCCAGGCGCTTGCGCCGCTCCGCGCTGGTGCGGCCCGATCCGACCGCACCCACGTAGAACGCGTCGCTCTTCAGCGCCTCGAGGAGCGCCATGTCGTCCAGCTTCGGATCATGCGAAACGGTGAGGATCACGCTATGGCCGTCCGGCTTGAATGCGAGCACCGCGTCGTCGGGCATTCCCTCGATCCAGCTCGCGCCGTGAGCGCGCCATGCGCTGCGATACTCCTCGCGCGGGTCGCAGACGAATACCTGGAAATCCACCGTGGCCGCCACTTCCGCGAGGTAGTGCGCGATCTCGGAAGCCCCGATCACGAGCATGCGCCAGCGCGGGCCATGGATGCTCGTGAACGTGGTGGCGGTGCGTGAGCAGTCGTCGGTGGGCTTCGCGGCTTCGAGAGACCAGTTCCCGGTCGCGAGATCCACGCGCCGCGCGACCACGCGCCCCGCGGCGATGGCCGAAAGCAGCATTTCGATCTCGGAGGCCTTCACCTCGGGCTCGATGATCACCTCGAGCTCGCCGCCGCAGGGCAGGCCGAAGCGTCGCGCCTCCTCGGCGCTCACGCCATACGCGGCGAAATGGGGCTTGCGGCCCCGGTATTCCTCGCGGCGCGCGACGAGGTCATCCTCGATGCAGCCCCCGGACACGGAACCCACGAGGATCCCGTCGTCGCGGATGGCGGCGAGCGACCCCGGTGGGCGCGGGCTGGCACCGAAGGTCTGCGCGACCGTGAGCAGCCACACGCGCCGCCCGGACTTCATCCAGTCGCGCGCTCGCTCGAGGACGTCGAGGTCGAGGCTCTGCATGCATCCAGTATAAGCGCCCCGCCGGCGCCGCCCTACCCGCCGGCGGCGGGTGCTTTCACGTGGAAGAGCTGCGCGATCGCGTCGCGGTACTGGTCGAAGCCCGCGCCGTTCAGGTTGTGGTGGTTGGCGCCTTCGACCCGCACGAAGCGCTTGGGCGCGCGCACCGCGTCGTAGAGCTCCTCGCCCATCTCGAAGGGCACGACCGAATCGCGGGTGCCGTGCGCCACGATCACCGGCACCTTCACCTCGCCGATCTTGGAGAGCGCGTCGAATCTCTGCGTGAGGATGAGGCTCACCGGCAGGAAACCCCACGGCGAGCGCGAGATCATGTCCTGCACGGAAGTGAAGGTCGCCTCGAGCACCAGGCCGGCGGCTTCGGGATGGCGCCGCGCGAGCTCGACCGCGATCGCCCCGCCCAGCGAATGGCCGACGATGTAGCGTGGCTTGCCCGGTGCGAGGCGCGCCAGCTCGGCCCACGCCGCTTCGGCATCCTCGTAGGCGAGCGCCTCGGTGGGCGCGACGTTGGCGCTCTCACCGAACCCGCGGTAGTCGACGGCCAGCACGGAAAATCCCAGGCGCTGCCAGCGCTCGATGCGCGTGACGCTACCGGTGAGGTTCCAGCGGGCGCCGTGCAGGTAGAGAAGGACCGGGGCGTCGGCGCGGGCGGCGGGGAGCCACCAGCCATGGAGCTTCCCGCCCTCATGGCCCAGCTCGATCCACTCGTCCTGGAACGCGTAGCGGCTGCGGTCGAAGCCCCACCACGCGTCGCGCGTGGGGCGGAAGATGAGCTCGCCCTGCTGCTCGGAGAGGAAAGCGCAGCCGCCGATGACGATCGCGACGACGAGCGCGAGCGCGCGCCCGGCTACTTGGCGAGCACGGGAACGGGGAAGAGGGTGTGACGCCGGTCGGTCTCGGTCTCGATGACCAGCCACGCCGCGAAAAACACCACGACGATCGCCGCCACCACCTCGAAGGCCGGATTGCGGACTATCTTCCAAAGCACCTTTTGCCAGTCGGATCCAAGAAGCGGTTGCATCTCGTGCATTCTCCCGATCGAAAGTTTCGGGACCTCGGTTCGGCGAGGATCATCCCCGCCGCCTGATGGCCTATTTCAGGCCTGGGTGATGCAATTTCAATGCCGCGATCGCTCAACGAATCATCCCCCTTTCGGTGCATCGGCGAGGCGGGCGTTTGTAACGGGTCATGTCCGGACGGAATCGGCGAACGGCAGCGACCGTACCCGCTTGCCGGTGAGCGCGAAAACGGCATTGGCCACGGCCGGGGCCACGGGCGGAACACCGGGTTCTCCCACGCCGGTCGGCTTGTCGCCGCCCGGGACCAGGTGGACCTCGACCAGCGGCATCTCGTTCATCCTCAGCACGCGGTAGTCGTGGAAGTTCGACTGCTCGACCCGCCCATCCTTCAGCGTGATCTTGCCGAAGAGCGCCGCCGAAAGGCCGAAGGCGATGGCGCCTTGCAGCTGCGCTTCGACCGTCATGGGATTCACCACGCGCCCGCAGTCGAACGCGGCCACGATCTTGTGAACCTTCACCTCGCCCTTCACGAGCGAGACTTCGGCCACCTGCGCGCAGACGCTGTTGAACGACTCGTGCACCGCCACGCCGCGCGCGCGGCCCGCCGGAACGGGCGAGCCCCAGCCGGCCTTCGCCGCGACGAGCTCCAATGTATTCAGTACCCGCGGTTTTCCCGCGAGGAGCGCCCGGCGGTAGGCCACCGGATCCTCGCCCGCGGCCGCCGCCAGCTCGTCCATCATCGTTTCCATGACAAACGCCGTGTGCGAGTTGCCCACCGAGCGCCACCAGAGCACCGGCACGTCGAGGCTCTTCGACTGGAGCGTCACCTGCAGGTTGGGGATGGCGTACGGCGTGTCGGCCACGCCTTCCACCGAGGTCGAGTCGATGCCGTCCTTCACCAACATGGATTCGAAGGGCGTGCCCTGGAGGATCGAGGGGCCGACGATCGCGTGGTTCCACGCGATGACCTTGTTCCGCGCATCGAGCCCGACCTCGGCCCGGTGCACGTACATGGGCCGGTAGAAGCCGCCGCGGATGTCGTCCTCGCGCGTCCAGATCACCTTCACCGGCACTTTCACCTTGCGCGCGAGCTCGCAGGCCTCGACGACATAGTCGGATACAGGATTGGCGCGCCGCCCGAACCCGCCGCCCGCGAGCATCGTGTTGAGCCGCACGTTTTCAAGCGGAAGACCCAGCGCCTTGGCCGCGGCCGGATGGTCCACGCCCTGGAATTGGGAGCCGACCCAGATCTCGGCGCGGTCGCCCTGCACCTCGACGGTGCAATTGAGGGGCTCCATCGGTGCGTGCGCCAGGTAGGGCACCTGGTATTCGGCCACGAGGGTTTTCGCCGCGGCCTTCATCGCCTCCGGATTCGCGGCTTTGCGCGCGAGCGGGCCCGGAGCCTTGGCGGCTTCGGAAAACGCGGTGAAGAGCGCGGGTGAATCCAGCTTGGCACCGGGACCGAGGTCCCAATCGACCTCGAGGGCGTCGCGGCCTTTCTTCGCCGACCAGAAATTCGTGCCCACGACCGCCACGCCGCTCACGAGCTCCACGACGTGCGTTACGCCGGGGACCGCCTTCACCTTGTCGGGGTTCATCGCCTTCAGCAGTGCGCCGAAGACGGGCGGGCGGGCGATCACGGCGACATGGAGGTCCTTGCGCTGGACGTCGAGGCCGAACCTCGCGCGCCCGTCGGTCTTCTCGGCCGAATCGATGCGGCGCGTGGGCTTGCCGATGAGCGTGAAGTCCTTCGGGTCCTTGAGCGTCACGGCCTCGGGCGCCGGCAGCTTCGCGGCGGCGGCGGAAAGCTGGCCATAGGAGAGCTTCCTGCCCCCCGGGCCGATGGCGAAGCCGTTCTGGGCGCGCACTTCGGATACGGGCACCTTCCATTGGCTCGCGGCGGCCGCGAGCAGCATCGTCCGGCCCTGGGCGCCGGCGGTGCGCAGCTGGTCGTAGGAGTTCCATACCGACGACGAGCCACCCGTCATCTGCACGCCGAAAGCCGTGTGCGCGTATTCGGGCGCGGCGGGCGCCAGCTCGTAGCGCACCTTGGTCCAGTCGCACTCGAGCTCCTCGCAGAGCAGCATCGGCAGCGACGTGGTGACGCCTTGCCCGAACTCGAGGTGCTTCACCATGACGGTGACCGAGCCGTCGGGGCCGATGCGCAGGAAAGCGTTGGGTGCAATCGGCTTTGGCGCTTGCGGCGCCTGCGCACGCGCGTTGCGCGAAGCTTCCGGCAGCCAGAAGCCGATCACGAGCGTGCCTGCGAGCGCGGCGGAGGCCTTGAGGAACTTGCGGCGGGCGGGATTTCTCATGGCCGCGTCCTCACGCTTTTCGCAGCGAAGCCGCGGCGCTGTGGATCGCCTCGCGGATGCGCTGGTAAGTGCCGCAGCGGCAGATGTTGCCGCTCATCGCCGAATCGATGTCGGCGTCGCTCGGGCTCTTGTTCTTCTGCAGCAAAGCGATGGCCGACATGATCTGGCCCGACTGGCAGTAGCCGCACTGCACGACGTCCTTGTCCACCCAGGCGGCGCGCACCGCGTTCGCGGCCTTCGCCTGGGACGTGTGGGCGATGCCCTCGATCGTCACCACGCGCTTGCCCTCGATGGCGGACACGGGCGTCACGCACGAGCGGATCGGCACCGTATCCAGGTGCACCGTGCAGGCTCCGCACTGGGCCATGCCGCAGCCGAACTTCGTGCCGGTGAGGTTCAGCTGGTCGCGCAGCGCCCAGAGGAGCGGCGTGTCGGGGGCTCCGCGGAAGTCGACGAGGTCGCCGTTCACGAAGAATTTGGCCATTGGAGTCCTTCGGCAGTTCGGGAAATCGGAGCCAACATTATGCCTTTGGTAAGATTCGCTCGCCTCACGACGAAGCCACCGCGATGCCCCGCCCGCGCAGCAAGCTCTTCCCCACGCCCGACGACGCCGAGAACGCGTTCTACGACGCCATCGAGCGCGCCGACATCGCCGCGATGATGGCCGTGTGGGCCGAGAGCGACGACATCGTCTGCATCCATCCGTCGGGCCCCCGCCTGGTGGGCTTCGAGGCGGTGCGCGAGAGCTGGGTGCAGATCTTCTCGGGGGGCTCGCAGCTACGGGTGCGCGCCACCGAAAGCCGCGCCTTCGAAGGGCAAGGGCTCGCGGTGCACAACGTGATCGAGCTGCTCGCGCCGCCGGGAGGCGAGCAGCGCCCGACCTCGGTGTTCGCGACCAACGTCTACGTGCTGGGCGAGACCGGGTGGCGCCTCGCCATCCACCACGCCAACGCCGCGCCGGAAGCGGCCCAGCCGCGGCGCGAAGAGCCCGCGCCCGCGCCCCACACGCTGCACTGACCGTGCTTCGCCTCGCCGCATGCGTAGCCGCGCTGGCGCTTGCCCTCGCGGCGCAGGCGGCGGACCGGCGCAAGGTGCTGCACGTCGCCTATCCCAGCGCCGAGAGCAAGCTCGACCCGCAAGCCGAGAGCGACGAGGCGAGTGGCGCCATCAACGACAGCATCTTCGATTCGCTGCTCGAATACGATTACCTCGCGCGACCCGCGAAGCTCATGGCGCGAGCGGCGGCGGCGCTGCCCGAGGTGAGCGCCGACGGGCGCGTCTTCGTCCTGCACGTGAAGCCCGGGATCTACTTCACGCCCGATCCCGCCTTCGGCGGGAAGAAGCGCGAGCTCACGGCGCAGGACTACGTCTACTCCATCGAGCGGCTCTTCGACCCGGCGCTGCAGAGCCAGTGGCTGTTCCTCGTCGGCGGCAAGATCAAGGGCGCGGCGAAGTGGACCGAGGAGGCGCGCAAGGGCAAGCCGCTCGACTACGATCGCCCGCTCGAGGGCTTGCGGGCGCTCGATCGCTACACGCTGAGGATCGAGCTCGAGGACACGGACTTCGGGTTCCCGTACGTGCTGGCGCTGCCGGCGACCGCGGCGGTGGCGCGCGAGGTTCGCGAGCGCTACGGCCTGCAGGACTTCGCGCGCCATCCCGTCGGCACCGGACCCTTCGTCCTCAAGGAGTGGGTGCCGGGCTCGCGCATCGCGCTCGAGGCCAACCCGGGCTTTCGCGAGGTGCATTTCGAAAGCGCCGGCGCCGACGACGACTACTCGAAGGAGATCCTCGCGCGCATGAAGGGCGAGCGCCTGCCGCGCATCGGGCGGATCGAGATCAACGTGATCGACGAGGCGCAGCCGCGCTGGCTCGCCTTCCTCGCCGGCGACCACGACTACATCCGCCCGCTTCCCGAGGAGTACGCCGACATCGCGCTGCCGGGCGGCCATCTCGCGCCGAATTTGCGAAGGAAGGGCATCCGCGTCACGCCCGACGAGATCGCCTATGTCACCTACACGACGTTCAACATGAGGGAGCGAATCGACGGGCGGCCCAACCCGGTCGGCGGCTACACGCCCGAACGTGTGGCGCTGCGCCGCGCGATCTCCATGGCCTTCCGCATCGACGAGGAGATCTCGATCCTCGACAAGCACCAGTCCACGCGCGCCGAGACGCCGCTCCCGCCCTCGGTGGCCGGGGCCGAGCCGGATTTCGTGAGCCCCACCCTCGAATACAACCCCGCGAAGGCGAAAGCGCTGCTCGACATGTTCGGCTACGTGGACCGCGACGGCGACGGCTACCGCGAGAACCCCGATGGCTCGCCGCTTTCCTTCGACCACGCTTCGGTGCCCACGGTGCGCGAACGCCAGAGGAACGAGCTCTGGAAGAAATCCATGGACGACATCGGCATCCGCGTCACCTTCGACAAGGTGGCGAAGATGCCGGAGCTGCGCGGCGATGCTCGCGTGGGCAGGATCCAGTCCATGAGCTATGGATGGATCGCCGACTATCCCGATGGCGAGAACTTCCTGCAGCTCTTCTGGAAGGGCTCCCTCGGACAGGCCAACTACACGATGTTCGATCTTCCCGAGTACAACGCGCTCTACGAGAAGGCGCGCCGGCTCCCCTACGGGCCGGAGCGCTACGCGCTCTACGACCGCATGGTGAAGCTGATCCTGGTCTACGTGCCGTGGATGGTGGAAACCTTCAAGGCGCAGAACATCCTCATGCAGCCCTGGCTCCTCGACTACAAGAAGCACCCGTTCACGCATGAACCCTGGCGCTACGTGGACATCGACCTCGCGCGCGCCCCGCGGCGCTAGCGCGATACCATGGCGTCCATGGCGGCGATGACCCCCGAACCCGAAGCGCGCGGCGCCGCATTTTTCGCAACCGCGGTGACGGTGGCGCTCACGCTGGTGCTCGCGTGGCAGCTCGCGCATTGGACGTGGGTGTTCATCGCGCCGGCGCCGCGCGCCGCCTCGGCGGATACGTCCCAGCCCATCGACCTCGCCGCGATCGCGAGGCTCTTCGGGGCGGCGGCGCCCGCGGAAAATCCCGTGGTCGACTCTTTGGGGCTCAAGTTGAAAGGGGTCATCGCCCCCGACGCCGGCCCCATCGCCTCCGCGATCTTCTCCACCGGCACCGGCCGCGACATCGCCGTGTTCGTGAACCGCGACATCACGCCGGGAGTGAAGCTGGTCGAGGTCGATCCCGACCACGTCATCATCGCGCGCGCCGGCGCGAGGAGCCGCATCGACCTCGAGGTGCCACGCGCGAGCGCGAAGGCCGGCGCACATGGGCGCGTGCAAGGCTTTCGCCTGAACGTCGCGCGCTCGGGCGACACCAACTTCTCGCTCTCGCGCCGCGAGCTCGACCAGGCGCTGCGCGATCCGAACCAGTTGGGCTATCTCGGCCAGATCGGCATGCCGCCCGGCGGCGGCGTACGCCTGGAAGCCGCCCCGCCCGGGAGCCTCGCCCAGAAGCTCGGCCTCCAGCCCGGCGACGTCATCAAGAAGGTGAACGGCCAGGCCGTGGCCTCCACCGGCGACCTCGCGCGCCTCTACACCCAGTTCGCCACCACCTCCGCCATCCAGGCCGAGGTCCAGCGCGGCCCCGCCACGGTCCAGCTCACCTACGCCATTCAACCTTAAAAGGGGTCAGACCCCTTTTTCCGCGGGGCGGAAACGCCGGCCGTAAATTCACGGTTTCCGCATCTTTTAGCCGTACAATGCTCGATAAATCAATGCAAAAGCCCCAAAACGTGACAAGTTTTCGAAGTGTCTCGCGCGTCGCAGCGTGGCTGCTGGTGGGGTCCGTGACCCTGGTGGGGGCGAACGCCTGGGCGCAGCAGCCGGCGCCGGGGCTTGCCGCGGCGCCCGCTTCCGGCATCGCCAACGCCGACGGCGACGACAAGATCACGGTCAACTTCGTGAACGCGGACATCCAGTCCGTGATCAAGGCCGTGGGCCAGCAGACGGGGCGCAACTTCATCCTCGATCCACGCGTGACCGGCACCGTGAACATCGTGAGCGAGCGGCCGGTCTCGCGCGACCTGCTCTACCAGATCTTCCTCTCGGCGCTGCGCGTGCAGGGCTATGCCGCGGTCGAAAGCGACGGCTTCGTGAAGATCGTCCCGGAGGCCGAGGCGAAGACGAGTGCCGGGCCCGTGGGCGAGCAGGCTGCGCGCATCCCCGGCGACCGGATCGTGACGCAGGTCTTCATCCTGCAGAACGAGAACGCGGTGCAGCTCGTTCCCGTGCTGCGCCCGCTCGTCACCGCCAACAACTTCATCGCGGCCTATCCCGCCAACAACGCGATCGTCATCACCGACTACGCGACCAACGTGCGCCGGATCGGCGAGATCATTCGTTCCATCGACCTCCCGGCCGCGGGCGACGTCCAGGTGATCCACCTCACCAACGCCTCGGCGATCGACATCGCGGGCATCCTGCAACGCGTGGTCCCGGAGACCATGGCCTCGCCGACCGCGCCCGGCTCGCCCGCCAAGGCCGCCATCGCCGTGGATCCGCGCACCAACGCCCTCATCGTGCGCGGAGACAGCCCCGCGCTCATCTCGCGCATCAGGACGCTCGCCGCGGGCCTGGACACGCCCGGGGCGGGTGCGGGCAACATCTTCGTCGTGCCGCTTCGCAACGGCGAGGCCACGAAGATCGCCGAAACGCTTCGCGCGCTGCTCTCCGGCGAGAGCGCGTCGCGCAGCACGAGCAGCACCACCTCGTTCACCCCGGCCGGCGCGCCCTCGGGCACGACGCCGGCGACCACGACGAGCTCCTCGACCAGCGCAGGCAACACCGCCGCACCGCCGGCCTCCACGATCCAGGCCTACCAGCCGACCAATTCGCTCATCATCACCGCGCCCGAGCCCGTCTACCGCAACCTGCGCGCGGTGATCGACCGGCTCGATGAACGACGCGCCCAGGTCTACGTCGAGGCGCTCGTGGTCGAGCTCACTCTCGGCAAGGCCTCGGAGTTCGGCGTCCAGTGGCAGGGCCTTTCGAACCTCGGCAGCACCGGCCGCGGGCTGGTCGGCGGCACCAACTTCTCGACCGCCCCGGGCGGGCTCGCGGGCACGAACATCCTCGGCGCGACGGGCGCTCTCTCGGGCACGCTCGCCGGGCTGAGCTCCCTCGGGCCGGGCCTGAACCTCGGCGTGGTGAACGGCACGATCAGCGTTCCGAATGCCGACGGCACGGGCACCATCCAGGTCGCCAATCTCGGCGTCCTCGCGCGCGCCTTCGAAGGCGACAGCAATTCCAACGTCCTCTCGACGCCCAACATCCTCACGCTGGACAACGAGGAGGCGAAGCTCCTCGTCGGGCAGAACGTCCCCTTCATCACCGGCAGCTTCACGCCGACCGCGGGAAGCGCGGCGAACCCCTTCCAGACCATCGAGCGCAAGGACATCGGCATCACGCTGCGCGTGCGACCGACGATCACCGAGGCGGGCACCGTGAAGCTCGGCATCTTCGAGGAGGTCTCCTCGGTCACCAACGACAAGACACTCGTGCAGTCGGCCGACATCATCACCAACAAGCGCTCGATCGAGACGACCGTGCTCGCCGACGACGGCCAGATCGTGGTCCTGGGCGGCCTCATCCAGGACGACCGCGAGCTGAACATCGACAAGATCCCGCTCCTGGGCGACATCCCGTACCTGGGCGCGCTCTTCCGCTACCAGTCGCGCACCCACCGGCGCACCAACCTCATGATCTTCCTGAGGCCCGTGGTGCTGAAGGACGCGAACGCCGCCAGGCCCCTCACCGCCGAGCGCTACGAGTACATTCGCAACCTGCAGGGCGAAATCCGCGAGCCCCAGGACGTCGTGCTCCCACAGCAGCCCTCGACGCAGCTGCCACCCCTGCCGGAGATGCAGGGCCGCCAGCTCATCGGGAAATAAATGACCGCGCCCCTCGAACGAACCGTGAATCCCCAGGAGCTCGATCCCGCGACCGTCCGGCTGCTGCCCTATTCCTTCGCGAAAGCGAAGGGCGTGCTCGCCGCACGCGTGGTGTCGGGCACCCTCGAGGTGTGGATCGGCCCCGGCCTGCAAGCGGCCACGCTCGCCGAGGTTCGCCGCATGGCCGGCAAGCCGCTTCGCGAGGTCGCGCTCTCGGCGCAGGAGTTCGAGCAGTGCCTGGCGCTCGCGTATACGCGCGAGCCTTCCGCCGCCGAGACGATCGTCGAGGACATGGGCGAATCGGTCGACCTCGCCAAGCTGACCGAGCAGCTGCCGGAAGTGGCGGACCTGCTCGAAGCCGAGAACGACGCGCCGATCATCCGCCTCATCAACGCACTCCTCACGCAGGCGGTGCGCGAAGGGGCCTCCGACGTCCACCTGGAGATCTTCGAATCGCGCGCGCTGGTGCGCTACCGCGTGGACGGCGCGCTTCGCGACGTGGTCGAACCTCGCCGCGGGCTGCATCCGGCGATGGTCTCGCGCATCAAGGTGATGGCCTCCCTCGACATCGCCGAAAAGCGCCTGCCGCAGGATGGACGGATCGCGCTTCGCATCGCCGGGCGCCCGGTCGACGTGCGCGTCTCCACGATTCCCACCGGCAGCGGCGAGCGCGTGGTGCTGCGCCTGCTGGACAAGCAGGCCGGCCGCCTCACGCTCGATGCGTTGGGCATGGGCGCGACCACCCGCGATCGCATCGACACGCTGGTGCAGGAGCCGCACGGCATCTTCCTCGTGACCGGCCCCACGGGCTCGGGCAAGACCACGACGCTTTATTCGGCGCTCTCGCGGCTCGACCGCAAGACGCGCAACATCCTCACCGTCGAGGATCCCATCGAGTACGAGCTGGACGGCGTGGGCCAGACCCAGGTGAACCCGCGCATCGACATGACGTTCGCGCGGGCGCTCCGCGCGATCCTGCGCCAGGATCCCGACGTGGTGATGATCGGAGAGATCCGCGACCTCGAGACCGCCCAGATCGCGGTGCAGGCGTCCCTCACGGGCCACCTCGTGCTTGCCACGCTGCACACGAACGACGCCCCGGGCGCGGTCACGCGCCTGATCGACATGGGGATCGAGCCCTACCTCCTCGCCTCGACGCTGAACGGCGCGCTCGCGCAGCGATTGGTGCGCAAGCTCTGCGCCGATTGCAGGTCACCGTACGAGCCGGATGCCGCCGAGCTCTCGGTGTTCTCGGGCGCGAAGCCCGATCGCCTCTACCGCGCGGTGGGCTGCGGCGCGTGCAATTTCTCGGGCTACCGGGGGCGCACCGGCATCTACGAGCTGCTCGTGGCCGACGACGCGCTGCGCCATCGCATCCATGACGGCGTGCCCGAGAGCGAGCTGCGCGACGACGCGGTGCGCTCCGGGATGACGCGCCTTCGCGACGACGGGCTGCGCTGGGTGCGCGAGGGCGCGACCTCGCTCGACGAGGTGCTGCGAGTGACTCGAACGTAAATCGGTTTCCGCCGACCATGTTCTAGCGCGAGCGAAACAGATGCCGGGATTCAGGTACCAGGCCTACAACGTCGAGGGAAAGCTCCACAAGGGCGTGCTCGAGGCCGACAGCGCGCGCCAGGCGCGCGCGGTGCTGCGCGACCAGGGCCTCACGCCCTACCGGGTCGAGGTCATCGCCGCCAACGACGCCTCCGCGGGCTCGCGGTATCGTCCCGTCGCCCTTTCCGGCACGCAAGTGACGCAGCTCACGCGCGGCCTCGCTTCCCTCCTCGAGGCGGGCCTCACCGTCGAGCAGGCATTCAATGCCTTGATCGAGCAGGCCGAGAACGAGCGCGCGCGCCAGGTGCTCGCAGCGTTGCGCGGCGAGGTGCTCGCCGGCAACACGGTCGCCAAGGCGCTCGCATCATTCCCCAACGTTTTTCCCGAGCTCTACCGCACGCTGGTCGCCGCGGGCGAATCCTCCGGCCAGCTTCCGCGCGTGCTCACGCGGCTCGCCGACTATCTCGAGGAGCGTGCGCAGCTTCGCGCACGGCTATCCCTCGCGCTCATCTACCCCGCCATCGTGATGTGCGTGGCGCTGGGGGTGGTGGGCGCCCTTCTCATCTATGTGCTCCCGCAGGTGATCCAGGTGTTCGAGCACGCGCATGCGAAGCTCCCGCTCCTTACTCGCGCGCTGATCGCGCTGTCGGGGTTCCTGCAGGCCACGTGGATGCTGTGGATCGCCGTGGTTGTCGCGGCCGGGGTGGTGCTGAGGATCGCGCTCAAGCGCCCCACCTCGCGCGCGGCGCTGCACCGCTTCGCATGGCGCACCCCGGTCGTGGGCCGGATGCTGCGCCACCTCGATTCCGGACGGCTCGCCGCCACGCTCGCGATCCTCGTCGGGAGCCGCGTTCCGATCCTGCAGGCGCTGGAAGCGGGCACCGGCGTGATGACGCTCGTCCCGATGCGCGAGGCGCTCACCATCGCGGCGCGCGGCGTTCGCGAGGGCATGCCGCTCGCCCGGGCCCTCGGCGCGACGAATGCCTTTCCGCCGGTGATGGTGCACCTCATCGCGAGCGGCGAGACGAGTGGGCGCCTGGACGAGGCCCTGGAACGCGCCGCGCGCCAGCAGCAAAACGACATCGCGACACGCCTCGCGGCCTTCGCCGCCATCTTCGAGCCGTTGATGATCCTCGTCATGGGCGTGGTGGTGCTGGTCATCGTGCTCTCCATCCTGCTGCCGATCTTCCAGCTCAACGCCCTGGTGGGAAAATGAAAAACCGTCGCGGCTTCACCCTCATCGAGGTCCTGGTCGTGGTCGCCATCCTCGGCATCCTCGCGGCGATCGTGGTCCCGCAGATCATGGACCGCCCGGACGAGGCGAAGCGGGTCGCGGCCAAGGCGGACATCGCATCGATCGTGCAGGCGCTGAAGCTCTACCGCCTGGACAACGGGACCTATCCCACGACGGACCAGGGGCTGGTCGCGCTCGTGCAGAAGCCCACCACGAACCCCGTCCCGGGCAACTGGAACGCGAAAGGCTACCTCCCGCGGCTTCCCAGGGATCCGTGGCAGGGCGACTACCAATATCTCTCCCCGGGCGTGAAGGGCGAGATCGACGTCTTCAGCCTGGGCTCTGACCATGCGAGCGGCGGGGAGGGCAATGCGGCGGACATCGGCAACTGGGACTGAGCCCGGGTCCATGCCGGGGCGGCGGCATCGCGGCGAACGCGCCGCCGGATTCACACTCATCGAGGTGCTGGTGGTCGTCGCGATCACCGGCATCCTGCTCGCGGTGGTCGCGGCGAACCTCTTCCCCGACGAGCGGCAGGTCGCGCGGAAGGCGTCCGGCGAACTGGCCCTCGCCGTCGAGAAGGCGCGCGACGCCGCGTGGTTCGGTGGCCGGCCGGTGTCGCTCGGCTTCGACGCCGGAGCGCTGCATGCATGGAAGCTCGCGGGCGACACGTGGGCGCCCGACAACGCGCATGACGCGCCGCTCGATCCCACCCTGCACGTGACGTCGCTCTACGTCGACGGGCAGGCGCTGAAGGCCGACGAGCATCTCGTGTTCCTTCCCGACGGCCTGGGCACTCCCTTCCGCATTACGCTCGAGGTGCGCGGCTTCCCGTGGTCGATCGAAGGCGATGCCGCGGGCGCCGTGACGCTCTCGGAAGGCTAGCGTGCGCGCGCGCGGCTTCACGTTGATCGAGGTGCTGATCGCCATCGCGATCCTGGCGGTAGCGCTCGCCGCGACGACCCGTGCCGCGAGCGTGGCGACCGACGGCGCCTTCGAGACGCGCGAGCGCCTGCTCGCCACGTGGGCCGCGCAGAACCGGGTGGCGGAGCTGCGCGCGCGCCACGCGTATCCGGCGGTCTCGGTGAACCGATTCTCCGCGGCCGAGGGCGGCCTTGCGCTCTCCATCGAGGAAACCGTCTCCGAGACGGCGAATCCCGCCATCCGCCGCGTCGAGCTCGCGGTCTCGGAGGCGGCCGACACGTCGCGCGTGCTCACGAAGTTGGTGGCCTATGTCGCGCCGTAGCCGGATCGGGGCACGTTCCGCGCTGGGGCCGCCGCGCCCGGGACCGCGCGTGGCCGGCTTTACTCTCATCGAGCTCCTCGTGGCGCTCACCATCTTCGCGATCCTCGCCGGCTTCGCCTACCGCGGGCTCTCCGCGATGCTCGAAAGCCGCGCCTCGCTCGAGCACGAATCGCGCAAGTGGCGGGACGTGGCACTCTTCGTCGGCCGCTTCGAGCGCGACCTGGGCGCCGTGATCGACAGGCGCGTCGCCCTGGGCACGAGCGGCACGCGCCTCATGCCGCTTTCTTCCCTCACCGAGTCGACCGACTCCGCGCCGGGCCTCGCGGTATCGCGCTCCGGGAGCGTGCTCCAGGAAAACAGCCTCGCCTCGCCGCAGCGCATCGCCTACCGGTTCCGGGAGGGGAAAATCGAACGCCTCTCGTGGACGGGCATCGACGCGGCACCGCGCGAGGAGCCCACGGTCGTGCCCGTCTTCGCCGGCGCGACCGAGCTCACCTTCCGCTTCCTCGACGCGGCCGGCGTATGGCGCGCAACTTGGGGCGCCCCGGGAAGCAACGAGACGGGCCTCCCCGCCGCCGTCGAGATGACGGTGAATCTCGCGAGCGGCGAGCGCATCACGCGCCTGGTGGACCTCCCGGGAGCGCCCTCGCCGTGACCCGGCAACGCGGCGTAGCCGCCATCACCGCGATCCTCATCGTCGCCGTCGCCGCGAGCACCGCCATGCTCATGCTCTCGCAGCAGTCGGCGATGCTGGACCAGGCATCGCTCGTCGCCGCGCGAGCGCAGGCCGATCTCTTCGCCCGCGCCGGCCTCGACTGGTCGCGCGGCATCCTGCTGCAGGACTCGATCACCGCCGGCGCCTACGACGGGCTGGACGAAGGCTGGGCGCAGCCGCTCGCCGCCCTTCCCGTGGAGCGCGCGATCGTGTCGGGAGCGATCGAGGATGAGCAGGGCAAGTTCAACCTGAACAACCTCGTCGTCAACAACGCGAGGAGCGACGAAAACGTGAAGGCCTTCCAGCGCCTGCTCTCCTCGCTGGGCCTCGCGCCCGAGCTGGCCGATGCCGTGGTGGACTGGATCGACGTCGACAGCGATCTTTCCGGCCCGGGCGGCGCCGAGGACCCCTACTATCTCTCGCTCGCGAAGCCTTACCGCGCGGCCAATTCGCCCATGGTGCAGGTCGAGGAGCTCTACCGGGTGCGCGGCTTCGACGCCGCGACGGTGGCGAAGCTGAAGCCCTACGTGACGGCGCTTCGGGACCCCAGCGGAAATCCCATGACCGCACCCACCGCGGTGAACGTGAATACCGCGAGCGCCGTGGTGCTCGCCGCCGTCATGCCGCAGATGCCGCAGGGAAAGATCGACGCGTTCGTCGCCGTGCGGACGAAGCAGCCGTTCAAGACCGCGCAGCAGCTCTCGGCATGGACGCAGAACATGGTCGACGCAACACCGGTGCCGCTCGCCATCCAAAGCAGCTACTTCTCCGTGCGGGTGCGGGTCGCGCAGGACGACGTGCAGCTCGCCTCCGATGCGCTGCTGGTGCGCGGACCGGGCGCCGTCACGGTCGCGTGGCGACGGCCGATCTACTGACCTCATGAAGCTGCGAATCTTCCTGCCCAGCAGCGAACGCCCGGAAGCGGCGATGCGCTTCGCCTGGATCCTCTTCGACGGACGAGGCAACGTGCTGCGCGAGGAAACGACGCCGCTCGCCGACATCCCGCGCGCCGACGGCTGCGAGGCGATCCTTCCGGCTTCGCGGGTGCTCTTCGCGCGCCTTGCGCTCCCGCGCGTCGGGACCTCGACGCTGCGCGAGCTGCTGCCCTTCGCGGTGGAGGATCGCCTTGTCGCGGATCCCGCACAAATACACGCGGTCGCGGGCGAGCGCAACGCCGCGGGCGAGACCGTCGTCGCGGTAGTCGATCGCGCGTGGCTGAAGGCGATGCTCGACGCATTGCGCCGCGCGGGCCTTTCCGTCGCGCATGCGTGGCCAGAGAGCGGGCTCATCGCGAGGCGCAAGGGGACCTGGGACATCGTCTGGGCGGAGCGCGGCGGGCTCCTGGTGGACGATGACGGCGTGGCGGCGACCTTCGATCACGACGCGTCGGGTGCGCTGCCGCTCGCGCTTAGACTCGCGTTCGACGAGGCCTCGGCACGCGGCACGCGGCCTTCCTCGGTTCGCGTGCACACGCAAGGTGCGGCACCTGCTCCGGATCCCGCGGGCTGGACGAACGAGACGGGAATGTCCTTCGAGGCCGGATCCGCCTGGGAGGAGCTTGCGCGCGGCGAGCCGCGTTCTTCGGTCGAGGTCCTCTCGGGCGAATTCGCTCCGCGCCGTCGAACCGCGGTGCGCCTCCCTCGCGCGGCCATGGGGCTCGCCGTCGCGATCGCGGTGCTGCAGCTCGCCTTCGTCGCCCTGGACGCCGCCCGGCTCGGACACGAGCGGCGCAGGCTTGAAGGAGAGCGCGAGACGCTCTTCCGCGATGCGTTCCCCGAAGCCCGGGTCGTCGTGGACCCGGTGCTGCAAATGAGGCGCAACCTCGCCGAGCTGCGTCGAACACGCGGGCTCGCGGTCGAAGACGACTTTCTCGGCCAGCTCTCCGCCGCGGCGCGCGAGCCGGGAGGGCCCGCGCGGTCCATCGGTTACGCCTCGGGCAAGCTCACGGTGACGCGTGGGGCGCCGAATCCTGCGCGGCAGGCGTCGCGATGAGCGCGCGCGATCTCTGGTACGCACGCCCCGAGCGCGAACGAAGCGCCATCGCCGCGGGTGCGGTCGTGGTGGCGATCATGCTCGTCGTGGCGCTCGCCTGGTTGCCGCTGGAGCGCACGCGCTCGCGGCTGAACGCCGAGCTTCCCGTGCTTCGCGCTTCCGTCGACGAGCTGCAGCGCGACGCATCCGAGGCCAAGCGGCTGAAAGCGATGGCGCCCACCATTCCCGCGAACCCCGCGCCGCTCGCCCCCCTCATCGCCGCCAACGACTGGGCTCGCGAGCTGCCCGGAGTGCAGCTCAGCATTCCCGACGAGAAGCACGTGAGGCTCACCGCAGCCGACGTGGGCTTCACGGCGCTCCTGGACTGGCTCGTGACGGCCCAGGCCGCGCATGGCCTGCGCGTGGAATCGGCACGCATCGAGTCGCTTGCAACGCAAGGGCACGTGCGCGCCGAGCTCGTGCTCGCGAGGTCCTGAGCCGTGCGCCCGCGTGCCATCGCCCTCACAGGCGCGATCGCATACGCGGCGTTCCTGGTGGCCACGGTGCCGGCGAGCTGGCTTGCCGCGCGCGTGGCCGCGGAGAGCGCGGGCTTCGTGCAGCTCGACGACCCCCACGGCACCTTGTGGTCGGGCAGCGCGCGAGCGCTCATCGCCAGCGCCGCCGGGAAGATCGCACTGGACCAGGTGCAATGGCGATTCGCTCCGGCAGAGCTCGCCGCGGGACGCGCGGCCTTCGATTTCACCGCCTCGGGACGCGGGCTCGACGCCCGGGCTCGCGTCGGTCGCGGCTTCTCCGAATGGGTCGCCGGCCCCGTCGCCGCGAGCCTCGACGCATCGCTCCTCGCCTCGGCCGTGCCGCTCCTCGCCGCGTGGCGCCCGGAGGGACGCGTGAAGATCACGGGAGGGAACCTCGGTTGGAACGACGCGGGCCGCATGAACGGCGCGGCCCACATCGGCTGGGAAGCCGCCGCGGTATCGCTCGCGGACGTGAAACCGCTCGGGCGCTATTCGCTCGACGCCACCGCCGACCATGGGCCCGCGAGCGTCACGGTCACCACGCTCGAAGGACCGCTCAGGATCGCCGGCAAGGGCACCTTCTCGCCGCCGTCGCGATTCACGTTCAGCGGCGAGGCGCGCGGCGAGGGCCCCGACGCGGCGGCGCTCGAGCCGTTGCTGAACCTCTTCGGCCCGCGCCGCGCCGACGGATCGCGCGCGATCGAGCTGCGCGCGCCGTAGGTGGAAGATTTCCGTCCTCCCTGGTGGTTGCGAGGCGCTCATGCCCAGACCGTGTACGGCTCGCTCTTCGCACCGACGTTGCATGTCGAGCTGCGCCGCGAGCGCTGGGATACGCCCGATGGCGATTTCGTCGACGTGGACTTCCTGGACGGCGACGAGGGCGCACCGTGGATCCACCTTTTCCACGGCCTCGAGGGCTCCTCGAGCTCGGGATACGCACGCGCGCTCATGGCGCATGCGCGAATGCGCGGCTGGCGCGGAAGCGTCCTGCACTTCCGCGGTTGCAGCGGCGAGCCGAACCGACTCCCGCGCGCGTATCACTCGGGCGACACGATCGAGATCGACTGGGTGCTTCGGCGGCTGCGCGCCTCCGTGGGCACCGCGCGGCTCTGCGTCGTGGGCGTTTCGCTGGGGGGCAACGCGCTCGCGAAATGGCTGGGTGAGAGCGGCACGGATGCGCGCCTCGTCGTCGGCCGGGCTGCCACCGTGTGCGCGCCCTTCGACCTCATGGCGGCGGGCGAAGCGCTGGGGCGCGGCTTCGGCCTCGTCTACTCACGCCACTTCCTCGGCACGCTCAAGAAGACGGCGTTCGCCAAGCTCACGCGCCATCCGGGCCTCTTCGACGCGGGCACCGTGCACCGCGCACGCACCCTGCGCGACTTCGATAATGTCGTGACCGCCCCGCTCCATGGATTCCGCGATACCGACGACTACTGGACGCGCGCGAGCGCGAAGCCCTGGCTCGCGGGCATCGCCGTGCCCACGCTGCTGGTGAACGCGCGCGACGACCCATTCCTTCCGGAAAGCGCGCTGCCCACGGAACGCGAGGTCTCGCCCGCGGTCAAGCTAGAGTTCACGCGCAGGGGTGGCCACGTGGGATTCGTCTCGGGGCCCTTTCCGGGCAACATCGACTGGTTACCGCGGCGCATCTTCCATTTTTTCGAGCACCCCGAATGACTTCCATCGCCCCCGAGATCTTCAAGGCCTACGACATTCGCGGCATCGTGGACCGCACGTTGACGCAAGCCGGCGTGGAATCCATCGGCCGCGGCCTAGCGGAGCTGGGGCGGCGCAAGGGCGTCAGGAAATTCGTGATCGGCCGCGACGGGCGGCTCTCCGGGCCGAAGCTCGCCGAGGCGCTCGCGCGCGGACTTACGGCCGGCGGCATGGACGTGATCGACATCGGCGTAGTCGCGACCCCCATGGTCTACTTCGCGACCCATCACTTCGCTACCGGCAGCGGCGTCATGGTCACGGGCAGCCACAATCCGCCCGAATACAACGGCCTCAAGATGATGGTCGCCGGCGAGACGCTCGCCGCCGAAGCGATCCAGGACCTCAGGAAACTGGTTGAATCGCTTGCGGGCTCCGCTCTAGCTCCGACCTCCGCGGGAGTGACGAGCAAGGAAGACGTCCGCGAGCCCTACCTTGCCCGCATCACCTCCGACGTGAAGCTCGCGCGCCCCATGACCATCGCGGTCGATTGCGGCAACGGCTCGCCGGGGTCGGTGGCCCCCGAGCTCTTCAGGCGCCTGGGCTGCAAGGTGATCGAGCTCTTCTGCGATGTGGACGGCAACTTCCCGAACCACCACCCCGATCCGTCGAAGCCCGAGAACCTGGAGGACCTCGTGGAGAAGCTCGCCTCGAGCGATGCAGAGCTCGGCCTCGCCTTCGACGGCGACGGCGACCGGCTGGGCGTTGTCACCAAGGGCGGGAAGATCATCTTTCCCGATCGGCAGCTCATGCTCTTCGCGGCGGAAGTGCTCTCGCGCAACCCGGGCTCGGAAGTCATCTTCGACGTGAAGTGCACCCGGAACCTCTTCGCGTGGATCCGCGAGCACGGCGGCAAGCCGGTCCTCTGGAAGACCGGGCATTCCCTCATCAAGGCGAAGCTGCGCGAAACCGGCGCCCCTCTCGCGGGGGAGATGAGCGGCCACATCTTCTTCAAGGACCGCTGGTACGGCTTCGACGACGGCCTCTACGCGGGCGCGCGGCTCCTCGAGATCGTCTCGCGCGAGCCGGACGCCTCGGCAATGCTCGAGTCGTTGCCGGATTCGATCTCGACCCCCGAGCTGAACATCAAGCTCGAGCACGAGGGCGAGAACCATCGCCTCATCGCCGAGCTGCAGAAGAGCGCGAAGTTCGAAGGCGCGACCGACGTGCTCACCATCGACGGGCTGCGCGTGGAGTACCCGGACGGCTTCGGGCTCATGCGCGCCTCCAACACCACGCCGGTCATCGTGCTGCGCTTCGAAGCCGACTCGACGCAGGCGCTCTTGCGCATCCGCGAGGATTTCAAGCGCGTGTTGCAGAAGGCGCGGCCGGAGCTGAGCATCCCGGCCTAGCGCGCGTGCCGGCCCATCGCGAGCACCTCGCCGCGACGCTTCGATGGTCGGGCGGGGACGCTCCGGATTGGCTGCACATGGCGGTGGGCTGCCTCACCATCGCGGGTCCGATGGTGGCCGGCATCGCGGCGGGCGACATCGGCCCCGGCGCCTCCGCCGCCATCGGCGGCTTCATGATGGGCGGGCTGGGTTCTCCCACGCGAGCCCGCGAGCATCGCCGCGAGATCGCGCTGGTGTTCGCGATCGTCGTGGCCGCGATCGTCGCCGCGGCGCTCATCGCGGGCGAGCGCCACGAGCCCCTGGTCCTCGTGATCCTCGCCGGCGGCGCCGCGCTCTTCGGCGGCGTGAGCCGCTTCGCCGCCATCGTGGCCATGCGCTTCGTGCTCTTCCTCGTGCTCACGTCCTTCGTGATGATCGACTCGGGGCATGCGGCTTCGACGGGAATCATGGTCGCGCTCGGGGCGGCATGGGCCGGCGTGGTGAACGTGGCGATTTCCGCGCTCGCGCCGCACCGCCCGGCGCCGCCGCCGGCGCAATCGCATCCACGCGGCCAACGCCTCAAGCGCTGGCGCGCCTCGTTGAAGCGCCTGGCGGGGTGGCAGTTCGCGCTTCGGCTGGTCGCCTGCCTCGCCGCGGCCGGTGCGATACGGGCGCATTGGCCCGAGCACCACTTCCACTGGATCGCGATCACCGTGGCCCTCCTGACGGAGCGCTCGCTCGAACGCTTTCCGGTGCGGGTGACGCAACGCGCGGTGGGGACGCTCGTCGGAGTGATCGCCGCGGGCCTGGTCTACTGGTTGAATCCCCCGCAATGGGCATTGGCGGCGGTGATCGCAGTGCTCGCCGCGGCCCGTGCGCCGCTGCGCACGGCGAACTATCTCGCCTACACCGTCGTGCAGACTCCGCTCGTGCTCCTCATCCTCGATGCGGGCCAGCGGCAGGGCTTCGAGCTGCTGGGCGACCGCCTGGTCGCGACGCTCATCGGCGCTGCATTGGTGCTCGCCGCCAACGAGCTGTTGCTGCTCGCCGGGGCGAGCAAGCCCGCGCCCTAGGATTCACAGCGAGAAACAGCCGGAAGAGCCCACGCGCAGGACGGCCTCCTGGCCGAAGCGCGCCTTGTATTGCGAAGCGATCGCCGCGATGTTGTCGGAGCCTTCGGCGCCGGGCGCGTGGACAATCACAAGCACGAAGGATTTCTCGCTCATGATCGCGTTCGCGGCCCCGCGCCATTGTCCCGAGGCGCGCCATGTGGTGAATCCCTCCGGAAAGCGAGGCGTCACGACATCGCGAAGGAACGCCGTCCACTCCTCCCCGGTCACTGCCCCACCGATGCGTGCCGAGCCGAAGTACAGCGTCTCGGTGACGGCGGGGCGTTCGCCGCCAGGGCATTCCACGGGTCCGAGCGCGGCGCAGCCGGCGAGCAGCAATGCCGGTAGCGGGACGAGGCAGCGCATCAACGCGCCTTCAGGGCCGTGGCCTCGATCTCGATCTTCATCCGGGGATCGGCGAGGCCCGCCGAGATCATCATGGCCGCGGGCCGCACGTCGCCTAGATACTTGCGCAGAACCGGCCAGCATTTCTCGAACTGGCTCGCGTCGGGAAGCACGTACACGACGCGCACCACGTCGGCGAGGCCGGCACCCGCCTCCCGCAACGCCGCCTCGATGTTCTTCAGGCACTGCTCGGCCTGCTCCGCGATGTCGTCGGAGATCGTCATGCGGGAGTAGTCGAACCCCGTCGTGCCCGAGACGAATACCCACCCGTCCACCGCGACGGCGCGCGAGTAACCGATGTCGCGCTCGAAGGTCGAGCCCGAGCCGATGAGCTTGCGATTCATCGTTTCCCTCCACATTCGTTGATCTCGAGCCAAACCGGAGCGTGGTCGCTCGGTTTCTCGCGGATGCGATGCTCGCGATCCACGCCGTCCGCTCGTCGGTGGTCTTGATCTCCTGGAGGCTCAGCGCTTCTCCGCCGCTCCGGTGGAAACCGCCACGGCCGGCTGCGCGCGGGCGGTGATCTTCGGCTGGATCACGTTGCCCGCGTAGAGCGTGTCGTCGATCCGGAAGGTGATGCGGATCTTGGCCGGGTAGCTCGTGAGGATCAGCTGGCCGTTGCAGGTCTCGAGGCCGGCGCGGAACTGCGCCTGGATCAATTTCGGCAGCGAATCGCAGGGCTCGATCTCGGCGGACTTCAACACGCCCTGGATACGCTCGTAGAGCGGCTTGTCCTGGCCCTCGATGGCACTCAAGGCTCCGGGACGGTCGAGATCCACGCTTCTCGCGGGTGGATCGGCCGCGACGGCGGCGAAGGAAACGGCAAGAGCAAAGGTCGCGATGGCGCGCATGGAATCCTCCATTCGGATGCCCGCCTCCATTCTAAGTCCATCGGCGCCCCGTGGCACGATGGTATTCTGCTGCCTCCCGCTTCTTCGGTCGAACCCGCTTCAGGAAATGGCGCGAGCGCCCCGATTCACGCGATTGAGGGACCGGATCACGGTCTTCGTCATGGTGCTGCTGCTCGGCGCGCAGCTGCTCGGCTTCTTCATCACCCGCTACGCGATCGAGTCCACTTCGCGAAGCGCGCTGCGGGAAGAGCTCGGCTCCGCTTCGAACGTCTTCGATTTCCTCGCCCAGCGCGAGGCGGGCGCTGCCGCCACCGGCGAGCCCCACGCCGCGGCGCTCCGCGACCTGAAGCGCCTTACTTCCGCGGAAGCCACCATCGTGCAGCGCGCTCCAGGCGGTCCGCGCATCGTGGCGAGCACGCTTCCGCCCGCGCCGCGCGCGGCCCTCGCGGCCCAGCTCACGGCCGCCATGGCCAATCCGGCCGCTGCATCGGGCGCGCGCCTCGCCCTGGGGGAGGTCCCCTACGAATATGTCGTGAAGCCCACGGGTATCGGCGGCGCGGTGCCGACGTACGTGCTCCTGCAGCGCTCGACGAGCGAAGTCCGCATGGCGGGGCTGCTGCTGGAGACGACGCTTCTCCTCATCTCCGGCGTCTCGCTTGCCGCGACGCTCGCCGGCGCCGTGGGCATCGCGGGGCGGATCACGCGGCCCGTGACGCGGCTGGGCGAGGCGGCGCGCGAGATCGGGCGAGGCAACTACTCGGTGCGCATGGGCGGCATGGGCGGCGACGAGATCGGCGAGCTCGGCCTCGCCTTCGACCGCATGGCCGAGGGGCTCGCCGAGCGCGACCGCATGCGGGGCCTCCTCGCGAAGATGGCGTCCACGGAAGTGGTCGAGCAGCTCCTCGACGGGCGAATCGCCTCGGGCGGGGAGGAGCGCGAGGTCACCGTGATGTTCGTGGACATCCGCAACTTCACGAGCCAGGTCGAGCGCCTCGCGCCGCAGCAGAGCCTGCAGATGCTGAACGCGTTCCTGACGGTGGTGACCGACACCATCCAGGTACACGGCGGAGTGGTGGACAAGTACCTGGGCGATGGCGCGATGGCGCTCTTCGGCGCCCCCGTGACCCGGGCCGACGACGCGAGCCGTGCCGTCGCCTGCGCGCTCGCGATCCGCGACGAGGTCGGCGAGCTGGAGGCCGTGCTCGCCGGCAAGGGATTGCCGTGCCCGCAGCTCGCGCTCGGCCTGAACACCGCGCGCGTCCTCGCCGGCAATATCGGCTCGCCCACCCGCCTCAACTACACGGTCCTCGGCGACGGGGTGAACGTGGCCTCGCGCCTGGAAGGCCTCACGCGGCGCTACGACGTGGAGATCGTGGTCGGGGAATCGACGCGCGAGCAGGTGCGCAATGTCACGTACCGCGAGCTCGAGAAGGTTCGCGTGCACGGGCGAATGGGGGCGTTGCGGATCTTCGAGCCGCTCGCGCGCGAGGGCGGCCTTACTCCGCACGAGATCGTGACGCTCGCGCAATGGCACGACGCGCTCGAGATGTTTCGCCTGCGCTGCTGGGACGCGGCCCAGTCGGGGATGCACGAAATCGCGAAGGAGCCGGGCTACGAGCGGCTGACCGGCCTCTACCTCGAGAACATCGCGAGGTTGCGCGATTCGCCGCCGCCCGCGGATTGGGACGGGGCGTACACGATGGAATTCAAGTAGCGCTCAGCGGCCGCGCTTCTTCTTCGCGGCAGGCTTGGGCGGCGCTGCGCCCTTCGCGGCATCCGCCATCATGTTCCACGCCCACATGCCGGGATTCTCGGGGAGGGTTTCGGGCGCAGCCGGCGCATCCCCGCGCGCGGCCAGCTCGTCGCGAAACTTCTCGCCGCCCTTCAGCATCGCGCGCTGGTACTCGAGGCTCTTGATGGTGAGCTGGAGCATGTTGAGGTTCGCCTTCAGCCAGTGCTCCACGGCTTCCATCTCGGCGATCTTCTTCTCGATCTCCTTCGCGTCCAGCACCGGGAACATGAGCGACTGGAGCGGATAGGCGCCCGGGTTCACCATCTTCTGCCACATGTCGAACATGTCCTGCGGCGTGACCGGCTTTGCCATGTCGCCTCGCCTCTCGCGGCTACGCGTGTTCTGCGATGAACTCGCGAATCCTGGGGTAGATCATCTCCCGGTACTTGCGGCCGCTGAAGATGCCGTAGTGGCCGACGCCCTTGGCCTCGAAGTGCTGCTTGTCCCTCGCCGGAATGCCCTTGGTGAGCCCCTGGGCGGCCTCGGTCTGGCCGTTGCCGGATATGTCGTCCAGCTCGCCCTCGATCGTGAAGAGCGCGGTGCCGCGAATCGCCTCCGGCCGCACGCGCTCACCGGCCACCACGAGCTTGCCCTGCGGGAGCAGGTGCTCCTGGAAGACGCGCTCCACGGTTTCGATGTAGTACTCCGCCGGCAAGTCCATCACCGCGTTGTACTCGTCGTAGAAGCGGCGGTGCTGGTCGGCGCTCTCGCCGTCGCCCGCGACGAGATGCTGGTAGTACTGCAGGTGCGATTCCATGTGCCGGTCGGGATTCATGGCGACGAACCCCGCGAACTGGAGGAACCCCGGGTAGACGCGCCGCATGAAGCCCGGGTAGCGCATCGGCACGCGCTGGATCACCTTCGCCTCGAACCAGGAGAGCGGGCGCGTCTTCGCGAACGTGTTCACCGCGGTCGGGCTGCGGCGCGTGTCGATGGGGCCGCCCATCATCGTGAGCGAGCGCGGAAGCTTCTCGCCGTGCGCCGACATGAGCGCCACGGCGGCCATCACCGGCACCGTGGGCTGGCAAACTGAAATGGCGTGTGCGTCGCGGCCCAGGTGGAGCAGGAACTCGCGCACGTAGGCCACGTAGTCGTCGAAATGGAACGGGCCCGCGGCGACCGGGATCTCCTTCGCGTCCACCCAATCGGTGATCCACACGTCGTGGTCGGGAAGCATGGTGCGCACGGTGTCGCGCAGCAGCGTGGCGAAGTGGCCCGAGAGCGGCGCGAAGAGGAGCACGACCGGGAGCTTGGGCGCCCCCACCTTCTCGAAGTGCCGCAGACGGCAGAAGGGCTTGTCGAGGGCGACGACCTCCCGCACCTCGTATTCCTTCCCGGCTGAGCGTATCGAGGAGATACCGAACCCGGGACGCTCGTAGCGCTGCGTGAGGCGCGTCATCAGGTCGAACGCGGCCGCCATGTTGCGGCTGCCGGGAAGATAGGAAAGGGGGCTGTCGGGATTGCCGTAGAGGACGTTTGCCGCCTGCGCGAAGGCTCGCCACGGCTCGAGCGCCGCGCGTTGCCAATCGTAGAGCTGGTAGAGCATGCGCCTCCCGCCCTTCTTATGTTGCAATGCGTCATAGTGTAAAGGGTTTCGCCCTATAATTCCTCATGGACCGAAACCTCCCGGCGAGCGAGCTGCTGCCGCTTTTCCCACCCATCGAACCGTATGCGAGCGGCATGCTCGAGTTGCCCGCGCCGCACCGCATGTACTACGAGCAATCGGGCAATCCGCGCGGCGTTGCCGTCGTGTTCCTGCATGGAGGGCCGGGCGCGGGCGCCTCCGCCGTGCATCGCCAGTTCTTCGACCCGGCGTTCTATCGCATCATCGTGCTCGACCAGCGCGGGGCCGGGCGTTCGACGCCGCTGGGTTGCCTCGAGAACAACACCACGCAGGACCTCGTGCGCGATCTCGAGCGCCTGAGGGAGCACCTGGGAATCTCGCAATGGCTGGTCTTCGGCGGCTCGTGGGGCTCGACGCTCGCGCTCGCCTACGCCGAGCACCATCCGGAGCGCTGCCTGGGGCTGGTGCTGCGCGGCATCTTCCTCTGCCGCAAGAGCGAGATCGACTGGTTCCTGTACGGGCTGAAGCAGGTCTTCCCCGAAGCGTGGCGCACATTCTCGGGATACATCCCGCAGGACGAGCGCGCCGACCTGCTGGGCGCCTACCACAAGCGCCTCACGGATCCGGATCCCGCCGTGCACCTGCCGGCCGCGCGCTGCTGGAGCGTCTACGAGGGCTCGTGCTCGACGCTGCTGCCCAACCCCGCGCTGGTGGCCGACTTCGCCACCGACCGCGTGGCGCTCGGCCTCGCGCGGATCGAGGCGCACTACTTCGTGAACGACATCTTCCTGCCGGAGAATTTCCTGCTCGACAATACGGCGCGCCTGGAGCGCATCCCGGCCACGATCGTGCAGGGACGCTACGACATCGTGTGCCCGGCGATCTCCGCCGACGACCTGCACCGCGCGTGGCCCGAGGCGCAATACCACATCGTCGCCGACGCCGGCCACTCGGCCTTCGAGCCCGGCATCCGCTCGCGCCTCGTCGCCGCGACCCAGGAGTTCAAGCTGAGGGTGTAGTCACCACGGGATGGGCTTGCGGTCACGGAAGAACTGGCCGGTGGGGCCGTTGGAGGGCAGGAGGCATAACCACACGGCCGTGTCGGCGCCCTCCTCCACCGAGCGTGGCGCGTTCTCGCCGCCCATGTCGGTGCGCACCCAGCCCGGGCTCGTGGAGTTCACGAGGATGCCCGAGCCCGCGACCTCGGCCGCGAGCGTACGGGTGAGCGCGTTCAACGCCGCCTTGGAGACGCGATAGGCGGGGCTGCCCTCGGCCATCTTCTGCAGCTGCCCCAGGCCGCTCGACATGTTCACGACGCGCCCATAGCGAAGCTTGCGCATGAGCGGCACCACCTCGCGGCACATGCGCACCGCCCCGAAGAGATTGGTCTCGAAGGTCTCGCGCCAGATCGACGTGGGCGAATCGACCACGGTCGCGTCGATCGCTTCCGGGTAGATGCCGGCGTTGTTCACCAGCACCCCGGGCGCGCCGTGCTGGCGGTCCACTTCCTCGACGAATCGCCGCACGCTGTGCGTGTCGTTCACGTCGAGCGGGTAGGCGACCGCGTTCGAGCCGACCGGCTTCAGCGCCACCATCGTAGCCTCGCACTTGGGCGCGTCGCGCGCGCCGACGACCACGAAAAGGTCGGACTTCATCAGCTGCTTTGCGATCTCCAGGCCGAGGCCGCGGTTGCCTCCGGTCACGATCGCGATCTTCTTTGCGGACATGGGTTCCTTGAGCGGGGTCGCCCCCTCGGGACGGCTTGAAAGCATGCGTATGATAAACGGCTCGAGACCCGGAATTCTTCCTCATGCCGAAGCTGCTGCGCGCCGTCCGCCTCGACGACTCCGACGAGAGCGTGTTTCGCGGCTGCGGCGCGGCGCGCGAGGGCGAGCCGCTGGTGACCGGCGGCTTCGCCGTCTGCGATTTCGACACCGCCCCGGCCTGCGAGCCCCGCTGCCACTGCGGCTCCTCGTTCCTCGCCGTCGGCTCGCGGGCCCGCTGCTCGATCGCCGAAGTCGTGGAAGTGAGCGCGGCGGAGCTGGAAAGCCAGGCCGACGCCCTCGCCTGGCACCTGGTGCGCGCGTGGAACGCGCCCTCGTGGGAGGCCGCCCGCACCCTCGCCGGCGAGGAGCTGCGCCATACCGCCGAGGTCTGCGAAACGCTCGAGCCCGACGTCTGGATCACCGTGAAGCGCACACGCAACGCCGAGGGCACGGCGATGGAGGAACGCTACTCGGTGTACGATCGGCTGATGATCGGCGCACACCCGTTGTGACATGAGCACCACCCCGCAAAACGACGCGCAGCGCGAGCTCGAGCAGCGCGCGCTACGCAACGTGCGCGGCCTCGTGGAGAAGATGGAGGACCTCGAGGCGCACGACGCTCGCACCCAGCGGCGCTACCTCCTCGCGATCGTCGTCGGCGGCGTGCTGGTGTGCGTGGCCCTCGCCACGCTCCTCTGGGTTTTCGCCCACCGCGGCGAGAACGGCACCGGGCAACTCATCGAGGTGGCCAAGCCCGCCCCCGCGGCGAAGCCCTGATGCTGAGGATCTGGGGGCGCGTCACCTCCATCAACGTCCAGAAGGTGGTGTGGTGCGCGGACGAGCTGGGGCTCGCCTACGAACGGATCGACGTGGGCGGCGCCTTCGGCGGCACGACGACCCCCGCATATCTCGCGATGAACCCGAACTCCTACGTGCCCACCATCGAGGAGGACGGCTTCACCCTGTACGAGTCGAACGCGATCGTGCGCTACCTCGCCGCTCGCGACGCGGCCGCCCGCCTGTGGCCCGGTGACTTGCGGGCACGCGCCGACGCGGACCGCTGGATGGAGTGGCAGTCCACGACGTTTTCGCCCGCGATGCGCGATGCGTTCTGGCAGCTCATCCGCACGCCCGAGGCGAGCCGCGATGCCGGGACGATCGAGAAATCGACCGCCGCCTCCGAGCGGCTCGCCGTGATCCTCGACGACCAGCTCGGCCGCCACGAGTACATCACGCCCAACGGGTTCACCGCGGCGGATCTCGTGGTGGGGTGCGCGGCCCACCGGTGGCTGAACCTTCCCGTCCGGCGTCCGAAGCTTGCGAACCTCGAGCGCTGGTATGCGCTCCTCAAGTCGCGGGCTGCCTCGCGCCAGGTGACTTCGCAGGCGCTCTCGTAGCGCCGGCCTGGGGGAAACCCCGGTCGATCCGCGCGGCCAGCGCCAGTGCCGCGAGGGGCGCGGCAAACACCGCGAACATGACAGCGTGCGTTGCGAATGCAGCGCCGGTAATCGCCGCTCCCACGAATGCCGTGAGCGTGAGGGTGCGCAACGCCGTGGCCCGCGCGAACGCCCGGAGCTCGGTGTCGATCCGATAGCAGGCGAAAGCGAAGATGGTCATCGCCGCGCCGAAGCCCATCAAGGCGGCATCCCCGAACTTGGCAGTCACGCCCTCGACCGCCGCCGCCGCCATTGCCGTTGCCCAAACCGCGACGCCTGCGAAGAGCACGCGGCCGGTTTCCTGCGGGATGCGATGTCCTTTCACGGCGAGCTCCCATCGAAGAAGGCGACGGCCTCCGCAATCACTTGCGGCATGCGCAGGATGCGGTTGTGGCCCAGGCCCCGAGTGGCGACGAGCCGGGCGCCGGGCCACGCCCTGGCGAGCGCCACGCCGCTCGCGAATGACACGTCGCGATCCTCCTCGTCGTGGATGACGAGCGCGGCCCCCTTCACGTTGGCGACCGATTGCGGCAGCTCGAAGGCGTCCCAGCGGTAGCCGTAGCGCCTCTCGAAGCGTTCCTGCATCGCGCGACGCACGGGTTCGCCGATGCCCAGGCGACGTGCGAAGAATCCGGACCAGCGCGCGACGGAAGTAGGCGGCGCCACGAGGACCACGCGAATCGCGCGCCCGTTCTCGTTCAGCCACGCACCCGCCGCGGCGGCGCCCAGCGAGTGGCCGACGATCCCAGCCACGCCCGCGCCGCCGGATTCGACGTGCCGCACGACGGCGTCGAGCCCCCGCATGAAGTGCACCAGCGAGGCTTCGCGCCCGTCGCTCGCTCCGTGGGCTGGATGGTCGAAGGTGACGACCTGATAGCCCGCCCGCACCAGCTCCGGCGCGAACGCCGCGAGCTGCGCGCCGCGCCCGCCCCAGCCGTGCGAAAGCACGATCGCAGGACGCGCATCCTCGCCGTAGCGCCACGCCGCGAGCCGTCCGACCGCGGAATCGATCTCGAAGCGCCTGGCGGTGGCGAGCATCTCCCGCTCGCGCGCCGGCTGCGCGAAGCGCGGCGGCGTGCTGAAGAGCCGCATCGCCGCGGCCACGGCGCGCCCCGGCGCGAGCGCGCCGGTCACGGCGAAACGCAGGCGATGCCAGGCAAGGCCGATCGCTTTACGAACGTTCGTGCTATTCATGGCGGCGGCGTTGGCGGACATCGGGACTCCCGGGAGGATCAGGCGCGGTGGGTCTTGACCAGGCGGTCGAAGGCGACGCGCGCGCGCTTGCGCGCTTCGTCGGTGCCGTGCACGAGCTCGCCGCGGTAATAGGCGAGCACGATGGAGATGAACTCGAAGGCGACCTGTCCCGCGTCGGTATCGGCGTTGAGCTCGCCCGTGTCGATGGCGATCTGCACGGCCTTCGTGCTTTCACGATCGAGGAGCCGCTGGCGCTCCAGGACGGCATCGCGCATGGGACCCGGGCGGTGGACATACTCGCGCGTCGCGGCATCGATGGGGCAGCCGCCGGGAAGGCGCTGGCGTTGCGGCCAGTTGAGCCACCCCTCGAAAATTGCCTTCAGGCGGCGCACGCCGCGCGGCGCCTTCAGCGCCGGCAGGAACACCACCTCGGTGAACTGCCGCGCCGCCTCGTCCAGCGCCGCCATTTGAAGCTCGAGCTTCGAGCCGAAGTGCGCGAAGAGCCCGCTCTTGGACATGCCGGTCTTCTCCGCGAGCGAGCCGATGGTGAGCGACTCGAACCCGCACTGGCTCGCCATCTCGACCGCCGCGCCCAGTATTTGGGCACGGGTCTCCTCACCCTTGGTGGGCTTCGCGGCGACGGCCTGGGCGACGTTCATGCGGTGGATAATAGCACGATCGTTCGTTCTATGTCAAGCCTTCGGCCTGACGATGCGGTGGAAGGTCACGAGCATTCCCGCGGTCGCACCCCAGATGAAGCGCTCGCCGAAGGGTATCGACCAGAACTTGCGCATGCGGCCCTTGAAGAAGGCGCTCTCGTAGCGGTGGTTCGCCTCGTCCAGCAGGAACGCGAGCGGCACCTCGAAGACGTCGGCCACCTCGTGCGGATCGGGGTGGAACTCGAGCGGCGGCTCGGCCCAGCCCACGATCGGGGTCACGCGATAGCCGGTGCCGGTGTGATATTCGGGAAGCTCCCCCAGCACCTCGACCCGCTCGGGCGCGACACCGATCTCCTCCTCGGCTTCGCGCAGCGCCGTGTGCCGGCGCGATGGGTCGCCCTCGTCGGCGCGCCCGCCGGGAAAGCTGATCTGGCCCGCGTGGTCGGCGAGGTGTGCGGTGCGTTGCGTGAAGACGACGGTCGGATCGCCAGGGTGGTTCACCACCAGGATCAGCACCGCGGCCGCCCTGCAATCGCCCTCGGCGATGCTCGCCTGGCGCTCCAGGTCGTCGGCGGTGAGGAGCTCTTCGATGGGCGGGCTCGCCGCGAGGCGCGAGACGATCTGCGCGCGGGTCGGCATGGTGAACGTGCCCTGGACAGAGATGGAACGCGACATCGTTTCCAGTATAAGGAAGTATCATCGCGGCGATGATCCTCTACGATTATTTCCGTTCGTCCGCCGCCTACCGTGTGCGCATCGCGCTCAACCTGAAGGGCCTTCGCGCCGAGCAGCGCCCCGTGCACCTGCGCAAGGGCGAGCAGCGCGGGGCCGGCTACCTCGGCGTGAATCCCCAGGGACTGCTGCCGACGCTCATCGATGGCGAGCTCACGCTCACCCAATCGCTCGCCATCATCGAATACCTGGACGAGACCCATCCCTCGCCGCCGCTCCTTCCCTCGAGCCCCGCGGACCGTGCGTGGGTGCGCTCCATCGCGCAATCGATCGCGTGCGACATACACCCCATCGACAATACGCGCGTGATGCAGTATCTCGAGCACTCGCTCGGGCTGGACGAGGGCAAGCGCAACGACTGGTACGCGCACTGGATCCGGCTGGGGTTCGAGGCGATCGAGAAGCGCCTCGCCGAGCGATCCGGCAAGTTCGCCTTCGGGGATACCCCGGGGCTTGCCGACATCTGCATCGTCCCGCAAGTCGCGAACGCGGGACGGGTGAAGCTCCCCATGGACCCCTATCCCCGCATCCGGGCGGTGAACGCGGCGTGCATTGCGCATCCCGCCTTCGACGCGGCGCAGCCCTCGAGGCAGCCCGACGCCGAGTAGCGACCGGGCCGGCGGGAACTTTCCGGGCGGCTCCCGGCAATAGGGTGAACGAACACCAACCCATGGCCATGCCCCCGGAAGACCTCCAGCCGGAACTGGCGCTCATCGAGAGGATGCGGCGCGGCGAGGAAGCCGCCTTCGTCCAGCTCTACCGGCGCCACCGCGATCGCGTGTACCGGCTGGCCTTGCTCTACTCGGCCTCGGCCGCGATCGCCGCCGACGTGACCCAGGACGCCTTCATGCACTTCATCGCCAATCCGGGCCAATACGACCCCGCGCGCGGCGCGCTGGGCGCGTGGCTCTGCGGCGTGGCGCGCAATCTCGCCCGAAAGGCCGCCGGCTGCCGCGAGGATGCCACCGATCCCGCGGACCTCGCGGACGACACCAATCCCCACGACGCGCATATCGATCCGCGCACGCCGCTCGAGTCGATCCTTCGCACGGAAGCCGCCGAGCAGGTTCGCCGCGCCATCGCCGCCCTGGCTCCCCACTATCGCGACGTGCTCGTGCTCTGCGAGCTCGCCGACCTTTCCTATGCCGAGGCCGCCCAGCTTTGCGGCATCGACATCGGCACGGTGCGCTCGCGCCTTTTCCGCGCACGCGCTCGCCTTGCCGTTACCCTCGCGCCGTATGCGGGCGCGAAGGAGGCCGTCTCGTGAAACCGGAAGATCGCGTCCTCGACCCCGGGCAGGAAACCCTGCTCGACCTCAAGCTCGACTCCTTGCGTGCCGAGCTCGCGGGCGTGCAGGCGCCCGCGGCCATCGAAGCGAGGCTCGCCGCCCGGTTTCGCAAGACCCGGCCGGTTTCGCAGCGCCCGCGCCTCTGGTGGATGCCCCCGCTCGCGCTCGCGGCCACCATCGCCATGGCGAGCTGGATCCTGCGTGGCCCCGTTCCCGAAGGCGACGCCCTCGTGACGGTGGCCGCGCCCCATTCCCTGGACGGCGCCGGGGATACGCCTTTCGTGGCGCTGCGGCCGCTCGATCGCATCGCGCAGGAAGAGGGCGCTCGCATCGTGACCACCGAGTTCCCTCGCGCGCTTCTCGCCGACTGGGGCCTGCCCGTCGCGCCGGACCGCGCCGGCGAGCCGGTGCGCGCCCAGATGCTCTATTCCGCCCGCGGCGAGCCGCTCGCCGTGCGGCTCCTCAACTGACCGAAGGAAAGGTTGACCCGATGAAGACCCTGCGCACCACCGCCGCGATCGTCGCGATGATCGCCCTGCCCGCCCTCGCCGGCCCCACGCCACCCGCTCCGCCCGTGGTCGATATGGACGTCTATTTCGTGCCGGACGGGGACGACATGGTCGCCGACGCGCAATCCGCGCAGGACGGCGCGCGCGAGTGGCAGGAGTACGGCGCGCGCATGCGCGATTGGGCGCACGACTTCACCGACGAGCTGGAGGGCTCCCTCGCCATCGCCTTTTCGGATCGCCTGGGCCGCGGGCCCATCGTGAAAGGCGCGCCCTACAGCGCCGAGGCGGTGAGCGAGTCGCGCCAGGCGCTCTCCGACGGCAACGTCATCAGCCACGAGAACCGCAGCCGCGTCTACCGCGACGGCGAGGGACGCACGCGCGAGGAGACCTGGCGCAAGGGCCAGCTTCACTCCGCGTACATCAGCGATCCGGTCGCGCACGTGTCGTACACGCTCCTGCCGGGATCGAAGCTCGCCGTGGTTACCAGGGCGCGCGAAGAGCGCGCACCGCGCGCCCGCCGCGAGTCCGACTCGGATTCCGGCGCGCGAGTCGAGAGCGAACGCACCATCATCGTGGACAAGGGCGCGACGCCGGGAGCGCGAGAGGAAGTGCGCGTGCGCGTCGTGCGCGGCGACGACGGCGATCGCGACCTGCCCGCGGCGCCCCTTGCGCCCGTCATGCCGTTGCCGCCCCTTTCCCCCGGAGTGTGGGAGGGCCTGCCCATGGTGGCGCCCTTCCCGGGCGAGCACTCGCTGCATTTCCGCAGCCCTCCCGAGGCCGCGCAGCGCACGACCACCAGGGTGGGGCCGAAGGAGATCGGGGGCGTGAAGGCCGAGGGCGTATCCACGGTGTGGACGATCCCGGCGGGCCAGATCGGCAACAAGAACCCGATCAACATCACGCGCGAAACCTGGACTTCGCCCGACCTGCACGTGACCGTGCTCTCGCGCTACAACGATCCGCGTAGCGGCGAATCCATCTACCGGCTCGCATCGATCAAGCGCGCCGAGCCGGCCGCGGATCTCTTCAAGCTGCCCGAGGGATACAAGGTGCGCGAGCGTCATGGCCTCACGCCGGTTCCCCCCGTGCCCCCGGTTCCAGCCGCCCCCGGCATGCACCCGGCGCCGCCCGCGCCGCCCACTCCATCGGCTCCGCCGGCGCCTCGAGGGTAAGCGGCGAATATAATCGTCGTTTCGTTCCACGGAGACTCGGCGATGGGCAAGGGCGACAAGCGCAGCTTCAAGGGCAAGGTATTCAAGGGCAGCTACGGCAAGACGCGCCCGCGCAAGAAGAAGCCGGCGGCGCCGGCGACGGCGCGGAAGAAGTGATCTAGAAGCGCGACCCGGGCTGCTCCAGGAATTCGATTTCCCCGGGCGTGCTGGCCCTTCCGAGCGCGGCATTGCGGTGCGGAAAGCGGCCGAAACGCCGGATGACGGCCTCGTGGCGCCGCGCGTATTCCACCAGGCCCTGGGTCTCGGGGCATGCCTCGAGGCTCGCCATGCGCTCGAGGGCGAGCTCCTGGTCGGCGAGGCTTTCGCTGTGCTCGAAGGGCATGTAGAGAAATTGCCGCTCGACCGGCAGGAGCACGGACTCGTCGCCCCGCGCGATCGCTTCACGGGCGCATTCGCGCGCATACGCGTCCTGCGCGAACGCACGCGGATCTTCACGGAAGAGATTGCGCGAGAACTGGTCGAGCACGACCACCAGCGCGAGCATCGACGCGGGCGTGGCGCGCCAGGCTTCGAGCTCGCGGTTCGCCGCGGCTTCCAGCAATGCCCCGAAGCCTCGGCGGATCTCCTCGTCGAAGGCGGGATCCTTTCGATACCACTCGCGCCGCGCCTTGCCGCGTGCCTGCGCGGTGCCGAACCAGAAATCCAGGACGTCCGCGGCGATCGCCAACGCCGTCAGGGACAATCGCCGTGCGGGCAGCGGTTCACCTCGATCGAGACGTGCATGAGCGTCGCGATGGGCTTCAGCCTCTCGCGGTAATCCGCCGGGTCGAGCGGACTGTGCGCCACGATGGTCATCACGGCCGCGTGGCTCGCGCGCCCCACGCGCCAGACGTGCAGGTCCGCGATCTCGGCGTCGCCGTCGCATTGGACCGCGCCGCGGATACGATCGGCGAGGCCCCCGTCGGAATCCCGGTCGAGGAGGACGCGCGCCGACTGCTTCAGCAGTCCCTGGGACCAGGAGATGATCACGCCCGCGCCGATGAGGCCCATCAGCGGGTCCATCCACGTCCATCCGAGCCAGAGGCCCGCGCCCAGCGCCAGGATCGCGAGCACCGACGTGATCGCATCGGCGAGCACGTGGATGTAGGCCGAGCGCAAATTCATGTCGTTCTTGTGCCCATGATGGGCATGCGCGTGGTCATGGCCGTGATGCGCATGGTCATGACCGTGATGCCCATGGTCAGGATCGTCTCCGTGGTGGGCGTGGTCGCCGCCGGGATGCGCGAGCACGAGCGCGGAAACGAGATTGACCGCGAGGCCGATCGCGGCGACGAACAATGCGGCGCTGAACTCGATGGGCTCGGGAGCCACGAGGCGATGGACGGATTCGACCACCATGAGAAGCGCCACGACCGCGAGGAGCAGCGCGCTCGAGAACGCGCCCAGGACCTCGATCTTCCAGGTGCCGAAGGCGAAGCGCTCGTCCAGGGACCAGCGTCGCGCGAGGACGTAGGCCACGCCGGCGATCGAGAGCGCCACCACGTGCGTCGCCATGTGCCAGCCGTCGGCAAGCAGCGCCATGGAACCGGTGAGCCACCCGGCCACGATTTCGGCCACCATGCACACCGCCGTGATGCCCACCACGATCCACGTGCGCCGCTCCGCTCCGCGGTTTCCCGGGTCGTAGGCGTGGCTGTGGCGGAAGTGGGTGAGGTCGTGGATCGCCATCACGGCATTTTAATCCCGCCCCGCAGCCGCAGCGCGTTTGCGACGACCGACACGGAGCTGAAGCTCATCGCCACCGCGGCGACCATCGGCGAGAGCGCAAGCCCCGTGAAGGGATAGAGCACTCCCGCGGCGATGGGCACGCCGATCGCGTTGTAGGCCAGCGCGAAGGCGAGGTTCTGCTTCATGTTGGCCACCGTGGCGCGGGAGAGCTCGATGGCGCGCAGGATGCCGGAGAGGTCGCCCTTCACGAGCGTCACCTTTGCGCTCGCCATGGCGACGTCGGTGCCGGTGCCCATGGCGATCCCCACGTCGGCCGCCGCGAGTGCCGGCGCGTCGTTGATGCCGTCGCCGGCCATCGCCACGCGGCGCCCTTCGGCCTTCAGCTTCTCCACGAACCGCAGCTTGTCGGCCGGACGCATTTCGCCGCGGAACTCGTCGATGCCCAGTGCCGCCGCGACGGCCTTCGTCGTCGCGAGGCCGTCGCCGCTCGCCATCGCGATGCGGATTCCCGCCGCGTGGAGCTTCGCCACGGCATCGCGTGCGGAATCGCGAATCGGGTCCGCCACCGCGACCATCCCGGCGAGCTTCCCGGCGACGGCGAGAAAGACGACGCTTGCACCCTGCCCGCGAAGAGCCTCGGCACGAGCCGCCAGTGGCGAGGCGTCGATGCCCGATTCGATCATCAGCAGGGTGTTGCCCAGGACCACCTGCTCGCCATCCACGCTGCCGCGCACACCCTGGCCCGTGAGCGATTCGAAATCCTCGGCTCCCGAAAGCACCAGCCCGCGTCGGCGGGCCTCGGCCACGATCGCGCCGGCGAGCGGATGCCCGCTGCCGGAGTCGAGGCTCGCCGCGATGCGCAGGACATCGTTTTCCAGGCGTGGACTCGGTCCTTCGCCGGGGTGGCCAAGCGCCGAATGGAAAGCGGGCTTGCCCATGGTGAGCGTCCCGGTCTTGTCTACCACCAGGGTATCGATCGAGCGGAGCGCCTCGATGGCGTCGGCGTCGCGGAAGAGGATGCCGCTGGAAGCACCCCGGCCCGTGGCCACCATGACCGACATCGGCGTCGCGAGCCCGAGCGCGCACGGGCACGCGATGATGAGGACCGCCACCGCGCTCACCAGCGCGTGGATCCAGCGCGGCTCGGGGCCGAGCAAGCCCCACGCGAGGAAGCTCGCGACGGCCACGCCCACCACCGCGAGCACGAACCAATAGGAAACCACGTCGGCCATGCGCTGCATCGGCGCGCGCGAGCGCTGCGCCTGCGCCACCATCTGCACGATCTGCGCGAGCACCGTGGCCGAGCCCACCTTCCCGGCGCGCATCACGAGGGCGCCACTCGCGTTCATCGTCGCGCCGATCAGGCGATCGCCCGGCCCTTTCTCCACCGGCAGCGATTCGCCCGTGAGCATCGATTCGTCCACCCCCGATCGGCCCTCGACCACGGCGCCGTCGACCGGGACCTTTTCACCGGGGCGCACGCGCAGCCGGTCGCCCACCTGGACTTGCGAAAGCTCGACATCCTCTTCCGTGCCGTCTTCGCGAAGGCGCCGTGCCGTCTTCGGCGCGAGCATGGCGAGCGCTCGGATCGCGGCGGAGGTCCGCGAGCGGGCGCGCAGCTCGAGGAGCTGGCCCATGAGCGTGAGGGAGACGATCACCGCCGCGGCCTCGAAATACACGGCCGGCGTTGCGCCGGTCGCCGGCGCGAGCCGGCCCGGCATGACCGTCGCGACGACGCTGTAGGCATACGCCGCGCCCACGCCCGTGCCGATCAGCGTCCACATGTTCGGGTTGCCGCTTGCGATCGACGCGGCCCAGCGCTGGAAAAAGGGCCGCGCCGCCCACAGCACGACGGGCGTGGCGAGGACGAGCTGCAGCCAGGCCGGGCCCACGCCCGTCATCGCCATCACGAAGGTCGCGGCGGTGAGCGGCAGCGTCCATACGAAGCGGTGGCGGAAATCCACCAGCTCCGGATTCTCGCCCTCATCGAGCGAGGGCATCTCCGGTTCCAGCGCCATGCCGCACTTGGGGCAAACGCCGGGGCCCTGCTGGCGCACTTCGGGGTGCATGGGGCAGGTATAGGTCGAACCCTGCCTTTCGGCTTTCGGCTGGGCTCCCTCCTTCGAGGCAGTGACCGGGTTGGCCGAGAATTTCCTCAGGCAATGGTCGCTGCAGAAATAGTACGTCTCGCCGTCGAAGGCGAAGCGCCGCGGCGAATCGTCCTCCACCGTCATGCCGCAGACGGGATCGACGTGGCTCATGGGGCGCTCGACTCCACCGTCGCTAGTCTCGCCGCTTGGCGCGGTTGGCCGCGATTTCCTCGTCGACGTAGGGATCGGGCTTGCCCGTGGAGCGGCCCTCCTCTTCCAGTGCCGCGAGGATCGCGAGGGCCTCGTCGTGGCGTCCCAGCGAACGTAGGCAGCGTGCGACCGACCACTTCGCGATATGGACCTGCGGCGCCTTGCCGCGCTCGGCCCACGCCGCCTCGGCCTCGCGGAAACGCGCGAGCGCCTCGTCGAAGCGCTTCATGGCGTGCAGGTCCCACGCGGAGTTGTTGAGCATCGCCGGAACCAGCGACCTGGCCTTGGCATCGTTGGAGGTGCGCGCGACCGCGAGGCCCTTCGCGTTCCAGTCGAGCGCAGCGTCGGTGCCCTGCAGCGTGATCGCAACCATGTGGGCGGCGTCCACCGCCAGGCCTTCCTCGCGCGCCTGGCTTGCTACATCCCAGGCGGACAGGAAGCGGTTCTGGGCGTCCTGCACGTGCCCGGACGAGTTGTAGGCGCGGCCCCGTTCGAGCAGGTAGCGGGCGCGAACGCGGGGGCCGGCGCCGGCGACTTGCAGCTCGATATCGTCCAGGACCCGGTGCGCTTCGTCGAAGCGCTTGCGCAGCCCGAAGCTCCGCGCGAGCTGCGTGAGGATCTCGAGGCGTTCGTCGCCGCGCGCGGAACCCAAAGCCTCGCGGAAGCGCGCCTCGCTCGCGGCCGGGTCCGAATGCTCCCAGTATGCGTCGACGTCCAAGCGCCAACCTTAGCAGGTTCCGGCGCTCTCCCGCGTGAGTGCGGGCGTCAGACCTGCGCGAGGAACGACATGTAGCCCACTTCCTCGAGCGCCTCGATGAAGTCCGACGGCGGCAGCTTGCTCTCGAAGGTGACGGACTTGTTGTCGATGTCGACGTCGCACTTGGCATCGCGGTCGCGGCCCTTCACCGCGTTGGCGATGACCGAGGCGCACTGGGCGCAGGTGATGTCGGGAACGCTGAGCTGGATCATGGCGCACCTCACGCGGCGGGTTCTTCTCTTGAGAGCGGCAAACCGCCCAACAGTTCGCGGCGTCACTGCTTCCGCGGAAGCGGGGACGGCACGTCGACGCCTGGGACCGCGGAGGGCGGCATATCGACGCCCGGGACCGTGGCGGGCGGCGCGCGGAAGGGCGACGGCGGATCTGGCGGCGGAGCCGCCGAAGGGCTCGGCGTGGGGGTGCCGGGGACCGATGGCGCCGCCGCGGGCTGCTCGACGGAAGGCGTAATCCCGGGTTGCGCCTGCGGCGCGGCAGCGCCCGGCGGCTGGAACGCGGCATCACCCATCTGCCACAGCAGGAACGAATAGACATCGGCCGCTTCTTCCTCCTGCGTTCGCCGCCCGTCGAGCGCTTCCATGCGCAGGAGCACCGGCCGGCCGCTCGAAGTGGCCACCTGGAGGCGCGCGGCGAGCTTGCCCGCCTGCCAGGGTTCGACGCGCCAGTCGCCCGTCCTCGCCTCGAGCAGGACGCCCGGGTAGGCGTCGCCATCCTTCACCCGCTGGAGCGTGGAAATGGCCTTCAGGCCCTCCGCGCCTTCGGCCGTCGCTGCCGAGCCGAACTCGGCCACGCTCGCGAGCCCTCCGGACATCGCCTCGTAGCGCAGCATGTCGGCCAATGGCGCGCGTGCCACCGCCGCGGCGAAAAGCTCGGGGCGCCGGATGATGGCCATGCCGACCGGGATGCCGCCCGCTCCCGAGCCGAGGATGCCCAGCTTGCGGGGGCTGGTGAACCCATAGCGCACGATGAAATCGGACGCGGCGATGAAATCCGAGATGGTGTTCGACTTCGTCGCACCCCGCCCCGACTCGTACCACGTCTCGCCGAATTCGCCGCCGCCGCGAACATGCGCTACTGCGTAGATACCGCCGCGTTCCAGCCATGCGAGCCGCACGGGATCGAACGACGGCTTCATCGAAGCGCCATACGCCCCGTATACGGCGAGGATCGCGGGGTGCTGGCCGGTGAGCGTGGTTCCCTTCTTGTAGATCAGCGTGACGGGGATGCGCGCGCCGTCGGCGGCGGGCGCATAGAGGCGCACCTCGTCCATGCCGGAATAGTCGGCGCCGGAAGGCGCGATGAGGTGGGTATCGCGTGCATCGCCCTGCGCGTCGACCTGCAGGACGGTGGGAGGCTCTATCCAGCCCTGCACCAGCAGGAGCGCGCCCGCGGCCCGCGGGCTCGCGATGACCTGCGCGATCGAGGTGTCGAAGGGCGTGCGCACATACTCGGGCGCGTGCAGCCCGCCCAGGAAGCCGATGGGAACGCGCTCCAGCCGGTCGATGCCGCCCACCATCGTCTGCAGGTAGAGGGCGTCCTTCGCCAGGGCCATCGCCTCGATGATGGACTCGCCCTCGGCGACCGCGACGCGCGCCCCCTGGATGTCGCCACCGCCGTGCATGCGCAGGATTCGATGGCGGCTCGCGCCACGATGGGTGAGGAGGAAGAGGTCATCGCGCCAACCCTCGATCGCGAGCACCGCGTCGGAATGCCCGGCGAGCTTGCGCCAGCGGGGCTTGCCCGCCGCGAGGTCGCGAAGCTCGGTCGCATGCACATCCAGCTCGCGGCGCAGGCCCTCGCGCACCACGGCGTACGCGTAGCGCGAATCCGGCGGGATGTAGATCGAAGCGCGGACCTGCTCCGGCACGTCGCGGGCGCCGCCCACGCCGGGAGCGAAGACGATCTCATCCTTCGCGCTCTCGCGTCCCAGCACGTGGCGGTAGACGCGCGCGTTGGCGTAGCGCTTGCCGGGCGGATTGGATTGCGGAACGCGCGTGTAGAAGAACGAGCGCCCGTCGGGGTGCCACTCGAGCGCGTCGTTGAAGGCGGTGCGATCGATGGCGATGGGGAGCTCGCCACCCTCCACGCTCACGACGTGCAGCACGGATTCGCCGCCGGCGTCCTCCCGAATTCCATAGGCTACGTGGCGCCCGTCGGGCGATGCGCGGAACCAGCTGATCGCGGCGGGCGCGCCGCCGCCCGAGCGCCGCGACGGATCCACGAGAATGCGCTCCGGCGCGGAGAGCTTCTCGCGCGTGCAAAGCGCCGCGACCGGCTGCCCGGGCGCGCGCTTCAAGTAGAAGACGCGCACACCCGTCGTCTGGAGCGAGGTGAGGGTCACCGTCGACTCCGACAACGCCGCGATGCGCGCCAGCATCGCCGCACGCCCCGGAAGGGCATCCAGCGCGGCACGGGCCCGCTCGCCCTGCGCGCGGAAGAATTCCTGCGTGGAAGGACGGCTCGCATCTTCCAGGCCGCGGTATTCCTCGTCCGCGACCTGCGCGATGGCCGGCAGCGCGACGAGCGCAAGCACGGCTGCAAGACGTTCCACGCGCATCATTGGATCGCGGCCGCGAACTGCAACGCGGCGAGCTTCGCATAGAGCCCGTTCTCCGCGACGAGCGAGGCGTGGTTTCCCGTGGCGACGATTTTCCCGTGGTCCATGACGATGATCCGGTTCGAGCTCTTGACGGTTGCGAGGCGGTGCGCGATGACAAGGGTCGTGCGCCCGTGCATGAGGCGCTCGAGGGCGAGCTGCACCGCCTTCTCGCTCTGCGCATCGAGCGAGCTGGTGGCCTCGTCCAGGAGCAGGATCGCCCGGTCCGCGAGGATCGCACGGGCGATGGCAATGCGCTGGCGCTGGCCTCCCGAGAGCTTCACGCCGCGCTCGCCGAGCGAGGCATCGAGGCCGCCGGGGAGCTGCATCGCGAAGTCGCGCGCATTGGCCATCTCGAGCGCCTGGTGCACTTCGTCCTCGCTCGCCTCGGGCCGCCCGTAGCGCACGTTGTCCAGCACGCTCGCGGCGAAGATGACCGGATCCTGCGCGACGACCGCCACCCTGCGGCGCAGATCCCGCGGGTCTGCGTCGCGCGAGTCCACTCCATCGATGCGCACGCGGCCCTCGCTCGGGTCGTAGAAGCGCAGCAGCAGCTGGAAGACGGTGGTCTTGCCCGCGCCCGAGGGCCCCACGAGGGCCACGACCTCTCCGGGCTCGACCGTTAGCGAGAAGGCATGGAGCGCGGCGGTATCCGGGCGCGCGGGATAGCGGAAAGTCACGTCCTCGAAGGCCACGCGGCCGAGCGCGGGCTGCGGCAGCGCGACGGGATGCTCGGGCGAGCGGATGCGGGTGTTCGTCCCCAGCAGCTCGAGGAGCCGCTCGGAAGCGCCCGCGGCACGCTGGATCTCGCCATACACCTCGGCGAGCACGAAGGTCGCGTTCGCCACGATCACCGCGAAGAAGATGAAGGCCGTGAGGCCCCCGGCCGAGAGGCGCTTCTCGAAGACGTCGTGCGCCCCAACCCAGAGCAGCAGCCCGATCGCGCCGAACGCGAGCACGATCACCGCGGCGATCAGCATCGCGAGATAGCCCGAGCGCTGCACGGAGGCGGCGAAGACCGCCTCGACGCGCTCGCCGAAGGTGGCGCTCTCGACCTTCTCGTGCGCGAAGGCCTGCACGGTGCGGATCTCGTGCAGCGTCTCGTCCACGTGGCTGGAGACGTCCGCCACGCGGTCCTGCACCGCCCGCGAAAGGCGGCGCACGCGCGTTCCGAGGATGCCGATGGGCAGCAGCACGACCGGCATGCACGCGAGCGCGAGCACCGTGAGCTTCACGCTCGTGAAGAAGAGCATCACGACGCAGCCCACCATCGTGATCGCCATGCGCAGCGCGTAGAGGAGCGTGCCTCCCATCACCGCCTCGATGAGCGTCACGTCGTTGGTGACCCGCGAGGCGACCTCGCCCGTGCGCGACTCCTCGTAGAAACCCGGCGAGAGCGTGAGCAGGTGGTCGTACACGCGACGGCGCAGGTCCGCGGTGAAGCGCGCGCCGATCCAGTACACGTTGTAGACGCGGAACCAGGTGAGCACGCCCAGCGCGGCGATGAGCGCCGCCATGGTGGCGAGCGTGTAGTCGAGCAGCTCTTCCTTGCCCTTGGCGAAGCCCTCGTCGATCACCAGCTTCAGGCCCTCGCCGATCACGGGCACCATGGCGGCCGAGAGCACGATCGCCACGAAGGCGACCGCGATGCGAACCCGGTAGGGGCGAAGCAGCCGGAAAAGCGGGAGAAGCCTGCCCAGGGGCTATCCGCCCCGCTTCACGATGGGCCGGCCCACCGTTCCCGACACCGAGAACGAGCCGCGATCCTGCGCGACCTGCGAGCGGATCTCGAGGGCCAGGTGGCCGGCGAGGCCGCTGTTGGTGCCGATCTCGAGCGCGCCGTTGCCGCGCAGCACGCCGCTTTGCAGCGCAAACTGCTTGTAGGAGGCACGGTGCTCGAGCCCGGCGTATTCGCCGGTGAGCTCGATGAACTTGGTCACGCCCGCGCGCTGCCCCGCGGCATCGGACTGCATCACGGCCACGAGGTCGATGTTGCTCACCGAGCCGTCGGCGATCCTGAACCGGCCCTGGGCACGCGGCGCCTGGAAGAGCGTATCCACCGTCGGTCCCTCCGCGGCGATGCTGAAGTTGCCGTCGAGCTTGCCGGTGACGGAGATGTCCTTCGTGAAGGCCCCCACCACCTGGCTCACATCCACCTTCGCGAGCGACAGGTCGCTCTCCAGCTTCACGCCCGAGCTCCAATCCACCTTGAGCGTCCCGTTCACCTTGCCCTCGAGGGCGCTCGCCTCGAACTCCGGCACCACGAGCTGGCTGCCGGAGATCGTGCCCTTCAGCTGCGCGTCGCTGATGTCCGCCTGGAAGCCCATGGGCGGCACCCAATGGCGCGCGTTGAACTCCACGTCCACGGCCCCGCCCTCCGCGGGCTTGAACGTGGCATTCCAGTTGCCGCCCGTGACGCGCGCGGTCTTCAGCTCGCCGTTGCGGCCGAACTGCAGGTTCGCGTCGAAGACGCCGATATCGGGCTTCAGCTCCAGCTTCACGGCGCGCAGGCGTATCGAATCGATCGCACCGACGCTGCTCTTTCCCTGCGTGGCGCCCCATTTCGGGATGCGGTGCACCGCCTCGTTGCTCAAGGTCACGTTGTCCAGCTCGATCGAGTTGATCGAGACGTGCTCGCTGAAGAGAGTCGCGAGGTCGAGGTAGATCTGCCCCGACGCCGCCTTGGCGTCGAGTAGCTTGCCCACCGCGACGTTCTCCACGCGCAGGTGCGGAGTGGGGACCAGCCGGAAGGTGAGCGAGGCGATCGATACGTCGTCGTGCAGCCACGCCGAGAGCGATTGCTCGATCTTCACCGAGATGCTGCGAAGCGGGACCACGTGCAGCAGCCCCACCGCGATGACGAGCCCCGCGATGAGGGAGAAGAAGATCGTCTTCGCGAGCCCCTTGCGGCGGCGCACGCGCCGGCGCACGCCGCCCGGCGTGGACTCCGGTGCGATCTCGTCGGGCTCGACCTTGGTGCGCAGGACATCGGCGATCTCGCGCGCCTTGCGGGCCTGGTCGGCGCGGATGCGGTCGTCCTCGTCGCGCTCGGCCTTCTCCTTGGCGACCATGTACGCCTTGGCCTGGGCCTTTCCCTCGATCTCGGCGCGCTTCACCATGTCGCCTTCGATCTCGGCCTGGACCTTGACCCGCGTCTCCTCGGCCACGGTCTCGCGGGCGCGCGCCTCGATGCGCACACGCGCCTCGGCTTCCTGCTTGCCGCGCCGCTCGGCGTCGATCGTCTCCTGCAGCTCGCGCTGGCGCTTCTCGCTCTCCTCGGCGTCGATCTTGGCGCGCGCCTCGGCTTCGTACTTGGCGCGGCGTTCGGCTTCCATCGCCTCGGAGGCGACGCGTTTCTCGGCTTCGAGCCGCGTGGCGCGCTCCTGCTGCTCGCGGATCTGCGCGGCGCTCTCCTCGCGCGCCCTCGCCTCGGCCTCGCGCACCTTCACCGCCGCTTCCTCCCGCGCCTTGGCTTCGGACTCGCGCGCCTTCACCTCGGCCTCGCGCAGGCGCTTGTTGTCGGCCTCGGCCTGCGCCCGGATGCGCTTCGCCTCGTCTTCGGCCTTCTGCGCGGCGGCGGTCGCCGCAACGGCACGCGCTTCGGCTTCGGCGCGCAGCTTCGCTTCCTTGTCGGCGCGCGCGCGCTGCTCCGCCTCGGCCTTGCCGCGGGCCTCCATCTCGGCGGCGTGGAGCGCCTCGCGCTCCTCGTGCAGGCGCTCCTCCAGCTCCGCCTTGGCGGCGAGCTTCGCCTCCTCGAGGATCTGCGCGCGCATCTCGTCGCGCGTCTTCTCCTCCATCTCGTTCCTGAGGAGGTCTTCCATCTCGGAGCGGATGCGAAGCTCGATCTCTTCCTTCATGCGCGCCCTCAAGGCGGCATCGGCCTGGCTCGCCTCGACGGCCTGCTTCTTCGCCGCGGCGTCCGCGGCGGCGCGGGCCTGCGCCATGACGGCAGCCTCGGCCTCGGCGCGCGCGCGTGCCTCGGCGAGCGACTTGGCTTCCTTCTCGGCGCGCACCCGCAGCTCGGCGAGCTTGCGCTGCTCCTCCTCCTCCTTGGCTTTCTGCTCGGCGGAAAGCTTCGCCTGCTGCGTGGCGAGCGCGGCCTTGCGCGATGCTTCCTCGCGCACTTTCGATTCGACCTCGGCCCGGGCGCGCTCGGCAGCCTCCCTGGCGCGCTGCGCCTGCTCCATCGCCCTCGCCTCGGCCTCGGCCCGGGCCTTCGCTTCGGCGTCCGCGCGGGCCTTGCCCTCCGCCTCGGCCTTCGCCTTGACGCGCGCGGCGTCCTGGGCTTGCGTCGCGGCCTTCTTGGCGGCCTCGGACTTCTCCTGCTGCTTCACGAGCTCGCTGATGTCGTTGGCCGCGCCGGGCACCACGCGTTGCGTGGACGCGGGCATCTTGCCGGGCGCGGTGAAGTCGAAATCGTCCTCGGTGGCGAACGGGTCGGCTTCCTCCTTGCGCGTCTGGAACACGCGCGCGTAGCCGTCCTTGGTGAGGCCGTTCAGCGCCTTGGTGAGCGACTGCGGATCCATGTCGGCCTTCTCCTGGATCTGGCCGAAGTTGGATTTGCCGTCGATGAGTTTCAGGACCTTCATCAGGTCCCGGGAAAGGGATGCCGACTTCTGGTTGACCTGCGTGATGCCCTTCGCGGTCTTGGTGTAAACCGTCGTTCGATCCATCGGTTCCCCGGGGCGATAAGCCTGAGATTTCGCTGGCAATGATGGCATATAGCCGCATCTTTGAAAAATCCCGGGCTCGCGGCCCCGAACCTCGCCGGCGGTGTTATGGTCCGGGGATTGCGTTACCTTGCACAAGCCTGTCCTCGGGAGTGCCCACCGGCGCGTTAAGGGGACATCTCCCGGGAAAGCCCCCAATGCGATCGATCAGCCTCGTCCTGCTCACGGCCTGCGCCGCGTTCTCCGCCTGCGCCTTGGCCCAGGAGCCGCCCGCCCGCGTCGGGCGCCTCTCGTACGTCGACGGCCCCGCCTCGGTTTACCAGGATGCGGATTCCGGCTGGCAGGAAGCGCTGGTCAACACGCCGCTCACCTCCGAGAACTCGGTGTGGACCGATCGCTCCGCGCAGGCCGAGGTCCAGGTGAGCGCGAGCGCGATCCGCCTGTCGAGCATGACGCAGCTGGACATCTCGCGCCTCGACGACAACGAGCTGGACGCCACCGTGGCGGACGGCCGGATCTCGATGCGCGTGCGCTACAAGCAGCCCGATGAGCGCTACCAGCTCTCCACGCCGGGCGCCGGCTTCGAGATCACCCGGGACGGCCTGTATCGCCTCGAGTACGACGCGCAGTCCGACGAATCGCGTTTCAGCGTCTTCTCCGGCGACGCCCTCATGCACGCGGACAACGGCGACGTGAGCGTGGGCCAGGGCCAGATGGTCGTGGTGCATGGCGGGAACGCCTCTTCTTATGAGCTCCTCGCGGCCGCTCGCCCGGACGCGTTCGACCGCTGGGTCCAGGCCCGCGACGCGCTTTGGCACCCGCCGCGCCACGTGTCCTCTTACATGACCGGGTATGAGGACCTCGACTCCTATGGCTCCTGGAGCAGCGACCCCGACTACGGCGACGTCTGGTACCCCACACGCGTCGAGGCGGACTGGGCGCCGTACCGCGACGGCCGCTGGGGATACGTGGAGCCGTGGGGCTGGACATGGATCGACGCCGCGCCGTGGGGCTATGCGCCGTTCCATTACGGACGCTGGGTATACGCGCGCAATCGCTGGGGATGGTCGCCGGGGCAACGCATGGATCGCCCCACGTGGGCGCCCGCGCTGGTCGGGTGGTTCGGCGGGGCGAACCTGTCGTCGCGCGGCCCGGCGGTCGGTTGGTACCCGCTCTCCCCGGGCGAGCATTACCAACCCTGGTATCGCGCGGACTCGCGCTATACCAGCCGCGTGAATGCGATGGTGCGCGTGGCTCCGCGCGATAGCGGGAATCGCGGCGAGCCGGGGCGCGACGTGAACCGCGACCACGGCGCAACCGTCGTGGACCGCAACGCGCTGCTGCAACGCAAGCCCGTGCGGGAGGCGCGGGTTCCGATCAACGCGCAAGCCATCCGCCAGCAACCGGCAGTGAGCGGTGCGCAGGTCGCGCAGTCCCTGCCGCAGCGAAACGAGCTCATTCGCCAGCGCGAAGACAATCGCACTCGGGTGCCGCAGCCTGCCGCCCGGCCGGCCGCCGTGGCAAGCCAGCCACGGCCTGTGTCCGGCCCCGGGGCCGCTCCGGCCAAGGCGCCTGCCGCCGCGCCCGCAACGAACGCGTTCGCGCGGCCCGATTTCCGGCACGACCAGGCGCCGAAGCCCGCGCCCGCCGCCCGCGCGCCGCAAGCCGCCCCCGGCGCTCATCCGGTGCAGGCTGCACCGGCCGCGCCGCGTACCCCGACGCCCGCGAACGCGCCGGCCAATCCGCCGGCCGCCGCGAACCCGCTGGCGCGCACCCCGGCGCCTGCGAATGCACCGGCCAACGCCCAGGCCAATCCGCCGGCCGCCGCCAATCCCCCGGTCCGGTTCCCCCTCGCCCCGCCCGCTTCGCAAGAGTCGCAGAAGCAACAGGAATCGCAGCGCCAGCAGGAGGCGGCCCGTCGCCTGGAGGAGCAGCGCCAGCAACGCCAGCAACAACAACTGGAGCAACAGCAGCGCCAGCAACAGCAGATCCAGCAGCGGCAGAAGCAGGAAGCCGACCAACGCCAGCAACAGGAGGCGCAGCAGCGCCAACAACAACAGCAGCAACAGCAGCTACAGCGCCAGCAGCAGGAGGCACAGGCTCGCGAGCGCCAGGCCCGCGAAGCGCAGCAACTGCAACAGCAGCAGAAGGAGCGCCCGCCGCAGCTTCAGCGCGCCCCGCAGCCGCCGCCACAGCCGGCTCGCGAGAAGGAAAAAGAGAAGGAGAAGGACGACAAGCAGCAGCGCTAGCCGCCGCTCACAGGCACCAGCGGAAGGTGAGGAAGTACATCATCATGTCCGCGCTGAGGTAGGCGCGGAAGATCACCCACGAGACCGCCGCGAACAAGCCCACGCCGAACGCGATCCACGCGCCGCGGCGTGCTGCGGCGGCGTTCATGCCGCCGCGGGCACCGGCCGCACGAGCGGCCGCTCGTTGATGGGCGCGCAGACGATCGCCGCGAAGACGCCCAGCCCGATGGAGATCCACCAGGCGAGGTCGTAGCTCCCCAGGCGCGTGAAGATGAGCCCGCCCACCCACGCGCCGAGGAAGCCGCCGATCTGGTGGCCGAAGAACACGGCGCCCGCGAGCATCGAGACGTGGCCCGTGCCGAAGATCTGGGCCACGAGGCCCTGCGTGAGCGGCACCGTCGAAAGCCACAGCACGCCCATGCAGAACGCGAAGACGTAGAGGGTCGCCGGCACCTTGGGTGCCATGAGGAGGAGCGTGATCGCGATGGAGCGCAGGCCATAGATCCAGGTGAGGATCCACTTCTTGCTCACACGCCCGCCCAACCAGCCCGCGCCGAAGGAACCGAAGATATTGCCGAATCCGATGAGCGCGAGCGCGGTCATGCCGACCGCGGCCGACATTCCCGAGTCCTGGACGTAGCTCGGCAGGTGCAGCGCGATGAACGCCGTGTGCACGCCGCACACGAAGTAGCTCCAGAAAAGAAAGTGGAACGAGCGCTGGCCGAACGCCTCGTTGAACGCCTCGGAGGCGGTCTGGCGCATGACCGCCTCGCCGCGCCCCGCGACCTTGCCGGCGAGCCCCGCCGCGAACGGAATGATGAGCGCGGCCGTGACCGCGAGCACCAGGAGGGCGTTGAACCAGCCCATCCCCGAGATGAGCGCCTGGCCGTACGGCACCATCGCGAACTGGCCGAAGGAGCCGCCCGCGCCCACGATTCCGAGCGCCACGCTGCGCTTCTCGGCCGAGACGAGCTTCGAGACCACGCCCATCACCACGCCGAACGTCGTGCCGGAAAGCGCGAGGCCCATCATCAGGCCCGCCGAGAAATCCAGCGCGAGCGGCGTGTTCGACTGGGCCATGAGCACGAGACCGGCGACGTACGTGCAAGAGCTCACGATCAGCACGCGCGCCGCGCCGAAGCGGTCGGCGATCGCGCCCGCGAACGGCACGAAGGCGCCCCACAGCACGTTCTGCAGCGCGATCGCGAAGGCGAACTCGTCGCGCGTCCAGCCATGCGCGAGCGTCATGGGCGGCAGCAGCAGGCCCATGGTCTGGCGCACGCCCATGGCGAGCGTGAGCGTGAGGGCGCCGCAGATGAGCACGGTCCGGGTGGACTTCATGGCCGCAAGGGTACTCGATCGCGGACGCAGCCGCGAACGACAAGGGCTCATCGACCGCATGAATGCGGCGCATGGCACAGAGGGCCCAAAAGGTGGAAGAATGCGAGTGAAAACGCCCCCGCCAGGGGTGACAAACCGTAACAGGAAGAAAGGCCCGCTTCATTGTGCGCCGCGCGATGCGCGAGGCACACTTCCACCCATGAACCGACAAGCAATATCGGCCCTCGTCGCCCTCGCGACCCTGGCGCTCGCCGCGCCGGCGGCGCGTGCGGCGTGCCATTGGGAGTGGCTGTGCAATGGCGAGGGAACCTGCAAGCAGATGCCCGTGTGCGACACGCTCTATGAAGATCCGCCGGCGCGTCCCGACATGACGATCCCCACGCCACCCATCCGCATGCGCCCGCACTCCCTGGCCAAGACGATGGGCGACAACGTGAGCTGCGAGCACGTGATGCGCCAGACCAAGGCCGGCAACTGGCAGTGGGACGAGGCTTGCTTCTGCAGCGATCCCGGGAAGTCGAAGGATCCCGACGCGCCGATGGCCAACATCGTGCGCTGCGTCCCGCCCTGGGAGAAATAGCTACTTCACGCGGCGCGCCGTGAAGTCCTCCTCGATCGTCTCGCGGTAGTAGCTGGCCGGCGTGGGCGAGCTCATGAGGCGGCGGTATATCTCGGGCGAGACGTTCGCATACTCGAAGGTGCCCGAGGTGGTCTCGACCACCATCTTGCGGCTGCGCTCGTCGTAGCCCGCGCTCTTCAGGCCCGCGCCGTTCAGCCGCTTCATCTCCATCGTCATGCCTGCCTCGGCGCGAGCGCCGCGATCTCCTCGCGATGCCCCCGGTCGTGTTCCTCGATCATGGCGACGAGCCCGGCGAGCGTGATGCGCTCCCCATCGAAGAGCGCGCCGCGCGCCGCACGCGAAGCGTCCACGGACCCGAGAAGCGTCACGAGCTCGGCGCGGGCGGCGGCGAAAGCACGCATCGCCTCGCGCGCATCCTGCGCGGGATAGTCGCGCTCCCGAGCTACCGCGTCGCCGTCGAAGCCCTCGAGCGCCGGCGTCTCCTCGTCGAGGATGCGGCGCACCCGCACGAGGTAGCCCTCGCGCTCGAGATCGCGCAGGTGGCAGGCCTGCTCCGTGAGAGAGAACGTCCCGCCGGGGCCGCGGCGCGCAAGTGCGGGCGCGTCCGCCGTGGTCACCGCTTCCTCCAGGAAACGCGGCATCGCCCCAAGCGAATCGGGTACGCGCATCAGTGGCCGCCCGCCGCCGCGCCCCAGAGCTCCTTCAGGCGTGCGTCGCGTCCGCAGCCGGTGCGGTAGATCTGATAGCGCACCGGATTCTTCTGGTAGTAGTCCTGGTGGTATTCCTCGGCCGGGTAGAAGGGGCCCGCCATCGTGATCTCGGTCACGATCGGCGCCTTGAAGGGCTTCTCCTTCTCGATCCTCGCGCGCGATGCCTCGGCGGCTTTGCGCTGCGCCTCGTCGTGATAGAAGATCGCCGTGCGGTACTGGGTGCCTGCGTCGCAGAACTGGCGGTCCTTCGTGGTGGGGTCGACGCTGTGCCAGAAGACGTCGAGCAGGTGCTCGTAGGTCACTTTCTTCGGGTCGTAGAAAACCTCGACCGATTCCGCGTGGCCCGTCGTTCCGGAGGACACATCATGGTAGCCGGGGTTCACGGTATGCCCTCCGGTATAGCCGGAGGTGGTGGCGGTGACGCCCGGCACCCGGTCGAAATCGCTCTCGACGCACCAGAAGCAGCCGCCCGCGAAGGTGGCCACCGCCTGCCCGGGCGGCACGGCGGGAGGCGCCGCGAGGGCCGCAGCGGACAGCAACGCGAAAACGATCGGGAAGGCTCGAAGCATGGAATTCCTCTTTGCGGATTGTCTCACTGTGTCGTACGCGGTGGCAGGGCATTACGGATTCACGCGGGCTCCCAAAGCCATGCCGCGCCGCGCACGCCGCTCGAATCCCCATGGACGGGCGGCACCAGGCGGGTGCGAACCGCGTCGGAGAACACGTGGGCGGGCAAAAGCCGCGGCACGCGCTCGTAGAGCGATTCGATGGACGAAAGGCCGCCGCCCAGGACGATGACGTCGGGATCGAGAACATTCACGACCGTGGCGAGCGAACGAGCCAGGCGCCTGGCATAGCGCTCGAGACTCTGCGCACTGCCCGGGTCTCCGGTTGCCGCGCATGTCGCGATCGTTTCGGCACCGAGGCGTTCGCCGGTGACGCGCGCGTGGTCGGCCGCGAGCCCCGGCCCCGAGAGGTACGTCTCGATGCAGCCGCTGCGGCCACAGTAGCAGCGCGGCAATGGGTGGTCCTCGGCGAGCGGCGAGGGCAGCGGGTTGTGCCCCCACTCGCCCGCGATCGCATTGGCGCCCTCGAGCGCTCGACGCTCGACGACGACCCCGCCGCCCACGCCGGTACCGAGGATCACGCCGAAGACCACGCGCGCCCCGTGCCCCGCGCCATCGACCGCTTCGGAGAGCGCGAAGCAATTCGCGTCGTTGGCCATTCGCACTTCGCGCGCGAGGCGCCTCTCGAGGTCTTCCTTGAGGGGGCGCCCGTTGAGACAGGTCGAATTGCAGTTCTTCATGAGGCCCGTGGCGAGCGAACGCGCACCGGGTGTAGCCACACCGACTCGCGCGCCGCCGCCCACGCCGGACTCGATCGCCGCGACGAGCGCGCCCACGGCCTCGACGGTCGCTTCATAGTCGCCAGCGGGGGTCGCGATTCGTTGGCGCTCGAGAATCGCGCCCGAGCGATCGAGCGCGATGGCCTCGATCTTCGTGCCGCCCAGGTCCACGCCGATGCGTACGCCCATGGCTCATTGTATGTTCCTGCATGGACCCCGGATCCTCGCACCCCATCCGCGAGCTCAGCTCGCCTTCCAGCGCACGCCTGCAGGCGTTCTTCGATGCGAACCCCGAGTACTGGCTGCGCGTCTTCGGCCGCCCACCCGCTCCCGAGGATGCCCGCGAGCTGTTCGAACGCGTTCCGCCGGACGACATGACGTGGCGCGGCAAGCACGTCCTGGAAATCGCCGCGCGCGACGCTTCCGCAGGCGCGATCGCCGACGTGATCACCGACCTCTGCGCGCCGGGCGTCTGGCACGTGGGTCTTTTCATCGCCGCGACGCGGCTGCATGGCTCGGGCGAGTCCGCCGAGCTCTATCTCTCGCTGGAAAGCTGGATGCGCGAAGGCGGCGCCGCCTGGGCGCGACTGGGCGTGGTCATCGGCAACACTGCCGCCGAACGCTTCTGGAACAAGAGGGGTTACGTCGAGGTGCAGCGCCGCAAGGACGTCCCCATGAAGGACCGGGTAGTGGACCTGCGTGTCATGGCGAAGCCGCTCGCCGGCGGCACGATCGCCGAGTACCGCTCGATCATGCCGCGCGACGATCCCTAGAAAGCCCTAGAGCAGCCGGTTACCCAATTCCTGGTCGAAGGCGTGCGCGTAGTCGTCGGTCGGCACCAGCTCGAACCTGGGCATTGTGGGCGACACTGCCGCCGCGGCCGCGCGCTCGGCCTCGACGTCCACGCGCCTTGCTTCGAGGATCTCGAAACCGGCGAGGGCCCACCCCCGGCCCTTGCCGCGAACGCGGTTGAACTGCAGCGTGAATCGGTCATCGCCCAGCATCGCCTCGTGCACGCCCGGCTCGTTCAGCAGCTTCTCGTGGACCACGAACGCGTCGTGCGCGCCCGAGGCTTCGCAACCCGGCACATAGATGAAGAGCTCGTCGTCGTCGGGGCGGTTCTGGCGTTCCTTGCGCGAGAGCGTGAGGGCCTGGGGGTCGGCGCACAGGGCGTTCACGCCGATCACGACCTTCCCCTGGTAGGCCGCGGGGACGCGGCGGGCGACTCGCCCGAGAACGCAGGGCTCGTCTTCCGAGAGCTTGATGCCGACCAGGTCTCCCACGCCGATGCCGAAGGCTTCCTGGTCGGAGGCCTCCAGGCCGTAGCCGGTATCGCTCACGTCCACGAGGCGCAGGAACCGGCGCGGCGATTCGAACTCGTCGAGGAACTGCACCTGGCGGATGCGCTGCGTGTCCGAGAGTCCCTTCTTCACCGTGAGCACGTGCGGGGGCGTCGCCGGCGTGAGGGCATTCAGTCCGCGCGCGAGGATCTCCGAGAGCCCGACCCACACCTCGACGGGGCCTCCGGACGAATGGCGGCGTGGCACACGCGTAGCGCCCTCGCCCTGCGGCGCCTCGAAGGCCGCACGCAGCTGCTCCAGGACCGCGACATGCTCCTCGACGCGGAAATCGGAAGCGACTCCCAGCGCCGGCACGATGCGGCCGCGATGGAACTCCTTGATGATCTCGCGGCGGCGCGCTTCCAGCGGCGCGATGCGCAGGTAGAGCGTCGGGCCCGGGTCGGGGCGCTCGCCCGTGCGAAGCCCGCCCTTGCCGTCCAGGTCGGCGCGAAACACCGGCTCCTGGGGCCAGATCGCGCAGCCCTTGAGGGCCGGCATCCATTCCCAGATCCACGCGTCGAGGACTTCGATCTGCTGGCGCGAGAGGTTGCCGCCGGCGAAGCGGTCGAGCAGCAACGTACGGAAGAAGAGGGATTCGAGATTGGCGCTGCGCGCGCGGCCGTCGAGGCGCACCTCGCAGGCCTCGAGGTTGCGGCTGGTCTCCATGGCGAGGCGCATCAGCCAGTGCATCCACGCGTAGTCGTACGGCTCGCGGCGATCGACGACCCACTTGGCCGCCTCGCCCCAGTGCAGGAATGCGAGGACGACGAGGCGAAGGGTGCGCTTGTCGTCGGCACCCAGGCGGCGCTCGAAGAGATCCGCGGCGCGTCGCGCCAGCTCCGCGATCTCGCGGTGCTGCTCGTAGATCCACGCGGAGAGCTCGCGATCCTCGGGCTTCCAGCAGAGGACGGATCCGAGGAGATCGGGCTTCACCTTCAACACGCCCGCGTCGAAGTCGGACTCGATGCGCAGGAACGCCTGGAACGATTCGTCGGGCGAAGCATCGGGGAGCATCGTGCGCACGGCGTTGCGCGCGCGCTCGAACTCGGAGCGGCCCTCGAGGCGCTGGAATTGGGGTGCGATCTTCATGAGGACTCCTTAAGCGCCGAGCTGCGGTTTGTCGCGGGCATCGCGCGCCTGGGCGGCGCGGCCTTCGAGCAGGCGATGGAAGTCGGCGCCCAGGCATTCCGAGGTGAGGTCCCAGTTCGCCTGGATCCAGTTCGGCAGGTCGGGCCACGGGCCGTAGTGCTCGTGCCCTCGCGGGGCGCCCTTCGTCCCGAAGAGGGATTCGCGTGGCGCGATCGTCTGGCCCAGGCGCGCGACCTCCGCCCATTGCGCGCTCGCACCATGCAACGCACGGAAGGCTCGCGCGCATTCGACGAAGCGCGCCGCATCGCGCGAAAGAAAAAGGATCTCGAGCTCGGCGAGCCAGAGCGATTCGGCGCGCGAATCCTGCTCGATCGCCATGTCGAGGAGCTCGAGCGCGGCGGCGAGCTGGCCGTCCTCGAAATAGAGCCGCGCGCACTTGATCACGCGCTCGACGCACTCCAGGTCGGCGGCGCTCCGCGCGACACCCGGAAAGCGCGCGGAAATGTAGCGGTCGCGAATGCGCCGTGTGCGCCCATCCGTGAATTCGCATCCGGCGGCGTCGGCAAGCGCGGCAGGCGCGGGTGCGATGGACGTGCCCTTGTCGCCTTCCCACTCGATCGGGGCGAGGTCCACGGGGGCCTTCCTCGTGGAGGCGAGGAGCTTGTCGAAGTCCACTCCGGTGCGTGCGGCAGGCTTCGCCGGAGTGGCCGGCCTCGCGGGATCGGCCGGCTTCGCCACCGGCTTGGCGATGACGGGCTCACGGCGCTTCAGGCCCGGTTCGCGACCCTTGAAGAAGATCGGCGCGAAGGCGAAGAACGGCGAAGGTGTGCGCAGGCTGATCGACATGATCGGCTCCTCTTTATGGACCCCGCACCGTCGAGGGCGCGGGCGTAACGCGGAAACTGCTAGCGGCTGCTGGCGACCTTGCCCGGTGCCGGACCGCGCGCGACGACGCTGCCCTTCATCACGGTCATGCCGCCGTTCGCGGTGGAGATCTCGCCCCCGATGAGCGCGGCCTGGATCTGCTCGGCGTTGGGCTTGCGGATTCCCAGGCGCTGGAGCGAGTGCTGCGCGCCGGCGAGCGCGGAGGCGACACTCCCGTAGCTCATGGCCGAGGCCGGGGTGAAGCCGGCGATGCTCACGCTGCGGTCGGGCGAGTTCGTGACGATGGTGACGGCGGCACCGTTACGCAGCCCCGCGACCAGCGATTCGGCATTGGAGTGCCCGCCCGCCCATTCGGAATACTGGTTGGCGAGTCGCGTGCTTTCGGTGGGCGCGGGCGCCGAGGCGGCCATGGCGTTGGCGGTGAACGCCAGCGAGGCGGCGAGCGAAGCGGCGAGCGTGGAGCGGCGGACGGTCATGGTGGAGGTCTCCTGGGAATTGGCTCCACTATGCTTCGGCGACCTGCGATGCATCAGTCGGCCGGCTCCGAAGGTGGATTAAGTGGAGCCCGAGATCCGAGGTAAGCCCGCGCCTACCGCGCGTACTATGCGTATGAAGTGCCGTGCCCGGACGCAGCTCTGTCCTTGGGCCTGATGGACTAGCCTTTTGTGTTCGATCCGCGAAATCGCGGCGGAAGGCGCCGCACGAAATGCGAAGCCGCGGACTATCCGCCGAACGGCTCCCCCGGCCGATCGGGTGTCCTCTCCGCGCTACAGGCGAAGGTCAGCTTCCGGCGAGCCCGGGATGGAAATCGAGCGTGGACTCGACCCAGGACGCAACCCGCAGCGCGTGCTCGTCCTCGCGGTAACGGCCGACCACTTGCAACCCGATCGGCAGGTGCCGGGAACCGAAACCGACAGGAATGGTGATCGCCGGCATTCCCGCCTGGGTCCAGAGCGAGCAGAAGGCCGCATCGCCCGTGCTCGCGATGCCCTCGGGCGCCTCGCCCGGCGCGGGGATCGTCACGATGGCGTCGCTGCGGCCGAACACGCCGTCCAGCCACTCGCGGTAATCGTCGCGCCGCCCGCGCGCGCGCGTGTACTGCTCGGGCGTCACGCGGTGGCCCATGTCGAGCACCTGGATCAGGTGCGGGGAGAGGCGGATGCGATGGCGCGACTCGATCGAGGCGAAGCTTCTCACCGCCTCGCGCGTCATCAGCACCATCACGTTGTCCCACGCGGGGTCGAAGAGCTTCGGCAGGTTCACCTCGCGGATGGAAGCACCCGAGGCGCGCAGCTTCTCGACGGCCGCGTCGAACTGCTGGCGCTGCGCGTCCGAGGCGAGATGCCACTTCGGCGTGCGCACGATGGCAAGCCGCGGCGGCGCGGCGAGCGCCTCCAGCGGCACGTGCAGCGTCTTCTCGGGACCCTTGCAGAGCGTGGCGTCGTCGCGCGGATCCGAACCCATGAGGCATGCACCGAACCACGCGGCATCGGCCACGGAGCGCGCGAAGACGCCCACGGTATCGAGCGTGGGTGCGAATGGGTGGATGCCGGTGCGCGAGATCGCGCCATGCGAGGGCTTGTACCCGACCACGCCGCAGAAGGCGGCCGGACGGATCACGCTACCCAGCGTCTGCGTGCCGATGGCCACCGGAACGAAACCGGCCGCCACCGCGGCCGCCGATCCGCTCGAAGAGCCGCCGGGCGAGTAAGCGGTGTTCCATGGATTGCGTGTCTTGCCCGGCTGCCGGTAGGCGAGCTCCGTGGTGACCGTCTTGCCCATCACCAGGCCGCCCAGCGCCTCGAGGCGGCGCACGATCCAGGCGGAATGGGTGGGCACGTTGCCCGCGAAGATGCGCGAGCCATAACGGGTCGGGATGCCGCGGGTGGCGATGTTGTCCTTCACGCCGACCGGAATCCCGAAGAGCGGCAGGTCCTGGAGGATTCCGCCGGCGCGTTCCTCGGCCTCGGCCATGGCTCGCGACGGATCGAACCATTCCCAGGCCTGGACGCGCGGCTCCAGGGCCGCGGTGCGCTCGGAGCACGACGCGACATAATCTTGTACCGTGGCACGGCCCTCGCGGTAGGCGCGCAGGGTGTCCAGGAGACCGACGGAGAAAAGGTCCATTTTTTTAATTAGTTAGCGCAAGGCAGCCCCTTCGGGGCCCGCGCGGACCGCTATTTTGCCGTCCCGTGCCGTGGATTACTAGGGATTCGGCGTCTGGAGCGCCGCAAGAAGCGCGCTCACGCCGGCCAAAGCGACCTGCTCGTCGTCCTGGGCACGCACGCCGGAGACCCCCACCGCTCCCACGATGGAGCCCTCCACTTCGATGGGCACGCCGCCCTGCAGCGCCGCCATCCCCTGCGTGATGGAAAGGAAGGCGAAGCGGCCCTTGTTCACCGATTCCTCCAGCAGCCGCGTGGGCCGCTTCCACGCGACCGCCGCACGGGCTTTCGCCACCGCGGTGTCCACGCTCGACCATTGGGCGCCATCCAGCCGCGTGAGGACGATGGCATGTCCGCCTTCGTCCACGACCGCGATCACCACGCGCCACTGGTTGCGCAGCGCCTCGGCTTCGGCCGCGGCGAGCGCCACGCGCGCGGCTTCGAGGGTCAACATCTTTCGGGTGGGAAGGTCGAGGTTCATGGCCACACTTTACGACACGTCGCCTGCGTGGCGTGACACACCGTTACCGTCATGCCTACGGCCCTGCGGCGAGCTGTGAGAAAATCCGGCCATGCGAACGACGACCGTGACACGCCTGGGCTTCGGGGCGATCTTCCTGGCGTGCGCGGGCCTCATCGCGCTCGCCCTCTACCTCCAGGAGCAGGAAGGCCTGGAGCCCTGCCCGATGTGCATCCTGCAGCGCTATGCCTTCGTGGCGCTCGGCCTTGTGGCGCTGGTGGCCGCGATCCACGGCCCGCGCGGCGTGATGCTGAAGGTCTACGGCGCGCTCGTGGCGCTGGTGGCGCTCGCCGGCGCCGGCGTGGCGATTCGCCATTCCTATATCCAGCACTTCCCGCCCAAGATCGAAACCTGCGGCACGGACCTCGAGTTCCTCGTGAACACCTTTCCGATCTCGCAGGCGCTCCCGAAGATCTTCGCCGGCACCGGCAGCTGCTCGGCGGTCGGCTGGAAGATGATGGGCCTGTCCATTCCCGAGTGGGCGCTGGTGTGGTTCCTGATCTTCGCCGTGGCTTCGGCGTGGCTCGCGTTCTTCCGCAAGCCGCAATGAAAAACGCCGCGCATTGACGCGGCGTTCTTGACGGACCAGCGCCGGGCTACTTGGCCGGGGTGGCGGCGTTGTCGATCTTGAGGATCTTCATCGCCTCGCCCAGCTTGTCCACCGACTCCTGGTGCTTGCCGGCCTTGTGGGCCGCTTCGCCTTCGGCGCGAAGCGTCTTCACCTTGGCCATGTCGGCGGCGGAAAGCTTGGGGTTCTTGGCGAGCGCCGCGTCGATCGCGGCCATGTCCTTGGGGCAGTGGAAAGCGAAGGCGACACTCGAAGCGAACAGCAGCGAGCCGGCAAGGGCGAGCATTCGTTTCATGGTTTTTCCTTTTCGTTGTGGGGCCGCGCGGCAAATGGTACTGCAACCGCGGAAACAGCGCCTCGTCCGCGGCTATTCCGCGCCGGAGGCGAGCTCCCTCAAGTCGCTCACCGCGTCGCCCGCGAGCCTTCCCGCGGCCTCGGCCCGCAGGATGTCGGCCGCGACGTCGTCGGGGGAACGAAGGCTGCCCTCGTCCTTCATCCTGCGGAAGCGCTCCACGTCCGCGAAATCCTCGGCCTTCGCGCCGCGGACGCCCGCCTGCATCCCGGTATCGATCACGCCCGGGGCGAGGCTCACCGCCTCTACCGCGAGCCCCCGCGACTGCGATTCGAGGGCGACCACGCGGGTGGCCATGTCGAGCCCGGCCTTGGCCGCGCAATACGCGCTCCAGCCCGACACCGCGCGGCGTCCCGCCCCCGAGGAGATGTTGATGATGCGGCGCAGCCGGGCGCCCTCGGCGGTCGCATTGAGGAACCCGCGCATGAGGAGCATCGGCGCCACGAGGTTCACGACGAGATTGCGCTCCAGGAGGGCCGCGTCGGTGCGTTCGAGCGGCGCCACGGGCTCCACGATTCCGGCGTTATTCACCAGCACGGCCTTGTCGTAGCGCTTGCCCCGGACCCTCGCCGCGATCCGCACGCATGCGTCCTCGACGGCGCGCCCGTCGGCGAGGTCCGCGCCGATGCGAAAGCCGCCGGGAATTTCGCCCGTGGGCCCACGCGCGATGGCGATCAGCTCATTGCCGGGGTCGCGGGCGATGAGCCGGGCCAACGCCTCGCCCAAGCCGCGAGTGGTCCCGGTCACGACGTATAGGTTCACGGCTCGATTATAGGGTTCGGCGCGTATCATGGGCCGCAGCCCGCGCCGTCAAGACGGGCTCCACTCGCGAGGAGACGAAGATGAGCTCGAGATTCGTGATTTCGGTAGTCGTGCTTGCAATCGCTTCGATGCTGCTGGGCTTCCTGGTGCACGGCATGCTGCTCGCCGGGGAATACGCAAAGCTCGTGCCCAACATGTACCGCACCCCCGAGGATTCGGAGCACTACCTCGGCTACATGGTGGTGCAGAACATCCTCTTCGCCATCGGGTTCACGTGGATCTACCGGCACGGCCGCGAGGAGAAGCCCTGGCTCGCCCAGGGCGTGCGCTTCGGCATCGCCGTCGCGGTGATGAGCACGATCCCCATGTTCCTCATCTACTACGCGGTGCAGCCCACGCCGAGCGACCTCGTCGCGCAGCAGGCGGTGTTCGGGTCCATCGCCATCGTGATCCTCGGAATGATCGCCGCGGCGGTGAACCGCGACCCCATCGCCCCGCGCGCGTGAATCGGGGGGCCATGGTGGTGACGGGCGGCGCCCGCGGCATCGGTGCCGCGACGTGCCGCCTCGCCGCCGCCGCCGGGTACGCGGTGTGCGTGAACTACCTGCGCAACCGCGCCGCGGCCGATGAAGTGGTCGCCGAGCTCGCGGCGGCGGGCGCACGAGCGCTCGCGGTGGCGGGCGACGTGGCGAAGGAGGCCGACGTGAAGCGGATCTTCGATAGCGCGGCGCGCGAGCTGGGAGCGATCACCGCGCTCGTGAACAACGCCGGCATCCTCGAGCGCCAGACGCGCCTGGACGACATGGACGCGGGCCGTTTCGAGCGCGTCTTCGCCACCAACATCACCGGCTCCTTCCTCTGCGCGCGCGAAGCGGTGCTGCGCATGTCCACGCGCCACGGCGGGCATGGCGGGGGCATCGTCAACGTGAGCTCGGCCGCCTCGCGCCTGGGCTCGCCCGGCGAATACGTGGACTACGCGGCCTCCAAGGGCGCCATCGATACGCTCACCATCGGGCTTGCGAAGGAAGTGGCCGAGGAAGGCATCCGGGTGAACGCCGTGCGCCCGGGCGTGATCCATACCGGGATCCATGCGAGCGGCGGGGAGCCTGGGAGGGTCGAGCGGGTGAGCAAGATGGTGCCCATGAAACGCGGCGGCAGCCCCGAGGAGGTCGCGCGCGCGATCCTGTGGCTGCTCTCCGACGAGGCCTCGTACACGACCGGGGCCTTCATCGAGGTCTCGGGCGGGCGCTGATGGCGGGCTATTCGGGCACGCCGCTCGCGAAGAAGCTGGGCTTCAAGGCGCCGCTCACGGTGCTCACGATCGACGCGCCAGCCGGATATCGCGGCTGGCTCGAGGGGCTCGATCCGGGCGTGACCTTCACGACGCGCACGCCCCGCGCGCTCGCCGCCGCCCACGTGTTCGTGACACGCGCCGCGAAGCTGCGGCAGCACGTCGAGCGCCTTCGCCGTACGCTGGACGAAGCGGGCTTCGCCTGGATCTCCTGGCCCAAGCAGGCCTCGGGTGTCGCCACGGACGTGACGGAGGACACGATTCGCGAAGTCGCCTTGTCCCTGGGATTCGTCGACGTGAAGGTCTGCGCGGTGAACGACGTGTGGTCGGGATTGAAGCTCATGGTGCGCCGCACCGAGAGGCGCGGATGAGCCGCGAGCCCGTTCCGGAGGAGGTCCGCCGGTTCGTGCAGACGGCTGTCCCATCGGTCCCGTATGCCGAGGCCCTGCTGCTTTTCCTCTCGGCGCATGGCGGTGACCTCGAGACCGCGGCCGTCGCCCGGCGGCTCTACATCGGCGAGGTGGCCGCCGGCGCCCTGGTCGAGCAGTTGCGCGCGGCGGGCGTGGTCGCAGCCGGAAGCGCGGCGGGTAGCCACGTCTTCTCACCGCAGGATGGCGAGCACGAGCGGCTGCTGCGCCTCGCGGCCCGCTACTACACAACCCATCTCATCGAAGTGACCGAGCTCATCCATTCGGCGACGGCGCGCCACGCACAGCGCTTCGCCGACGCGTTCAAGATCCGCAAGGAGCCCTGACTTGGCACAAACCATCTATACCCTTTGCGCGGCGGCGAGCTTCACGTGCGCGTGGCTGCTCCTCTCGGCCTACCGGCGCAGCCGCTTCCGCCTCCTCTTCTGGAGCGGGCTGTGCTTCGCGGCGCTCACGGTGAACAACGTGATCCTGGTGCTCGATCGCGTGGTGTTCACCGAGATCGATCTCACGACGCTCAGGCTCGCCACGGGCCTCGCCGCCGTGCTGCTGCTGCTCTTCGGGCTCATCTGGGAGAGGGATTGATGCTCGCCGAGACCAATGCCATGCTGGTGGGCGGTATCGCGATCGCAAGCCTCGCCGTGAGCTTCTTCTTCCTGCGCTACTGGCGCTCGAGCCGCGATCGCTTCTTCCTGTTCTTCGCCTTTTCCTTCGCGCTCGAAGCGGCGAACCGCGTGATCACCTACCACGTCGTCGGGACCGACGAGGATGCGCCCGGGTATTACCTGGTCCGGCTCGTCGCATACGGCGTCATCGTGGCCGCCATCATCGACAAGAACCGCTCTTCGCGGGTGAAACCATGAGCGACATCCTGGCGACACGCCGCGGCGCGATCCAGGCGCTTGGGTTCAACCGCCCCGCCAAGCGCAACGCCATCACCGCGGCCATGTACGCCGCCCTGGCCGACCACATCGCGGCGGCGGAGGCCGACGACGGCGTACGCGTGCTGCTCTTCCATGGACTGCCCGAAGTCTTCACCTCCGGCAACGACATCGAGGACTTCGCCCAGCGGCCCCCGCATGCCGAGGACACGCCCGTCTTCCGGTTCCTGCGCGGCATGAGCGAGGCGACGAAACCGATCGTGGCGTGCGTCACCGGAAATGCCGTCGGCATCGGCACCACGATGCTCCTGCACTGCGAGATCGCGATCGCGGGCGACAACGCGCGCTTCGCGCTTCCCTTCGCCCAATTGGGCCTGGTGCCCGAGTTCGCCTCGACCTACCTGCTGCCGCTCGTGGCGGGCTACCAGCGCGCCGCCGAGCTCCTCCTCCTGGGCGAGCCGTTCGACGCGCAGCGCGCGCTGGAGGCGGGAGTGGTCGCTCGCGTGGCACCCGCGGAACGCGCGCTCGACGAAACGTGGGCCGTGGCCGAGCGCCTCGCCGCGCTTCCCGCGAGGTCGGTGCTCCTCACCAAGGCGCTCCTCAAGTCGAGCCATGCGGACGCCGTTCGCAAGCAGCTTGCGCTGGAGGGTGGGCATTTCCGGGCGCTCCTCACGGAGCCCGCGGCGCGCGCGGCGCTGGCGGCCTTCCTCGCCAAGCGGCGCGCGTAGGCGCATTCCTATCGGCGGAAGGGGGGCACGCGCCGGAACCAAGGAGCCGCGCGGGACGACCAAGTGCCATGGTCTTCCTCCTCTACCTGCTGGGCAGCGTCGTCCTCATTTCCGGCGTGGCCTGGATCGCCACCGCGCTCGGCGCGGCGCCTACGGCCGTCACTGTGTGCGCGGGCGTCCTCGTCGCTGCCGCCATCAGCGCCTCCGCCGTCGCGAAAAAGGTCGGCTAGAGGAACTCGAGGGCGAGCGCGCCTTTCGCGAAGATCTCCGCCTGGTAACTCTTCACCAACGAATCGGGCACCAGGCCGCGCGAGAAATTCGCGCCCACGTAGAACGTCGTGTGGATCGTGGGCCGATGCCCAAAGACAAGGGACCAGGTATCCGTGTTCTCGCGCGCCGCGACCGGCGACACCCAGAGCGAGGGTGCGCGCCGCACCATCTGCGACTGCCAGGTCGCGCGCACGCTGTCCTGCGCCGTGAAGTGCCAATACATGAGCACCTGCTGCGCGCGCTCGGTGAGGATGCGCGCCGAGCCCTGGACCGGTTCGCGGCTGTCGATGAAATCGCCGTTCAGCTGGTACTCGAGCTCCATGCGCGGGTGCGGGCGCAGGTTCGCGATGAGCGAGTAGGCGCCGCCTTTGCCGATGCGGTTGTTGAAGACGTCGAGGCGATCGCCGAATGCGTACTCGGCATAGATGCGCGGAAGCCATGCGGCCGGGTTGCTGTCGATGTTGACGTCCATCTGGTCGCGCTTGCGCGCCCCGCCCCCCGGCTGGACGCTCACCTTGTCGTTGGGGCGAAACTCGATGTCGAGCGTGGTGGCGTGCGGCAGGCCGATGCGAACGCCAGACCGCGCCATCTGGTTCAGCACGGCGCCATCCAGCGTGGTCTTGTATTCGGTGACGAGGTAGGGCGTCACCTCGTTGGTGCCCCACAGGCCCACGAACTTGCGCGAGTTCTCCGTATAGAAGGTGCGATAGCCGTTTTGCACGATGAAGCCGTTGTCGTCGCGGAAGTCGCGCCCGACGTGCTCGATGCGCCAGTAGTTGATCCACGTCGCGCCGTTGTACGCCCAGTCGACCTGCGCCGCATGGCTCTCCTTGAGGGAGTCCTTGAACCAGTCGGTTCCGTCGTACTGCGCGGTGGTCCACGAGCCCAGCACCTGCGCGCGCAGGCGGTGCTCGGTGGTGGGAAACCACGCGGCATCGGCGCCGGCCAGGCGGTTGTAGGCGCCATTGTCCAGCGTGCGATCGGTCGCGAGCACGCCGAACGTCGCGCTACCCTGCGTCCAGCGGCCGCGTGCGAAGCTCGCGTACGACTTGTAGCTCTGGTTGGCGAAGTCGGTCACGTACGGCGTCGGAAGGAGCACCGTACCGCCACCGTCGTCGCGGGTGACCAGCACCGTCCCATCGAAACGGTCGGCGCGCTGCGTGGCCCGCGCCCCCCACGCGGGATCGGTGACCGAGCGCGTGTAGATCGCCTGGTAGGGCGAGGCCATGATGTCCGTGCCCTCGAGGAAGAACGGCCGCTTCTCCGGGAAGAAGAGCGCGAACTGCGCGTTGCCCGCGAGCTGCGGCGTGTCCAGCTCGACCTGGGAGAAGTCGGGGTTGAGGGTCCCGTCGAACACGAGGTCCGAACGTGGGCGCCACTTGAGGTCGAGCGAGGCGACCGCCTCGCGCTTCGTGCGCCTCGATTCGCCGAGGTCGCGGTTTTCCACGGTGCGCGTCGTGAGCTGCGGCACCGCGAGGAGGTATTCGTTCGAGGGCAGGTCCTCGATGCCGGTGAGCGGCTCGTTCAGGCACAGCCAGCAGGTCTGGTCGCGGGGCAGCGGGCTGGAGGCGATCCGGTAGCGCTGGTCGCGCGGCCAGTTGCGAAAAACGAGCACGCTCCACGTCTTGGACGGCGGGTCGCCATAGCGAAGCTCGGAGAACGGGATGCGCAATTCCACGGTCCATCCGCCGTCGAAGCGTCCCGTCACCACCTCCACGTCGAAATCGGGCGAGAAGTCCTCGAGCGCCGTGTCCTCGTTGTAGAGGCCGTCGCCGATCACGCCGCGCGGGTTGATGCGGACAAAATGGGCGAACTTGCGATTTCCGACCGGGTCGATGAAGAGATCGATCATGTCCTGGTCCGACAAGACGTTGTCGCGCCGCGCGAACGGTGCACGCAGCTGGCTCATGTCCGGGTCGAACGCCCGCACCGCCACGTAGAGGCTCTGGCGGTCGTAGGCGAAGCGCGCCTCGGTGCGCACCCGCTTCTCCTCCACCTTCTCGAGGGGATAGAGCTCGTAGAACCGGTCCCAGGGCTTGGCTTTCGCCCATGGAGCGTCGTCCAGCCTGCCATCCATGACGATCTTCTCGCCGGGAGCGAGGCGGTAGGCTTCTATGGCATGGGCGGCGAAGGACAGGACGAGGGCGCTGACGAGGAGCGCGAGTCTTGTTCTCATGGCTGGCCGGCAGCGTAACATGGTGAGTTTTTTGGACGCCGCCAGGACTCCGGGCGGATTCAACACAAGATGAGCGACGACATCGCCAACGCAGGGTCCCTCCAGGTGCAGCGGGGCAACGTTTCCGCCCTCGTGCTCGGCGCCATCGGCGTCGTGTTCGGCGACATCGGGACGAGCCCGCTCTACGCGCTGAAGGAGGCTTTCAAGCCCGAGCACGGCATCCCGCTCAACGCGGACAACGTGATGGGCATCCTCTCGCTCATCTCCTGGTCGCTGTTCTGGGTCATCACCATCAAATACCTCGTCGTGATGATGCGCGCCGACAACAACGGAGAAGGCGGCATCCTCGCCCTCCTCGCGCTGTCGCTGCGCGAGGCCAAGGGCCGGCCGCGGCTCAAATGGACCATCATCGGCATCGGCATGTTCGGCGCCGCGATGTTCTACGGCGACAGCATGATCACCCCGGCGATCTCGGTGCTCTCCGCGGTGGAGGGCCTCGCCGTGGCCGCGCCGTCCCTGGAGAGCTTCGTGATTCCCGTGACGCTCGGCGTGCTCGCGGGGCTCTTCTTCATCCAGAGCCACGGCACGACCAAGGTGGGCACGTTCTTCGGGCCGGTGATGGTCCTCTGGTTCCTTTCGATCGGCACGTTCGGCGCCATCCAGGTGGCGTCCAATCCTTCGGTGCTGGCCGCGCTGAAGCCCGCCTACGCCGTGGACTTCATGTTCGCCAATCCCGTCGCGGGCTTCCTCGTGCTGGGGGCGGTGTTCCTCGCTCTCACCGGGGGCGAGGCGCTCTACGCGGACATGGGCCATTTCGGCAAGAAGCCGATCCGCATCGCCTGGATCGTGATCGTCTTCCCGACGCTCCTCGCCAACTACTTCGGCCAGGCCGCGTTCGTGCTCGCCAATCCGGCCGCGATCTCCAACCCGTTCTTTCTCACCGTGCAACCGTGGGCCCTTGCCCCCATGGTGGCGCTCGCCACGTGCGCGGCGGTCATCGCCTCGCAGGCGGTCATCTCCGGCGCCTTTTCGGTCACGCGCCAGGCGATCCAGCTGGGATACATCCCGCGCCTCGAGATCCTGCACACTTCCGAGCGCTCCATCGGCCAGATCTACGTGCCGTTCGTGAACTGGATGCTGTTCATCGCCGTGGTGCTGCTGGTGATCGGCTTCCAGACCGCCGACAACCTCGCCAACGCCTACGGCATCGCCGTGGCGGCGACGATGGTGATCGAGTGCATCCTCGCGATGGTGGTCGCCCGCCTGCTCTGGAAATGGTCGGTGGCGACCGTGACGCTCGTGATCGGCAGCATGGCGCTGGTCGACTCGGTCTTCCTCGCCTCCAACGCGGCCAAGTTCTTTTCCGGCGGCTGGTTTCCGCTCCTCATCGGCACGACCATCTTTACGCTGCTCATGACGTGGAAGCGCGGTCGCGCCCTCATGTTCCGGCGCTTGACCGAACAGGGCATTCCGTTGAAGCCCTTCCTGGAGGGCCTGAACGCGCACCCGCCGCAGAAGGTGCAGGGCACCGCGATCTTCATGACGGCAAGCGTGGACACGGTGCCCCATGCCCTGCTGCACAACCTCAAGCACAACAAGGTGCTGCACGAGAAGACCGTGTTCCTCACGGTGATCGCGCACGACGTGCCCCGCGTCCCCACCGAGGACCGCGTGCAGCTCGAGCGCCTGGTGGACGGCTTCTGGAAGCTCGAGGCCTGGTACGGCTTCGCGCAGCAGCCCGACATCGACGAGATCCTGAACTCGTGCCGCGTTCGCTACGGCCTGGCCTTCGACGTGATGGACACCTCGTTCTTCCTGTCGCGCGAGACCGTGATTCCGACGTCGGAAGTGCCCGGAATGGCATTGTGGCGCGACTACCTCTTCGCCTGGATGACGCGCAATGCGACGCGCGCCACCGACTTCTTCAACATCCCCGCCAACCGCGTGGTCGAGCTGGGAACCCACATCGAGATCTAGGCGCGGCATGGAAGCGAACCCTCCACCGCTGCGATCGCATCCCGCCGTGATCGCCTCGATCGTCCTCGCCGCGGTCGCGGTAACCGCGTGCGCGGTGGTGGCCATCGCCTACATGCTGGGCTGGGTGGGACGTGATCTCCCGGCGCCCCCCATCGCCGTCGCGATCCCGGGGCAGCAGCTCGCGGGCAGCGCGCCCGACATGGGATTGCTTCCCGGCGAATCGGTGGTGACGATGCCGGAGCCGCCGAAATCCGCGATTCCCCCACCAGCCCCTCGGCCGCTCGTGCCCATTCCCGAGCCGACACCCGCGCGGCCGGCATACGAAGGGCATAGCGAGACCACGCACGCGCGCATCGTCCCCGACCGCGACAACCTTTGCGTGAATTGCGGCATCGTCGCGTCGATCACTCCGCGCGGCGATTTCTGGGACGTCCTGGTGCGCTACGACGATGGCTCCGCGCAGACGCTGCGCTATCCGGAAAGGCCGCGCCTGCGGCCGGGCGAGCACGTGCACTTCGAGGACGGACGGCTCCTTTCCGACGCCGGCCGATGAACCGCGCCCGCTGGCCGCGGTCCACCCGGCATGGCGGGCCGGCTTTCGACGTACTGGAAAAAGCGCGACTTCGGGGTGACCTCCGAGCCGCGCGGCGAAGTGGCGCGTGCCCACCGCAGCCTCTCCTACGTGATCCAGAAACATGCGGCTTCGCGGCTGCACTACGACTTCCGGCTGGAGCTCGACGGCACGCTGGTGAGCTGGGCCGTTCCCAAGGGCCCGAGCCTCGATCCGCACGTGCGCCGAATGGCGGTGCACGTGGAGGACCATCCACTTTCGTACGGCAGCTTCGAGGGCGTGATCCCCAAGGGGCAGTACGGCGCGGGAACCGTGGAGGTATGGGATCGCGGCAAGTGGACTCCGCTCGAGGACCCACGCGAGGGAATGCGCAAGGGACGCCTCAAGTTCGACCTGGAGGGCGAGAAGCTCCACGGCCACTGGATGCTGGTGCGCATGAACAATCACCGGGACGAGCGCCACGAGCCCTGGCTGCTGATCAAGGAGCAGGACGATGCGGCCCGCCCGGCGGCGCAGTACGACATCGTCCAGGAAATGCCCGATAGCGTGATCCCCGCGAAACCCGTCAAGGCGAAACGCTCCAGCGCCGCGGGGAAGGCGCCTGCCAAGCGGGCGAAGGCCGGCGCTCCCCGGGTGAAGCTTCCGCTTTCCTTCTCGCCGCAGCTCGCGACCCTCGTCGACTCCCCGCCCAAGGCGCCCGGATGGATCTACGAGGTGAAATTCGACGGCTACCGCATCCTCGCGCGGATCGACGGGGACGATGTGCGCCTCTTCACCCGCAACGGCAACAACTGGACCTCGCGCATGAAGGCGCTCGCCGCGGAAGTCGCGGGGCTCGGCATCGAAGGCGCGTGGCTGGACGGCGAGATCGTGGTGCTGGACGCGCACGGCAACCCCAGCTTCCAGCTGCTGCAGAACGCGTTCGACTCTTCGAAGACGAGCGACATCGTGTATTTCGTCTTCGATGCGCCGTATCTCGATGGCCGCGACCTGCGCCGGCTTCCGCTTCTCGAGCGCCGCGCGCTGCTGCGCGAGGCATTCGCCAGGACCGATTCGAGCCGGGTTCGCTTCAGCGAGCACTTCGAGGCCGACGGTGCCGAGCTCCTCGCGAGCGCATGCGGGCGCGGCCTCGAGGGGATCATCGGCAAGCGCGCCGATGCCGCCTATTCGTCGATGCGCTCGCCCAACTGGATCAAGCTGAAGTGCACCAAGCGCCAGGAATTCGTGATCGTGGGCTATACCGATCCGAAGGGAAGCCGCACCGGGTTCGGCTCGCTCCTGCTCGCGGTCCACGATCGCGGCGGCGAGTTGCTTTACGCCGGCAACGTGGGCACGGGCTTCGACGATGCGTCGCTCGCCACGCTGAAGGCGAAGCTCACGGCGCTCGACACGGAGAAGATGCCGCTCGCCGAACGGCCCAAGGGCGTGAAGGCCCACTGGGTGAAGCCCAAGCTCGTGGCGGAGGTCTCGTTCGGGGAGTGGACGAGCGACGGGCGCATCCGCCACCCCGTCTTCCAGGGCCTGCGTACGGACAAGAGCCCGGAGGCGATCACGCGGGAAGCAGCGGTGGAGCCCGCGCCGGCCGAAAAGCCCCCACGCGCGCGCGAAAACCCGGCCAAGGGCCGGCGCCGTCCGGAAGGCAACGGCGCGCAGCCGGCGCTCGCCAAATCCATGATGCGACCCGCGGGTGAGCCTTCGCCGGCCAAGGCCACCGTGCGCGGCGTCGCGGTGAGCCATGCGGACCGCGAGATCGATCCCGCGTCGAAGGCGACCAAGCTCGACCTCGTGCGCTACTACGACGCGGTCGCGCCCGCGATGCTCCCGCACCTCGTCGGCCGGCCGGTCGCCCTGGTGCGCGGCCCGACGGGCGTCACGGGGCAGCTCTTCTTCCAGAAGCACGGCGACAGCGTTCGCGTACCGGGCATCAAGGAGCTCGATCCCTCGTATTGGCCGGGCCACCTCGCCATGCTGGAGATCGACACGCCCAGGGCGCTCGTCGCGGCCGCGCAGATGAACGTGATCGAGTTCCACACGTGGAATTCGACCACCCGCGCCATCGACAAGCCCGACCGCGTGATCTTCGACCTCGATCCGGGCGAGGGCGTGGACTGGGGCATGCTGGTGGAAGCCACCCGGCTCACGAAGGAGATGCTCGACCTCCTCGGCCTGGAGAGCTTCCTCAAGACCAGCGGCGGCAAGGGCCTGCACGTGGTCGTGCCGCTTACGCCGAAGGACGACTACGACACCGTGAAGGGTTTCTCGCAGGCGGTCGTGGTCCACCTCGCCCGCACGCTGCCCAAGCTCTTCGTCGCGAAGAGCGGCGCCTCGAATCGCCTCGGGAAGATCTTCGTCGACTACCTGCGTAACGGCAATGGCGCCACCACCGTGGCCGCCTTCTCGGCGCGCTCGCGCCCCGGCATGGGCGTCTCGGTGCCGCTCGCATGGAGCGAGCTCGCGAAGCTGCGATCGGCGAGCCAGTGGAACATCTTCAACCTGCACGAGCGCATCGCGAAGCAGCGCGGCGACCCGTGGAAGGACTACGCGCGCACTCGCCAGAGGCTCGCCGGGGCGGCGAAGAAGCTCGGCGCCTAGGGCGCGCGCACGAACGTGTAGTGGCTTCCGTCGGATGCGGTGGCCACGAGCTGGTCGCCCTGGCGCTTGAAGTGCGAGCTCTCCACCAGGACCGCGAGCACGCGCTTCTCGACTTCCTCGCCGGGCCCGGCGCACATGCGCTTGGTGACGACGACCCGTCCGATGTGGATCTCGTCGCCCTCCAGGCGCCATGAACCGCTGAGGAGGTTGCAGCCGCTGTAGCCGGCAATGCGGTCGTCGGTCACGAATTCCAGCGCCGGGGCGTTGCGGTCCGCGGGATTGGCGCCCTCGCCCACCCAACGCGTTCCGGTGAGGCCGCCGGGGCTCCCCGCCGCGGCCATGCTGGCCGATTCCGCGACCAGCCGCAGGATGCCGGAAGACCCGGTCATCACCAGCGCGTTGCCGGTGATCGCGTAGCTGGAGATCGATTGCAGCGAGTCGAGCAGGCGCGACTCCACGCCCTGCACCGTCGTGTCGCAGGCGTGCCGGTCGGGAATCTCGATGCGGCGAATGGCGATCGCACCCGCGCCGACCGAGTCCTCGACATAGCCGGCGACGAAGTGGTTGCACCCGCCGAAGCCCTCGAGGCGGCCGTCGCTGAAACGCACGTATGGCGCCTCGCCCTCCGGGAACGTCTGCGTGACGAGCGCCCAACGCGTTCCCGAGAACGGCTTCGGCGGCGGCTCCTTGACGGCCTTGTTGGCGCAGGCCGCAAGGATCGCGGCGGCGAGGAGGATAAATGGGCGATACGTCATCGAAGGCTCCGGGTCATGCGATGTTGAACAGCGATTGCAGCACGTCCTGCACGATCGTGGGCGCCTGCGATTCCTCGGGCAGCGCGAGCAGGGACTCGACCGCGGAGCGCTGGGTGACGGGAGGCCGGCGCGCCTGCTCCTCGCGGGTGAGCTGCGCGACGGTGCCCTGCACCGCATCCGCATCGAGGATGGCGATGGGCGCACGGCAATAGGAGCACGCGGCGTCGCGTGCGAGATCGATGGGAGCCCCGCAGCTCGTGCAGCGAACGCGCGCGACCACCGCGCGAAGCCGCGAGACCTCCGCGGGGCTGAGCGACCGCACGAAATTCTTCTCCAGCAGGAATTGCGCGAAGGTCGTGAGCCTGCCATGGCCCTCGGAGCAGCGGTAATAGGTGATGTGGTTGGTCCGCTCGATGTCGTGGACGAGGTGGAGCGTGTGGTGGCAAACGGGGCACGCGCACGACTGCGCGAGCGGGCGCGGCGCTTGCGCCTGCGCCTGGCGGATCAGGTCGAAGAGCTCGAGCACCGCGCCGGGCGTGAGCTGGGCGCTCTCCATCGCATCGAACCAGATCGCCTGGCAGCCGAGGCAGAGGTCGAGGTCCACCGGCCCCAGGCCGCGGCCCGCGAACGTGCGGCGCGCCATCGCCGCATGGCAGCTCGGGCATGCGCGCAGGCCCTGCGTAGCGAGGGAAGCCGCGGCGGTCACGGCGCTTCGGCGACTTCCTTGAGGCGCGCGAGGCCCGCCTCGAAGTCGGGGCCCACCATGCGATCCATCATCATCGCGAGGTAGTGCCTCACGGGATTGCGGCCCACGTCGCCCGAGGTGGTCCAGGTCACGCGCGTGGCCCCGCCGTCGGGGACGAGCCGCAGGGCGCCGGAGGACTTCATGTTGTAGTCGGCGAAGGAGAGCGTGTACTCGACGGCGCGGTCCGGCTCCACATGCGTGAGCTCCATGCTTCCGGTGCCTTCGCTCTTGCTCGCCCATTCCCAGCGGGCGCCCATTCCGAATGGCGGCCCCTTGTAGGTGATCTTCATGTTGGGGTCGCGGCGGCTCCATTCGCTCCAGCGTGCCCACTGGCGCGGCTCGACCACGAGGTCGTAGACCTTCTTCGCGGGCGCCTTGATGGTCGTGGTGCGCGTGACGACGAACGTCGCGGGGAGGAAGAAGCCCCCCAGGACAAGGGCGAGCGCGACGGCTCCGACCACCGCCAGCGTCCATTGCACGAATTTCATCGGCGCTCCTCCCCGGCCGGTAGCTTAGCGCACTCCCCCGCTCCAGGTGCGCGGCAGAGATAAACTTGGCCCGATGTGCTCGCGTTATTTCCTCGACGCCGACGGCAACGTGATCGCCTACACGTTCGCCGTTCCCGAGAACACGCTCATGCGGCGTCGCTACAACATCGCCCCCACGCAGGAAGCGCCGGTGGTGCGCGTCGCCGGCGACGGCGCCCGTGAGCTGGCGCTCCTTCGCTGGGGCCTCGTGCCTTCGTGGGCGAAGGAGCTTGCGGCCGGCACGAAGATGATCAATGCGCGCGCCGAGGGCGTGGAGGCGAAGCCCGCGTTTCGCGCCGCCGCGCGCAGCCGCCGCTGCCTCGTCCCGGCGACGGGCTTCTACGAATGGAAGGCGTTGCCGGGCCGCAAGCAGCCGTACGCCATCACGACCGAGCGGCCGCTCTTCGCCTTCGCGGGCCTGTGGGAATCCTGGATGCCGCGCGAGGGCGGCAAGCCGATCGAGACCTTCACCATCATCACCACCGAAGCGAACCCCGCCATCGCTTCCGTGCACGACCGCATGCCGGTGATTCTTCCGCGCGACGCCGAGGATGCGTGGCTCGCAGGCGATGCGAAGGATGCGATGGCACTCCTCACGCCGTATGCGGCCGACACGAAGCTGCGGGCGGTAGGCCCGGCGGTCGGCAACTCGAGGAACGAAGCCCCCGAGTGCCTCGACGATGCGCCCGCGTGGAGCGAGCAGCAGGACCTGTTCTAGGCCGCTTCGGCTTCGGGATGTCGCTCGAGCGGACGCACCGAGCGGGCGTGGCGCTTGATGTGGCTCAACAACAGCTTGTACACGTCCGGATCGAAATCGATTTCGAAGCGGGCGTTGGCGAGCTCTTCCAGCTCGTCGTCGCTCCTGGCGGTGCCCAGGTGCGACCACCGTTCGAAGACGTGCACCTCCTCCATGCGGCCTTCGGGATGGCGCTCGCGGATCGCGATGCGGCCCGGCCAGGGCCAGTCGGCGATTCGATGGGCTACCAGCGCCGTGGCGAGCCTGAGGTTGTGCTGCTCGGGCGTCTCCTCGCCCAGGCACGCTCCCCGGCACTTTCGCACCTGGCGCGCAAAGCACGGGCCGCCGCGCTTCTCCCAGCCCAGCTGCCGCCAGCAGAGGCCGTGCTCGCCGGCGAGAGCCTCGAGCGTGGCCTTCACGTGCTGCTTCGTCGCGAAGGGCCCGTACAGCGTCTCGGCACCCTGCAGGCGCGAGTTCCAGTCGATGTCCTTCGCCTTCAGCACTTCCGGCGCGGAGCGAAGATCGGGCAAGCGCAGGAAGCAGGCGTTCAGCTTGCGGCGCAGGCGATGGTTGTGCAGCGGCAAAAGCTCCTTCACCAGGCGCGCCTCGCGCAGCAGCGCGCCCAGCTCGCCCGCGGTCTCCTCGACCTCGATGCGGCGGATCTCGCTCGAGATGCGCATGTCGTTCGCCGACTGGTAATCGCCCGAGAAATGCGAGCGCACGCGTTCGCGCAGGTTGCGGCTCTTGCCGATGTAGATCGGCAGGTCGTTCACGCCGTAGAACCGGTAGACGCCGGGCCCCTCGGGCAACTGCTCCAAAGCGTCCGGGGGAAGCTGCGGCGGAAGGCTCGGGATCTTGAGGAGCCGGCGCACCGCGGCCTCGATTTCCACGGGGTCGCGCTCGCGATAGAGCATCTGCACGAAGCGCCAGATGGCGCGGGCATCCCCCAGCGCGGAGTGCCGCCCGGTCCGGGCGAAGGCCTCGGGCGGTTGCGCCTCGCCGGCCGCGAGGAACGCCTCGTGCAGGCCGTGGCGGGCGACGAGGCGATCGAGCCCGTGGCCGATCGCTTCCGGGTAGAGGCGCCGGGCGAGGCGCACCGTGCAGAGCACGTCGGCGGTGAAGGCCATGTCCACGCGGCGAAACTCGTGCTTGAGGAAGCCATAGTCGAAGCGCGCGTTGTGCGCGACGAAGACGTGGCCGTCGAGGCGGTCGAAGACCTCGCGGCGTATCTCGGAAAACGTGGGCGCCCCGCGCACCATCTCGTTGGTGATGCCGGTGAGGGCCCGGATCTCTTCCGGGATGCTGCATTCCGGGTTCACCAGGCTCACCCACTCGTCGGCGAACTCGCCGTCGGCCACACGGACGATGCCGATCTCGGTGATCCGATCGCCGGTGGAAACCGTGCCGGTGGTCTCGAGGTCGACGAACGCGATGGCCGGGGAAAACATCGCTTCGATTGTAGCTATAAAATATCGGATGTCCCGCACCCGCGCCAAGTCCCCGCCCCGCCTCACCCGCGACGCCGAGCGCCTCATCGCGCTCGCCAACGGGCTCAATGCCTCCGGCAGCCTCACCGAGGACCGCTTCTGGGAAACCGGCATGTCCACGCTCGTCGCGCGCCTGCTGGAGAACGGCAACGACGCGCCCATCGACGCCTCCCTCGACCACCTGTACCAGACCAACCTCGGCGCATACGACACGCTGATCGAGATCGTCGAGAGCGAGAGCGAATCGGTGGGCGTGATGCAGGGCGACCGCGCCTGGCAGGCGCTGCTCGTGGCCGCCCCGATCGTCGCCTGGTCGAAGTACGCGATTCCCTCCGGGGGCATCGCGGGCGAGGAGGCCGAAACGCTGCGCGTGCACCTGCAAGCCCACGTGCTGGCAGACGGCGCGCGCCTCACGCTCGTGCCCTACCTCTATTCCATCGACCAGTTGCCGCGCCATTTCTCCGAGCTGCGCAAGCTCACGGCCCGGCTGGGCGACGCGGCGATCACGGGCGAAGTGCCGCGCCTGGATTTCGCGCGCCTGCCCGAGACCGCGCACCTTCTCGCCGATACCCGCTTCCTCGTGGCATGCGCGGCCGTGCCGCGCGGCAGCCCGCTCTTCCGCTGGCAGGAGGACGCCTCGGGCCATGCCGGCCGCACCGGCAGCCACGAGCAGTGGATCGGGCAGGCGCGCCCGACCATCGCGAAGCTACTCCCGGGTTGCGTCTTCGAGTGCCTGCTGCCCGACGCCTACTACGTGAACTGCCGCGAGTCGGACCGGCGCGTGCGGCCCTTCGGCATCCGCGCCGCCGTCTCCTTCCTCGAGAATGCCCTCAAGTCGAAGGCGGCCGAGCTGCGCGCGGTCGTCGCGGGTTTCGGCGAGGAGCGGGTGGACGAATATCGCATCGCCTTCGCTCGCGGCGACGGCTCGGAGGTCGCCCACGGTGTCGTGTGGCCGCTCTATGGCCGCGAAGACGAGACGGCGCGCCCCGGGCCGCTGGAGGAGCTGGTCGAGCAGCTCACCCAGTGCGGCGTGACCCAGGTGGGCCACCTGCAAGGCATCTTCAGCCCCGAGTACTGCGAGGATTGCGGGGCGCCGCTCTTCGCCAACGCCGAGGGCGAGATCGTGCACGCGGAGCTCCCCGAAGAGGCCGATACGCAGACGGCGCACTTCCATTGACCGGGCCCCCGGCCGCTGGCGCTTCGCGCCGCCCGGGGTGACACGTGGCCATGGACGCGCTCTCCGAAGTCCTGCGGCTGGCTCGCTTCGGCGCGCAAGTGACGCTCGACGCCACCGCCGGGGCGCCGTGGTGCGTGTCGGTCGCGGCCAGCAGCTCGATCGCCCGCGCGCACCTCGTGGTCGATGGCCGATGCGAGCTCAAGCTTTCAGGCGCGCAGCCGATCGCGCTCGAGGCGGGCGACCTCGCGTTCATTCCCAAGGGCGAAGCGCACCTCATCGGCCACCCGCTCGACGCCGAGGCGAAGGCGCTTTCGGCGCTCGTGAAATCACCCATCGCGGGCGAGCAGGTGCCGGTTCGCCTGGGCGGCAACGCCGCCTCCACGCGCTGGATCGTGATCTCGGCCTCCTGCGAGCGCCACCTCGCCGATCCGCTCATCTCGGCGCTGCCCCAGGTGATGAAGGTCGGCCTGGCGAATGCCGCGGCGCGCGAACGGCTGGTGGACGCGCTGGGACTCACGCTCTCGGCGAGCGCGGCGCCCCCGGTGGGCGCCTCCGCGCAACGCTCGCGCCTGGCAGAGCTCGTGCTCGTCGAGGCGATGGGCCGCTATGTGGACGGGCTTCCGCCCGGCGGCAAGGGTTGGCTCGCGGGGCTCGGCGACCGCTTCGTCGGCCGCGCCCTCGCCCTGGTGCACGGCAGCCCCGAGGAACCCTGGACCGTCGAGCGGCTCGGGCGCAACGTGGGCCTTTCACGCAGCGCGCTCGCCGAGCGCTTCGTGCTCGTGATGGGCGAACCGATTTTCGGCTTCCTCACGCGCTGGCGCCTCACGATGGCCGCGGAATTCCTGCTCACGACGCCTCGCCCGATCGAGTCGATCGCGCACGAGGCGGGCTACGAATCCGCCGGCGCCTTCTCGGCCGCCTTCAAGCGCGTCTTCGGAAAGCCTCCCTCCGTGTGGCGGCGCAAGCGCAGGCGATAGCCGTGCCGGCGGGCAAGCACCGCTTCAATGCGCTTGCGCGTCCTCGTCGAGGGGCCAGAGGGGCCGGCGAAGGTTGCGATAGGGCAGCGCCGCCAGGTTCGCATTGAGCGCGCCGGGCGCATCGCAATAGACGGTCGCCCCCGCGAGCGCATCGAAGTGGGCACGGAAATGCTGCGTGGACTTCACGACCACGAAGCGTTTGCGCGCCGGATCGATGCCGAGCTCGGTGAAGCAATCCGGCGAGAACACCTGCTGGCGCACGCTGTTGAGGACCACGTCGACGCCTCCCACGCGCACGGCCGCGGCGGGGCCCAGCTCATCGCGCAGCTCCCCGAAGCTGCGCTGGCTCGCGTCGGCGCGGCAAGCGAGCACGGTCGCCTTCACTTCGAGCGCATCCCCGGACATCGGGCCGTTCTTGCCCCCGATACTCAATACGACTTCGCGTCCCACGCCGGCTTCGACGGCGCGCGCCACGCATTCCGGATCCCAGATCATGCCGAGCGCGGCGTTCGACATGCCGCGCTCCAGCAGCGCGTGGAGGACGAAGGTGCTGTCGCCCGCGGCGCCGCCCCCCGGATTGTCGGAACCGTCGGCGATCACCACGGGACGATCGACGAGGCGCCGGCTCTCGCGCTCGGCCACATCGAGCGCCTCCCCGATCGGCAAGCGCTTGCCGACGTTGCTTTTCCTCAGCGAGAAGAACTCCGATGAAAGATCGCGGGCCAGGCGGTTCGCGTTCTCGGCCGTGCCCCCATCGGAGGCGTTGTGCACCACCAGCATCGCGGCCGATGTGTAAGGCGTATCGGACCATGGGAACCCGTGCATCGCCGAAATTGAAAGGATGCCGGGCTCGCGCTCGCTCTCCTGCATCCTGCGCACGAAGCCGCGCATCGGCTCTTCCGTGGTGCCCATGATCCCCACCATGGGGACGCGGTGCACGAGGGTCCGCGCCCGCGGCCCGCCCCGCGAGGCGCGCGCCAGCAGGTCGTAGAGCTCCGCGGCGCGCTGCGGATAGTCGACGTGGGGATACTCCTTGCATGCAACCAGGACCGTTCCACCGGCCGCCATCTCCTCGGTGACGTTCCCATGGAGGTCCAGCAACGCGCCGACCGGGGTCGATTCGCCCACGACCGAGCGCACGCGCCGCAGGATGTCGCCCTCGCAATCCCAGTAGAACCCCTGGGCCACCATCGCCCCGTGCAGGACAAGGAAGACGAAGTCGACCTTTCCGGCGGCGTGCAAGTCGGCGAGCAGCTCGTCTCGCAATTCCTCGTAGTCGCCACGCGGCAGGGGCCCGCCGGGCTGCGCCCACGCGCAAAGGCCGGCGATGCATTCGTCGCCGCGCGCCCGCGCGATCTCCAGGACGTCGTTGTAGCCCGCGAACTGCCGCGCCTTGGCGAGCGTCGCCGCATCCCCGCGATGGTGCAGCAGCCCTTCAGTGAACGAGCGACGCGTCGTCGCCAGCGGCGAGAACGTGTTGGTCTCGTGCGCGAGCGCGGCGAGGAAGACGCGCAACGGACTAGAAGGTGCCGCTCACGGACAACCCGATCGTGCGGGGTTCCCCCGGAGTGACCTGTGCGTAGCCGCCGAGCGGGACGAAATTCGTCCCCGCGTCCAGCTGCGCCCGCTTGTCGGCCACGTTGCGCACGTAGAGCGCCACTTGCACCACGCGCAAGTCGACCGCGGCGCGCAGGTTCACCAGCGTGTAGCTGGGCAGGCGATAGTTGGGAAGCGTGCCGCTGCCTTCGAAGCCGGCGTTCCGGTCGCCCACGTAGCGCAAGTCGGCGCCGGCCTGCCACTTGTATCCGCCCAGCTGGAAGTCGTACGTCGCGCCGGCGTTCGCGGAGTCCTTCGCGCTGTTCGGAAGCGGCGCGCCCGCATTCCCCAGCCCCGGCGCATCTTCCGTGAGCTTCGCATCGGTGTGCGCGTAACCGGCATCGAGGGTCCAGTGACGAGTGGGCCGGTAGCGCAGCGCGATCTCGGCACCGTCGACCTTCGCGCGTCCGGCGTTCACGATCACGCCGAAGCCGTTCACGGCGAAGAGCTGCTGCAGGTCCTTCCACCGGAGGGTGTAGATCGCCGCGTCCACCGACAGGGTGCGGTCGAGGAGCTCGGCCTTGTAGCCGCCTTCGTAGCTCCACAGCGAATCGCTCTTGAAGGTGGGCGGGGCGGTCGGCTGGCCCGTGGCGGGATCGCGTATCACCGCGTTGGGGCCGCCGGGGCGGTAGCCGCTCGCCGCGCGCGCATACACGTTGCTCGTCGGGGTGAGCGCGTAGCGGGCGGTGGCGAGGTATGTCTTCACCGATTCGGAAGACTGGCCGGCGATGTTGCTCGCGCCTCCCGCCAGGGGTCCGTCGCTGATCTGGGCGAAGCTCTGCTCGTTCTTCGCGCTGCGCAGTCCCCCCGTGAGCTGGAAGTCGCGCGACGCATTCCAGGTGATGTCTCCGAAGACCGCGTTCTCCGTGTACTCGCTCGGCAAGGCCACGATCGCGAGCTGGGGCCCGGTGTCCGCGCCTGCGAGGCGGCTCGTGACGAGCTGGTCGTTGGTGCCTTTCTCGTGGCTGTAGAAGTATCCCGCGAGCCATTCGACGATGCCGCGCGGCGAGGTGAGGCGAAGCTCCTGGACCTGGCGGTGCACCGAGACGAAGTTGTCGAGGACGACCTGGTCCAGGTCCAGCCCGGCGCCGGCGAGGAGCGGCCCGTACACATAGGTCGCGTCCGTGCGGTTCGCGACGTCGGTCTTCTGCACGGAGCTCACCGAGTTCAAGCGCGCCCAATGCATGTCGTACTCGAGCTCGAGGCCCGCCACGCCGACCTTCACCGAATAGGGCTCGCGCACGGCGAGCTTCTTCGTGAGGTCCCCGTTCACCGGGCTCCCGGTCGCCGCATCGTAGTCGACCTCGTCCTTGCTCTCCCGCTTGATCTCCTGCGAGGTCGCCGAGAGCTTCACGCGAAAGTCGCGCATCGGCGTGACGACCAGGGCGATGCGGCCCCCCACCGTGTTTCCGTTGTTCACGTCGCTGCCCGCCGCGGGCCCGGTCGCGTCCACGAAGCCGCCGAAATGGTCGCGGAACGCGGCGATCCGCAGGCCCGCGACGTCGCTTTGCACCGGAACATTCAGCACCGCGCTCAACGTGTTGTTCGTCGAGCCGTGCGCCGTGGTGCTTCCCGCCAGCATCGCCCTGCCGAACATGCGCCCCGTGTCGGGCTCGTTGGTCACGTACTTGATGAGGCCGCCCATGGTGCTGGCCCCGTAGATCGTCCCCTGGGGCCCGCGTAGCACTTCGACCCGGTCCAGGTCGAGCAGCCCCATGTCGAGCGCCGTGCCGGAGCCGATCGCATACGCCGTGCTGGAACCGAACGGGACATCGTCCACGTACACGCCAACGGTCGCGATCGTCGCGTCGCCCGTGGATACGCCGCGGATCGTGAGGCCTCCCAGGCCGGGTCCGCCGGACGTCTTCAAGTCGAGGCCCGGCTGGGTGGCGAGGTAGTCCGTGAGCGTGCGCGCGCCCGACTGCTCGAGGTCCTCGGCCGGGATGGTATTCAGCTGGACGGGAACGTCGCGCACCGGCTCGCGGCGCCGCGTGCCCGTCACCGTGACCGTCTCCAGCGGCCGCGGAGCCGCGGACGAGTCCGCGGCCGGGGGGGTTTGTCCGACCGCGGACCCGCTCGCACCCGCCGCGGCGGCGGCGACGAGTATCGGCAGGAGGAGCGGGCGCGGGTTATGCGAGCCGGCCACGCGGACAACGAAACGACGCAGGTCCATATCTCCTCCCGAGCGTTATTTTCTTGTCTGGATATTAGATTTCTTTTTTGGACATTACAAGTCCAACCGGGAAATCCATTTCCGCGATCATTCGGGTACACTCCCGGCATGAGCGCGCGCCCCGTCCCGAGCCCCGCGACCGAGTCCAGGCCCACTCCCGGCGACACCATCCGCGCCATCCGCAAGAAGCTCGGCCTCACGCTGAACGAGGTCGGACGCCGCACGGGAATGGCCGTTTCCACGCTTTCGAAGCTCGAGAAGGGGCGCGTTTCGCTTTCCTTCGACAAGCTCCTTTCCATCAGCAAGGCCCTGGGCGTGGACATGGCGGAGCTCCTCGAGCCGGCTCCGCACCACGACGGAGCCACCACCGGCCTTCGCGGGCGGCGGGTGGTGCAACGCGCGGGGGAGGGCCAGCTCGTGGAGACGCGCAGCTACCGGCAGATGTATCTCGCCACCGAGCTCCTCCACAAGCGCATGACGCCCATCGTGGTGGAGCTTCGCGCGGGCTCCATGGAGGAATTCCGGGAGGAATTCGGCGGGCTGATCCGCCATCCCGGCGAGGAGTTCGTGCACGTGCTCTCGGGCGAGCTCGAGTTCCACAGCGAGCTCTACGCGCCGCTGCGACTCGCGGCGGGCGACTCCATGTATTTCGACAGCGAGATGGGGCATGCCTACCTGAACGCGTCCGACCCGCCCTGCCGCGTCGTGGTCTCCTGCGCGCCGCGCGGGCGCGACGAGAGCGTGATCGACGCCTTCATGGGCGCCTCCGAGCGCCACGCGGCCAACCAGGAAGCTCCCGAGCCCCCGCCGCGCGCGCGCCGCGGCAGGGCGCGACACCGCTAGATCACGACTTTTCCATACTGGAAAAAAGTTTCTGTTTGAAATAACATGCGCCGTGCACTTCAAGGCCGCGCATGCCCCAGCCCCTTAGGGTCGATTTCCTGGTCGTCGGCGCCGGAATCGCCGGCGCGTCGCTCGCGGCGCAGCTTGCCGAGCGCGGTTCCGTGGCCGTCGTCGAAATGGAGGAGCAAGCCGGCTACCACAGCACCGGCCGCTCGGCCGCGCTCTATTCCGCGATCTACGGCAACGCGGTCATCCGCGCCCTCACGCGCGCGAGCCAGGAGTTCCTGTTCCGGCCGCCCGCGGGATTCGCGGCCCATCCCCTGGTATCGCCGCGCCCGACGCTCTATTTCGCCCGCGACGACCAGGCCGCGTCCCTCGAACGGATGCGCGCCGACGCCGATGTGAGGGCGGGCACCAAGGTTCTCGACGGCGCCGGCGCGGCTTCGATGGTCCCGATCTTCCGGCCGGGTTACCTCCACGCCGCGGCGCTGGACACCGACTCCGCCGATATCGACGTGCACGAGCTGCACCAGGGATTCCTGAAAAGGGCCCGCGGGCTCGGTGCGCGCATCGTGCTTGGCGCCGCCGTGCGCGAAGCCCGCGCGAACAGCGGAATGTGGAAAGTGTCGACCGCGCAGGAATCGTTCACCGCACCGGTGCTCGCCAACTGCGCCGGAGCGTGGGGCGATGCGTTCGCCGAGCTCGCGGGCGTGCGTCCCATCGGCCTGCGGCCGCTTCGCCGCACGGCCATGCGGATCGAAGTCCCCCCGGGCGCCGAGCTCGCGCGCTGGCCGGTCGCGATCGACGTCGACGAGGAGTTCTACTTCAAGCCCGATGCCGGCGCCCTGCTGCTGTCTCCCGCGGACGAGCACGAGAGCCCCGCCTGCGACGTGCAGCCCGAGGAGCTCGACGTCGCGATCGCCGTGGACCGCTTCGAGGGCGCCACGACGCTTCGCGTGGACCGCGTGACGCGGCGCTGGGCGGGATTGAGGGTATTCACGGCCGATCGCACGCCCGCTCTTGGCTTCGACGACAAGGCCCCCGGGTTCTTCTGGGTGGTCGGCCAGGGAGGCTACGGCATCCAGACTTCACCGGCGCTCGCGCGGATCGCGGCGGCGCTCGCATGCGGGGAAGCGGCGCGGATCGACGAGGCGGCGCTCGGCGTGCGCCTCGACGCGCTCGCGGTCGAACGCTTCAGACATTGACGCACACCAGGGAGAAAATCATGACGAAGGCACTCATCGGCCGGCTCACCCGGATGGCAGCCGCGGCATTGGTGTTCGCCGGCATCGCGATGCCCTGCTTCGCGCAGCCCGCCGCCACGCCGAAGCCTCGGCCCCTCACCGCGGTCGACCTGGAGGCGTGGCTCGACGGCCTCATGCCCACGGCGCTCAAGCTCACGGGCACGCCCGGGGTCACGGTCTCGGTGGTGAAGGACGGCGAAGTGCTGCTGGAGAAGGGCTACGGCTATTCGGACATGGCCAAGCTCACGCCGGTGGATGCGCGCTCGACGCTCTTCCGCCCCGGCTCGATCTCGAAGCTCTTCACGTGGACCGCGGTCATGCAGCAAGTGGAGGCGGGCAAGATCGATCTCGACACCGACGTGAACAAGTACCTCGACTTCAGGATCCCGGACTACCAGGGACAGCCGCTCACGATGCGCAACATCATGACGCATCGCACCGGCTTCGAGGAGGTGGTCGAGGACCTGATCGCGTTCAAGGGCCCGGGGCCCACGGACGGACAGACGGTGAAGGCCTACATCCCGCCGCGCATCTATCCGCCCGGCACCGTCGCGGGCTATTCCAACTACGCCACCTCGCTTGCGGGCTACATCGTGCAGCGCGTCTCGGGCGAGCCCTTCGAGCAATACATCGAGAACCACATCTTCAAGCCGCTGGGCATGAAGAACTCCTCCTTCCGCCAGCCGCTCCCCGAGGCGATGCGGCCCAACATGGCCACCGGCTACAAGGACGCCGAAACACCGGGTGACGGCTTCGAGATCATCAGCATGCCCGCGGCCGGAGCGCTCTCGTCCACCGCCGACGACATGGCGAAGTTCATGATCGCGCACCTGAACGATGGCGCCGGGCTTCTCAAGCCCGAGACCGCGAAGCGAATGCACGGCTTCTCGCTGCGCGCCTTTCCGGACCTGAACGGCAACGCGCTGGGCTTCTACGAGCAGTCCATCAACGGGCGCCGCGTGATCGCGCACGGCGGCGACACCGTGTACTTCCATTCCGACCTGGCACTCTTCGAGGCCGAGAAGGTGGGCCTGTTCATGTCGGTGAACGCCGGCGGACGGGGCGGCATGGGCGCGCGCCTGCGGATGTTCGTCTTCCCGGAGTTCGCGGATCGCTATTTCCCCGGCAACGAGCCGGCCGCCAAGCCGCTCGATGGGGAGACCGCGAAGGACCACGCCCGGCTGATCGCGGGGCGCTACCGGACCACGCGCCGCGCGGACTCGACCTTCATCTCGCTCGCCACGCTCCTGGGCGCGACGACGGTCAAGGCCGAACCGGATGACACGATCTCGATCGCGGCGCTCGGCTTCCCGGTGCGCTATCGCGAGGTGAAGCCCTTCCTGTGGCAGGAAATCGGTGGGCACGACAAGGTGGAGGCGAGGGTCGTCGACGGCAAGGTCGTTTCCTGGTCGACGAACGTCCTGGGCGCCATCTTTTCCTTCGAGCCCGAAACGGGGTTGGCCGGCGCGGGCGCGGAGCTGCCGTTGCTCGGCCTCGCGATCGTCCTGATCCTCATCGGATTGGCGATGTGGCCTGCCGCGGCCATTGCCCGGCGCGCGCTTGCCCATCCCCGCGCGCTACCCCGCAGCAAGGTCGTTGCCGTCCGGGCCGGCCGAGTGTTCGCGATCATCGCCTTCGTCGCGCTCATGGCATGGGCGGGACTTTTCGTCGCGGCGGCGCAGCTGCTGCTGCCTGGGCTCGAGCCGCTCCTCGTCACCGCGCAGGTGTTGACATTCGCGGGGTTCGTGGGCGGCACGCTCGCCGCCGCATGCAATCTCGTGATCGACTTTCGCGCGCGGCTCGGCTGGAAGCGGCAACTGTGGGATGCCGTCATCCTGCTCTCGTTCGCGATGCTCGCATGGATCGGCGCGGCCTACGGCCTGCTGCACTTCTACACGCGCTTCTAGATGCAGGCCTCGCCCACGTGGTTCGGCCAGCCGCGCGGCCTGACCGTCCTCTTCCTCACGGAGATGTGGGAGAAATTCTCATTCTTCGGCATGAGGGCGCTGCTCGCGTACTACATGGTGAAGCACCTGCGCTTCGACCAGGAGTACGCGTCGCTGGTTTACGGCACGTACGGAGCGGTCGTGTACCTCACGCCCATAGCGGGCGCGTACATCTCCGACCGGTGGCTCGGCAAGCGCCGCGCGATCGTGATCGGCAGCCTCACCATGGCGGCCGGACACTTCCTCATGGCGTTCGAGCCCTTCTTCTACCTCGCGATGGCGACCATCGCGGTCGGCAACGGGTTTTTCCTCCCCAACCTGCCGAGCCAGGTCGGCGAGCTCTACGCGAAGGACGACCCGCGCCGGCAATCGGCCTACAGCATCTACTATCTCGGCGTGAACGTCGGCGCGTTCTTCTCCCCGCTCGTGTGCGGAACGCTCGGTGAGCTGTACGGATGGCACTACGGCTTCGGCGCCGCGGGCATCGGGATGTGCGCCGGCCTGGCGATCTATCTCGCGGGAAGCCGCTACCTGCCCCGGGAGACGAGCCCGCGTGCCCGCGAGGAAACCGCAGGCGCCTCACCCGCCGAGCCCACGCCCTTCGGCCTGCTCCTCGCCACCGCGCTCGCCGTGATCGTCTTCCGCGCCGCATATGAGCAATCGGGCAACACCGTCGCACTGTGGATCGACACGGGCGTCGATCGCGCCGCCGGCGCGCTGTCGATACCGGCGACCTGGTTCCAATCGCTGAATCCGCTCTTCGTCTTCCTCCTCACGCCGATGGTGGTCGCTTTCTGGAGTCGCACGAGGTCACGGCTCCCGCAACGCCACGTCGCGCTGCGGCGCATGGCGCTGGGAGCTTTCGGCCTCGCCCTGTCCTACCTTCTTTTGGGCGCGGTCGTCGCCGCCGCCGGTGCGAGCCTGGTGCCCGGAAGCCTCGTGGTGGGCTTCTTCCTGCTCTACACGCTGGCGGAGCTCTATATCCTCCCGGTGGGCCTCAGCCTTTTCGCCACGTTGAGCCCCAGCCGCTTCACGGCCACGACGATCGCCGGCTGGTTCCTGGCGTCCTTCGCGGGAAACCTGCTTGCCGGATACGTAGGCACCTGGTGGAGCGCGATGCGCCCGGCGCCGTTTTTCGCGGCGATGGCGCTGGTCGCGGCCGCTTCCGGCATCGCGCTCGGGGCGCTTGCCCGGACGCAGCGCGAACCGGCCGGCGGGCGCGAGGCTCGTCGACACTCCTAGACGCGCAACCGTCAGGCGGGCTTCAACGCCTTGTACAGGAACGGAAGCGACGCATCCATCCGGTAGTCCACGTCCGAATGGTTGTCGTCGAACTCCTCGTAGCGATGCGCGACGCCCGCCTCGTGCAGGCGCTTCGAGAGGATGCGCGTGCCGTAGTGGATGTGGTATTGGTCGCGCGAGCCGCAATCGATGTAGATGCCACGCAGCGACTGCAGGTGCGTGCGGTACTTCGTGACGAGGTTCACCGGGTCGTTGTCGCGCCAGCGCTTCCAGCGCTCAGGAATGACCTCTCCCGTTTCGAGGTTGAAGGGCAGGCGAAAGCCGTTGGGCGCCTTCGGGTCCGGATCGTAGGTCGCCGCCATGCACAGGTTCATGATGGCGTGGCCCTCCGCCATCGACATCTTGGGCTTGCTCCAGACCGCGTCGAGGAAACGCTTCACGCGCCCGTCGTCCAGCCCCGTGTCGGCGCCCTTCTCGAGCTTCGTGATGTCGATCGGGCCCGCCTTCACGGGATTGGCGCGGTACCTGGAAAGCTCGTTCAGCGTGTTGGGCCAATCGTGCCAGTACACGAAGTCGAAGTACGCGTCGCCGGAGTGGTCCGCGATCGCACCCCAGGTCTTCGCATACTTCATCCCGTGGATGATCGCGCCGTAGCCGCCCGAGGACTTTCCGAAGCACCCGCGATGCTCGCGCGAGGCGAGCGTGCGGAACTCGCGATCCACGAAGGGCACGATCTCCTGCGTGAGGTAGTCGGCGTAGTCACCCACCGCCGACGAGTTCACGTACTGGTTGCCTCCGAGCGCCGTGAAGCAATCGGGAAGCACGATGATCGCGGGCCCCATCGCCTTCTCGTGGATGAGCCGCGCCGCGCGCTCGGGGATGTTCTCGGTGAAGTTGCGCCACGCGATATGCGAGAGCCCCGAGCCCATGAAGCCCACCATGTCGTAGAGCACCGGGAAACGCCGTCCGCGCCCGCGCGTGGCGCCCTCGTTGTACTGCGGCGGCAGCCACACGGCGAGCTTGCGGACATGCGGATCGCCGAGCGCGTTGCCGCGCAGGATCTTCGAGTCGTGCTCGAGGACGACGACGCTGCCGGCTTCCCAGGTAGCGCGCTTGAGCGTCATCGCGCCGCGTCCTGCGGCAACGCCGAGAGCTGCTGCGTGCCGGACTTCGCGGCCTCGAGGATCGCCTTGCGCACCGCCTTGGTGACGTCGATCGTCTTCGCGGTTCCGCCGAGGTCCGGCGTGAGCGTGCCGCCGGCGGTAACCCGCTCCACGGCGTTCATGAGGCGCCGCGCGGCATCTTCCTCGCCCAGGTGGTCGAGCATCATGGAGACCGTCCAGAAGGTGGCGACCGGGTTGGCGACGCCCTTCCCGGTGATGTCGAAGGCCGAGCCGTGGATGGGCTCGAACATCGAGGGAAACGCGCGCTCGGGGTTCAGGTTCGCGGTGGGCGCGATGCCGAGGCTTCCGGCGAGCGCCGCCGCGAGATCCGAGAGGATGTCGGCGTGCAGGTTGGTCGCGACCATCACGTCGAGCGTCTGGGGCTTCAGCACCATGCGCGTGGTCATCGCATCCACCAGCTCGCGGTCGGTCTTCACGTCGGGGAAGTCCTTCGCCACCTCGGCGAAGATCTCGTCCCACATCACCATGCCGAAGCGCTGCGCGTTGGATTTCGTGACGAGCGTGAGGTGCTTGCGGGGACGCGATTGCGCCATCTTGAAGGCGAAGCGGTGGATCCGCTCCACGCCCACGCGCGTGAAGACGGCGACCTCGGTGCCGATCTCGATCGGCAGCCCCTTGTGGGCGCGACCTCCCATGCCGGCGTACTCACCCTCGGAGTTCTCGCGGATCACCACCCAGTCGATGTCGTTCCCGTTGGCGAGCGGGCTCTTCACGCCCGGGAGCACCCGCGTGGGACGCACGTTCGCGTATTGGTCGAACCCCTGGCAGATCGGAAGCCTCAGTCCCCAGAGCGACACGTGGTCGGGCACCTCCCGGCTGCCCACGGCGCCGAAGAGGATCGCATCGAAGCCCTTCAACCGCTCGAGGCCGCCTTTCGGGATGTAGATGCCGTGCTTCTGGTAATAGTCGGAGCTCCACGGGAAGTGCTCGACCTCGAAACGGAAGCCGCCGTCCGAAGTGGAGAGCGTTTCCATCACCTCGATTCCCGCCGCGATCACTTCCGGGCCGATACCGTCGCCGCCGATGGCGGCAATCTTGTGGATGCGCATGGGATCGCTCCTCGTCCTTTTCCAGGACGAATTGTAAAGGACGCGACGACCCCCGGACTACGGTCGGGCGCTTGCGCTGCGCACGGGCGCGGCGCCCGTCGACGTGGCGGCGATCCGCCAGACGGCGTTGCCGACGTCGTCGGCCACGACAATCGCCCCGCTGCGCTCGACGGCGACGCCCACCGGGCGCCCGCGCGCCTGTCCGTCCTTGAGGAAGCCGGTGACGAAACCCATGGGCTTCCCCGCCGGGCGCCCGTCGCGGAACGCGATGAAGACGACCTGGTAGCCGTTCAGCTCGGGCCGATTCCAGCTGCCGTGCTCTCCGACGAACGCGCCGCCACGGTACTCGGCGGGAAACGCCGTCCCGTCGTAGAACGCGAGGCCCAGGGGCGCCACGTGCGAGCTCAATCCGTAGTCGGGAGCGATCGCGGCTTTCACGAGGCGATCGCTCTGCGGCCGGACGCGCGGGTCGACGTGCTGCCCCCAATAGCTGTACGGCCAGCCGTAGAACGCGCCGCGCTTCACCGATGTCATGTAATCGGGGACGAGGTCGGGCCCCAGCTCGTCGCGTTCGTTCACGACGGCCCACAGCGTATCGCTGCCGGGATAGAACGTGAGCCCGTTCGGATTGCGCAAGCCGCTGGCGAACTCCCGATGGGCGCCGGTCTCGCGATCGACTTCCCAGATCGCCGCGCGATCGCGCTCGGCGTCGGGGCCGCGCTCTCCGGCGTTGCTGTTCGAGCCCACTCCCACGTAGAGCTTCGAGCCATCGGCGCTGGCGGTGAGGCTCTTCGTCCAATGGTGGTTGATGTCGCCCGCCGGCAGGTCGACCAGCTTCGCGGCGGGCCCACCGGTCTTGTCCTGTCCGACCGTATACGGCACGCGCAGGATCGCATCCGTATCCGCGACGTAGAGATTGTCTCCCACGAGCACGACACCGAAGGGCGAGTTCAAGTGGTCGAGGAGGACCGTCGGCTTCGCCGCTTCGCCGCTCGTGGCGCGCACGAGCAGGATGCGATTGCTCGGGCCGCCCCCGCTGCCGCCGTGCGCCTTCGCCTCGACCCATGCCATCACCGGGCGCTTGGGTCGCTCCACCGGCTCCTTGGCATCCTTCTTCGATTCGACGATGAGCAGGTCGCCGTTGGGCAAGGGATACACGTTGCGTGGATTCGAGAGCCCCCTCGCCACGGCTTCGATGCGGAAGCCCTGCGGGACCGTGGGCGTCTCGCCCTGCCCCCACGGGACCACCTTCGGCACGTGCATCTGCGGCAGCAGGCTATGCGAGGGCTCCGGCAGGGCCGGGCTGGACCCGAACTGCGAGGACTTGTCGAATCCGTCACCGCTGCTGCAGGCGACGAGCCAGAGCGTCGCGAAGACCACCGCGGGGAAGGAGCGCTTCATCGTCATGCCCTCACGGGGCCGGCCCACGTCGCAGGCGAGCGCCATAACGCTGCGACCGAGGCGAGCGCCACGATCGCGCCCACGATCGAGAGCGCGATTCCGGCCGGCACGACCGCCGTCCAGCCGTCCGCGGTGTGGACGAACGCATTCACGACCTCGACCACGAGGGCGATCACGAGGAGCCCTGCATGGCCGCCGCCGGCCCATCCCGCCCCGCGGTTCGAAAGGCGATGGACGACGAGCGCAAGGCCGGCGAGCAAGCCGAACGCGATGCCCACCGCGATCAGCCATTGGGAAAAGTGCAGCCACATCAGGTATTCGCTCACCGCATAGGTCGCGTCCGTGACGGCCGCCTCGAGGAAGCAGACCACGGACACGGCTAGCAGCGACAGGTGCATCGCGGGAGGACGGGCCATCCGGATTGGAGGAACCCATTGGCCGCGGGTTCCTCGGCGTTCGCACAAGAGCGCATCGGACGAAAAAAAAGGGCGCCGAAGCGCCCCTTTTTGCAACTCCTCAACGCTTACGCGGCCACGCGCCGCTTGTACTCGTTCGTCCTCGTGTCGATCTCGATGCGGTCGCCGGTCTCGCAGAACGCGGGCACCTGCACCAGGTGGCCGGTGGAGAGCTTGGCGGGCTTCAGCACCTTGCCCGACGTGTCGCCGCGCACCGCGGGCTCGGTGTACACCACCTCGCGCACGATCGTGGTCGGCATCTCGAAGGAGATGGCGCGGCCTTCGTAGAAGAGCGCCTCGCCCGTCATGCCGTCCTCGAGGTAGTTCACGGCGTCGCCGAGGCTGTCCTTCTCGATGTCGATCTGGTTGTACTCGCTGTCCATGAAGACGTACATGGGATCGGCGAAGTAGGAGAAGTTCACTTCCTTCTTCTCCAGCATGAGGAGCTCGAACTTCTCGTCGGCCTTGTACACGGCCTCGGTGTTGGAGCCGGTGAGGAGGTTCTTCAGCTTCATCTTCATGGTGGCGGCGTTGCGCCCGCCCTTGTTGTACTCACCCTTCAGCACGACCATGGGGTCCTTGCCCACCATGATCACGTTGCCGCTGCGCAGTTCCTGTGCGATTTTCATGAGAAACGTCCTAATTGGGCTTCCGCATGTTGCGAAAGTAATGAAGTTGGGTAAAAAAGCCTTTAACTATAGCACGTTATCGACGAAATCGACAAGCTCCGCGCCAAGATCCCTGCGGCTGGCGAGGGAGGCGCTCCACCATCGCGCGTGTTCCGTGAGCGACTCGCGCCGGGCGATGAACTGCGACCAGGCCTCGGCGAGCGAGGGTCGCACCATTTCCGCGGGATCGGGCTCGGCGCCGCGATTCCACGCATCCCACAGGGACGTGAAGGCGGCCGCATGCGACCGGTCCAGGCCCGCGGTGTAGCGCGCCAGGAAGGCGGAGAGCTTCACCCAGTGCGCGCCCTCGTCCTGCGGATAGATGTGCCAGACGAACGGTCGAGCCGCCCACTGGGCACGCACGAAGGAATCCTCGCCGCGCACGAAATTCACGTCGCAGGCCCAGAGGAGCTGGTCGTAGCGGTCCTGGGCCAGGAAAGGAATGCTCACGCAGCGAATCGATTCGCGGGCGCGGGCGCCCAGGCGCCACGCATCGAGCGCCGTCGCGGCATAGCCCTCGGGCGCGATGAGCCAGGTCGGCGAGCCGTTGTGGGCGGCGCATCTGGCGAGGCTCTCGAGGGGCGCTCCCGCGTAGCTGAAGAGGCTTACCTTCAGTGCGTCGGGAGGCGGCACGTCGCCCACGATCGATTTCCAGAACGCGGCGCGTGCGCCCTCGTCCGCCTGGAACTCGTCGCGCCGGGCGAGAAGGCTCCTCTCGCGCAGCACTCCGCCCGTCTTCGGGGTGAAGCCGGGAAAGAAGAAGTGCTTCACCAGCGACAGGCGCGGATGCGGCGAGGGGAGCGCGTGGCTGCCCTCGACCCATTCCTCGGCCGAGAGATATTCGAGGTTGATCCATCGCGGCCGGGGCTCGCGCCTCGCCATGGCGGCGACATAGTCGTCGGGAGGATCGCAGCCGAAGGTCTCGATCACCGCGTCGGCCACGTCGAGGGAATCGAAGGGCTCGCGGATGCGGATCACCTCGACGCCCTCGAGCTTCTGGATATCCTGGGCGGTGTCGATCTCGGGGCGCAGCTTCCCCAGCACCGTGAGGTCGTCGATGAAGAGGCGCACGCGCTTGCCATGCTCGCGGGCCGCGATTCGCGCGAGGCGCCACGAGACGCCCACGTCGCCGAAGTTGTCGACGACGCGGCAGAAGATGTCCCAGCGGGAAGTCGCCATGGCGCGCCATTCTAACGGCCCCGATGGGCTAACATCCGCGCGATGAGGATGCTGATCCTGGGCGGCACCGTATTCCTCGGCCGCGCGCTCACCGATGCGGCGCTCGCGGCCGGCCACGACGTGACGCACTTCAACCGCGGCCGCACCGCGCCCGACCCCCGCGTTCCCGCGATCCACGGCGACCGCAACGACGAGCAAGCGCTGAGACGCGCGTCCGCGCGGGGGCCGTGGGATGCGGTCCTCGATACGTCGGCCTACTTGCCCCAGGTGTTGCGCAAATCCGCTGCCGCGCTCGAGGCGAATGCCGGGCGCTACCTGCTGGTCTCCTCGATCTCCGTGTACGTGGGACCCGGCTACGCCGAGACGTCGCCTGTCCAGGGCGCCCCCGATCCCCTGCCCGACGCGTGGACGCCCGAAACGTACGGCGGCCTCAAGGCGGCCTGCGAATCCATGGCGCGCGAGATACTGGGCGAGCGCGCGGTGATCGTGCGGCCGGGGCTCATCGTCGGTCCCAACGATCGCACCGATCGCTTCACGTGGTGGCCGCACCGCGTGGCCCTGGGCGGCCGCGTCGCCGCGCCGGGGCGGCCTGGCCGGGCCGTGCAGTTCATCGACGTGCGCGACCTGGCGGAGTGGCTGGTGAAGCTCGCCGGGTCACGCGAGGCCGGCACGTTCAACGCGACCGGCCTCGCGAAGCCGGTCCCGATGGCCACACTCCTGCAAACGTGCCGCGAAGTCGCGGGAAGCGACGCGGACTTCGAATGGATCGACGAGCCGTTCCTCGACCGGATGCAGGTGGCGCCGTGGAAGGACATGCCGGTCTGGCTGCCGGAGAGCGATCCGGAGGTCGAGGGCTCCATGGAAGTGCCGATCGAGCGCGCCCTCGCAGCCGGGCTCGCGTTCCGCCCGCTTGCGCAGACGATCGCCGACACGCTCGCGTTCAGCCGCGGGTTCGACCCGTCGCATTCATGGAAGGCCGGGCTCGATACGGCTCGCGAGCGCGAGCTCCTCGCACGCTGGGATGCGCGTCAGCCCGTGGCTTGAGCGCCGCTCGGCCCCGCCGATTCCAGCAGCCGCCAGAGCTTCACGTGCGCGATGGTCGCCTCGGGCACGTCGTTCACGATTTCCCAGTAGGCCGCCGAGAAGACCGCGTTGGCGCTGTCGGGCTCGACCAGCGTGTGGAGCGCCGCCACGAGCGCCGTGAGCTCCTCGGGCTCGGACTTCTCGTCGTCGATCCACTCGTCCAGGCGCGCGATGAGCGAGGAGAGCGCGCGCAGCCATGCGAACTGCGGGTGCTCGAGCACCAGGCCCAGGAACTCACCGCTCGTCGATATGCGCCCGTGCAGCTTCTCGTAACGGATGCGCTGCGCATCCATCAGCGCCTTGTGCAGGTCGAGGACGGCGTGGCGCAGCTCGGAGGCGAAACGGTCTTTGGGCATTTCGCAAGTTTAGCGCCAACGCGGACTAGAAGAATTCCCGCGTGACGGCCTTGGTCGTTGCGGCGCCGTTCACGGTGTAGGTGAGTACGCCGGTGTCCTGATCGGAAAAGCTCACGCTGGCCGTACCGACGGCGAAGGCCTGGACCTTCGACGAATCGAATGCCGCGCCGAAGTCCGGCCCGCTCGTCCGATAGAGCGTCCCGGTGCAGCCGTTGCCCGCGCTGTTCACCTCGCAATCGGATGCGACGTACCACACCGGAGCACCGCCGCCGTCGTACACGTAGAGCGCGAGGAACATCACGTTCGATTGCTGCGTGAGCGTCATGCCCCAGCCCGATTCCGCCGGGTTCCACCAGAGATCGCTATAGTCGACATCCGCGGCGGGACCCGTCCGCAACGGCTCGCGCGCAATCGACACCGTCCGCGTTTGCCCGTCGAGGGTGTAGGTCATGGAGCCCGTATTCGAGTCCGCGAATCCGAGGTCCAGAGTGCCGACCTTCGTCGCGACGACCGCGGCGGGGTTGAACAAGCCCGCCAGCAGGATCGGGCCTTTCACTTCGAAGAGATCCCCGGTGCAACCGTGCCCCGTGGATACGCTTTGGAGCTCGCAATCGGGAGCCACGTACCACTTCGGACGACCCGCGGTGTCGTAGGTGAACCAGGCGGAGAAGAGGACATCTCGGCGCTGGACGAAGTCGATGCCCCAACCCGGTTGCGATGAATTCCACCAGAGGCCGGTCAAGGGACCGGGTGGGGACGGCGGGTGGGGGACCACCGTGAAGCTCGTGCTCTTCACGTGTACCGCTTGCGGGTGCGTCTGAGTCGTATCGACGAAGTCGAGGTCGACAGTGTAAGTACCGATAGGCAACGCGCCGATTTCGATCCTCGCACAGGAATCAGGCAGGGCGACTGAAAAATCGTTGACGTTCGCCGTCAGCGTCGCGGTGATCGAGTCGCCCAGCCTTTCTACAATGACGGATTCGGGAAGGATCGCCTGGGTCCTGCCGACTGTGAGCGTGATGGCTTGCCCGTCGGCGGGATTCGACGGGGAGACAGAAATGTATCCGCTGTCGGGATCGCAGCTCACGCCTGGAATTTCACCCACCACGAACGACATGCTTGCGACAGTGATCGCGTCCGATTGGGAAAGACCGGAATCCACCTCTTTCAAATTGATCGTATAGCTGCCCGGACCGAGGGGCCCGACGACCTGGCTCGCGCAGGGGGAATGTGCCGGAGGCGGACTGATGCCGACTATCGTGAGCGTAATGTCGATGGTGGCGTCATGGACCTCGGTGCTCACCGAATCCACGACCACGTCGCTCGTATCGATATTGATCGTGACTTGCTGCGTCGAGTCCGGCTGGGTCGGAGAGACCGCCAGGGGAAACGGCAAGCCCGTATCGCAGCCCGCACCTGCGGCCTCGGCATGCTGACTGGCCAGCACGCAAGTCAATAACCAGATGAGGCAAAGCGTGCGAAACATCGGAGCATCCTCCCAGGACGCGTGCGACCGATGGTATTCCTGTAGTGCTGGCGGGTGCAACGACGGCGGCGAGAAGCGGCCATCGCTTCTCGCCGCCTCTAGGCGCCCAGCGCCGTATACAGCTCCACGATGGCGTCGCGCCGATCCCGCTCCGCATCGATCGCATCGAGCCTCGCCGCGAGCAGTTGCCGCTCGGTGTCCAGCAGCTCGAAGAGGCCGATCGCGCCGTTGTCGTAGCGCAGCCGTGCGAGCTCGAGCGTGCGGCTGAAGGAGCGTTCGCGCTCGGCCTGCGCGTTGGCCGCTTCGCGAAGCTCGGTCTGCGCGGTGATGGCGTCGCGCACTTCCTTGAACGCGTTCGCCACCGCCTTCCGGTAGAGCTCGGCGGCTTCCTTCGTGCGTGCATCGGCGAGGTCCACGCCGCCGCGAAGCTGTCCTCCCGCGAAGAGCGGCTGGAGCAGGTCGCCCCCCAGGCTCCAGGTGCGCGCCGGGCCGGTGAAGAGGTCACGCAGCGCCTGGCTCTCGCCGCCGAAGAAGCCGGTGAGCGAGATATCCGGGAAGTACGCGGCGCGCGCCACGCCGATGCGCGCGTTCGCGGCGTGAAGCTGGGCTTCGGCCTGGCGCAGGTCCGCGCGGCGCAGCAATAGGTCGGAAGGAACGCCGGCCGGCACCTCGACGCGAGACGGCAGCGTCGCTTCGCCATGCTCGACATTTCCGGCATAGACGTCGCGCGGCGAGCGCCCGAGGAGGACCGCCAACGCGCTCTCCTGCCGCGAGCGTGCAAGCCGCACCGGCGGGATCAGCGCCTCGTTCGCGCGGAGCTCCGATTCGATCTGCCGGTACTCGAGCTCCGAAACCGCGCCCGCGTCCATGCGCTTCTTCTGGATGTCGAGGGACTCCGACCACGCCGCGCGGTTGCGCTCGAGCGTGGTAAGGCGCCGGTCCAGCGCGAGCAGCGCGAAATAGCCGCGCGCGAGGTCCGACACGAGGGAGCTGCGCACCGCATCGCGGCCCGCCTCGCTCGCCAGGAGATCGGCGCGCGCCGCTTCCGTGGCGCGCCGGTACTTGCCCCAGAAATCGAGCTCCCACGACAGGCGCGCCACGAAGCGATTGTCGTTGGTGAGCACGAAGTCCGACGGAATCGGGAGCGCCCCGATCTCCGACGAGCGGCTGCGGGTGCGTGTCGCCTCGACGCCCACGGATGGCAGCTGGTCGGAGCGCGTGATGGAAAGCTGGGCGCGCGCCTGCTCGATGCGTTGCGCGGCCGCGGCGAGGTCGTGGTTGTGGCCGAGCGCCTCCTCCTCGAGCCGCTCCAGCGCCGGATCGTTGAAAACGCCCCACCACTTCGCGGATGCGGGAGCGCTCGACTGGGCCACGCCTAGATCCTTGGGCAGGTCCATGTCGGGCCGCTTGTAGCTCGGGCCCACGGTGCAGCCTTGCAGCAGCATGATGAAGAGCGCCACCGCGACGAGCAGCAGCGCCCAGGCGGCGCCGCCCCTTGGAGTACGGTCAGTCATCGGATCCCTCCGTGCGAGGCGTGATGCGGGTGGCGCCATGCGCGACCGGCCGCGAGGTGAGGGCACGGTGGTGCGCCGCCTCCTCCTTCAGCTCGGCGCTGGAGCGCCGCTCCGCGAGCCTCCTCTGCATGATGGTCTTGAAGAAGAACGGCACGAAGAAGATCGCGAGGAATGTCGCCGCGAGCATCCCGCCCATGACGCCGGTGCCCACCGCGTGCCGCGCCGCGGCGCCCGCGCCGCTCGAGAACGCGAGCGGCATCACGCCGAAGATGAACGCGAGCGAGGTCATGAGGATCGGCCGGAAGCGCAGCCGCGCGGCTTCCAGCGCCGCCGCCGAGTACGAGAGGCCCTCCTCGGACTTCATGAGCGCGTATTCCACGATCAGGATCGCGTTCTTCGCGGCGAGGCCGAGCAGCGTCACCAGGCCGATCTGGAAGTACACGTCGTTGGTGAGGCCGCGGATCTGCACCGCCACCAGTGCGCCGAACGTGCCGAAAGGCAACGCCAGCATCACCGAGAGCGGCAGCGACCAGCGCTCGTATTGCGCCGCGAGGATGAGGAAGGCCATGACGGCGCCCGCGAGGAGCGCGATCACCGATGCGCCGCCCGAGCTCACCTCCTGGAACGATGCGCCGCTCCAGTCGTAGCTGAAGTCGCCCGGAAGCACTTCCTTCGCCACCTTGATCACCTTCTCGATCGCCTGGCCCGAGCTCACGCCCGGGGCGCCGGATCCGAGGATCGTCACCGCCGGGAGGTTGTTGAAGCGCTCGAGCGTGTCGGGGCCGTTCACGAACTTCACCGTCGCGAGCGCGCTCACCGGCACCATCTCGTTGTGGTTGTTGCGCACGTACATGGCGCCCACGTCCTCGGGGCGCTTGCGGTATTGCGCGTCGGAGGACATCAGCACCTGCCAGGTGCGCCCGTAGCGGTTGAAGTCGTTCACGTAGTACGTGCCGAGGGTCGCCGCCAGGGTATTGAAGACGTCGTCCACGTTCACGCCGAGGGCCTTCGCCTTCGAGCGGTCGACGTCCACGTAGAGCTGCGGCACGCTGGGCTGCCAGAAGGTGTTGGCCTGGGCGATCCCGGGCTCCTGGCTCAGCTTGCCGATGAACTGGTACATCACCTGAGCGAGGCGGCCCGCGCCGCCCTCGCCGCGGTTCTGCAGGTGCACCTCGAAGCCGCCGGTCGCGCCGAGCGCGAAAATGGGCGGAGCGTTGAAGGCGAGCGCGAGGCCGTCCTTGAAGCCCGCGGTGCGCCCGTAGAACTCGCCCACCAGCGCCTGCACCGGGACCTTGCGCTCGTCCCAGTGCTTGAGGGTGACGAAGATCGTCGCCGCGTTGTTGTGGAAGGTCGCCCCGCCGATGAAGTCGAATCCCGTGAAGGCGACGCAGTTCTCGATGTTGGGGTTCTCCTTGATCGAGGCCACGACCTTCTGGACCATCTCGTCGGTGCGCTCGAGCGACGAGCCGTTGGGAAGCAGCACCACGGCGATGTAGAAGCCCTGGTCCTCCTCGGGCACGAGGGAGCCCGGCGTCTTCCACCAGAGGAACCCGGCGAGCGCGACCATGACCGCGAAGAGCGTGAGCGCGATGCCGCCGCGGCGGATCATGAAGGCGACGCCGTCCTCGTATTTGTCGGTGACTTTCGCGAAGCCGCGGTTGAAGGCGCCGAAGAAGCGCCCCGGTTGCCTGTGCTCGCGCTTGAGGATCAGCACCGAGAGCGCGGGCGTGAGCGTGAGCGCCACGATCCCGGAGAAGACCACTGCGATGGAGATCGTGACCGCGAACTGCCGGTAGAGCTCGCCGGTGAGGCCGCCCAGGAAGGCGATCGGGATGAAGACCGCGCAGAGCACCAGCACGATCGCGATGATGGGGCTCGTCACCTCCTTCATCGCCTTGATCGCCGCCTCGCGGGCGTCCACGTGCTCCTCGTGCATGATGCGCTCGACGTTTTCCAACACGACGATAGCGTCGTCCACCACGATGCCGATGGCGAGCACCATGCCGAAGAGCGTGAGCGTGTTGATCGAGTAGCCGAGCACATACATTCCGGCGAAGGTGCCCAGCAGCGACACCGGGACGGCGGCGAACGGGATCAGCGTCGCGCGCCAGTTCTGCAGGAATATGAACACCACGAGGAAGACGAGCGCCATGGCCTCGGCGAGCGTGATCAGCACCTCGCGGATCGACACCTGCACGAACTTGGTCGTGTCGTACACCACGTCGTAGCGCAGTCCCTGCGGGAAGCGCGCCGACAGGCGCCGCAGCTCGCCGTCCACTTCCCTGGCGACGGAAAGCGCGTTGGCCCCGGGCTGCAGGAACACGCCGATCAGCGTCGCGGGCTTGTTGTTGACGCGTCCCATGAAGCCGTAGTTGGCGCTCGCGAGCTCCACGCGCGCAACGTCCGCGAGCCGCAGCCTGGAGCCGTCGGGGTTCGAGCGGATGATGATGTCCTCGAACTGCTTGGCATCGGCGAGCCGCCCCTGCGTCGTGATGGTGTAGACCAGCTCCTGGCCGCCGCCCGTGGGCGGCTCCCCGATCTTGCCGGCGGCGAACTGCGCGTTCTGCTCGTTCACCGCGGCGATGATGTCGGCGGGCGTGAGGTGCAGCTGCGCCAGGCGGTCGGGCTTGAGCCAGATCCGCATCGCATAGTCCTTGGCGCCGAAGATCTGGACGTTGGTGGTGCCGGGGATGCGCTTGATGTTGTCCAGGACGTTCAGCGTCACGTAGTTGGACGTGAAGAAGTCGTCGAAGCGCCCGTCGGGCGAATTCACAGCGATCACCTGCAGGAACGATTGCGAGCCCTTCTCGACGGAGACGCCCTGGCGGCGCACTTCCAGCGGCAGGCGCGGCTCGACCTGCTTGGTGCGGTTGTTCACGTTCAGCGCCGCCTTGTCCACGTCGGAGCCGATGTTGAACGTGACGGTGATCTGCACGCTGCCGTCCGCCGAGGAGACCGAGGACATGTAGAGCATGTTCTCGACGCCGTTGATGGCGTTCTCCAGCGGCGCCGCGACCGTCTCCTCGAGCACCGCGGCGGAGGCGCCCGGATAGACCGCGCGCACGGTCACGATGGGGGGGGCGATCTCCGGATACTGGGCGATGGGCAGCACCCGCATGGCGACCAGGCCCGCGAGCGCGATGAAGATCGAGAGCACCGCCGCGAAGATCGGGCGATCGATGAAGAAGCGGGAGAACATTTGTCGGCTCCTACTTCTTCGCAGCGGCCGCGGGGCCGGGCGGCGGAGCGTTCGGGTCGCCGACCTGCAAGGGCGCGCCGGGCATCATCATCACCTTCATCAATCCATCGGTGATGACCTTGTCGCCGGGGGCCACGCCGGAGAGGACGATCCACTCCTTGCCGGTCCAGTCGCCGAGGGTGACGGGACGCGCCTCGGCCTTGTTGTCCTTGCCGATCACGTACACGACCTTGCCCTGCGGGCCTTCCTGCACCGCTCGCTGGGGGACAGTGATCGCATTCACGCGCTTGGCGCCCTTCAGCAGCACGCGCACGAACTGGCCCGGGCGCACCTCGGCCGAAGGGTTCGGCAGTTCCGCGCGCGCATCCGACGTGCCCGTCTGGTTGTTCACCCGCACGTCGGTGAAGACGAGCTTGCCGGCCCGCGAATACACGTGCCCATCCTCGAAGCGGATGGCGACGTCGAAACGCCCGTCCTTCGGCAGCACGAGCTTGCCCGCCGCCGCGTCGCGGCGCAGCGCCGCCTGGTCCGTTTCCGAGAGCCCGAAGTTCACGTAGATCGGATCGACCTGCGTGACCGTCGTGAGGAGATCCTGGGGGCCCGCGATGAGTGTGCCTTCGCTCTTCAGCGAGCGGCTGGTCACGCCGGACACGGGCGCCTCGACGTGCGTATAAGCGAGGTCGCGCCGGGCATCGGCGAGCTTCGCGCGGGCGCTCTTGAGGTCCGCCGCGGCGACTTCCTGCGCGGAGGTCGCATCGTCCAGGTCCTTCTGCGAGGCGGCCTTCGCCTCATAGAGCGGCTTGGCGCGCCGGGCGTTGCGCTCGGCGTTGTTCAGTCGCGCCTCGGCACTCGCCACGTCGGCCTCGGCACGCGCGGCCGCGGCCTCGTAGGTCGCCGGGTCGATCGAGAAAAGCGACTGGCCCGGCCGAACGGCCGCGCCTTCCTCGTAGTTGCGCTTGAGGAGGATGCCCGAGACGCGCGCGCGCACTTCCACCTCGCGCGAACCGGCGGTCTGCGCGGGATATTCGAACTCGATGGCGACGTCGTGCGGGCGCACTTCCTCGATGGCGACCGGAATCGGGGGCATGCCGCCGGCGCCGGGACCGCCGGGATGGCCGCCCGGGCCCCCGCCGCACGCGGCGAGGAGGACGATGCAGGAGGCGAGGAGCGCGGACGCCCTCACGGACTTGAGGGAATGAAGGAACATGGGCTGATACCTCGTGAGGGCTTTACAGGCTTCTTCTTGGAGCGCACAATTTACATACAGACATGTATGTATGTCAACCCCGGAGCCGCAGCAGCGATGGTTCGCCGCACGAAAGAGGAAGCCCAGGAGACGCGCGAGAGCATTCTGGACGCGGCCGAGGTCGTTTTTCATGACAAGGGCGTGGCGCACGCGTCCCTCGAGGAAGTCGCCGCCGAAGCCCAGGTCACCCGCGGCGCGATCTACTGGCATTTCAAGGACAAGGCCGAGCTCTTCGACGCGATGATGCAGCGCGTGGCGCTCCCCGCAGAGGAGATGCTGGAGATGGCCGGCAGCCGCGGCGATGCGCGGCCCGTCGAGGTGTTGCGCCGCGCCACGGTCGAGGTCCTCTTGCGCTGCGCGCGCGACGCGCGGGTGCAGCGCGTCTTCGATATCGCCTATCACAAGTGCGAATATGTGGGCGATGCCGCGGGCGTACGCGATCGGCACGTGGCGAGCCAGCAGGAATGCCTGCGCAGCATCGAGGGCGCGTTCCGCGGCTGCATCGACGGCGGCCACCTGCCCGCGAGCCTGAATCCGAGGGAGGCGGCCATCGGCACCATGTCGCTCGTCTCCGGCCTCATCGCCAACTGGGTGCTCGCACCGAAGAGCTTCTCGCTCGAGAAGCACGCGAAGGCGCTCGTGGACACCTGGTTCCGGGGCCTCGAGGGCAAGCCCAAATGAGCGGCAACGCACTTCTCTACTTCGATGATTTCAGCATCGGCCGCAAATTCGCGAGCGGCACGCGCGTCGTCGACGCCGGCGAGATCAAGGAATTCGCGCGGCAGTTCGACCCGCAGCCCTTCCACCTCGACGAGGAGGCCGCGAAGGCGACCTTCTTCAAGGGCCTCGCCGCGAGCGGCTGGCACACCATGGCGATGTCCATGAAGCTCATGGTGGAAGGCGGCCTCCCGGTGGCGGGAGGCATCGTCGGCGCGGGAGGCGAAATCAACTGGCCGCAGGCTACGCGCCCCGGCGACGTCCTGCAGGTCTTCAGCGAGGTGATCGAGGCCAAGCCCTCGCGGTCGCGTCCCGACCGGGGCATGGTCACGGTAAGAAGCGAGACGCGCAACCAGCGAGGCGAGGTCGTGCAGGTGCTGATCGCGAAGCTGGTGGTGCCGAAGGCGTCGGCCTAGGACTCGCCCGGGGCGCGCGCATGCGCGCTCACCATCTCGAGCGCGCGCCGGCCGCCCTCGCCCGCGATCTCGGTTCTCACCACGGCGGTGTCGCGCCCTTGGTGCCACGGCGTGGACCGCGCGACCAGCTCCGCGCCCTCGCCCGGGCTCACGAACCATGCCGAGATCGCCGCGATGCGCCACGATGCCGGCAGCGCCGCGCTCGCCGTGGCGGCACCCAATCCCACGAGCAAGCCGCCTTGCGCGTGGCCCACGCGGTTTCCCAGGTGCGTGCCGTTACGCAACGTGGCCAGCGCGCCCTCGCCTTCGCGCCGCGGCTCGTAGCCGAGGAAGCGCGACACGAAGGCGCGCTTCGCGTCGGCCGCGGCGATCGCGTCATCCGCACGCGCGAGCACCTCGCGCTCGGCCGCGTCGAGCGTCGATTCGTCCAGCCGCGGGCGCCGCGCGGGCTCGCGCACCAACGCATGCATCGCGCGTCCCGGTGGAGGCGGCAGCGGCATGAAGGCGCCGGTGCCGTAGCACCCGACACGGCCTTCGCTCGAGATCGTGAAGCGCGCGAGTCCCTGCCGCGCCGCGGCGCTCTCCGCGAATCCCTGGAACTCGCCCTCGGCCGCAAGCTCGCCGCGCAGGGGTGCGCCCGTGAACTGCAAGTGCATGGAGACGGTGGCAAGCCGCGTCGAGTCCGAGCCCGCGGCCGCGCGCACGCTCGAGCCGAGCGTGATGTCGGCGAGCATCGCCACCACCCCGATGTTGATGCCGCCGCCCGGATCTTCGGCGTGGGCTCCGGCTTCGAGCGCCAGGTTCGCCGACTCGGGAGCCATGCGCCCGAACCTCACGCCGAAGAAGTGGCCCGCGAAATGGAATCCGGGAACGCGGTTCGCGGCGAGCGCGGCGAGCGTGCGCGAGCGGATGTCTTCGTTCATGGCGAACTTATTGTCACACACGGTCCTCGCCAGGGTGCTAGCCTTGCGCGCAACTTCCGGAGGCGCCATGAAGACCTTTGCCCTTGCCTGCCTTGCCGCATTCTTTTTCGGCCCCGCGGCCCATGCCGAGGAACGCGCGCTGCACAAGGAAGCGATCGTGAAGGCGCCCGTCGCGGAGGTCTGGAAAGCATGGACCACCACCGAGGGCATCAAGACGTTCTTCGCACCCGACGCCCATGTCGAGGCGCGGCCCGGCGGCCCCTTCGAGATCTACATGAACCCCTATGCCGCGCCCGGGATGAAGGGCGCCGACGACATGAAGGTCCTGGCGGTCCAGCCCGAGCGGATGCTGAGCTACACGTGGAACGCGCCGCCGTCCCTTCCCGAGGCGCGCAAGCAGCGCACGGTGGTGATCGTGCGCTTCGCGCCCATCTCGGAAACCGAGACGCGCGTCACGATGACCCACATCGGTTGGGGCGAAGGCGGCGAATGGGACAAGGCCTATGCGTACTTCGACCACGCCTGGGGAATCGTGCTCGGCAACCTGCAGAAACGCTTCGCCGAAGGCCCCATCGACTGGTCCGAATGGCTCGCCCGGATGCGCGCCTCGAGCGACGCGAAAAAATAGGCCCTGGGGTATAATTCGCGGCGCAGTGATCAGGAAGCGGTAAGCAGTGACTCCAGTACCCGCCGGCAAAGTCGGCGCTTCACTTCAGTTCCCGCCTTGCTTTCCTTTTGACGCTGACCCCAGCCCCGTGGGTTTTCCGGGGATCCACCAAAAAGGAAATGCAATGAGTACCGGTACCGTGAAGTGGTTCAACGACTCCAAGGGCTTCGGCTTCATCAAACCCGACGGCGGCGGGGAAGACCTCTTCGCCCATTTCTCCGAGATCCAGGGTTCGGGCTTCAAGACCCTCAAGGAGAACCAGAAGGTCGAGTTCGAAACGAAGGACGGCCCCAAGGGCAAGCAGGCTACCCAGATCCGCGCGATCAGCTAAGCTTAGCTCACCCGCTGTATGAGAACGGCAGCCTTCGGGCTGCCGTTTTTCTTTTCGCCATTCCGATCGGACCATGCAAGTGACGCCGAGCAAGACGCCGCTGTCGATACTGGACCTCGCGACCTATCCGGAGGGCGGCAATCCTGCGCAGGCTTTCGCAACCTCGCGGGAGCTCGCACGGTGCGCCGAGCGCTGGGGCTACAAGCGCTACTGGGTCGCCGAGCACCACAACCTCGAGGGCGTCGCGAGCTCCGCGACCGTCGTGCTGATGGGCGACCTCGCGAGCCATACGAAGACGATCCGCATCGGCTCCGGCGGCATCATGCTGCCCAACCATCCGCCGCTCGTCGTGGCCGAGCAGATCGCGACGCTGGAAGCGCTGCATCCGGGACGCATCGACCTGGGCCTGGGCCGAGCGCCCGGCACCGATCAGCTCACGATGCGTGCGCTGCGCCGGGGTGGGCGCGGCGAGGAATTCGACGTGCAGGTGGAAGAGCTGCTCTCCTATTTCGAGCCGGCGAAACCCGGGCAGGCGGTGAAGGCGATCCCGGGAGAAGGCACCGAGGTGCCCGTGTGGATACTCGGATCGAGCCTCTGGAGCGCGCATTTCGCCGCCGCCATCGGGCGGCCGTATTCCTTCGCGTCGCACTTCGCGCCCGAGCAGCTCCTCGAGGCGCTCGAGATCTATCGCCGCGAGTTCAAGCCGTCCAAATGGCTCGACAAGCCGCAAGTGATGGTGGGTGTCCCGGCGATGGCCGCCGATGACGACGAGCGCGCCGAATACCTCGCCACGAGCCTCTACCAGCGCTTCCTCGGCATGATCCGCAACAATCGCCGGGCGCTCCAGCCGCCGGTGAAGGACATGGATGCGTTGTGGAGCCCTGCCGAGCGCCTCGCGGTGGCTGAACGCATGGCGCTCATGGTGGTCGGAGGTCCGGAAAGGGTGGCGGCGGGATTGTCCGAAATCGTGCGGCTCACGAACGCGGACGAGCTCATCGTCGTGTCCGATGCGTACGATCGCGCCGATCGCCTGAAGTCCTACGAGATCATCGCGCAAGCTTTTCCATAGGAGATTCGATGGTCCGCAATCTCGCATGCGTCTTCGCCGCGCTGCTTCCCCTCTGCGCGGCCGCCCAATCGCAGGTCCTCAAGGGACAGGCGGCGTTCGGCGACTGGAAGTCCGACAAGCCCGGCGTGAGGCGGCTCATCACCGCCCAGGACCTGCCGCCGCGCTCGCAATCGACCACGGCGACGACGGAGGTCGCGACGCCCCCGAAGGGCGCGAAACCGCTGGTGCCAGGCGGGTTCAGCGTCGAGGCCTTCGCGCATGAAGGGCTCAAGAACCCGCGCGCGATGCGCGTCGCGCCCAATGGCGACGTCTTCGTCGCGGACAGCATGGCGAACCAGGTTCTCGTGTTCCATCCGGACGGGAAGCACGAAGTATTCGCTTCCGGATTGCACCAGCCCTACGGCATCGCGTTCTATCCCGTCGATGCCGAGCCGCAATGGGTGTACGTCGGCAACAGCAACAGCGTGGTGCGCTTCGCGTACAAGCCGGGCGAGATGAAGGCCGCGGGCAAGCCCGAGATCATCGTGGCGCGCCTGCCCTCGTCGCATCATTGGACTCGCGACCTCGCGTTCTCGGCCGACGGCAAGCGCCTTTTCATCGCGGTCGGATCGGGATCGAACGCGGCCGAGGACATGTTCCCGGAGCCCCATTCCGCCGAGCTGCCCAAGCCCCACGAGGTGAAGGGCGTGAAGGAATGGATTCCCAACGAGCCGCTCGGAGCCGCGTGGGATTCCGAGGAGCTTCGCGCCGACATCCTGACGGTCGATCCGCAGGGCCGCGACATGAAGGTCTACGCCACCGGCCTTCGCAACTGCGCCGGAATGGCGATGCGGCCCGGCACTTCGACGCCATGGTGCGTCGTGAACGAGCGCGACGAGCTGGGCGACAACCTTCCGTTCGAGTACGCGACGCATGTCGACGAAGGCAAGTTCTACGGCTGGCCCTGGTTCTACAACGGCGGCAACGAGGACGGGCGCCAGCAAAGCAAGCGGCCCGACCTGAAGGACAAGGTCACCGTGGGCGACGTCCTGATGCAGGCGCACTCGGCGCCGCTGGGCATCGCGTTCTACACGGCCGAACGGTTCCCCGCCGAATGGCGCGGCGGTGCGTTCGTCGCGATGCACGGATCGTGGAACCGCGCGCAGCGCACCGGCTACAAGGTCGTCTATCTGCCCTTCAAGGACGGCAAGGCCACCGGCGAGTACGTGGACTTCATGACGGGCTTCGTGGCACCGGATGGCAAGGCCTGGGGCCGGCCGGTCGGCGTGGCCGTGATGAAGGACGGCTCGTTGCTCGTCTCCGACGACGGGAGCAAGACCATCTGGCGCGTCTCGCGGAAATAGGGGTCAGACCCCTTTTCCCGCGGGGCGGAACGCTACCGCTTGAACCCCAGCACCAGCACGCCCGCGCCGACGAGGGCGATGCCGCTCCATTCGCGAAGCGACGGGCGCTCGCCGAGGAAAGCGACCGCGAACAGAGCCACCAGCAGCACCGAGAGCTTGTCCACCGGCGCCACCTTCGAGGCTTCGCCCATCTTCAGCGCGCGGAAGTAGCATACCCACGACGCGCCGGTGGCGAGGCCGGAGAGCGTAAGGAAAGTCCACGTGCGCGCGGAGAGCTCGCGCGGATCGCTCCACTTGCCGGTCGCGTACACGAAAGCCGCGAGCACCACGATGATCACGGCCGTGCGGATGAGCGTCGCGAGGTCCGAATCCACGCCGGCGATGCCGATCTTCGCGAAGATCGCGGTGAGCGCGGCGAAGCCCGCCGATCCCAGCGCCCAGAAGAACCAGCTTCCATCAGCCGCCATGCCTGCCTCCGATCCTCACGAGGTGTTGGGGGCCCAGCGCGGCGAGCGAGGTCACGCCGAGGAGCGCCATGTTGCGATGGACTTCGCCGGAGAGGATCGCGATGGCATGCGCCACGCCCTCCTCGCCCGCGATTGCCGCCGCATAGTTGAACGGCCGCCCGACCCAGACGAACTGCGCGCCCAGCGCGAGCGCCTTCAGCACGTCGGTGCCCCGTCGGATCGCGCCATCGACCATCACCGCCATGCCGCGCGCCTCCGCGAGCAGAGCGGGCAGCACACGTAGCGGCGAAACCGTTCCGTCGAGCTGCCGCCCGCCGTGGTTCGAGGCGATGATGCCGTCCACGCCATGCTCGCGCGCGAGCCGCGCGTCATCGGGCGAGATGATGCCCTTCAGCAGGAGCTTCCCCTTCCAGCGTTCGCGGACGCGCGCGACGTGCGTCCAGTCGAGATGGTCGCGCTGCCTGAAGTCGCGCTCGACGTTGCGCGAGAGGATCGGCGCGCCGCGCTCGGCGAACGAATTCTCGAAATGCGGCATCCCGTGGTTCGCGAGCGTACGCAGCGCATTGCCAAAGAGCCAGCGCGGGTGGGTGATGCCGTCCCATGCGAGGCCGAGGCTCGGGCGAAGCGGCGTCGAGAAGCCGGCGCGGATGTTGTTCTCGCGGTTGGAGAGCACCGCCGTATCGACGGTCACGAGCAGCGTGCCGAAGCCCGCCGCGGCCACGCGGTCGATAAGCGGCGCGATGCGCGCGATGTCGCCGGGCAGATATGCCTGGAACCATGCGTCGGGATTCTCGCGCACCACCTCTTCCAGGCGGATCAGCGACGAGCCGCTCATGATCATGGGGATGCCGGCCTTGCGTGCGGCACGCGCAAGCACCAGGTCGCCGCGATACGCGGAGAGCGCGCTGATCCCCATGGGCGCAATGCCGAAGGGCACGGGCCATTCGCGGCCCAGGATCGTCGCCGCCGTCGATCGCTTCGAGAGATCCACCAACACTCGCGGCGCGAAGCCCCATTCGGCGAGCGCGGCACGGTTGTCGGCGAGCGAGGCGTTCTCCTCCACCGCACCCGAAACGTAGGCGAACACCGGCCGCGGCAGGTAGGAGCGCGCCGCGCGCTCGAAGTCGTCCAGCGAGAGGATGCCGCGAAGGGACCGGGACAAGGCTTGAGGTAATCTGGTCGCTTGGAAGCGGACTTTACTACACGCGAGCCGTCGCTCGCCCGGCATTTCGTGGCCGAGGCGCACAACAATGCCTGGGCCAACCACCGGCTGCTCGCCGCGTGCTGCCGCCTCTCCCAGGACGAGCTCGTGGCGCAACGCACGAGCTTCTTCCCTTCGATCAGGGCGACGCTGAACCATATCCTCACCGTGGACTGGTTCTACCTCGAGATCCTGGAGCGAAGCCTCGCCGGGCTTGCGCCCGCCGCCAATCCGGGCCGCCACTTCGAGCCCGCGGAGCCTTTCTCCACGGGTACCGATCTCTTGCGCGAGCAGCACGCCGCCGACCGGAGGCTGATCGTTCTTTGCGAAGGGCTGGACGAAGCGGCCATGGCGCAGCCGGTGCTCATGCCGCGGCGCGATGGCACCCATCGCGATAGCGTCGAGCGGATCCTCGCGCATCTCCTCCAGCACGACATCCACCATCGGGGCCAGGTCCACGCGATGCTTTCGGGCACCGGCGTGAAGCCGCCACAGCTGGACGAGTTCTACTGCGCCAACGAAGCCGGTCTGCGCGCGGACGAGTTCCGCGAGCTGGGCTTCTCGGAGAAGGAGATCTGGAAATGACGCTCCACGAGATCGACCGCCGCGAGGCCCTGCGCCGCCTTGGCATCGCCGCCGCGGGGCTCGCGCTCGCGGCTTCCCGCGAATCGGCCGCCGAATCGCCGCTCCAGGGCACGATGCACATGCGTGAAATCCCGTCCACGCGAGAGTCGCTTCCGGTGATCGGGATCGGCACGTGGCAGACATTCGACGTCGGCACCGGCCCGCAACGCGAGCCGCTCGAGCAGGTCCTGCGCGTGTTCGCGGACATGGGTGGAAGGCTCATCGACTCCTCGCCGATGTACGGCCGCTCGGAGGAGGTGGCGGGCGAGCTCGTGGCGAAGACGGGCGAACCCGCCAAGCCGTTCATCGCGACCAAGGTCTGGACGAGCGGCAAGGAGGCGGGCATCCGCGAGATGCGCGAGTCCATGAGGAAGCTGCGCGTGAAGGTTTGCGACCTCATGCAGGTCCACAACCTCCTCGACGTGGATACGCACCTGGACACGCTCGCGGGATGGAAGAAGGACGGCCTGGTGCGCTACGTGGGCGTCACGCACTACACGGCGAGCGGCGCCGATGCCGTCGCGAAGGTGATCGCGCGCCGGCCCGTGGACTTCGTCCAGATCAACTACTCGGTGGCCGAGCGCGACGCCGAGGAGCGGCTGCTGCCGCTTTGCCGCGACAACGGCGTGGCCGTGATCGCCAACCGCCCGTTCGCAGGTGGGGACCTCTTCCGGCGCCTGCGCGGCACGGCACTGCCCCCATGGGCCGCCGAAATCGACTGCACGAGCTGGGCCCAGCTCATGCTCAAGTTCATCGTGGCGCATCCGGCGCTGACCTGCGCGATCCCCGCGAGCGCGAAGCCCGAGCACACCCGCGACAACATGGGTGCGGGATACGGGCGGATGCCCGACGAGGCGATGAGAAACCGCATCGCCAAGGCGGCCCAATAGGGTCAGAGCCCTTTTTCACGAAAAAAGGGGACAGAGCGGTGATCTGTCCCCTTTAAAACCGAAAAAGGGCTCTGACCCCTTAAAGCGTCTCGCCGTCGTTCAATAGCCCCGCGGCGCGCAGAGATTCGTCCAGCCACTTGGGCTTGAGGCCCTTGCCCTGCTGGATGCCGGCGATGCGCGCAGTCTCGTCGTCCACCTTCCTTTGCGCGCCTTCGAGGAGCGAGGCGGCCTTGCCGCGCTCGACCACGACCACGCCGTCGGCGTCGCCCACGATGAGGTCGCCCGGGTTCACGGCGATGTCGCCGCAGGAGATCGGATGGTTGATGCGCCCCGGAATGAACTTGGTGGGGCCATTCGGGTTGGCGCCCACGCAGAACACGGGGAAACCCAGGTCGCGAAGCTCGACCGTATCGCGCACGGCACCGTCCATCACCACGCCGCCCAGCTTCAGCTGCTTGCACGCGTTCATCATGATGGCGCCCATGAGCGCGCAGGTGCGGTCGCCCTTGCCGTCGATCACGAGGATGTCGCCGGGCTTCGCGAGCGTCATCGCCGTGTGGATCATGAGGTTGTCGCCGCCGCGCACCTCGATGGTGAAGGCGGGCCCCGCGAGCTTCATCTCGGGGGCGAGTGGAGCGATGCGCCCGTGCAGCGTGCCGCGCCGCCCGGCGATGTCGGCGAGGATCGCCGCCTGGAAACGGGCGGCGCGGCCCACCACCTCGGAGCTCACGCGCTCGAAGTCCTTGATGATCTCGGGAAGTGGCCGGTCGCTCATGGAAGGATCATTCCGAAGGTAGGGTCGATGAGAATTCGGCAAGCGCCTCGGCGCGCGCACAGAGCGCGGCCAGCGCCGGATAACGAGCGGCCGGGATGTCCCCGGCGTTGCGAGATTGGTTGAAGCGCCAGCCGCAAGCGGCCATGACGTCGGCGGCGCCGATCCTGTCGCCCGCGATCCACGGGCGGGCCTTCGCGGCGATCTTCTCCAGCTCGGCGCAGGCGGTGTTGGCCTGCTCGATCACGCGATCCAGCCAGGGCGCGTGCACCTTCTCGGGTGGGCGCCGCTCGTGCTCGTACACGATGGAAACGCCCTTGTCGGTCGCGGCGAGGGCGAAGCCCAGCGCGTGCAGCAACGCGAGGCGTGCCGCCGTATCCACGGGCGTGAGCCGCCGCGATCCGGGGAGCGTGGACTCGACATGGTCGAGGATGAGCGTCGAGTCCATGAGCATGGTCCCGTCGCCGGCCACCAGGGTCGGTGCCTTCACGACGGGATTCACCTTGCGGAACTCGTCCATTTGGCGGAACACCGAGACGGGCCGATGCTCGAATGCCACGCCCATGAGCTTCATGGAGACGGCGCAACGCCGCACATACGGGGAATCGAGCATGCCGATGAGGAGCATGCCGCGATTCTAAGCGATCGACCCCTAGCGGTGCGGGTTGGCCGTGCGCGAGTCGAATACGAGGCGCAGGCCCTCGAGCCAGCGCGCCAGCATGCCGATCGAGTCGCCCAGCGCGGCGCCGCTCTCGAGGTAGGCTTCGGCCTCGCGGCGTTCGGCTTCCGACCTGAGGCTTCCCAGCTGCGGATAGTTTGTGTCCATGGGCTCATGATATGGCCCATGCTGCACTGCAACAACCGAATCCTGTTCGCGCGACGACCAAGGAATTTTGCGGCGTGCGCGCCTAGAAGACCCAGAAGTCGGCGCGCGGGATCTCCAGCCACTGGCGGCCCTTGGCGAGCGCCTCGGGCCCGTGGGCGCGCAGCGTGGTATTGCCCAGGTGGAAGATATGCTCCCATTTGTCGCCCAGGAACATGGACGTGGCGAGCTCGGGCTGCAGGACATTGTCGCCGGGCCCACCCGCAAGGCGCACGCGTTCCAGGCGGATCATCCCCGTGCCCTTCTCGCCCTGGCGCGCGCTCTCGGCCTTGCGTCCCCAAAGGGTCCAGCCCTCGCCCACGAGCTTCGCATCGCCGCCGCGCACCTCCTCGATGCGGCCCTCGAGGCGATTGTTGCTGCCCATGAAGTCGGCGGCGAAGAGCGTGCGCGGCGTGTTGTACATGTCCTGCGGCGTGCCCTGCTGCTCGATCACGCCGTTGTTGAGGAGCAGGATCCGGTCGGACATCGCCATCGCCTCGCCCTGGTCGTGTGTCACCACGAGCGCCGAGAGCTGCATCTCGAGGATGAGCGTCCTCAGCCAGGCCCTGGCCTCCTCGCGCAGCTTCGCGTCGAGGTTGGAGAGCGGCTCGTCCATCAGGATCACCGGCGGGTTGTACACGAGGGCTCGGGCGATGGCCACGCGCTGCTGCTGGCCGCCGGAAAGCTGGTGCGGGAAGCGGGCACCGAGGTGCCCGAGCGAAAGCTCGGAGAGCGCCTTCTTCACGCGCGAGTCGATCTCGCCCGAGGCAACCTTTCGAAGCTTTAGCCCGAAGGCGACGTTGTCCGATACGGTCTTGTGCGGCCAGAGCGCATACGACTGGAACACGAGGCCGAGGTTACGTGCCTCGGCGGGAATGTCCACGGCCCCGGCGCCATCGAAGACCTTCTTGGCGCCGATGGAAATCGTGCCTCGGTTGGGCGCTTCCAGCCCCGCGACCGCGCGCAGCAGCGTCGTCTTCCCGCTGCCCGAGGGCCCCAGCAGGGAGACGACCTCGCCGCGATTCAAGTCCATCGACACGCCCTTCAGGATCGGGTTGTCGCCGTACGCGAGGTGAAGATCCTGGACGCTCAGCTCTGCCATGGCGGCTCCCTAGTCCCTCAGCTTGACGCCGAAGCGCAGCGCGATGGCGAGCCCGATGCCCACCAGCACGATGTTGATGAGGGCGAGTGCCGCCACGATGTCGATGGCGCCGCCCTGCCAGAGCGACACCAGCTCCGCGCCGATCACCTCGGTCCCGGGTGCGAGAAGGTACACGCCCGTCGAATACTCGCGCTCGAAGATCATGAAGACCAGCAGCCACGAGCCGATCAGGCCCGAACGGATGAGCGGCAGCGTGATCGAGCGCGAGATGAGCCCCCTCGATGCTCCCACCGAGCGCCCGGCCTCCTCCAGCTCGGGGCTCACCTGCATGAGCGACGAGGAGATCAAGCGCATGCCGTACGCGAGCCACACCACCGAGTACGCGAGCCACATGCTGAAGATCGTGGTGCGTAGCGGCGTGAGCGGCGGAAAGAAGAGGAACACCCAGAGGAAGGCGAGCCCCGCGAGGAGCCCCGGCACCGCGCGTGGCACGAGCACGAGGTAGTCGATGAAGCGCGACCAGCCGTCGTTGCGCCGGTGCGTGGCGAAGCCGATGGCGGTGTAGCAGGCGACCGTGAGCGCGCCGCCCACCGTGCCGATGAGGACGGTATTGAGGATCGCGCGCTTGTGGGTGGGCTCGTTCCACACCTCGCGGAAGCCGTCCAGCGTCCACACCTCCGAGAGCTTCACGCCGAAGCCCCAGCTCGACACGAACGCGCGAAGCGCGATGCCCGAGAGCGGCACGACCACCGTCACGAAGACGAACCCGAGGATCAGCGCGAAGGCGATCCACGCCCAGGGGCCCAGCGGCAGCTCGCGCATGCGACCCGCCTTGCCCTTGATGGTCGCGTACTTGCGCGCGCCCACGAGAAGCCGGCGCTGGATCAGCACCAGGGGGAACGTGATCGCGACGATGCAGATCGCCACCGCCGCCATCAAGTGATAGGAAGGCGTGCCAAGCTTGTTGGTGAGCTTGTAGAGGTAGGTCGAGAGGACGAGGATGCCCTCGGGGTCACCGAGGACGAGCGGCAGGCCGAAGAGCTCGAAGCCCAGGAAGAATATGAGCACCGCCGAGAAGAGGAGCGACGGCATGATGAGCGGCAGGCTCACCGATACGGCCACGCGGAAGGGCGAAGCGCCCGCGGAGCGCGCCGCCTCCTCCACGTCGCTGCCGAGGTTCTTCAACGCGGACGAAGCGTAGATGTAGACGTTCGGCACGTGCGTGAGCCCCGCGATGATCGTCATCGCGAGGATCGAGTAGATCCCCCACGGGGCCACGCCGAAAAGATCCTGCGCCCATACCGTGTAGAAGCCGACCGGCCCCGCGGCGACCACGTAGCCGAACGAGAGCACCATGGGCGAGACGAACGAAGGCACCAGGATGAAGGGCTCCAGCCAGCGCTTGAACGGGAGGTTGGTGCGCTCCATGATGAAGGCGAGCAAGCCGCCCAGCGGCACGGCGATCACCACCATGCCGGTCGCGATCAGCACCGAGTTCAGCGCCGCCTTCCAGAAATCCGAGTCGGCGAAGATGAACCTGTACGCGTCGACGCCTACCGACTTGTTCGCCTCGAAGAACGGAGCCGAGAGGAGGCTCTGGTAGATGATGAGCGATAGCGGCCCCAGCACGGCTGCGGCCGTGAGCAGGATCGTGAGCGAGCGCCACGAAAAAAGCCCCGCCAGGGCACCTTGCGGCGCGTGGTCGGGGCTCGGGGCCAGTGCGGCCATCTACTTGCCCGCCAGCATTTCCTTCCACTTCGCGAGGAAGGCGAGGCGCTTCGTCTTGTCGAGCATCTCGGTGATCTCGCCCGCCACCGGGATCGGCTTGATGTTGTTGCCCAGCTCCTTCTTCAGCTTGCCCGCGGTGTAGGGCGCTTCGACGTCGTCGCGCACCGCGTAGAGCTCCACGTCGCTGCCGATCATCTTCTGGCCGCGCTGCGAAAGGACGTAGTCCACCCAGAGCTTGGCGGCGTTGGGCTGCTTCGCGTCCTTGCCGATGAAGATCACGCGCGAGAGCACCAGCGTGTAGTCCTTGGGCAGCACCACGCCCAGCCCCGGATCCTTCTTCGCGCGCACCGCCGCGTAGGAGCCCAGCACGTTGTATCCGAGAAGGTGCTCGCCCGAGGCCACTTTCTCCAGCATGTTGCCCGTGCTCGAGTACACCCGGTAGCCGGTCTTGCCGAAGCCGTGCACGAGGTCCTTCAGGCCGGGGAAGTACTTGGAGTCCTGCACCACGAACATGAAGCCCACGCCGCTCTTCTCGATGTCGTAGGTCGTGACCTTGCCCTTGAACTTCTCGACGTTGGCGTTGATGATCCTCGCGAACGACGCGTGGTCGGTCGGGATGTCGGCCCCGGTCACCAGGCGCTTGTTATAGATGAAGACCGCCGGCTCGAACGTGGTCCCGTAGGCCTCGTTCTTGTAGTTCGCCCACGAGGGAAGCTTGGCGGCCTCGGGCGACTTGTAGGCCATGGCCTTGCCCTCGTCCACGAGCTTCACCTGGAGGTCCATGGCGGAGCTCCACATCACGTCCGCCCCTCCCTGGCCGGAGGCCACTTCCGCGATGAAGCGGTTGTAGAGCTCGGTCGAGTTCATGTCGTTGTACTCGACCTTGATGTCGGGATAGACCGCGTTGAAGTCGCGGATCAGCGGCTGCGCGGCCTTGGTGTCGAGCGCGCTGTAGATCACGACCTTGCCTTCCTTCTTCGCCGCGGCGACGGTCTGGGCGTAGTCGGAGGGATATCCGGCGGGGACTTGCGCGAGGGCGGCCAGGGAGAGCGAGCCCAACAGCGCGGCAACAATGGACAACGGTTTCACGGCGTTTCTCCTCTTCTCGGAGGAGGAATATTACACCGCCCTAAAGCATCTTCATCGCGCGCGGCAGCCAGAGCGAGAGCTCGGGCCAGTAGGTCACGATCACGAGGAAGATCAGCATCGTGAAAAGCCACGGCAGGACCGCCTTGGTGAGCTCGGTGATGCCCAGGCGCGAGATCCCCGAGGCCACGTAGAGATTCAGTCCCACCGGCGGGTGGCACAGGCCCACCTCCATGTTGGCGTCGATGAGGATGCCCAGGTGCACCGGGTTGATCCCCAGGCTCACGGCGGTGGGGTAGAGGATCGGCGCCATGATGAGGATGCAGGACGACGGCTCCATGAAGTTGCCCGCGAGGAGCAGGAGGACGTTGGCGATCAGCAGGAACTCGACCCAGCCCAGGTGCTCGCCGATGAACCAGTGCGCCAGCGTATTGGGGATGTTCTCGTTGGTGAGGATGAACGAGAAGAGCACCGCGTTGGTGATGATGTAGAGCAGCATCGCCGACATGTTGGCGCTGTTCAGCAGCACCTTCGGCACGTCGCGCATCTTCAGGTCCTTGTAGATGAAGACCGAGACGATGAACGAGTAGACCGCCGCCATGGCGGCCGCCTCGGTCGCCGTGAAGATGCCCGAGTAGATGCCGCCGATGATGATCACGACCAGCATGAGGCCCCAGATGCTGCGGCGGAAAGCGACCCAGCGCTCGCCCCAGCCGCGGCGCTCCATGCGCGGGTAATTGTGCTTCCTCGCGATCCACCAGGTGACCGTGCACAGCATCATCGTGAGCAGGATCCCGGGGAAAAGCCCCGCCACGAAGAGCGCGCCGATCGAGGTGTTGGTCGCGACCGCGTAGATCACCTTCGGGATCGACGGCAGCATGAGGATGCCGAGCGAGCCCGCCACGGTGATCACCCCGGCGCCGAAGCGCATGGGATAGCCCGCCCGCACCATCTCCGGCAGGATGATCGAGCCGATGGCGACCACGGTTGCCACGCTCGAGCCGCACACCAGCGCGAACATCGCGCAGGCGACGATGCCGGCGAGCGCGAGGCCCCCATGCAGGTGGCCCACCATCGAGGTCGCGAAGTCGATCATGCGCCGCGCGACGCCGCCGTGCGTGAGGAAGTTGCCGGCGAGGATGAAAAAGGGAACCGCCATGATGCTGAAGTTCTCGAGGCCGGTGAAGAGCTTGAGGCCCACCGACTCCATCGGTACCTTCGTCATCGTGAAGAGGAACGTGAGGACCGTGAGGCCGAGCGCGATCGAGATCGGCATCCCGGTCAGCATCAGCGCCACCAGGAGCGCGAAGATGATGCCCGCGTTGCCCAGTGCCGCGAAGCCCAGCAGTATCACCGCGATGACGGCGATCGTCATCATGGCCCGCGTGGAAGTCATCGGGCCGTAGGCAACGGCGGCACCCGTCATCGCGTGGCCCCCATGGGAGCCGTGGCGGGCGCTATCGCCTCCTCGCCCACGCCTTCGACATACGCCGCGTCATGGTGCGGAAGCTCGCCCGTCTTCCAGAAGCCCCACGCCACCTGCAGGAAGCGGAAGCACATGAGGTAGGACCCCAGCGGGATCGCGAGGTAGATGATCCACATCGGCCACTCGAGGTCCGGCGAGGTCTGGTCGGTCTTCGACATCTCGTAGACGAACTTGGCGCCCATCGTTCCGACCACGCCCGTGAAGAGCGCGCCCGCCAGCAGCCCGAACTCGATGGAAGCGACCCTGCCCTTCGCGGGCAGCTTGTTCACCAGGACATCCACGCCCACGTGGATGCCGGTGCGAACCCCGTAGGCGGCGCCGAACTTGGCCATCCACACGAACATGTAGATGCAGAGCTCCTGCGACCACGACAGGTCGATCTTGAAGAGCCTGTCGTAGATCGCGTCCCAGTGCCACTTGGCGCTGAGATCCAGCGCGTACCGGTGCGTGACCGCCACGAAGATGAGCAGCGTCGCCCCCGCGATCAGGAAGGCGATCAGCGTCTCCTCGAGGCGGTCCAGCACCTTCAGCATGGGCGCGCCTTACAGCTTGCTCGGGTCGAAGCCGGTTTCCTTGTAGATCGACTGGATAAGAGCCTTGCCGACGCGCGACTCGATCTCGGGCTCGGAGTGCACCTTCACCAGCGCCTTCTTCCACGCGCGCTTCTGCTCGGGCGTGAGCGTGATGATCTCGGTGCGCCCGCTCTTCCTCACCGCTTCCAGCGCGGCCTCGTTCTCGCTCTTGGCGATGTCATCCGCGTACACGGTCGCATCGGCCATGGCCTGGTCGAGCGTCTTGCGGATGTCGGGCGGCAGCCCTTCCCAGAACTTCTTGTTCACGATGACCGCGTAACCGAGGTAGTGGTGGTTGGAGAGCGTGAGGTATTTCTGCACCTCGTACATCTTCTGCGTGTAGAGGTTCGACGGCGGGTTCTCGGTGCCGTCCACGACGCCGGTCTGGAGCGCCTGGTAGACCTCGGAGAAGGCCATCACCTGGGGCACGGCGCCCAGCGCGCGCATCTGCGCATCGAGCACCTTCGAGGACTGGATGCGCATCTTGAGGCCGCGGAAATCCGCCGGCATGCGCAGCGGCTTGTTGGCGCTCATGTCCATGAAGCCGTTGTCCCAGTAGGCGAGGCCGTGGATGCCCTTCGACTCGAGCTTGTCGAAGAGGCTCTTGCCGATGGCCCCGCGCGTCACCTTGTGGAGCTCTTCGTAGTTGTCGAAGAGGTATGGCAGGTCGAGCACCTCGAACTCACGCACCCCGAGCGGACCGAACTTGGCGGTGGACGGGGCGAGCATCTGGACGCTGCCCAGCTGCAGCGCGTTCATCTCCTCGCCGTCCTTGTAGAGCGTGCTGTTGGGATAGACCTCGACCTTCACCTTGCCATGGGTACGGGCCTCGGCGAGCTCCTTGAACTTGAGCGCGCCCTTGCCCTTCGGCGTGTTCTCGGCGACGACGTGGCTGAATTTGATGACGATGGGCGATTGCGCGAACGCGCCCGCCAGCGGAAGCGCGGCAAGGAACGCCGCCAGGACGATACGGAAAAGCATGACTCCTCCTCCAGTTGCTTGTTTATCGGAAGCCGTGGTTATCGGATATTGCCGGGCGGTGGCACATTATCGCACCGGCCCTGTCCAAGCGTTGACGGGGCGCAAGACGGGATGGAAATTCACGCCCGGCTGTTAGCCGCAGCGAACGCCCCCTTCGCGAAAGAGCCGCCATGAAACTGCCCCCCGCCCTCGCAATCGTCCTCGCGCTTGGCGTGACCGCCTGCGCAACCGCAGGAAACCCGCAGGCGAGCCGCAGCGACGCGCTATTCGCCGGGGTCCACGCGGGCGATACCCAAGCCGCGGTCGAAAACCTCCTGGGGCCGCCCGATACCCGCGTGCGCTTCGACCGGTCGGGCAACGTGGGCTGGGACTACAAGTACCAGGACGGCTGGGGGTACATGGCGATCTACTCGATCACGTTCTCTCCCGACGGACACGTGGTGGGCTCGATCGCCAACCGGGTGAATTCCGGCGGGGACATGCACTAACCAGGCGGGTAGAGCCCGTGCACGCGGCCGAAGAGGCGCGCGAGGCCGAATAGCGCATCGATGTTCGGCGTGGCGATGCCCACACGCCTGCCGAGCTCGTGCACCACTCCCACGATCGCGTCCAGCTCGAGCGGCCGGCCCGCTTCGGCGTCCTGCAGCATCGAGGTGCGGAAGGCCCCCAGCCTCGCCGTGATCTTCGAGCGATCCTCGGGAGTCTCGGCGATCGGGCAGCCCAACCGCGCGCCGATCGCCGCGGCCTCGCGCATCGCGGCATGGCAGAAAGCCATCACCAACGGGTCGCCGAGGATGCGATCGCCGGTAGCGCCCGTCATCGCGCTCACCGGGTTGGTCGTCATGTTGCCCCAGAGCTTGTACCAGATGTCGCGGCGCACATCGTCCGAAACCCGGGTCTCGAAACCGGCCTGCGCGAGCGGTTCCGCGAGGGCACGCACCCGCGCGCTCGCGCCGCCGCGCGGCTCTCCCAGGATGAGGCCGCGTCCCATGTTGTGCACCACGAGACCGGGCTCGGCGGTCGCGGCATTGAGGTGCACGACGCAACCCACGACGCGCTCGAAATCGATGGCGCGATCGATGTTCCCGCCGGGGTCGACGCTCTCCAGCGGCGCATCGCCGGCGTCGGCCACGCCCCGGGCGAACCACCATGGCACGCCGTTCATGGCGGGCACGACGATCGTCGCCGGCCCGAGCAGCGGCGCGATGCGCGGCGCCACGTCGGAAAGAGCCGGCCCCTTCACGGCGATGATCACCGCGTCCTGGGGACCCAGCTCGGCCGGATCCGATGCGGCGTTGGCGGGCGCGCTCAGCATCGCGCCACCTTCGGTGAGGCGCCATCCGTGGGTGCGCAAGGCATGGAGGGTGGCGCCGCGCGCGAGCGCGCTCACCTGGGCGGCGCCCGCGGCCGCGAGCCTCGCCCCCAGCAACCCGCCCACGGCGCCGGCGCCGACGATGCAGATCCGCACTACGCGTGCCCCGCGCCGCTGCCCTTCTCGCCTTTCAGGTCCACGCGCGCGGGCATCGTGAGGAAAGCCTCGAGCGCATGGAAGAAGCGCGCGCGGTTCACGCCGAGCGGCGCCGTATGGGCGAGGCCGGAGATCTTCACGAGCTGCTTGTCGGGGTTGGGCAGGCGAGCGTAGAAGGCGAGGATGTCCTCGTCGGTGGCGATGCCGTCGTGCTCGGCGCGCGTGATGAGCACCGGGCAGGCGATCTTGCCGGGCTCCACGAGCGGAAGCCTGGTCGTCATGTCCACGTACGTTCCCGTCGGCACCGAGTCGCCGAACTTCATTTCCTCGGCGGCCACGATGTCGCCGAGCATCGGCTCCGAGGCCCCCGAATGGTCGCGCGTGAAGACGCTGCGGTAGAACTCGGCGCTCACCGGGCGCCGGTTCGAAGCCTCGTACTGCGCGAGGTTCTTCTTGCGCGCGGCGAGGGTGGGCGAATCCTTCCCCGTCCATACGAAGGCATCGAGCGCGAGCTTTTCGACGTGCCCGGGATGCTGGTTCGCGAAGCGCGCGGCGCGAAGCGCACCGGAAGACTGGCCGAAGAAGGCGAGGCGCGGCGCGGCCCCGTTCGCCTTTTCGACGACCGGCATCGCGGCCTTCAGGTCCTCGACGCCGCTCTGGATGTCGGAGTTGCCCCCGGTCTTCTGGGAATGCCCGTAGCCCTCGTGGTCCATGGTCCAGACGTCGAAGCCCAGGCGCGCGAAGTGATCCATCATCGAGTAGTCGCGATCGGGGACCTGCAGGTCGAACATGGTCTTGCCCGAATAGGACGAGCCGTGCACGAGGAAGAGGCCGCCGCGTGGCGCCTGCTGCATGCGCTTGCGATAGACCCAGAGGCGTACGCCGCCCTTGTCCGCCCAGTATTCCTCGGCGGAGACCGCGGGCGCCGTGGGCGCAGCCTCGGCGAGCGCGGCCGAAGGCGCGGCGGCGAGCCCCAGGCCCGCGGCGAGCGCCTCGCGCCGCGTCGTCATTCGGCGGGCGCCGCCGCGATCCCCGCCTCGATATGCGCGGGCTTCGTGATCGGCCCCTTGCCCGAATACCGGTCGAGGTAGAGATAGATCACGGGCGTGATGAAGAGCGTGATCACCTGCGAGAAGAGGAGCCCGCCCACCACCGCGATGCCGAGCGGCATGCGCAGCTCCGCGCCCGTGCCCAATCCCACGGCGATCGGAACCGCACCGAACATGGCGGCGAACGTGGTCATCATGATCGGGCGGAAACGCAGCACGCACGCGGTGCGGATGGCGTCGGGCGGCGACATTCCCCGCTCGCGCTGCGCCGACAGCGCGAAGTCGATCATCATGATCGCGTTCTTCTTCACGATGCCGATCAGCATCAGGATGCCGATGGTCGCGATGATCGAGAGGTCCTGGCCGAAGATCCACAGCGCGAGGAGCGCGCCCACGGCCGCCGAAGGCAGCCCCGCGAAGATCGTGAGCGGGTGGATGTAGCTCTCGTAGAGCACGCCCAGCAGCACGTAGATCACGAGAAGCGCGCTCACGATGAGCCACACCTGGCTCGCCTGCGACGCCTGGAACGCGGCCGCGTCGCCGCCCCAGCTGGTGAGGAGCGACGGCGGCATGCGCATCTGCTCGCGCCACGCTTCGATCTTGTTGGATGCCTGGCCGAGCGAGGCGCCCGGCGCGAGGTTGAACGACACGGTGATCGACTGGAGCTGTCCGGTGTGGTTGATCGCGACCGGACCGACGGTGCGGCTCACGGTCGAGACGCTGGCGAGCGGCACCAGCGCGCCGCCCTTGCCGCGCACGTAGATCTTGCCGAATGCGCTTTCGTCCTGCTTGTCGGCGTCGGCCGCCTGGAGGATCACCTCGTACGAATCGACCGCCGTGTAGATGGTGGACACCTGGCGGTCGCCGAAGGCGCTGTAGAGCGCGCTGCGGATGTCCTGGATGTTGACCCCGAGCGCCTCGGCCTTTTCGCGGTCGATCTTCAGCTGCGCCTGCAAGCCCTTCAGCTGCGCGTCGCTCGTCACGTCGCGGAAGATCGGGTCGGTGCGCATGAGCGTCATCAGCTTCTGCGAGTACTCGTAGAGCTGCGTGGGCTCGACGCTGCGCATCACGTACTGGAACTGGCTCTTCGAGACGCGCCCGCCGATGCGCAGGTTCTGGATCGCGGTGAAATAGGCGTTCACCCCCGGGATCGAGCGCACGTCGCGGCGCAGGTTCTCGAGCACCTGCTGGAGCTTCGCCCGCTGGGCGCGGGGCTTGAGGTTGATGAAGAGCCGGCCCGCGTTGTTGGTGTCGTCGGCGCGCGTGAGCACGGTGTCGACCGCCGGATCGTCGCGGATCACGCGGTCCACGCGCTGCAGCAGCTCGAACATCGCCGGATAGGAGATGTCCTCGACCGCCTCCACGTTCGCGGAGATCTGGCCGATGTCCTCCGTGGGGAAAAACCCCTTCGGCATGGCCATGGCGAGCAGGATCGTGGCGACGAGCGTGCCCGCTCCGACCATCAGCACGACGAACCTGTGCACGAGGCACCAGTCCAGCACGCGCTCGTAGTTGCGCAGCATCCACTGGAAGAAACGCTCGAACCAGGCCGTCCATGCGAGCACCGGATCGTCCTCGCGCTCGTGGCGGATGTAGCGGCTCGCCAGCATCGGCACCAGCGTGAGCGATACGAGCGCCGAGACCACGATCGAGAGCGACACCACGATGGCGAACTCGTGGAAAAGCCCGCCGATCACGCCGGGCATGAAGAAGATCGGGATGAACACCGCCACCAGCGAGATCGAGATGGAGACGATGGTGAACCACATCTCCTTGGAGCCCACGATCGCCGCCTCGAAGGGATCCATGCCGTGCTCGATGTGGCGCACGATGTTCTCGAGCATGACGATGGCGTCGTCGACCACCAGGCCCACCGCCAGCGTGAATCCCAGCAGCGACACGTTGTCGATCGACAGGCCCAGCGCGCGCATGAGGGCGAGCGTCCCGAGGAGCGAGATCGGCAGCGAGAGCGCCGGGATGATGGTCGCCGAGGGCCGCCGCAGGAAGAGATAGATCACCAGCACGACCAGCCCCGCCGTGATGCCCAGCGTGATCTTCACGTCGTGGATCGCGTCGCGGATCGAGATCGAGCGGTCCAGCTCGATCTGGAGATTCACCGACTTCGGCATCTGCGCCATCACGCCCGGCAGCGCCGCCTTGATCGCGTCGATCGCCGCCACGGTGTTCGCGCCCGGCTGGCGCTGGATGAAGAGCGCGATCGCCGCCTCGCCGTTCGACCAGCTCGCGGTCTTCACGGACTCGACGCTGTCCTCGACGTCGGCCACGTCCTGGAGGCGCACGACGCTCCCGTTGGCGAGGGTCGCGACGATGAGCGGCTTGTAGTCCGCGGCGTGCGTGAGCTGGCCGTTGGCGAGGATCGTGAGCGTCTGGCGCTGCCCGTCGAGGGTTCCCACCGGGGTGTTCGCGTTGGCGAGCTTCACCGCGTTGGCGATGTCGTCGAGCGTGAGGTTGCGGGCCGCGAGGGCGTCGGGCCGCGCCTTCACGCGCACCGCGAAGCGCTTCTGGCCGGCGACCGTGATCTGCGCCACGCCCGGCAGCGTCGAGAGCGTGGGCGAGATGAGGTTTTCGGCGTACGCGTCCAGCTCCGAGAGCGCCATCGAGGGCGACGTGAGCGTGACGAAGATGATCGAGAACTCGCTCGGGTTCACCTTGCGATAGGAGGGCGGCGTCGTCATCTCGGGCGGCAGGTTGCGCGAGGCGCGGAAGAGCGCCGCCTGCACGTCCACCGCCGCATCGTCGATGTTGCGGTCCTGCGCGAACTCGAGCGTGATCTGGGTCTGGCCCTGGGTCGAGGTGGAGCTCACGACGTCGAGGCTCGAAATGGTCGAGAACTGCTTCTCGAGCGGCGTCGCGACCGAGGAGGCCATCGTCTCGGGGCTGGCGCCGGGAAGGAGCGCCGTCACCTGGATGATCGGCGTGTCGAACATCGGAAGCGCCGCGATCGGGATGCCGCCATAGGCGAGGATTCCCGCGATCACCGCGGAAGCCGACAGCAGGATCGTCATGATCGGCCGGCGGATGAAGGCTTCGGAGAAGTTCACGACGTGGTCGCCTTGGCTTCGGTCACCGCGCTTCCCGGGCGCAGGTTCTGCGCCCCCTCGACCACCACGCGGGCGCCGGCCTCGACGCCATCCACGACCGCGATTCCCGCATCGACGTAGGCGAGCTTCACCGGCTTCACGACCACCTTGTTGTCGGCGCCGACCACGTAGATGAAGCGGTTCTCCGGGCCGGTCTGCACGGCCTGGGCCGGCACCACGGTCGCGTTGGTGATGGTGCGCGGCGAGAGCTCCACGGTGAGGTACTGCCCGGGCCAGAGGCGCCCTTTCGGATTGGCGAACTCGGCCTTCACCTTGATCGTGCCCGTGGCGGTGTCGACCGCGTTGTCGACGAAGGTGATCTTGCCCGAAAGCTTGCCGCCCCCATCCTGCGGAGCGACCGTCGCGGCCACGCCGCCCGCCCGAAGCGCCGCCTGCAGCCCGGGAAGCTCCCTCTCGGGAATCGTGAACGCGACCGAGATCGGGTCGATCTGGGTCACTGTCACGAGCACGGCGCCCGGGGTGGTGCCCGAACCGGGCTGGACGAGGCTTCCCTCGCGAACGCCGATCATGCCGGTACGGCCCGCGAACGACGCCCGGATCTCGTCGTAGGCCCGGGCGACCCGCGAGGACTCGAGCGCCGCGTTGTCCACGCCCAATTGCGCGGTGAGCGTGTCGACCGAGTTCTGCGCCGTGTCGAGCGCCGCCTGGGCGATGAATTTCTGGCGGAAGAGATCCTCGTTGCGCTCGAGGTTGCGTTTGGCGGTGCCGAGGTCGGCCTTGTCCTTCTCGACCTGCGCCTCGGCCTTGCGGATGTTGGCGTCGTCGGCGCGCGAGTCGAGCGAGATGAGGAGCTGGCCCGCGGTCACGTCCTGGCCCTCGCGGATGTGGATTTGGCGCACCGTGCTCGTCACCTGGGCGCGCATGTCCACGGTCTGCAGCGCCGTCACGTTGCCGTTCGCTTTCAGGCGCACCGGCACGTCGCGCGATTGCGCACGTGTCGTGACGACGGTCACGGCCTGGACGCCGCGGTCGCCCTTGTCCTGGCTGCGCAGGGCGACCACCTTCCACCCGGCCAGCGCGAGGATGGCGATGGCCGCGATCGCGAGCACCCAGGGCCAGCGTCGGCGATGGGTTCCTGAGGGGGAAACGGCGTTCAAATGGGGGGACCCGGTTGAGACCGTCAATGATAACGGGTCCGGGCCGGGCGGGGCCGGTCGGCTTGGTAACAAGCTATATCGCCGGGTCGGTTGCGGTACCATCGCGCGACCACAAGAGGAGGGGCTTCATGTTCGAATCGGCCAGCCTGTCGGACGCCATCGTCGCGCTCATGCAGATCATGGTGATCAACGTGGTGCTCTCCGGCGACAACGCGGTCGTGATCGCCCTCGCATGCCGCAAGCTCACCCCGCGCCACCAGAAGCTCGCGTTCATCTGGGGCAGCGTCGGCGTCGTGGTGCTGATGGTGACGCTCACCGCGTTCATCGTTTTCCTGCTCTCGCTGCCCTACCTCGAGATCGCGGGAAGCGCGCTCCTCCTCTGGATCGGCATCAAGCTGCTGGTGGCGGAGGACGAAGGCGGCGATGGCGTGGAGCAGAAGGACACGCTGGCGGCGGCGATCCGCACCATCATCATCGCCGACATGGTGATGAGCCTGGACAACGTGCTCGCCATGGCGGCGGCCGCGAAGGGACACCTCTGGATGCTGATCGTCGGGCTCGTGATCACGGTGCCCGTGATCCTCTTCGGCAGCGCGCTCCTCATGAAGCTGATGGAGCGCTACCCGGTGTTCATCATGGTCGGCGCGGCGCTGATCGGCTGGGTCTCGGGCGAGATGGTGATCCAGGACCCCTCGATCAAGGGCTGGGTCGACGCCAATGCGCATTACCTGCACTGGATTTCGCCAGCCGTGTGCGCCGTGCTGGTGATCGCCGCGGGCAAGACGCTGGAGCACCTGAAGAGGCGCAAGGCCGCGGATATCGCGCTGCCGTAGGCAGCCTCGTTCCTCCCCGCCTCGCCCCTCAATCCCCCGGCTGGGTCTCCACCTCACCGGCGGGGCCGATGGTGTTCGAATGGTCCCGGATGAGGCTGGCCACCGTGCGCCATGCAAAGCGCAGCAGCGTGAGCGTCGCGATCGCCTCGGCGAAGGTGAGCAGGAAAGCGGGAGCGGCGTGCCAGCGCTCGGCGCGGCGCCGGAATTTGGCGAACATTCGGTCGCGCGCGATCTCGATCGAGTCGTAGAAGGTCGGAACCACGAGCAGCGTGAGGAGCGTCGAGGTGATCGTGCCGCCGATGATCGCAACCGCCATCGGGCGGTAGAACTCGCCGCCCTCGCCCAGCCCGATCGCCACCGGCATCATGCCGGCGATGAGCGCGAAGGTGGTCATGAGGATCGGGCGCAGGCGCACGCGGCCCGCGTGCATGAGCGCTTCCTCGCGGTCGACGCCCTTCGCCTCCTCCTTGCGCGCGCAATCGAGCAGCAGGATCGCGTTCTTGGCGACCAGCCCCATCAGCATGATGACGCCGATGAAGCTCATGAGGTTCAACGACCCGCCGGTCACGAACAGCGCGCAGACCACGCCGATCAGCGAAAGCGGCAGCGACATCATCACGGGTAGCGGCGCCGTGAAAGAGCCGAACTGCATCACGAGCACCAGGTACATGAGCGCGATGCCCATGATGAGCGCGGTGAACATCTCGCTGAAGACCTCCGCCTGGTCGCGCGAGGCTCCGCCCAGCGTGATGCCGTAGCCGTCGGGGAAGTCGATGGACTTGGCGAGCTTCACGGCATCGGCCGTGACCTCCCCCGAGGCGCGGCCCTCGGTGTTGGAGCCGACCGACACCATGCGCTTGCCGTCCATGTGCTGGATCTGCGCGGGGCCCTTGCCCATGGTGATGGTGGCGATCTGGTCGAGCGGCACCATCATGGTGGTCCCGGTGACCGCGATCGGCAGGTGCTCGATGTTGGAAGCGTCGAGGCGGTCCTCGGGAGCGAGGCGCACCGACACGTCGCGCGATTCGCCGGTGGGATCGACCCAGTCGCCCGCCTCCACGCCCGCGAAGGCCACGCGCAGGGATTGCGCCGCGTCGCTCACGGCGATGCCGAGGTTGTTGGCGAGCCCGCGGTCGAGCTCGATCTTCAGCTCGTCCTTGGGCTCCTGCTCGGAAAGCCCCACGTCCACGGCGCCCGGGATCTTCTTCATCTTCTCCATGTAGTCGCCGGTGATCGCCATCAGCTTGCGCGAATCCGGGCCGGAGAACTGGATCTGCACGGGCTTCCTCACGCCGTTGTTGAGGTCGTCCATGACCGTGTATTCCGCGCCCACCACCTGGGCGAGCTTGGTGCGCAGCTCGACCGCCAGCTCCGAGGCCTTGCGCTTGCGGTGGGTGCTCTTGCCGATGTCCACGTACACGCGTCCGCCGCCCGGCTGCACGACGCTGTTGGTCGCGACGGTTTCCTTCATCGAGCGCGCAAGCTCGGCGGCCTTCTCGACCTTCAGCCTCGCGTAGTCGAGGCTCGCCGAAGAGGGCGTGCGCACGTCGACCGCGATCGTCCCCACGTCGCTCACCGGAAGAAATTCCGAGCGGCCGACGGTGAGCTGCATCGCGAGCGCCACGACGAAGGTCGCCACGGCGATCACCGCCATCCACTTGCGGTGGTGCAGCGCCCAGGCGATCACGTTGCCGTAGCGATCGGCCTGGTGGTCGAACCAGACGTTGAATTTCTTGAGCCAGGCGGAAAGCCCGGTCTTCTCCTGGTGCGAATAGCCCACCGGGTCGCCCCAGTACGCCGAGAGCATCGGATCCAGCGTGAAGGAGATGAAGAGGCTCACCATCACCGAGGCCGCGACCGTGAGCGCGAAGGGGCGGAACCACTCGCCCGCGCCCCCGCCCATGAAGGCGACCGGGATGAACACGGCGATGATCGAGAACGTGGTCGCCATCACGGCGAGCCCGATCTCCGCGGTGCCGTTCTGCGCGGCGCTGCGCCGGTCCTCGCCGCCTTCCATGTGGCGCACGATGTTCTCGCGCACCACGATCGCGTCGTCGATCAGCACCCCGATCGCGAGCGAAAGGCCGAGGAGCGTCATGAAATTGAGCGTGAACCCGCAGACCCAGACGGCGATGAACGCGGCGATCACGGAAGTCGGCAGCGAAAGCGCGGTGATGAGCGTCGAGCGCCAGGAGTTCAGGAACGCGTACACCACGAACACGGTGAGCATGGCGCCGTACATGAGCGCCTCGATCACGTTGCGCAGGCTCGACTCCGCGTCCTTGCCGCCGTCCTGGGTGACCTCGAGCTGGGTGCCCTTGGGCAGCGTCTTGTTCACCTCGGCCACCAGCGCGCGAACCTTCGACGCCACGGTCACGGTGCTCGCATCGCGCGAGCGCGTGATCGAGATTCCCACGTTGGGGTGCGCGTTACGCAGGCTGTAGCCCGAAAGCTCGGCGAAACCGTCCTCGACGGTCGCGACCTGGCCCAGGCGCACGATGTCGCCCGTGGCCGTGCGCTTGAGGACGACGTCGTTGAATTCCCTCGGCGAGGCGACGCGCCCCACGAGGCGGATGCTCTGCTCGTCGAGCGCGCCCTTCACGCGCCCCACGGGCGCGGTGGTGTTCTGCGCTCGCAGCGCGTTCACGACCTCCGTCACGGAGACGTTGAACTCGCGCAGCTTCTCGGCGTGCACCAGGACGGAGAGCTCGCGCGTGAGCGAGCCGTTCACCTGCACGATCGCCACGCCGTCGATGCCGCGGAACTTGTCGGCGAGCGTGTCCTCGGCGAGCCGCGAGATCTCGGCGTGCGTGAGCGCGCTGGACGAGAGCGCCAGCTGCATGATGGGTTGCGCCGAAGGGTCGATGCGCGTGAGGATCGGCTCGCGCATCTCGAGCGGCAGCTTGTAGCGCACGGTCGCGATCGCGTTGCGGATCTCGTCCGAGGCCTCGACCATGTTCTTCTTGAAGTTGAAGAGGATCACGATCGTGGCCTGGCTATCGGCCGAGGTCGAACGGATCTGGTAGACCTGCGGAATGCTCTGCAGGGCCTTCTCGATGCGGTTGATGACTTCGCGCTCCACCGTCTCCGGCGACGCGCCGGGATAGGGGATCGTCACCACCATCACCGGCATGTCCACGTCCGGGATCTGGTTCACGCGCAGCTTGTTCAGCGCGAGCAGGCCCATGCACATGAGCCCGATGATGAGGACCACCGTCGAGACCGGGCGGCGGATGCTGAAGTCGGAAAGGAGCACGGGCTACCTCACCTCGATGGAGGCGGCCATGGAACTCTTCGGGTTGGCCGAGGCTTTCACCGGCTGGCCGTCCTTGAGCGAGGTGTTCGCGTAGCGGATGATGCGGTCGCCCTCGGCAAGGCCGCTCGAGACGACGAGGTCGCCGGTGCGCGGATCGCGTTCGCCGAGCGCCAGCGTCACCTTCTGCAGGCGGTCCTCCTTCACGCGGAAAGCCGAGACCTTGTCGCCGTCGCGAAGGATCGCCGTGGCCGGCACCGTGAGGCTCACGTGATTTTCGGTTTCCAGGCGTCCCTCGGCGTAGAGGCCGGCGAGCTTCGGTTGCTTGGCGCCCACGAAGTCCACGAGCACCTCGACCTGGCGCGTGGTGGGGTTCGCGGCGGGGTTCACGCGCCGCACGCGCCCGGTGAAATCCTCGTCCCCGTAACCGTTCACGCGGAAGTGCACCGCTTGCCCCGCCTTCACGGAACCCACGTGCTCGGCCGAAACCATGGCCTCGAAGCGCATGCTCGTGGGATCGATCACCTTCAGCAGCTCCTTGCCGACCTGCGCGGTATCGCCGGGCGAGACCTTGCGCTCGGTCACCACGCCGTCGAAGGGCGCGCGCACCTCGGTTCGCTGCATCTGCTGGCGCGCGGCGACCACGCGGGCCTTCGCGGATTCCACGTCGCTCTGCGCGCCGTTGCGCCGCCCCTCGGCATCGTCGAGCGCCTGGGCCGAGGCCATGCCCGAGCCGCGAAGGGTCTTCATCCGGTCGTACTGGCGGCTCGCCTGGTCCAGGGCCTGGTCCGCGGCGCGCGAGGCGGCTTCGGCGGACATGAGCGCGTCGCGGATCGAGGTGCTGTCGAGGGTGGCGAGGAGGTCGCCCTTCTTCACGGTATCGCCGTTTTCCTTGGCCACCTTGAGGACCATCGCCGGGACTTCGGCGCGCAGGTCGGCGCGGCGCTCGGGCTGGATCGTGCCGGTGATCGCAGGCCCCGACGCCAGGGTGTTGTTGCCGACCGTCGTCACGTCCTCCGGTGCGATGAGCAGCGGCACGGGCGGGGTCGTCGCGGCAGCCTGGGGCCCCCCGGGCCATCCCTTGCCGCAACCGCCGAGGGTCGCGCAAATAATAAATATAAACAGCAGCTTACGTGGCATCGTGGGCCGGTCTTCTTGTGGATGCCGTCACCTTATGCGAGGCCGGTACCGCGGGCCAGCGCGAAGCGACGAACTGCAGATTCAGGGGGCTGAATTGTAGGCCATTTGTCCGTTATTGCCCTTATGCGAAGCGTCCGCGCACGGCAAAATGGTGGCATGACCCATTTGCCCGCCCGTGCCCTGCTGGCGCTCGTCCTGGCCGCCTGCGCAGGAAGCGCCTACTCCTCCGCCGGTTCGCTGTCCCCCGACCCGACGGGGCTCTGGTTCGATTCCGCCCATTCCGGCTGGGGTTTGGACGTCGTGCAGCAGGGCGATACCGCGTTCGCCGTGCTCTTCACGTACGACACGAGCCACAAGCCCGCCTGGTTCGTCGCGAGCAACCTCGTGAGCGGCTCCGCCGATGTTTTTCCGCAGTCCCCGGTCATGACGGGCACCCTCTACCGCACCACGGGCCCCGCCTTCTCGTCGGCCGCGTTCGATCCGCACGCCGTGGGCGTAACCCCTGTCGGTGATTTGCAGATCTCCTATGGCGCGTCCGCCGCCTCGACGCGGCAGCTCTCGCTCTCGTATTCGGTGGACGGAGTCCAGGTCTCCAAGACGCTGCAGGCGCAAACCTGGTCTTCCAGCGCCCAGGACCTCGCGGGCGACTACGCGGGACAGTTTTTCCTCACCGGGACTTCCGATTCACCGGCCCAGTGCCCGGCGCCGGGCACGATCCTCACGGCCCCCACGCAGCCCAACACTTTCTCCGTCGGGGCGAATAATGGAAGGGCGACCATCAGCTGGAGCTCGGATGCAAGCGTGGGCTGCACCATGGACGGCGGCTACTCGCGCGACGGGCAGATCGCGAACCTCGCGGGCGCCTTTGCCTGCGCCACGGCGCCCCCGGCGAGCAACCCGAGCACCGGCGATCCCATGGTCGTGAGCGACATCGTCGCGGGATCGGCCGGAATTTCCGGCGCCGCCCGGCTCCAGCACGAGATATCCGGCGGCGTGTGCTCCTATACGGGAACGTTCGGCGGCGTGCTGCGCCAACCCGCGTCGCGCTCCGGCATGAACCCCGATCCAACGGGCCTCTGGTTCAGCCCGCAGGAATCGGGCTGGGGCCTCATCCTCACGCAACAGGGCACGAACATCTTCGCGGCGCTTTTCTCCTACGGAGCCGACGGCAAGGCCACGTGGTGGGTGGCGAGC
>DATBAI010000023.1:0-26067 GCA_036271595.1 Usitatibacter sp.
CTGCGAGTTGCGCACATAGAGCTTGTTCAGGTCCTCGGGGTTCATGCGGAACGGCGCATCGGCCTGCACGTACACGCGCTTGATGCGGTTATCCGTGTCGAGGAAGTTGTTCACGTAGCGCGAGCCCCACGCGGCCGAGAAGGTCTGGTCGATATCGCTCAGGGCGACGCCAAGGACGCTCGCCTTCTCGCGATCCACGTCGATGCGGAACGTCGGATTCTCGGCCACGCCGTTGAATCGCACCTGCGCGAGGTTCGGATCGTTCGCCGCCTGCGCGAGGAGCTGGTCCTTGGCGTTTCGCAGCCCCTCGTAGCCCAGTCCGCCGCGGTCCTCGAGCTCGATGTCGAAGCCGGCGGTTGTACCCAGGCCGCGGATCGGGGGCGGATTCACCGCGACGATGACCGCGTCCTCGTAGGTCGCGAAGTGCGCCGTCGTACGGTCGATCACCGCCTGCACGGTTTCATCCTTGGAGGTGCGCTCGCTCCAGTCCTTGAGGTGGACGTACACCATGCCCTGGCTCTGTCCGCGTCCGGAGAAGTTGTTGCCATTGATGATGAACGCAGCGTCGACGGCGGCCGACTCGCGCTGGAGCAGGTACTTCGACACGTCGTCGAGGACCACGCCGGTGCGCTGCTGGGTGGCGCCGGGCGGCGCCTGCACCTGCACGAAGAAGTAGCCCTGGTCCTCGTTGGGCACGAACGCGGTGGGCAGTTTCACGAAGAGCAGGCCCACGGCGGCGACGAGCGCGGCGTAGATCGCGAACCACCGAACGGATCGCGCGATCACGCCGCGCACGGCGCCGACGTAGTGGTCGCGTCCCCAGTCGAAGCGGCGGTTGAACCAACCGAAGAATCCGTGGCGGATCGCGTGCCCGCGATCGGGCGCCTTGAGCAGCGTCGCGCAGAGCGCGGGCGTGAGCGTGAGCGCCACGAATACCGAGAGAAGCATCGCCGCGACGATCGTGAGCGAGAACTGGCGGTAGATGGCGCCGACGGTGCCGCTGGACATCGCCACCGGCACGAACACTGCCGAGAGCACCATCGCCACGCCGAGGAGCGCGCCCGTGATCTGGCCCATCGCCTTGGTGGTCGCCTCCCGGGGAGAGAGCCCCTCCTCGACCATCACGCGCTCGACGTTCTCCACGACCACGATGGCGTCGTCCACGAGGAGCCCGATCGCGAGCACCAGGCCGAACATCGACAGGGTGTTGATGCTGAAGCCCACGGCGCCCATCAGGCCGAAGGTGCCCAGCAGCACCACCGGCACCGCGATCGCCGGGATGAGCGTGGCCCTCCAGCTCTGCAGGAAAAGGTACATCACGAGGACCACGAGCACGATGCCCTCGAGGAGCGTCTTCACCACCTCCTCGATGGAGATCCTGATGAACGGCGTCACGTCGTTCGGATATACGACCTTGAGGCCCGGCGGGAAGTAGGGCGTGAGCTCGGCCACCTTCGCGCGGACGGCCTTCGCGGTGTCGAGCGCGTTGGCGCCCGTGGCGAGCTGGATGCCGATCGCCGAGGCGGGCGCGCCGTTGTACTTGTTGTCGATGATGAAGCTCTCGGCGCCGCGCGCGATGCGCGCCACGTCGCGCAGCCGCACCTGCGAGCCGTCGGGCAGCGCCTTGAGCACGATGGCGCCGAACTCTTCCGGCGTGCGCAGGAGGGTGGCTTCCGTGATTGTCGCGGTGAGCTGCTGGTTGGCGACGGCCGGCGTGCCGCCCAGCTGGCCGCCGGAGATCTGCACGTTCTGCGCGGTGAGCGCCGCGTTCACGTCGAGCGGCGTGAGCGCGTAGTTGTCCAGCTTGTCGAGGTCCAGCCAGATGCGCATCGCGTACTGGGTCCCGAGCACGTTGAAGTTGCCGACGCCGTTCACGCGGCTGATGGGGTCCTGCACATGCGAGACCACGTAGTTGGCGATGTCGTACTTCGACATGCTGTGGTCGGTCGAGATGAAACCCACGAACATGAGGAAGGCGTTCGTGGATTTCGTGACGCGCACGCCCGCCTGCTGCACCTGCGCCGGGAGCAGCGGAACGGCGAGCTGGAGCTTGTTCTGGACCTGCACCTGCGCGATGTCCGGATTGGTGCCCGGCGCGAAGGTGAGCGTCGTCGTCGACTGGCCCGTGTCGTCGCTCACCGAGGACATGTAGATCAGGTTGTCGATGCCGCTCATCTGCTGCTCGATCACTTGCACCACCACGTCGTTCACGGTGGTCGCCGAGGCGCCCGGGTAGGACGTGCCGATCTGCACCGTGGGCGGCGCGATGGGCGGGTACTGGTCGATCGGCAGCGTGAGCATCGACAAGCCTCCCGCCAGCATGACGATCAACGCGATGACGATGGCGAAGATCGGGCGGTTGATGAAGAAGCGGGCCATGGCGCTAGTTCAACGCGACCGGCGCGGGGGCCGCGCGCGCCAGCTCGACGGGCTTCACATTCGTGCCTGGCGGGGCCTTCTGCACGCCCGCCACGATGACCTTGTCGCCATCCTCCAGCCCGCCTTCGACGACCCAGTCGCTGCCCGAGGTGCGCGTCGCCTGGAGCGCCCGAAGCGCTACCTTGTCGCCGGGGCCGACCACGAGCGCCGTGGCCTTGCCGCTCGCGTCGTGCGTCACGCCCACCTGCGGCACGAGAACGACGCCGTCCTTGACGCCCTCGTCGATGCTCGCGCGCACGAACATGCCCGGCAGCAGCACGCCCTTGGGATTCGGGAAGAGCGCGCGCACCGTGACCGAGCCAGTGGCCGGGTCGACGGTGACGTCGGTGAACTGCAGCGTTCCGGAAAGGGGATAGCGAGAGCCGTCCTCGAGGAGGAGGGTGACGCGTGCCTGCGAGGTGCCGTCGAGCTTCACCTTGCCGCTTGCCACGTCGCGGCGCAGCTCGAGGCCTTGCAGGCTCGACTGGTTGAGATCCACGTAGATCGGATCGAGCTGCTGCACCGTGGCCATCAGCGTGGCAGCGCTCGCCTGCACATACGCGCCCGCGGTCACCGCCGAGGGGCCGATCCTGCCCGTGATGGGCGAGATCACGTCGGTATAGCCGAGGTTGATCCCCGCGGACTGCACGGCGGCCCTGCCCGAAGCCACGTCGGCCTGGGCTTGTCCCTGCGAGGCGACCGCGTTGTCGTAGTCCTGGCGCGCGACGCCGTTGCCCGCGAGGAGAACCTTGTATCGCTCGACGAGCGCGTTGGCCGCCGCGAGATTGGCCTGCGCGCGCGCGAGCGTCGCGTTCGCGGCCTCGAGCGCCGCTCGATAGGGCGCGGGATCGATCTGGAAGAGATGCTGGCGTGCGCTCACGTCGGCGCCTTCGCGGAAATTGCGCGAGAGCACGATGCCATCCACGCGCCCGCGAACCTGCGCGACCGCCACCGGGCTCGTGCGGCCGGGAAGCTCCATCGTCACGGGGACGCTGCCCTTGTGCACCGTGACCACCGAGACCTCCGGGGCTTCGGGCATCTTCGCGATGGCGGCATGGCCGCGCGCGCAACCCGCGGTCGAAGCCGCGAGGAGCACGCACACGGCGATACCGATTCCTTGCAACGGCGTGGCCATCTTCATCGTTCTCCCGAGATCGAGGGCTATTCGTCGAGGCGCTGGGCGTAGGTGTCCACCACGCGCCCATTGCCGTCGAAGGTGACGTCGAGCTCCGACGCGTAGCCGTAGAGGTCTGTGAAGGGGTAGATCCACTCGTTCCCGCCGGCGCGCGGGGCGCCCGTCACGTTGGCGGGACGGCCGGCGATGCCGCGAACGTCGTCCTGGGTGAGCCCCGCGTGGATGCTCGCGACGCGTTGGTTGTCGAGGGGCGGACCGGAAAGGGAAGCGCACGCGCCGAGCGCGAGCGAGGCGCCGAGGACGGGCAACAGGGTGAGGATGGGGGATTTCATGGCAATTCTCCTGGGATGTGTGTTCGAGGCCCAATTTCAGCTTCGCGCGGTGCCAACACCGTTTCGCCGGCGCGCGGCCGCGTTTCGTGCGAAACAATCAGCGCGCCCGAGCGGCTCGCACGACGTTCTCCACGAGCGCCGCGACGACCCCCACGACCAGGAACGCCATCACCGGCTCGAGGTCCAGGCCCGGCACCGTGGAAGCGGCGGCGGCGAGAGCGAGGATCGCGAGCACGGCGATCGCGAGGCTCGCGTCGTCGTAGAAGAGGGTGGCGACCTTTCCAAGGATTTTGCGCAGGGCATTCATCGGATTCCTCCGCGCCGCACGAGCGCCACGGCGCAGGACGAGGCAGCGAACAGCACGGCAACGAGCCCGGGGATCGCCGCGTCTCCATAGGGCCAATGCAGGCCGATGCCCTCGCCGAACCAGAAGAGACCGAAGGCGGATACCATGATCCCTACCGCGAACTTGAGGGTGTTCTCGGGAATTCGCGACAGCGGCTGGTTCAGGGCGGCCGCGATGGCCGCCACGCCGACGCAGGCCGAGATCGCGCCCGCGGCCGCGGGCACGAGCGTGCCTCCCGCGGCGCCCAGCCCGATCACGATCACCATGACCTCGAGCCCTTCGAGGAGGACCGCCTTGAACGAAACCAGGGCCGCCATCGCGTCCCATCGGCGATGCCAGGCACCCGGCGACCCAACGAGGGCCTTTCGCTCGCGGGCATAGAGGGCCTCCTCGTCGCGAAGGGCGATCACGCCCGCGGAGCGCAGCATCGCCTTGCGAAGCCAGCGGACGCCGAAGAGCAGCAGGAGCGTCCCCGCGACCACCTGGAGCATCGTGAGGGGAATGGCGGCGAGCGCGGTACCGAAGAGCGCTGCGATCACAGCCAGCGCGACCAGCGCCATGAGCGCACCGGCGAGCGAGGGCCTCCAGCCGCGCTCGACGCTCGCCGCGAGCACTACGGTGGCGGCCTCGACCGCCTCGACGGCCGAGGCGAGGAACGCCGCGGCCATCACGGGCCCCGCTTGGAGCAGGTCGATCAGGCTCGGTAGCATGGGCGCCTCAGTCTCCCGCGTCCACGGCAACGCGCGGTGCCTGCTGATTCACGACGTAGGCTGGATAGGCCACGCTGTCGAGGGCCCCCATTCCTTCGCGCGACGTGCGGTCGAAGCACTCGAGCGTGCGCAGCACCAGCGGGAGCGAGATGCCGCGCGCGGTTGCCTCCTGGAACATGTAGCCCAGGTCCTTGCGCATCGTGTCGACATCGAACGCGGGCGGCCCCGATGCAGGGCCCTCGAAGGCGGCCGCGACCTGCGGGCCCCTCGCCCTGAGGAGCGTGGCGCCGATGTTGGAATCCGCGAGGAGGTCGATGGCAAGCGCAGCCCGCGTCCCCGGGAAGTCGGCGACCGCCAGGGCTTCTCCCAGGGCCTCCCAGAAGACGATGAGCAGCAGGTTGGCCGCGAGCTTCATGCGCGTGCCGGTGCCGAGCGGACCCACGTGCTCGACGCGGCGGCAGAGTTGCGCGAGGAGCGCCTGCGCCTGGGTGAACGAGGCGGTTTCCCCGGCCGCGAATCCGACCAGGGCGCCCGTTTGCGCTGCCGCGATCGATCCGCTCACCGGGCACTCGACGAAGCCGGCGCCGCGCGAGGCGGCCTCCCGGGCGATGTGGAGGTGCGTCCGTGGTGTTACGGTGCTCATGTCGATGAAGGTGCGCCCTGGCGCGCCCGCCGATAGCAGGCCGCCATCGCGCAGGTACACGTCCTCGACCGCCGCGTTGTCGAGGAGAAACGTGATCACGGTCCCGGACTCCCGCACGAGCGTTGCAAGAGACGGGGCCCACGCGGCCCCGGCTTCAAGCGCCGCGCGGGCGTTGTCGCGGGTGCGGTTCCACACGTGGACTTCATGTCCGCATCCGAGGAGCCGCCGCACGATCGCGGTGCCCATCCTTCCGGTTCCAGCAACTCCGATCTTCATTTTCGGTCTCCTAGGCGGCCACGGCCGCGTCGTCACGGGCGGGCGGCGCCATGAATTCGGGGCCGACGGGATCCTTTACGGTGCTTGCCAGGATCGCGTCGATGCTCGCCATCGCGGGCCGGTCGAGCTCCCATCCGAGCACGCTCTGCGCGGCGTCCAGCTGCGCGGGGTGGCGCGCGCCCCAGAGCGCGATGGTTCGGCCCTTGTCGAGCACCCAGCGCACCGCGAGCGCGAGCGCGTCCAGGCCATAGCGCTTGCGCGCGAACTGCTCGAGGGAGCTCACCGCCGCGAGGTATTGGCCCAAGCGCGGCGCGCGGAACTTCGGGTCCTTCAGGCGCAGGTCGTCGCCCGCGAAGCGGGTCGCCGCGGTGATCTTTCCGGAAAGGAGGCCGCGGCAAAGCGCCCCATAGCAGAGCACCGCGAGGTCGTTGCGCGCCGCGTAGGGAAGGATCGAACCCTCCGCCGCGCGCTCGAAGAGGTTGAGCGGCGGCTGCACCGAGTGGATGGGCGACACCTCGCGGAATTCGTCCATCTGCGCCGCGGAGTAGTTGGATACGCCGATCGCACGGACCTTGCCGTCCTTCACAAGGCGCGCGAGGGCCCCCGCTGTCTCCTGGATGGGCACCAACGGATCAGGCCAGTGGACCTGGTACAGGTCGATGTAGTCCGTACGCAGGCGCCGCAACGATTCATCGACTTCCCGGCGGATGCGCGCCGGCGAGGAATTGCGCAGGACTTTCCCGTCGCGCCATTCGAGGCCCACCTTCGTGGCGATGACGGCCTCGCGCCTGAGGCCGCCCGAGAGGGCGAGCCCCACGAGCTCCTCGGAGCGCCCGAAGCCGTAGACCGGCGCGGTATCGATCAGCGTGATGCCGCGCTCCACAGCCGAGCGGATCGTGCGGATCGATTCGTCCTCATCCGCGGCGCCGCCCCACATCCATCCACCGATCGCCCATGTGCCGAGCGCGATGCGCGAGGCAGTGATCCCGGTAGACCCGATCTCGATCGTTTCCATGGCTTTCTCCTTGACAGGATGGGTCCAGTCTCGGGGGCGGGGGTCGCGAAATCGTTTCCGCGACGCACCGGATCGTTTCGGCCGAAACACTCGACCCCGGGACGAATCGTTTCGTGCGAAACGCGGCGGCGGCACGATGTAACCGCGTTGCGACGCGCGCGGCGCGAAATGCATGCACGTCGATCCGACGGACATCTACCAGAGGAATCACAATGAACGCACGTACCAGAACACTTCTCGGCGCCGCCGCTTGGCTCGCCATCGCTTCCACCACGGGAGCGCGCGCCGCCGACCAGAGCGCCTTCTTCGACCAGCAGCGCCAGATCAGCGACGGCTATTTCCCGACCTACACGGTGAAGGCCACGCCGCAGCACGAGAAGGCCGAGACGCGCCACCAGGCCCTGGAAGACCAGTGGCTCGGACGCGAACGCGCGATGGGCAGCGGCGTCGTCGCTGCGGTGCCCTTCCCGGTGCCCGTCGTCGCGGCCGCGAAGACGGCGCCCGCGAGCCTGGCGCAGGACGCGAGCGTCGATTCCGGAAGCGGACGCTAGCGCTTTCCGGCGAGCGCGCGTGCGAGCGCGGCCGCGAGATCGCGCGACTGGACCGGCTTCCTCAGCACTTCGGTGATGCCCGCTCCAGCCGCGAGCTCGTCCGCGGGCGCGCTCGTGTATCCGCTCACGAGGACCACGGGCAGGCCGGGCCGCGCCTTGCGCGCCGCATGCGCGAGCTCCGTCCCCGTGAGGCCGGGCATCGTCTCGTCGGTGAGCACGACGTCGTATGCGCTCGGCATGGCTTCGAGCGACGCGAGCGCCGAGCGGGGATCCGAGAATGGAGAAGGCTCGTAGCCCAGCCGGGCGAGTAGCTCGGCAGTCATCATGAGCAGCGGCTTTTCGTCGTCGATGAGCAAGACGCGCTCGCCGTTGCCGCGTTGCGGCGGTGGCGGGACAGGTCGCTCGCCCTCGCCGCCGGCGACCCGCGGAAGGTGGATCTCGAAGCGGCTGCCGCGCCCGGCCTCGCTCGTCACGTGGATCGCGCCGCCCGAGTCGGCGACGATGCCGTACACGAGCGAGAGCCCAAGCCCCGTGCCGCGGCCGATTTCCTTGGTCGTGAAGAAGGGCTCGAAGATTCGTGCGAGCGTCGCCGCGTCCATGCCCTCCCCAGTGTCGGCGACCGCGAGGCGCGCATATGGCCCGGCGGCGAGCACGTCATGGGTGAAGACAACCTCCCGTTCGAGCTCGACCGCATCGAGCGAGACCGAGAGGGTTCCCCCGCTCGCCATCGCATGAGTCGCGTTGGTGCAGAGGTTCATCACGACCTGGTGCAGCTGGGTCGCGTCCCCCAGAATCATGAGGGGAGCCTCGTCGAGCGCCGGCACGAGCGCGATGTCCGCCGGCAGCGAGCCGCGGATCACTTCGAGCGTCTCGCGCACGATGCGCCCCAGCTCGACCGGGCCCCGCAAAACCTTCTGGGTACGGCTGTAGGTGAGGATCTGGTCGACCAGCTCGCGCGCCCGGTTGGCGGCGATGAGCAGGTTGCGCGCGTAGCGCTGTTCGGGCGAGCCTTCCGGCGTGCCCTCGAGCAGCATCTCGCCGTAGCCGATGATTCCGCCGAGGTTGTTGTTGAAATCGTGGGCGATGCCGCCGGCGAGCCTGCCGATCGCCTCCATCTTCTCGGCCTGGCGAAGGCGCCTCTGCAGCCGTTCCTGCTCGGCCTCTGCCTGCCGGCGGGAATCCTGCATGCGCTCATCGGCGCGCTGGCGGCGTGCCAGCTCCCCCACCGCGAGCCCGACCAGTCCCACCATCACGGCGGAGGTGAGAAGCGTGCGCACGACGATGCGCAATGATTCCGAGTACCACGGCTCGAGCACCTCATGCTCGGGCTTTCCAACCATCACCACGAGCGGGGTTTGCAGGGCAGGCGCGGCCGAGAGGAGCACCTGCCACGGCTGGCCCTCGACCGTGCTGGGTGTCCAGCCCGCGTAGCGGCCCTCGCGATCGATGGCTTCGAGCACCTCGCCCCGGCCGGCGAGCCGCTTGCCGAGGAGCTCCGCGCGCGGCGGTACTCGCGTGACGACCGTGCCGCCACGCGTGAGCAGCGTGACGAAACCCATCTTCCCGATGTCGAGCGATCGATACAACCTGTTGAAGTACTCGATGTCGATGATGCCGGCGAGAACGCCGATGAAGCGTCCGTTGGCGTCGATCACGCGCTTGGACACCGCGAACACCCAGTGCCCGGTCACCTGGCCGATGAACGGTTCGCTCACGAAGCGTGCCCCGGCCGCACCGTCGCGCTGCGCGAGGAAATAGGGCCGCGACGAAAAGTCCGCGCCGATCTCGGTGCCCTCGTCGGTGCTCACGATGACCCGGCCGTCGCGGTCGAGGACCAGGACGGCGCGGATCTGCGGGATGCCCGAGATGCGGTCCTTCAGCCGCAGGGCGCGGCCGGACGGCTCGCCCACTCCCGCCGCCGAGATGTCTCCGGCGGCGGCGCTCAGCAGCACGTCGACCGATTCCACGGAGCGCGCGGTCTGGTCCGCGAGCAGCGCCGTGAGGTTGTTGAAGTCGCGTAGCGCGTTGCGCTCGACGAGGTCGCGGTCGTTGCGCACGTCCCACAGCGCTGACAGCACGTTGATGCCCACCAGCAGGACGGCAAGGGCGAACAGCATCCGCCGCATCGTCATGCCGGACAGGCCCCGGCGCGCGGTCGGCCGGCGCATCCGCTCAGGCGGCCGAGGGCCCGGCAAGCTCTGCCACCGCGCCAACCAGCTCCTTGCGCGCGAAGGGCTTGGCGAACGCGCGTGCTGCGCCGAGCGCGATCGCGTCCTCGGGCGTGAGGGGTGCCCGCGCGGAGCGGAAGTGGCCGGAGATCGCGATTACCGGGAGGCCCGGACAGAGCCTCGCGAGCTCCGCGATCACCGCGGCGCCGCCCATGCCGGGCATGTTGATGTCCGTCACCACGAGGGCGGGCCTACGCGCACGCGCTTGCGCAATGCCGGCGCTTCCGTCGCCGGCGATCGAGACGTGATATCCCGCCGCAAGCAGCCAGTCGGCCAGCAGCTCGCGCAGGATGGGATCGTCGTCGATGACGAGGATTCGCCGGGGCTCCGCCATGCCCGTATCATGGAGCCGTCCCGCGAGGCTTGTTTCAGCTGAAACGGTCCAGCCGGCAGGCCGATACGCTGGACTGCATGATCGTGGAAACGGATGTGAAAGCCCAGGAACCGGAGACCCGGACGCACGAGCCGCATATCCTCGCCGTGGACGACGATCCGCTGATCCGCGCGATGATCTCGGATTATCTGGCCAGGCACGATGTGCGCGTCACCGCGGTGGCCGACGGCCACGAGATGAGCCGCGTCCTCGCCGCCGAGGTGGTGGACCTCGTCGTGCTCGATCTCAAGCTGCGCTCCGAGGACGGCATGAGCCTCGCGCGCCGGCTGCGCGACGAGTCCGCCATCCCCATCATCATGCTCACGGGCCGCAACGACGAGGCCGATCGCGTGATGGGGCTGGAGCTGGGCGCCGACGACTACGTGACCAAGCCCTTCAGCCCGCGCGAGCTGCTGGCGCGCATCCGCACCGTGCTGCGCCGCCGGCACGCGGAAGTGCGGCAGGGACGCCCCGAAGGCATTCGCGCCTACCGCTTCGACGGATGGGAGCTCAACCTCAATACCCGCCGGCTCACGGCGCCCGGTGGAACGGTGAGCGTGCTCAGCAAGGGGGAGTTCAGCCTTCTCGTCGTGCTCCTGGGTGCGCCGCATCGCATCCTCAACCGGGACCAGCTCCTCGACCTTTCCCGCCTGCACAACGACGAAGTGTACAGCCGGGCGGTGGACATCCAGATCATGCGCCTGCGCCGCAAGATCGAAGACGATCCTACGCGGCCGTGCTACATCCGCACCGAGCGCGGCAACGGCTACGTCTTCAGCGTGAACGTCGAAACGGTCTACTAGCTGTACGCGCCGGGCCTAGGGCCGCGAGCACATCACCGTGGCTTCGTAGACCCAGCCTTCGCGCTCGAGGTCGTGCATCGTCGAGTCGCTGGTGCTGTAGCGGTGGTTCGAGTCGAAGTGGGCGGCGCCCTGGTTGTAGGCGCGGTTCACGCCGATGTAGCCATCGGGGCAGCGCTGTTGCGAGTCCACGGGCTGCATGTAGAAAGGGATGCTGTCGAAGCGCCAGCCGCTGCCGGCGGATTTGAGCGACGCGCAATCGCTGGCGCTCGCGGTGAAGAACGCCATCGTCGTGCTCGCGTGGCCGTTCAAGTCGAAGCGGCAGACGGGCGCCACGCTCGCCAGCGATGGATCCGTGGGCTGGATTGGCCACGCCTTGAACCCCATCCCCGTGAGCTCCCATCCGTTGGGGCCGGGGAAATCGATGATCGAGAACGCCTCTTCGGCGCGGCCGGTGATGTAGTAGTGGTTGATGTTGGTGTTGTAGAGCTCGCGCACCATCACTTCGTCGTTCGCGAGGGCGAAGGGCATGTGGACATCCACCGTCATCGAATCGTCGCGGCCGCCCACCACGGTATTCATGCGCACGAAGCGGCCGAAGGCGCCCGGGTCCGACTTCACGTCGAGGTAGGCGTTGAAGTACGTCACCATCCAGGTGAAGAGGTCGCCCACGTCCTCGGGGCGCAGCTCGTGCTTGCCGTCCTGCCACTCCACCATGTAGCGCGTGTTGGTGAAGTTGTTGAGGGCCTGCTTCATCTGCGTGAGCGGCGCGGTGGTGTCCGCGGTGCCCGAGATCGCGAGGTAGGGGCGGTTCACGAGCTTCGCGCCCGACTGCTGCTGGCAGAAACCGTTCAGGAACGAATAGCCCGCCCACGGGACGTAGCCCACGAAAGCGCGAATGCGCGGATCGTGCTCGGGCGTGTCGCAATGCTCGCCCAGCGTGGTCGAGGCATCCGCCCCCGCGAGCATCGTCATCGCCGCGCCACCCATGCTCGCGCCGAAGCCGCCGATGCGCGTCGCGTCGATGCCGGGGGAAAGCCCCGGATCCGCGAGCAGGAGATCCAGCATCTGCTTCAGCGACAGCGGCCGCACCATCTCCAGCTCGACCACGTCGGCGAAGTTGGTGAAGAGGTAGACGAAGTCGCTCAGGTCCTCGATGCGCACGCGCGAGAAGCGCGGATCGCCGTGGAAGACGCCCGCGACCATGAAGCCTTGCGCCGCGAGCTCGGTCATCACCTCCACGTAGCCCGAGCTGATCGGGCTGCCGGTGAGGCCGTGGGAGTACACGATGAGCGGAAGCGCCATCGGCCCCGGGTTATTGGGCAGCGGCAACCCGGGATTGAGGGTGGACGCGTATTCGTTGGCGGAAATGATCTGCGGCGCGGCACCCGGCTTCTGCATGTGGGGAATCACGTCGCCCGTGCCCGGGAGGGCGTAGTCGGCATCGATGTTCGAGGCGCCGGTCGGATAGCAGACGATCGCGACATACGGGATCGTGCCGCCCGCGTGGTTCACGTAGAGGTTTCTCTTGTCCGGGACCTGCGCCGTGAAGTGCACCGCGGCCTGCGGGTTTCGCAGGATGTCCGTGATGTAGTGCCCGTTGCGCCCCTCCCAATAGTCGGAGGCCGAGGCGCCCGGTGCGATGAGGGAAGCATCCTGGTCGATGTTCGTGCACGCGACCGCCAGCTTGCCCGGCGCGATGGGCTGCACCGTATCGACGTGGTTGTAGGCGTGGGCGCCCAGGCAGGCGCCGAGGGCCAGGAGCGCGCACCCGCGGGCCAGGAAAGCGCTCATGCGCAGCAAGGTAGAATCCATGATCCGATTATAGGTACGCCAACCCCCCCATGGACGACAGCGACAAGGTCCGGCGCATCCTGAAGGGGTGCCGCACCGTTGCAGTTGTAGGGCTTTCCGCCCAATGGCACCGGCCGAGCTTCTTCGCGGCCAAGTACCTCCAGGAGCACGGCTACCGCGTGATCCCCGTGAACCCGGCCTACGAGACGGTGCTCGGCGAGCGTTCCTACAAGCGCCTGGCCGACATCCCGGAGAAGGTGGACGTGGTCGATTGCTTCCGGAAAAGCGCCGAGATCCCGGCGCTCGCCGGGGAGGCGATCGCCATCGGCGCAAAAGTGCTCTGGATGCAGCTGGGCGTGGAAAGCCCCCAGGCGCGCGCCCTGGCGGAGGCCGCGGGGCTCCAGGTGGTCGAGAATCGCTGCATGAAGATCGAGCATGGAAGGTTCTTCGGCGGCCTGGGCTGGGCCGGGGTCAATACCAAGGTGATTTCGGCAAGGCGCGCCGGGCTATGACGTACCGGATAACGCACGAAACGCGATACGGAGGACACGATGGATTTTGAAACCTGGCTTGTCTGGGCGGTGGCTGGCTTCGTCCTGGTCATCGCGGAGCTTGTCACCGGCACGTTCTACCTCGTGGTGGTGGGCGTCGGCGCCTTCGCCGGAGCGATCGCCGCCTGGGCGGGGGCCGGGTTCGTGGTCCAGGCCCTCGTGGCCGGTGTCGTCGCGGTCGTCGGGGCGTGGCTCGTGCGCGTCTGGCACGTCCGGCAGCCCGTGACCCCGCAGGGCTCGAATTTCCTCGATCGCGGCCAGCCCGTGGTCCTGGAAGGCTGGGCGAACGAGACCGCGAACATCGCCCGCGTGAAGTATCGCGGCAGCACGTGGGACGCGCGCCTCGCGCATCACGGCCATCACCCGGCGCCCGGCACCACGCTCTACATCGAAGGGCAGGACGGCAACACGCTCCTCGTCGCGGCGGCGCCCCCGGCGCACTGACCGCATCCAGCAACGGCGTCGAACACCAACAAAACAGGGAGTACCACCATGTTCGGCAAGACCCTCATCGCGGTCATCCTCACCATCGCGGTCTTTTCCCTTACCAAGAGCGCCGGACTCACCGTCGCCACGTTCATCATCGCGATGTTCGTGGTGCTGGTGGCCGAAGGCGTGCGCATCGTGCCGCAGCAGAACGCGTGGGTCGTGGAGCGCCTGGGCAAGTTCTTCCGGGTGCTGGAGCCGGGCCTGAACCTCATCGTGCCGTTCATGGACCGCGTCGCGTACAAGCACTCTCTGAAGGAAGTGCCGCTCGACGTGCCCGAGCAGGTCTGCATCACGAGGGACAATACCCAGCTCTCGGTGGACGGGATCCTCTACTTCCAGGTGGTCGATCCGCGCCTCGCCTCCTACGGCTCGTCCAACTACATCCAGGCGATCACGCAGCTCGCGCAGACGGCGCTGCGCTCGGCGATCGGCAAGATGGAGCTCGACAAGACCTTCGAGAGCCGCGACGAGATCAACCACATGGTGGTGACGGTGCTGGACGAGGCCGGCCGCACCTGGGGCATCAAGGTGCTGCGCTACGAGATCAAGAGCCTCACGCCGCCGGAATCGATCCTGCGCTCGATGCAGGCGCAGATCACCGCCGAGCGCGAGAAGCGCGCCGTGATCGCGACCTCCGAGGGCAAGCGCCAGCAGGAGATCAACGTGGCCGACGGTGCGCGCCAGGCGGCGATCCTCGAGTCCGAGGGCCAGAAGCAGGCGCAGATCAACAAGGCCGCCGGCGAAGCGGGGGCCATCCAGCTCGTGGCCGACGCCACGGCGAACGCGGTGCGCGTCGTGGCCGCGGCGATCGCGGGGCCCGGCGGCATGGAGGCGGCCAACCTCAAGGTCGCGGGCCAGTACATCGAAGCCTTCGCCAACCTCGCCAAGGCGAGCAACACGATGATCATTCCCAGCAACGTCTCCGATGTGGCGGGCGTGGTCGCCTCCGCGATGACCGTGCTCGATCGCACCAGGGCCGGACAGGCGGCAGTAAGGTAGATGGCCGACAGGGAGTTCGGTTTCGAGACGCTCTGCCTGCACGCCGGGCAGATACCGGACGCCCAGACGGGCTCGCGCGCGGTGCCGCTGTACCAGACTACGTCGTACGTCTTCGACAGCGCCGAACACGCCGCGAGCCTCTTCAACCTCCAGACGTTCGGCAACGTCTACACGCGCCTCTCGAACCCGACCACCGCCGTCTTCGAGGAGCGCGTCGCGGCGCTCGAGGGCGGGCGCGCCGCGGTGGCCACCGCCTCCGGCCAGGCGGCGGAGATGGTCGCCTTCATGAACCTGCTGCAGAGTGGCGACCATATCGTCTCGTCCTCGAAGCTCTACGGCGGCACCTACACGATGCTCGCCGTGAGCTTCGCCAGGCTGGGCATCGAGGCGACGCTCGTCGATCCCGACGACCCGGAGAATTTCCGCAAGGCCCTCAAGCCCAACACCAAGGCGATCTTTTCCGAGACGCTCGGCAACCCGGCGATCAACATGATCGACATCGAGGCGATCGGCAAGATCGCGCACGAGGCGGGAGTGCCGTTCATCGTGGACAACACCGCGGCCTCGCCATACCTCTGCCAGCCGATCGCCCACGGCGCGGACATCGTGGTGCACTCGGCCACCAAGTTCCTGGGCGGCCACGGAACGACCATGGGCGGCGTCGTGGTGGAGAGCGGCAAGTTCCCGTGGGACAACGGCAAGTTCCCGTCGATGACGGAGCCTTCTGTCGGATACCACGGCGTGAAGTTCTACGAGACCTTCGGCGACTTCGGCTTCACCATGAAGGCGCGCATGGAGGTGCTGCGCGTCTTCGGCCCCGCGATCTCGCCCTTCAACGCGTGGCTCCTGCTGCAGGGCATCGAGACGCTCCCGGTTCGCATGGACCGCCACTGCTCGAACGCGATGGCCGTCGCGAAGTTCCTCGAATCGCATCCCAAGGTCTCGTGGGTAAGCTACCCAGGGCTTCCCGGCAATCGCTACCACGCGCTCGCGGCGCGCTACATGCCCAAGGGCGCGGGATCGCTCCTCTCGTTCGGGATCGAAGGCGGCTTCGACGCCGGCGTGAAGTTCATCGAGTCGCTCACGTTCGTCTCGCACCTCGCCAACATCGGGGATGCGAAATCGCTCGTGATCCATCCGGCTTCCACCACGCACCGGCAACTGGACGAGGAGCAGCAGAAGAAAGCGGGAGTGCCGCCGGACATGGTGCGACTGTCCATCGGCCTGGAAAGCATCGACGACATCCTCTGGGACCTGGAGCAGGCTCTCGGATGATCGACTTTATGGCGCAGCGTCGTCCTGGAGGCCGCATGTCACGAAACGCATCCTTCCTTTCGCTCGTCGCGACCCTGCTCCTTGGCGCACTGCCCGCGAGGGCCGTTTATCTCGACGCCGAGGGCACCGGGCAGATCCTCATCTATCCGTACTACACGGTGCAGGCTTCCGGGGCGGACGCCTACAACACGCTCCTGTCGGTAGCCAACGCGACCGGAGACTCGAAGGTCATCAAGGTCCGCTTCCGCGAGGGACTGAATGGCCGCCAGGTCTTCGACATCAATGTCTACCTCGGCGGCGGGGACATATGGACTGCGGCGGTCATTCCCGATGCTGGGGGCGGTGCGCGCATCGTGTCCCGCGACGCGTCATGCACGAATCCGCCGCTACCTGAAGCGGGCCAGGCATTCGTGAGCTCCTCATATTCCGGCGCGAACGACGATGGCCTCGGCACGGGAGCCGGGCGGGCACGGGAGGGTTATTTCGAAATGATCGAGATGGCGACGCTGCCAGCAGGATTGACGCAGGACGCCACCGGCAAGCGAAATTGTACGGCGGTGAAGCTCAATCCGGCACCGCTCGAGTCCCTCGGGGGGCCGAGCGGCGGCCTTCATGGCAACGCAACGCTCATCAATATCAACACCGGCCTCGACGTGAGCTATGCCGCCACGGCTCTCGCTTCGGTATCCTCGAGGGTGATGTACGGCGATCCCGGATCGGCGCAGCCGGATTTCGATTCACCGGCGATCGATCCCGTGGCTTCCATTGTGGTCGACAATGTGGCTTACCGGCTTGTCATGGCGAACGGGCTCGATGCGATCGGAGCCGTGTTGGCCGCGGGCGCCACGGAGAACGAATACGTGCTTGACGCCACCACGGCGTCGAAGACGGATTGGGTCGAAACCCATCCGCTGCGCCGTTTACGGATTCCCGGAGCGCCGACGTTCTCCAATGGCGGCTGCCTCGATCCATACTTCACTGTCTACGACCGAGAGCAAGACTCCTGGTTCGCGGGCACGGGATTCGATCCCGAGCCACCGAACGGTTACGAGATCTGTTGGGCGGCGACCGTGTTTGCAATCCGCAATGACCCGACCAACGGCTCGGCGACCTCCGACGTCCTCGCTTCCGTGAACACCCTCACTCAACCGGCGACGCTTCCGCGATTGGCGCTGAACCCAGCCGTCCAAACGCCGTTCGCAAATGGAGGCATGGTCTGGCCACAGCCGATCTTTACCAGCCTCGTCAGTACAACCGCATCGACCGCTACGAACCTGGCGACAGGCACCGCGACTACCGGCAAGTTCCTGGTTGCGGGGCAGCCCGTCGTCGGATTCGTGGCCCGCACTTTCGTGAACGCGAACGTGACCTGCGGCAACGTGCTTTGCCAGGCGACCTACAGCGCGGCGTTGCCGCATCGCCGGATCCGCTCCATTTCTCCGGCGTCCTGACCGCGATCAGCTCCCCGGCGTGTCCAGCTGCTCGCGCAGCTCGTCCTGCGCAGCCTTGAGGATCGTCGACTCGATCCACGGCACGAAAGCCGAGACGCGCGTGTAGAGCTGCGCGGTGCTCCCGGGGGCATCGTCGGGCCCGATCGCGATACCCGCGACGAAGAGATCGTCCTTCTCCTGGATGTAGGCGGGCCCGCCGCGGTCGCCGGGGGAGAGCGCGCCTTGCAGGTCCGACGCTTCCTCCGGTTTCTTCACGAGGAGCGTGAGGACCTTCGGCGAGACGCGATCGACCGTATTGATGGCGGCGCGCGCTTTCCCGTCGTTGGTGGGGGGCTCGGCCCCGATCTTGCCGGTCGCGCCATGCCCCACGATCACGACGGCCCGGCCGCCCTCGTCGTCGGGCTTGTAAAGGCGGGTAGGCTTCACGCCGCGCACTGCCCGCTTGAGATGCACCAGGGCGAGATCGGAGGAGGGCGTGCCCGGGCGCCATGTCGGGTATACGAGCACATCCTCGATATCGTCGCCGCGCCCGGCGAAGGTGAGGGTCGGCAGCGACTTCATTTCCCGCAGCGCGCTTCCCACCTGCGCGGAGGTGAGCACCCAGCGCGGCGCGATCAGCACGCCCTCGCCGCCGCCGGGGATGCCGATCGCCACCGACGACGTGTACTTCGAAGCCATCTCGAGGTACTCGGAGTCGTTCCGGTCCGCGCGGATGAGGATGGCGGCGGCGGGCAGGCCCGCGGCCGCCGCGGCCAGCAGTAACACAATGCCGATGGGTCGCATCGATACGGTCAGTTGGTTAATCTTCCGACTAGAATAGCGTGACATTACCGGAGGAGTCCCCATGAAGAAGCCCATTGCCGCCATCGTAGCGGCCGTCGCCGCATCGTTCCTCGCAGCCCCGTCCTTCGCGTGGGAGCCCACCAAGCCCGTGGAGATCGTCGTCGCGGCCGGCGCGGGCGGCGCCTCCGACCAGATGGCGCGCATGATGCAGGCCGCCATCCAGAAGAACAGCCTCATGAAGCAGCCCATGGTGGTGTCGCTGAAGGGCGGCGCCTCCGGCGGCGAGGCGCTGATGTACATGAAGGAAAGCGCAGGCGACCCGAACCGGGTCCTCCTCGCCTACTCGCTCATCTACATGCTCCCCCTCTCGGCCAAGATCCCGTTCAACTGGCGCGAGCTCACGCCCGTCTCGGTGCTCGCCCTGGACGAGTTCGTGCTCTGGGATAACACGACGCTCCCCTACAAGGACACGAAGGAATTCATCGACGCGGCCAAGAAGGCCAGCCCGCCGTTCAAGATGGGCGGCACGGGCTCCAAGCGCGAGGACAATGTGCTCACCGTCTTCATCGAGAAGAAGACGGGCGCGAAGTTCGCCTATCTTCCCTACAAGTCGGGCGGCGAGGCCGCAACCCAGCTCGTGGGCAACCATACGGCCTCCAACGTGAACAACCCCTCGGAGAACCTCGAGGTGTGGCGCGCGGGCCAGGTGCGGGCCCTGTGCGTCTTCTCGAAGGAGCGCATCCAGTACAAGGGCAAGGTCGCCGGGTCGATGTCCTGGAACGACATTCCGACGTGCCCCAGCGAGGGCCTCGACGTCTCCTACCAGATGCTGCGTGCCATGTTCCTTCCCGCGAAGGTCACGCCCGAGCAGCAGGCGTTCTACGTGGATCTCTTCAAGAAGATCACGCAAACGGCCGAGTACAAGGAATACATGGAGAAGCAGGCATTGAAGCCGGTCTGGTACTCGGGTAGCGACATGCTCAAGTTCCTCGAGGAGGACGACGCCCTCAACAAGAGCCTCATGACCGAAGCCGGCTTCGTCGCGAAGTGAGCGACCCCGGCACGGCCATCGTCGTCGAGCCGGACGAGCCGCCGGACGATTCGCCCGACATCACGAGCACCCGCACCGTCGAGGTCGGCACGCTGGCGGTCCTGCTCGCGTTCGCGGTCCTCATGATGTGGGACAACTGGCGCACGGGAGCGGCTTGGGAGTCGACGGGCCCGCAGGCGGGTTACTTCCCCTTCTACGTCGCGATCATCCTCGCGGGCGCCTGCGTGTACGGCATCGGGCGGGAGATCGCCGTTTCCCGCCGCGTCCCGTCCGAGGGCTTCGTCACCGTGAACCAGATGAAGCGCGTGCTCGCGGTGCTCGTGCCCACGGTGCTCTTCGTCCCGGTCACGTCGTGGCTCGGCCTCTACGTCGCGAGCTTCCTCCTCATCGCGGGCTTCATGCGGGTGATCGGCCGCATCGCGTGGTGGAAGGCGATCGTCACGGCGCTCGTCTTCTCGGTGGCGATGTTCGTGACCTTCGAGATCGCGTTCGACGTGATCATGCCCAAGGGTCCGCTCGAGCACCTCTTCGGCTACTAGGCCTTGGAATCCTTCCACCTCCTGTTCTACGGCTTCACCGTCCTCCTCACCTGGAAGACGCTGCTGCTCATGCTGCTCGGCCTCTCGCTCGGCATCTTCGTGGGCGTGCTGCCCGGCCTGGGCGGGCCCAACGGCGTCGCGATCCTGCTGCCGCTCACCTTCACGATGGACCCGACCTCGGCCATCGTGATGCTCTCCTGCATCTACTGGGGTGCGCTCTTCGGCGGCGCCATCACCTCGATCCTCTTCAACATCCCCGGCGAGGCATGGTCGGTGGCGACGACCTTCGACGGCTACCCCATGGCGCAGAAGGGCCAGGCCGCCGAAGCTCTCACGGCGGCATTCACCTCGTCGTTCATCGGCTCGCTGGTGGCGGTGCTCCTCATCACGTTCCTCGCGCCCCGCATCGCGGACTTCGCCCTCAAGTTCGGGCCACCCGAGTTCTTCGCCGTGTACCTGCTCACGTTCTGCTCGTTCGTGGGATTGGGGCGCGAGGCCAAGCACAAGACCATCATCTCGATGGCGCTGGGCCTCCTCCTCGCCGGGATCGGCATGGATACCGTCTCGGGGCAGCTGCGCATGACGTTCGGTTCATCGGAGCTGATGCGCGGCGTGAATTTCCTGGTCGCGGTGATCGGGCTCTTCGGCATCAGCGAGATCCTGCTCACGATGGAGGAGCGCCTCGCGCTGCGCGGGCATGCCGCGAAGATCAGCCTGCGGGTGGTGCTCAAGGTGTGGAAGGATCTTCCCAAGTACTGGTGGACGCTGCTGCGCTCGTCGGCGATCGGCTGCTGGCTCGGCATCACGCCGGGCGGGGCGATCGCCGCGTCCTTCATGGGCTACAACCTCGCCAAGCGCATGTCGCGTAATCCCGAGTCGTTCGGCACGGGCCGCATCGAGGGCGTGTTCGCGCCCGAGACGGCCGCGCACGCTTCGGGCACAGCGGCGCTGCTGCCGATGCTCTCGCTCGGCATCCCGGGCTCGGGCACGGCCGCGATCCTGCTGGGCGGGCTCATGGTGTGGGGACTCAACCCGGGGCCGCTGCTCTTCGTCGAGCACAAGGAGTTCGTCTGGGGCCTCATCGCCTCGATGTACCTCGGCAACATCGTGGGCCTGGTGATGGTGCTTTCCACGGTGCCGCTCTTCGCCGCGGTGCTGCGCGTGCCGTTCGCCGCGATCGCGCCGATGATCGTGGTGTCGTGCGCGATCGGCGCCTTCGCGATCCAGAACGCGATGTTCGACATGTACCTGATGCTGGTCTTCGGCGTGCTGGGCTATGTGCTGAAGAAGATCGGCGTGCCCGTGGCGCCGCTCACCCTCGCCCTGGTGCTGGGCAGCCGCGCGGAGGATTCCTTCCGGCTCTCCATGATCGGCGCCGAGGGCGACATGGGAGTCTTCTTCTCCAACTCGCTGGTGGGCTCGATCACCACGCTCGCCATCGTCCTGCTCCTCTGGCCGCTCATCTCGCTCGCGATCGGCGCGGGCCGGCGCCGGGCGCGGCGATTCATGCAGGGTACGGTCGAGCCGCGCGCGTAACCGCTTTCTAGCGGGCGGGCCGACCTTGCGCAAGACTGCGCCGACAAATCGTCGCGACGTGGGCCGATAGGCGGCTGTCCACCGCCTTGGGAAAATCGAGGTCACACTCGAGGAGATCGCAATGAACGCTCGCGTCATCACTTTCATCGTCGCGGCCGGCCTTGCCGCGGCGCCGCTGGGCGCTTCCGCGCTCGGCACCAATGAAAAAGGCTGCCTCGTCGGGGGCGCTGCCGGTGGCGTCGTCGGCCACACCGTGAGCGGCAACAACACGCTCCTCGGCGCGGCCATCGGCTGTGGCGCCGGAGTGCTCGTCAACAAGCAACGCGTCAGGAAGGAAGACGAGCAGGCACGCCGCAACGACGAGGAGAATCGCCGCCTCGCACACCGGGACCACAAGCGCGAAGTCGCCCGGGTGCACGAGGAAGAGCGCGCGCGCCTCGCCGAGAACGAACCGCTGGGCAGATAACGTAAAAGTTCGGGGTGGGGTAGAATTCAAACGCCCGTTTGAATTCGGACCCACCCCATGCCCGCTTCGCGTCCGGCCCGCAAAAGCGTCCCGCAGGACGCGGCTTCCGCGGACACCAAGACCCGTATCCTCGACGCCGCCGAGTCCCAGTTCATGGAGCACGGCTTCGAGGCGACGAGTCTCCGGGGCCTCACCTCCGCGGCCGGCGTGAATCTCGCCGCGGTCAACTACCACTTCGGCAGCAAGGAAGAGCTTTTCCAGGCGGTGCTCACGCGCCGGCTCGATCCCATGAACCAGGAGCGCATCGAGCTCCTGGAGCGCATGGAGCGCGAGGCCGGCGAGCGCGCGCCCAGCGTGGAGAAGATCCTCTTCGCGATGCTGGTTCCGGCGCTACGCCTGGCGCGCGATGAGCGGCGCGGGGGCAAGAACTTCCTTCGCCTGCTGGGCCGCGCCTACGCCGATCCGGCACCCTTCATCCGCAATTTCCTCTCCGCGCAATACGCCGGGATGATCGCGCGCTACAAGGAGGCTTTCCACCTGGCGCTGCCGCAGCTCACGCGCCAGGAGCTCACGTGGCGCCTGCATTTCGTGATGGGCGCCCTTTCCTATACCCTCGCCGGCACCGACGCGCTCAAGCTCTTCGCGCAGGTGACGGCTTTCGAGAAGTACGACGACGAGCTGCTGCTGCAGCGCCTCGCCCCCTTCCTCGTGGCGGGCCTCAGGGCGCCGCCGCTCGCCGATTCCCGCAAGCTCGAGCTGGTCTCGGGCGGCTGACAAGGAGCTTCGCCATGGCCCTCATGTTCACGTTCGCTTCGGTCCTCGGTGCCATCGCCGTCGCATGGGCACTCGCCTACCACCGCGCCAACGGCCTCGCGTGGTCCATCGCGATGGCGGCGGGTGTGCTTGCCCTGGAACGGTCGACCGCGACGCCGCTCGCCGTGATCTCGTCGCTCTGGATCGTGGTCGGCGTCTTCGCCGTGCTCTCCATCGTGAAGCCCTTGCGCCGAGCGGTCGTGACGGGGCCGATCTTCGGCGTCTACAAGAAGATCCTGCCGCAGATCTCGCAGACCGAGCAGGAAGCGCTCGACGCCGGCAGCATCTGGTGGGACGCGGACCTCTTCACCGGCAAGCCCGACTGGAAGAAGATGCTCGCCTATCGCGAGGCGCGCCTCTCGGCCGAGGAGCAGGCCTTCATCGACGGGCCGGTGCAGGAGCTCTGCGGGATGCTGGACGAGTGGGACATCACCCACAACCGCATGGACCTGCCGCCCGAGGTGTGGAAATTCATCCGCGAGAAGGGCTTCCTCGGGATCATCATCCCCAAGTCGTACGGCGGCCTGGGCTTCTCCGCTTTCGCGCACTCCGAGATCGTCACCAAGATCTCGACGCGCAGCGGCACGTGCGCCGTCACGGTCATGGTGCCCAACTCGCTGGGGCCGGCCGAGCTCCTCATCCACTACGGCACGCAGGCGCAGAAGGACCACTACCTGCCGCGCCTCGCCAAGGGGCTGGAGATTCCGTGCTTCGCGCTCACCAATCCGGAAGCCGGCTCCGATGCGGGCGCGATTCCCGACTTCGGCATCGTCTGCAAGGACATGCACGAGGGTAGCGAGGTGCTCGGCGTGCGCCTCACGTGGGAGAAGCGCTACATCACGCTGGGACCGGTGGCCACCATCCTCGGCCTCGCCTTCAAGCTCTTCGATCCCGAGAAGCTGCTGGGCGGCAAGGAGGATCTCGGCATCACCCTCGCGCTCATTCCCACGACGCACAAGGGCGTGAACATCGGGCGCCGCCACATTCCGCTCTCGGGTGCTTTCATGAACGGGCCCAACTCGGGCAAGGACGTCTTCATCCCGATGTCGTGGATCATCGGCGGCGAGAAGCAGGTGGGCCATGGGTGGCGGATGCTGGTCGAGTGCCTCGCCGCGGGGCGGGCGGTGTCGCTCCCGTCGATGTCGATGGCCGCGGGCAAGCTCAGCACGCGCGCGACCGGCGCCTACGCGCGCGTGCGCTCGCAGTTCCGCACGCCCATCGGCAAGTTCGAAGGGGTCGAGGAGCCGCTCGCGCGGATCGGCGGCAACACCTACATGATGGATGCCACGCGGCGCATGACGATGGCCGCGCTCGACCTCGGCGAGAAGCCCTCGGTCATCTCGGCGATCTGCAAGTACCACATGACCGAGCGCATGCGCCAGATCCTGAACGACGCCATGGACATCCATGGCGGCAAGGGGATCATGATGGGGCCGAACAACTACCTCGGGCGCGCCTACGAGACGATTCCCATCGCGATCACGGTGGAGGGCGCCAATATCCTCACGCGCTCGATGATCATCTTCGGCCAGGGCGCGATCCGCTGCCATCCGTTCGTGCTGAAGGAAATCGCCGCGGCGGGCGCCGACGAGCTGGGCGCCTTCGACAAGGCGCTCTGGGGCCACATGGCCTTCACCGTCTCGAACGCCGCGCGCTCGCTGTACCTCGGCCTCACCGGCGGGGAAACGGTCTCGGTGCCGGGCGTGCCGGAAACCCGGCGCTACCTGCAGATGATGACGCGCTTCTCGTCGGCCTTCGCGCTCCTCTCGGACATCTCGATGTTCGTGATCGGAGGCAGCCTCAAGCGCCGCGAGAAGATCTCCGCCCGGCTGGGCGACATCCTGTCGCTCCTCTACATCGGCTCGGCCACGATCAAGCGCTATCAGGACGAGGGTCACCAGAAGGACGACCGGCCGCTCCTCGACTGGAGCATGTTCGACACGTTCTTCCGCCTGCAGGTGGCGATCGACGGCGTGCTCGACAACTTTCCCAACCGCTTCGTGGCGGCGTGGCTGCGCCTGCTGGTCTTCCCGAAGGGCCTCACGCTGAACGCGCCGTTCGACAAGGTCGGCGCGAAAGTGGCGACGCTCGTCCTCACGCCTGGCCCCGTGCGCGACCGCCTGACCAGCGGGGCCTACATCCCCGACGACGAGAACGACGTGATCGGGCGCCTCGAGCACGCGATGCACGCCACCATCAAGGCCGACGCGATCGACGCGAAGCTGCGCAAGGCCTCCAAGGAGGGGCTCCTGCCGCAGCGCACGCTCGCCGAACGCCGCGCCACGGCCCTCGCGCAGGGCATCATCACGCGCGAGGAGCACGACCACCTCGAGTACACGGACCGGCTGCGCCACGACGTCGTGAAGGTGGATGACTTCGAGCACGACCTCGCGCGCGGCGCGAGACGGGAGGACGACCCATGGCAATCGCAGGACAAGAAAAAGGTGCCCGCCGCGTCTATGTCGTAGACGGGGCCCGCACGCCGTTCCTCAAGGCGAGGACGGGTCTCGGGCCCTTCACCGGTTCGGACCTCGCGGTCAACGCGGCGCGGGCGCTGCTGCTGCGCCAGCCATTCGAGCCCGACGCCTTCGACGAGGTGATCCTGGGCGCGGCGATGCCCTCGGCCGATGAGGCGAACATCGCTCGCGTGGTGTCGCTTCGCGTGGGATGCGGGGAGAGAGTGCCGGCGTGGACGGTGATGCGTAATTGCGCCTCGGGCCTCCAGGCGCTCGACTCGGCGGCGATCAACATCGTCGCGGGACGTTCGAGCCTCGTGCTCGCCGGCGGCACCGATGCGATGAGCCATGCGCCGCTCCTCTATGGCCCTGCGATGGTGAACTGGCTTGCCGCGTGGTATGCGGCCAGGGGCGCGGGCGCCAAGGCCGCGCAGGCGGTGAAGTTCCGGCTTTCCTACCTGGCACCCGTGATCGCGATCCTTCGCGGGCTGACCGACCCCATCGTGAAGCTCTCCATGGGCTCGACGGCGGAAATCGTCGCGCAGCGCTTCGGCATCACGCGCCAGATGATGGACGAGTACGCGGTCGAATCGCATCGGCGCACGGCCTTCGCCCAGGACAACGGCCATTTCGCGGGCGAGGTCGAGCCGATGTATGGGCCCGACGGCACCGTGTACGCGATGGATGACGGCGTGCGGCGCGATTCGAGCGTCGAGAAGCTCGCGAAGCTGAAGCCGGTATTCGACCGCATCTACGGCAACGTCACGGCGGGGAATTCCTCGCAGGTGACGGACGGGGCCGCCATGCTGATCCTCGCGTCCGAGGATGCGGTCCAGGAGTACGGCTTGAAGCCCCTCGGGCGCGTCGTGGATGCGAACTGGGGCGCTCTCGATCCCGCCGAGATGGGGCTGGGCCCTGTCCATGCGATCACGCCCATGCTGATGCGAAACGGGCTTGGCTTCCGGGACATCGACGCGGTCGAGGTGAACGAAGCGTTTGCCGCGCAGGTGCTGGGATGCCTCTCGGCTTGGGACAGC
>DATBAI010000024.1:0-36105 GCA_036271595.1 Usitatibacter sp.
CTCGAGGCGATGCACCTCGCCAAGGTCGATGTAGATCGACTGGTTCTCGGCGAGCAGGCTCACGTGTTCTCCCTTCGTGACCCGCGCCGTACCCTTCACCACGACCCAGTGCTCGGCGCGGTGGTGATGGTACTGAAGGGAGAGCTTCCCGCCCGGAACGACGGTGATGCGTTTCACGCGAAAGCGGTCGGCATGCGTGAGCTCTTCATAGAAGCCCCACGGGCGATGCACCGTGTGATGCGTGACAGCTTCGGCGCGCCCCTCGCTTCGCAGCTGATCGACCGCCTCGCGAACGCGCTGGGTGTCGCCGCGATGGGCGACCAGCAGGGCGTCGGTGGTGTCGACGACCACCACGTCCTCGAGACCGATTCCGACCACGAGGCGTTTGTCCGAATGGATGAAGCAGTTCTCGAGGTCGATCGCGCGCACGTCGCCGTCGAGCCTGTTGCCGTTCTCGTCCTTGGCCGCGCGCTCCCACAGCGCATCCCATGATCCGATGTCCGACCAGCGGAAGCGCGCAGGCACGACCGCCGCGAGGTCCGTGCGCTCCAGCACCGCGTGATCGATCGAGAGTGACCGGCACTTCCCGAAAGTGGCGGCATCGATGCGGCGCGCGTCGCCCTGGGCAACGCTTGCCTGGGCGGTGTCGCGGCACGACTTCGCGATCTCGGGCTCGAAGCGCTCGAGCTCGGCAAGGTACGTCCGCGCACCGAAGAGGAAGATGCCGCTATTCCAATAGTGATGGCCCGACTCGGCGAGGCGCTTGGCGATCTCGAGCTCCGGCTTCTCGACGAAGCTCGCGACCTCGAAGCAGCCGGGAACCGACGCAAGGTCCGATCCGTGCTCGATGTAGCCGTAGCCCGTCTCGGGCCCCTGCGGGGCCACGCCGAAGACGACGAGGCGTCCCTGCGCCGCCGCGGAGCAACCGATCGCGACAGCCTCGGCGAACTGCCGGTCGTCGGGAATGTCATGGTCGGCCGGCAGCACCAGCAGCAGCGCCTCGGGATCTTCCCGCACCAGGTCGCAGGCGACGATTCCGAGCGCCGGCGCCGTGCTTCGGCCGAATGGCTCGACGTACCTGCACCGGATCTTGCGCTCGCCGCACTTCTTCAGTTGGTCGGCGACCAGGGAACGGTGGTCCTCGTTCACCACCAGTGTTGCCGGCTGGGCGCGCCCCAGCGCATCGAGGCGCTCGAGAGTGCGGCAGAACGAGCTCTTGCCATCGAGGAGCTCCAGGAACTGCTTCGGAAACGAGTCGCGCGACAACGGCCATAAACGCGTGCCGCTGCCGCCGGCGAGGATCACGGGATAGAGGTTCATGCGAGCGGGGCGTCGAGGCCCGCATGAACCTGCTCGGCGGCCATGAGGAGCGCGCGCGCCTTGTTCCTCGTCTCCAGCCACTCGTTCTCGGGAATCGAGTCCGCGACGATTCCCGCGGCCGCCTGCACGTGGAGCTTCCCATCCTTCACCACGCCGGTTCGGATCGCGATGGCGAGGTCGAGGTTGCCGTTGAACCCCAGGTAGCCCGCCGCGCCCGCATAGACGCTTCTCCGCTCGGGCTCCAGCTCGTCGATGATCTCCATGGAGCGCACCTTCGGAGCCCCCGTGACCGTGCCCGCGGGGAAAGTCGCGCGCAGGAGCTGCATCGGCGTGAGCGCCGGGTCGACTTCGCCCTCGACGTTGGAGACCATGTGCATCACGTGGGAGTAGCGCTCCACCACCATGGTCTCGGTGACCTTCACGCTGCCGATCTTCGCGATGCGCCCGACGTCGTTGCGCCCAAGGTCGATCAGCATGAGGTGCTCGGCGCGCTCCTTGGGATCGCTTACGAGCTCGCGTTCCATCTCGAGGTCCTTCTCGGGCGTGGCGCCGCGCTTTCGCGTGCCGGCGATGGGCCGCAGCGTCACCTTGTGCCCCTCGCGGCGCACCAGGATCTCGGGCGAAGCGCCCACGAGCTGGCTGTCGCCGAAGTCGAAATAGAACATGTAGGGCGAGGGGTTGATCGAGCGTAGCGCGCGGTAGAGGTTCACGGGCGAGTACGGAAACGCCTGGGTGAGGCGCTGGGAGATCTGCACCTGCATCATGTCGCCGTCGAAGATGTACTCCTTGCACTTCGCGACCGCGGCGTAGAACGCACTCTCTCCCACGTTGGATCGCGGCGCCTCGAGCGCGGCGCGCGGCTCGTGGGGCGGAAGCGCGGCGGGCGTTCGCAGCTGCGCGCGCAGCTCCTGCAGCCTCGCCTGCGCGGCCTCGTACGCGTCGCCCCGCGCCGGATCGGCATAGACGATGATGTGCAGCTTCCCGGAAAGGTTGTCGACCACCGCGAGCTCCTCGGAGAGCAGCAGGCGGATCGTGGGAAGCCCGATGGGATCGGGCTTGCGCGCGCCGGCGAGGCGCTTCTCGATGTAGCGCACGGTGTCGTAGCCGAAGTAACCGGCGAGACCGCCCGCGAAGCGCAGCTCCGGCCCGAGCGGCGCGGCACGGAACGAACGCAGGTACGCGTCGATCCTCTCCAGCGGATCGGCATAGTCGCCCTCCTCGGCGACCTGCCCATCGCGCGTGAGGGTCACCCGGGAGCCGGAGGCTTCGATGCGCTCCCGCGCGGGCAGCCCCACGATCGAGTAGCGCCCGAAGCGCTCCCCGCCGATCACGGATTCCAGCAGGTAGGAGCCGGGCCGGTTGGCGAGCTTGAGGTAGATGGAAAGCGGCGTGTCGAGGTCCGCGAGGGTCTCGAGGCGCAGCGGGATTCGGTTGTAGCCGGCGCGCGAGAGCGCCAGGAAATCGTCTTTAGTCACGGGTCACCACACGGTCGCGTTTCTCGGAAATGGCCAAAGCCCTGGCGTCCTAGCGCCAGCTTTGCCATCGCCAACCGAAACGTTTTCCGTGAAGTGCCATGTGGGACGAGTAGGAGGATTCGAGCTAGGGCATTGTAACGCGGCCCAGCTCCTCGCGCATCCGGCGGATCGCCGCGCGCCGATCCTTTTCGCCGAAGATGGCCGAGCCCGCCACGAACGTGTCGGCCCCCGCGGCGGCGGCCTGCGCGATGTTGTCGGCCTTGATGCCGCCGTCCACCTCGAGCCAGATCTCGTGCCGGGCCGCGTCGATGCGCTGGCGCGCCGCGGCGACTTTCGTGAGCGCCGAGGGGATGAACGATTGCCCGCCGAAGCCCGGGTTCACCGACATGATGAGGATGAGGTCCACCTTGTCGATCACGTAATCGAGGTAGTCGAGCGGCGTGGCGGGATTGAAGACGAGGCCCGCCTTGCAACCCACGTCGTGGATGAGCGAGAGGGTGCGGTCCACGTGCTCGCTCGCCTCGGGATGAAAGCTGATGATGCGCGCGCCGGCCTTGGCGAAATCCGGGACGATGCGATCCACCGGCTTCACCATGAGATGCACGTCGATGGGCACGGTCGCGATCGGGCGGATCGCCTCGCACACGAGCGGCCCCACGCTGAGGTTCGGGACGTAATGGTTGTCCATCACGTCGAAGTGGATGAGGTCCGCGCCGGCCGCGATGACCTCGCGGACCTCGTCTCCCAGGCGCGCGAAATCGGCCGAGAGGATGCTCGGGGCGATGCGGAAAATGTTTCCGGCCATGGTCGAGGTTACCGGTGCGCGAGGCGTGCGATTCTACGCTACCATCGAGCGATGCCCACGGCAGCAACAAAGAAGTACAGCGTCGCGGTTACTGCGCATTCGACCTACCTTCCCGACCAATCCGACGAGGAAGAAGATCGCTACGTCTTCGCCTACACCATCCGCATCACGAACAACGGCGACGTCTCCGCGCAGCTCGTGAGCCGCCACTGGATCATCACCGACGCGGACAACCAGGTGCAGGAAGTGCGCGGCATGGGCGTGGTGGGCGAGCAGCCCGTGCTGAAGCCCGGCGACACGTTCGAATACTCGAGCGGATCTTCGATCCCCACCGCGGTGGGAACCATGCGCGGCACCTACCAGCTCGTCGCCGAGGACGGGACTCGCTTCGAGGCGCCGATTCCGGAATTCACGTTGAGCGTGCCACGCATCCTCCATTGAGGGTGCTCAGAGGTCGCCCTCCCCGTCGCGAGGTTTCTTCGGAAACGTCCACCACACGATCGCGACCGCGATCGCCAGCACCAACAGGATCTCGAAAAACACCCAGGCCACGCTTCGCTCCGTTCGATCACAGGCGCCCATTATCGGCCATCGCGGCGTGCGTCGGCGTAGTGGCGATTCTCGCGGGCTGCGTCACCGAAACACCGAAGGTCGAACCGCTCGCGTGCCCGCCGGTGGAAAAACCGGTGTGCCCGACGCCGGCCGTTCCGCCTCCACCCACGCCGCCCACGCCTCCAGTGGAGTATCGCGGCCACCTCGTCGTCGCGAGCTGGCAGGACCTTCCCGACTGGGGACGCGAGCCCCTTCACCCCGCGCTCGATGCGTTCCTCAAGAGCTGCGCGGTGCTGATGAAGCAGGATGCGTGGAAGGGCGCGTGCGCCGGAGCGGAGACGCTAGCCCCGGACGCCGCGGAGCATGACGTCGCGGACTTCTTCGAGCTGAACTTCCTTCCGTGGACCGTCGTGAACGCCGACGATTCATCCACGGGAATGGTGACGGGGTATTACGAGCCGCTCCTCCACGGAAGCCGCACGCGAACGCAGCGCTACCGATATCCGATCTACGCGGTGCCGCGGGACCTCCTCACCATCGACCTCTCGTCGGTGTATCCGGACCTCAAGAACCGGCGGCTGCGCGGGCGCGTCGAGGGCAATCGGGTCGTGCCGTACTACGCGCGCGGCGATATCGACCAGGCCCCCGCGCCGCTCGCGGGCGACGAGATCGTATGGGTGGACGACGCGATCGACCTCTTCTTCCTGCACATCCAGGGCTCGGGCCAGGTGGAGCTCGAGAACGGCGAGCGCATCCGCGTGGGATACGCGGACCAGAATGGCTATCCCTTCCGCTCGCTCGGCCGCAAGCTGATCGACAGCGGCGAGATCGCGCCGGAGCGCGCATCGATGCAGGGCATCAAGGACTGGGCTCGGCACTATCCGAAGCGCGTGCAGGCCTTCCTCAACGCCAATCCAAGCTACGTCTTCTTCCGCGTGCTGGCCAACGACCTTTCGGGCCCGCTCGGCGCGCTCGGAGTTCCCCTCACCGCGGAGCGCTCGATCGCGGTGGATCCGCGCGTGGTGCCGCTGGGTGTCCCCGTCTATCTCTCGACCACCTGGCCCAATACGAGCGATCCGCTCGAACGGCTGATGGTCGCGCAGGACACGGGCGGCGCCATCGCAGGTGGCGTGCGCGCGGATTTCTTCTGGGGATTCGGCGACGCGGCCGGCGCCCAGGCCGGGAAGATGCGCCAGTCCGGGCGCATGTGGGTGCTGCTGCCGAAGGACTACGTGCCCGCGGGAGCCGTAGCACCGGCTACCGCGGCTCCCACCGCCCCGCCCTGAGGGCGCTACTTCGCGGCGGGGACGTTCGCGGCGACCTTCACCTGGGCGAACTTCTTCTCGATCTCTGAAATCGGGATGGCGCCGGGAATGCGCTCGCCGTTCTCGAAGACGATGGTCGGCGTGCCGTGCACGCGCTTCGCCTGCCCCAGCGCGAGGATCTTGTCCACCGGCGTGGAGCACGAGGAATCGCCGCTGATGGCGGTGTCTCGCACCATGTGGTCGAGCCACGTCTTGCCGCGATCGGACGAGCACCAGATCGCCTTGGATTGCGTGACCGAGTCCGGCGACAGGATCGGGTAGAGCAGCACGTACACGGTGATGTCGGTCACGCCCTGAAGGTCTCGCTCCAGGCGCTTGCAGTAGCCGCAGTTCGGGTCCTCGAAGATGGCGATCTTGCGCGAGCCGTTGCCGCGCACGACCTTGATCGCCTGGTCGAGCGGGAGGGCGTCCCACTTGATCATGTTCACCTGGCGCATGCGCGCGTCGGTGACGTTCTCCTTGGTCTTCAGGTCGATCACCGAGCCGGCCACGATGAAGTCGGCCTTGTCGTTCGTGTAGTAGATCTCGCCGCCCGAGACGATCTCGTAGAGGCCGCCGTAAGGCGTCTTGTGCACGCTCTCGGGAGCGGGCGAATCGGGAAGCTTCTTCTTGAGCTCCGACTTGACGGCGTCGATGTCGGACTGCGCGTGGACGGCGGCTGCGGCCAGCGCGAATCCGAGCGCGGCGACGAAAGCGGAAATTCTCATGAACGTCCCCTGAAAGATGGAGATTTTAGAGCGTTAGGGCACCGGTAAAAGTTCCCGTCGCTTACAACTGTAGTCAATTATCGCATTGCCCGATCGGCAAGAGCGGACTTTGCCCAGTCCTGTGAGTCCACCAAACGTAACCCAAGGTTACGGAATACTCGCGCCCCGGTCCCGCCGCTCGCGAAAAGCCGGTCGAGGCCCTCGGTCACGAAGTGCATCGCGGTCACGTCCTCGCGCCGGGATCGCGCGTAACGGCGCAGCACGCGCAGGTCGCCCGGGCGCTCCAGCGCAGTGCGTGAGGCGAGCGTCTCGGAAAGCACCAGCGCATCCCGGAAGCCGAGGTTCATGCCCTGGCCCGCCAGCGGATGGATCGCGTGGGCGGCATCGCCCACCAGCGCCACGCCCGGCGCGACGGGCTCGGACACGTCGATGGACCTGAGGGGAAACTTCGCGGGCGTCGAGATGAGCTTCATCGCGCCGAGCGTCGAGTGCCCGGCCTCGCGCACGCGGCGCTCGAAACCGGCTGCAGCCTCGGCCATCAACAGCTCGGCGTGTTGCGAAGGCGCCGACCAGACGATGGAGATGCGGTTTCCGGGAAGCGGAAGCCAAGCAAGCACGCCGTCGTCGCGGAACCACTGCCGCGCGATCCCGCCATGCGGCTCTTCGGTATCGAAATGCGCCACGACGGCAGCCTCGGCATACGGCCGCTCCTCGAAGGCGATGCCGGTTGCGCGGCGAACCGGCGAGTCGGGGCCGTCGGCGCCCACGAGGATCTCGCCCTCGACGCGAGCCCCGTCCTCCAGGTCGGCCCACGCGGCCGAGGCCTGCGCGCCGTAAGCATTGGCGCGCTGCGCATGCACCGTGATTCCCATCGAGTCGAGCACCTCGCGAAGCGACAGCGCAAGACGGTTCGCCTCGACGATCCATGCGAGCGCCGTGCCGGGACGCGACGCGAATGCGAGGCGCGCACCGGAATCGCCGAAGATCTCCATCTTCTTCACCGCCGCGATGCGCGCCTTGTCGAGGCGCTCCCACGCGCCCAGGTCCCGGAGAAGATCGCGAGTGCCGGGGCTCAAGGCGAGCACACGGGAGTCGAGGGCCTCGGCAGGGATTTGCGGCGCGACGGCCTCGATCACGTGCACGTCGAAGCCGCGCAGGACGCAGGCGAGCGCGAGCCCCACCGGGCCGCCGCCCGCGACGATCGCTCGCGCTGGCCTCATCGCGCCGCTCCGTGGATCATGCGTTGCGCGAGCGCGCGGCGCGCGGGCGGCAGCAGGTCGAGGAGCGTGAGGGCGAGCCCGCGTCCCCAGGAGGGCGCGAAGCTGCCCTCGGCGAACGCGGAGGCCAGGAAATCGGTGAAGGCGATGCCGCGCGTGGCGTCGCGTCGGCGCGAACCCGCATACGCTTGCAGCATCCCCGGCGATCCGATCGCATCGTCCGGGGCCGTTTGCACGAGGTCGGCGAGCGTAACCGCGTCGCGCAGCCCCAGGTTGAGACCCTGCCCCGCGATGGGATGGAGCGCCTGCGCCGCATTGCCGACGATCGCGGTGCGCAGGGCGACCGGAACGTTGATCGCGCGAAGCCTGAGCGGAAAGCTCGCACGCGCCTCGACCGCGGTGAAGCGGCCGGCACGGTCGCCGAAGTGAGCCTGCAGTGCGAGCAGGAATGTCGCGTCGGCCAGGCCGAGAAGCCTTTCGGCCTCGCGGGGACGAGCGGTGTACACGAGCGCATAGCCGGCTTCGACCGGAAGCAGCGCGACCGGTCCCTGCGGCGTGAAGCGCTCGTAGGCCCGGCCCTGGTGCGGGCGATCGGCCGTGACGCGTGCGACCACCGCGACCTGTCCGTAATCCTTCTCGTGGAACGCGAGCCCGGGAATCCTCGAAGCATTGGCGCCGCCGTCGGCCAGCACGAGGAGGCGCGCACGCGCGTTCCCGCCGGAGGCGAAACGAAGTGTCGCCCCTTCGCCATCGAGCGCGATCTCATCGCAAGCGCAGCCGTAGCGAACAGGCACTGCGGAGCGCGCGAGCCCTTCCGCGAGCGCTCCCGTGAGCGCGCCGAACCCCACCGTGTAGCCCAGCGCGGCGAGCCCCTGGTCGCAAGCCGAAAGCAGCGTACGGCCCGGGGCGCCCTTTTGTGAGATGTGGATCGTGTCGATCGCGGTCGTGCCGGAACGCGGCCAGCCGCCGGCCGATTCGATCAGCTCGCGCGATGCGTGCGACAGGGCCAGGGTGCGTGCATCGGTGGCGGGCGCGGTGCGCGCTTCGAACACCTCGACGCGGCGGCCATGGCGCGCGCAGAGCGCCGCCGCGACGGCGCCCACCGGACCGGCGCCGACCACGGCAACGTCGAGGAGGTCAGGCCCCACTCAAGCGCGCGCTAGGCGCCGACGGCGGCTTCCACATCCTTCACCGTCTTGGGGCATTCGGCCGTGAGGTTCTCGCGCCCCTTGGCGGTGACGAGCACGTCGTCCTCGATGCGCACGCCGATATTCCAGAAGCTCTTCGGCACGTTGGTCGCGGGCCGGATGTAGAGGCCCGGTTCCACCGTGAGCACCATGCCGGGCTTCAGCTTGCGCCACTTGCCCTTCTGCATGTAGTCGCCGGCGTCGTGCACGTCCAGGCCCAGCCAGTGGCCCGTGCGGTGCATGTAGAACTGCTTGTACGAGTTGTCCTCGAGGACCGACTCCACGCTGCCCTTGCAAAGCTTGAAATCGATGAGGCCCTGCACGAGCACGCGCGTGGCGGCGTCGTGATAGTCGATGAAGTCGGCGCCCGGCTTCACCGCCTTGATCGCCGCTTCCTGGGACGCGAGCACGAGCTCGTAGACGTCGCGCTGCGCCGAGGAGAACCGCCCCGCGATGGGAAACGTGCGCGTGATGTCGGAGGCGTAGCTGTCCAGCTCGCAGCCGGCATCGATCAGCATGAGCTCGCCCTTGCGCAGCTCCGCGCTGTTGTCGCGGTAATGCAGCACGCAAGCGTTCGCACCGGCGGCGACGATCGAGCCGTAGGCGGGCGCGCGCGCTCCATTGCGGCAGAACTCGTGGATGATCTCGGCTTCCACCTGGTACTCGCGCATGCCGGGCTCGGCGAAGCGCATGGCGCGGGCGTGCGCGGCCGACGAGATCTGCGCGGCGCGGCGCATCACGGCGAGCTCGTGCTCGTCCTTGAAGAGGCGCATGTCGCTCACGGGAGCGCGCACGTCGCGGATCTGGTCGGGAGCCGTCACGCCGGTGCGCACGCGGGCGCGAACCGCGTTCAGCCATCCGGCGACGCGCTGGTCCCACGCGGCGTCCGATCCCACCGGCGTGTGCAGCACGTCCTGGTTGGCGAGGATCTCGGGCATGCGCTGGTCGAGCTCGCCGTACGAGTAGGCCTCCTCGAAGCCGAACTGCTCGCGGGCAAGCTCGGGACCGAAGCGAAAGCCGTCCCAGATCTCGCGTTCGAGGTTCTTGTCGCGGCAGAAGAGGATGGAGCGGGGTTTGTCGCCCAGCACCATCACCAGCACCGCCTCGGGCTCCTTGAAGCCGGTGAGGTAGTAGAAGCCGCTGTCCCACCGGTAATCGTAGTGGGAATCGGCGTTGCGCGAGCGCTCGGGCGCGGTCGGCAGGACGACCACGCCGTTCTCGAGGCCGGAAGCCAGCCGCTGGCGGCGCTTCTTGAAGACCTTCGCCTGCAGGGGGTTTTCGAGTTTCATGCGGTGATTTTACCCTTAGGCACGGGCGCATGCTGCCGCATGAGGGCGGCCAGTTCCCTCTCTCCCGAGGCCTCCAGGCGCTCGATCACGCGCGGCGCATCCGCGGGCCGGTTCTGCGAAAGCTTGAACTTGGCTTCCAGGCGCTCGACCTCGATCTCGAAGCCCACGATCATCCCGAGCATCGACTCGGCGTAGGCGGCCGGCTGCTCGGAGAAGCGCCACGGCGGGTTGTTCCCGGCTTCGTACTTGCCGGAGAGCTCGGTCACGATCTCGTGCAGCTCGTCGGGGCCGGTGAGATGCGCGTTGCCGTGCGCGTGCACGACCGCGTAATTCCACGTCGGCACCGCCGGATGGTTCGTGTACCAGGTGGGCGAGACGTAGGCGTGCGGGCCGTGGAAGATCGCGAGCACCTCGCGCGCGCCTTCCAACGATTCCCCTTGCGCGTTCGCGCGCGCCACGTGGCCGCGCAGCAGGATCTTCCCGCCGTGCTCCTCCGCGAGCAGCGGAACATGGCTCACGGCGACGCCCGCGTCGGAGCTGGAGACCAGCGTCGCGAACGCATGCGCGCGCATGAAATCCAGGAGCTCGCCGCGATCCTCGTTGCGGAAGTGCGGCGGAATGTACAGCGTCATGTCGAGATCCTCCGGTTGAGGGCATCCAGCTGCGTTGGCGTGCCCACGTTGTCCCAGGGCCCGCGGTAGTGCTCGCCGGTGACGCGCCCCTCGTCGACGAATCGGTACGCCCACGGAAAGAGCTTCATCCAGGTGCCCGGCACGACTTCGCGGAAGAGCGAAGGGTGGAAGGCCCCGATGTTGCCGTAGGTGAGGCGAGGGCCATTGCGCTGGACGCGCCCACCCGCGACAAACATGTCGTCGCCCCGCTCGTGCCAGGATGGATTGTCCACCAGAACCCAGTGCGCCGCACTCGTTCCGGGATCGCATGCGATCGATTCCAGGCGTGCATGCAGCGTGGCGTAATCGAAGTCCGTGTGGATGTCGCCGCTCACGACCACGAAGGGCGCGTCTTCCATGAGCGTGAGCGCCTGGGCGATGCCTCCTCCCACCTCGAGCGCGGGCGACTCGGCCGAATAACGGATGCGCGCGCCGAAGCGGCTTCCGTCGCCCAGCGCCGCCTCGATGAGCGAGCCCAGGTGCGCGTGGTTCACGAAGAGATCGGTGAAGCCGGCCCGCGCGAGCCGTTCCACCTGCCACTCGATGAGCGGGCGTCCACCCGCGGGCACGAGAGGCTTGGGCAGGTGGTCGGTGAGCGGGCGCAGGCGCTCTCCCCGCCCGGCCGCAAGGATGATCGCGGCGGCCATCAGGGCGCGGAGCCGGCGTGCGTCACGCGGCCTTCGATCTCGTCCAGGAGCCTCGCGAGCGGTGCCAGCTCGTCGTAGCGCGCGACCGCGTGGCGCACGTAGCCCAGGAAGCGCGGCGTGTCCTCGACGTACCCGGACTTGCCGTCGCGATGGTGCAGGCGCGCGAAGATGCCGAGCACCTTGAGGTGGCGCTGCAGGCCCATCCACTCGACGTCGCGCCAGAAGTCGCCGAAGTCGCCAGGCACGGGGACGCCCGCGCGCTTCGCCTTTTCCCAGTAGCGGATGGTGCCGTCGAGCACGAGCTCCTCGTCCCAGCTCACGAAGGCGTCGCGGAAGAGGCAGGCGACGTCGTAGCTCACCGGGCCGTGGACCGCGTCCTGGAAATCGAGGATGCCCGGGTTGGGATCGCACACCATGAGGTTGCGCGGCATGAAGTCGCGGTGCACGTACACGCGCGCCTCGGCGAGATTGCGGCGGATCACGATGGAGAAGACCTGCTCGAGCGAATCGCGCTGCGCCGGCGAAAGCTCGATGCCCTTGTGCCGCGCGATGTACCACTCGGGAAAGAGCTCCACTTCACGGCGCAACAACGCCTCGTCGTATTCGGGCAGCTCGCCCAAGCGCGTCGCGCCCTGCCAGCGCACCAGCGCGGTGGTCGCATCGGCGAAGAGCCGGCTTGCGTTGTGCGCGCCGAGCGCCGTGAGGTAGGGCGTGCTCCCCAGGTCGGACACGAGGAGGAAGCCCTGCTCGAGATCCTGCGCGAGGACCTCGGGGGCGTTCAGGCCCGCTTCGCGCAGCAGGCGCGCGACGTGCACGAAGGCGCGCGAGTTCTCGCGTTGCGGCGGTGCGTCCATCGCGATGAAGGTCCGGCCGTCCTCGAGGAAGACCCGGAAATAGCGCCGGAAGCTCGCGTCGGCGGAGGCGCGCTCGATGCGCATGGGCGCGCCGTCGAGCGGGCCGGCGAGCCAGCCGCTCAACGCGCGAAGACGCTCGTCCATGGGGGGAAACGGTGGGGTTCGTGAAGGGTTTTGCGTGTATCCTTCGCCATTCATTCTAGCACCCGCTCCACTCGTGCCTTGAGGCCCAGAAGCACCCGGACGCTCGCGATCGCGGCGGCGCTCACTTTCGCCCCGGCACAAGCGCAGCTGAGCGATGGAATGCGGCTGCGCATCGAAAAGCAGCTGCACATGGCGCCCATACGCCCCGAGCGCGACAGCGCCAAGTTCCTCGAGGCCGACCGCATCGAGGGCCGCGAGAACAAGAGCATGGTCGCCACCGGGAACGTGACGCTGCGCCAGCGCGGTGTCACCATCCGCGCCGACCGCCTCGACTACTACGACGACGACCAGCTCGCGATCGCCACGGGCAGCGTGAAGATCGACCGCGAAGGCGACACCGCGACCGGGCCGCGCCTCGAGTACCGCCTCTCCGAGGACACCGGCGAGATGGACACCCCGGTGTTCGAATTCCCCAAGAAGCCCGAGAGGAAGAGCGCCTCGCGCGGGCACGCCGAGCGGGTGCTGCTCGAGGAGGACCACAAGAGCAAGCTGATCCGCGCCGAGTACACGTCGTGCCCCATACCGCGCGACGACTGGTTCCTGCGCGTGAACGAGCTCGAGGTCGACAGCTCGCGAAACGTCGGCATGGCCACGCACGCGACGGTCTACTTCCTCGGCATGCCGATCCTCTACACGCCCTTCATGACGTTCCCGCTCGACAACAAGAGGAAGAGCGGATTCCTCGCGCCCACGTTCGGCACGTCCGGACAGAGCGGCTTCGAGGCGTCGATCCCGTACTACTGGAACATCGCCGACAACATGGACGCCACGTTCACGCCGAAGATCTTCACCAAGCGCGGCGAGCAGGTGGGAGCGGAGTTTCGCTACATGGAGCCCAAGTTCTCGGGGCAGGTCGACTCCGAGTTCCTCCCCAACGACAAGATCGCCGCCCGCGACCGCTACTTCTTCGGCTGGCACCACGTGGAGACGCTCTGGCCCGGCTGGAGCGCGACGGTGAACGCCCAGAAGGTCTCCGACGACAACTACTTCCGCGACCTCACCACGAAGATCGCGCTCACATCGCAAACCAACCTGCCGCGCGAGGCGATCCTCGCCTACGGCAACGACACCTGGAACTTCTCGGTGCGCGCCCTGGGCTACCAGACGCTCGAGGATCCACTGAACACGGTGCCCATCCCGTACAACATCCTGCCGCAGCTGATCGCCAACGGCGCGAAGCAGAACGTCGCGGGATTCGACTGGCAGTTTTCCTCCGAGCTCTCGAATTTCCGCCATCCCGTGCTGCCGACGGGCCAGCGCCTCATCGTCTACCCCTCGATCTCGTACCCGATGCGGAAAAGCTGGGGCTACCTCACGCCCAAGGTCGGCGTGAACTTCACCCGCTATCACATGGACGGAAACGACGACGGCTTGCAGGACGCCGGGCGCACGCTGCCCATCGTGTCGCTCGACGGCGGCCTCTTCTTCGAGCGCAATACGACGTGGGGGGACCGCTCGTTCCTGCAGACGCTCGAGCCGCGACTCTTCTACCTGAACGTGCCGTACAAGGACCAGTCGCAGCTCCCCAACTTCACCACGGCGGAAGCGGACTTCAACTTCCAGCGGCTCTTCACCGAAAACCGGTTCGTGGGCGGCGACCGGATCGGCGATGCCAACCAGCTCACCATCGCGCTCACCTCGCGGCTCATCGAGTCGGCGACGGGCCTCGAGCGCCTGAAGGCCGGGCTGGGCCAGGTCTACTACTTCCGCCCGCCGCGGGTGACCCTCACCGAGCCGCTCGCCAACGACAAGTCGTCGGATGTCCTGGGATTCATCTCGAGCCAGATGTCGCCCACGGTCTCGGTCGACTCGGGATGGCAGTACACGCCCGAGCTCGCGCGCTCGGCCAAGGTGTACCTGGGGACCCGCTATTCGCCGGAGCCGGGGAAGATCCTGAACCTCGCCTATCGCTACGCGCGCGGCAGCGACAACCCGCTCGACACCACCACGCCGCGGATCCACCAGGTCGACGTGTCCACCCAGTGGCCGATCCTGCGAAATACGACCGCGCTCGCGCGCTGGAACTGGAGCCTCGAGGACCACAAGCTCCTCGAAGGGCTGGCGGGCTTCGAGTACAATGCGGGTTGCTGGCAGATTCGCGCGGTGGCCCATCGTTTCATCACGGGCGTACAGACGTACTCGACGTCCTTCCAGATCCAGCTCGAGCTCACCGGGCTCTCCAGGATCGGGATCAACCCGTTCGAAACCATCCGGCAGAACATCCCGGGTTATCGCCGCTACGACGAGTTGACTCCATGAAGCAAGCCATCCTCTCCATCGCCCTTTGCATCTTCGCGCTCGCATCGTTCGCGCAGGCGCCCCAACCGCGCCTGGACACCGCGCTCGCCGCGCCCAACACGCGAATCGTGCCCGTGGACCGCATCGTCGCCGTCGTGAACGACGAGGTGATCACGCAGAACGACCTCAACGATCGCGTGAACCTCGTGATCCGCCAGCTGCAGCGCCAGGGCGGCCAGATCCCGCCGTCGGACCAGCTCTCGCGCCAGATCCTCGAGCGCATGATCAACGACATGGTGCAGCTCCAGCTTGCCAAGGAGAACGGCGTCAAGGTCGACGACTCGACCCTCGACAAGACCATCGACCGCATCGCGCAGGAGAACAACCTGTCGATGGCCGACTTTCGCGCCGCGCTGGACCGCGACAACGTGAAGTATCCGCGTTTCCGCGAGGACATCCGCCACGAGATCCTGCTCGCCCGCCTTCGCGAGCGCGAAGTGGAAAACGCCGTCGTGGTGACCGACACCGAGGTGGACACCGAGCTCGCCCGCGAGAAGACCGAAGCCTCCAGCGATTCGGAATTCCAGCTGGCCCACGTGCTCGTGATGGTTCCGCAGCAGGCGACACCCGACCAGATCGAGCAGCGCCGCCGCCGTGCGGTGCTCGCGCTTTCGGAGCTGCGCCGCGGCGCCAACTTCGCGCAGGTCGCGGCGACCTACTCCGACGCGCCCGACGCCCTCCAGGGCGGCAACCTCGGCTGGCGCCCGGCCGCGCGCCTGCCGCAGCTCTTCGTCGAGACGCTGGAGAAGCTCCAGCCCGGCGAGGTGAGCGACGTGATCCGCAGCCCCAACGGCTTCCACATCGTGAAGCTCCTCGAAAAACGCGGCAAGGCGGCCGCGGGTGGAGTCCAGCAGACTCACGTGCGGCACATCCTCGTGCGCGCGCGCGAAGGCCTCACCGAAGCGGAAGCCCGGGAGCGCCTGAGGAAGCTGCGCGCGCAGATCGAGTCGGGCGCCGATTTCGCCGAGGTGGCCAAGAACAACTCCGAGGATTCGAGCGCCTCCAAGGGCGGGGACCTCGGCTGGGTCGCCCCGGGCGACACCGTGCCGGAATTCGAGCGCGCCATGAACTCCCTCAAGGACAACGAGGTGAGCCAGCCGATCCAGACGCCCTTCGGATGGCACCTCGTTCAGGTGCTGGGACGCCGCTCCGACGAGATGTCGCCCGACCGCAAGAGGATCGCCGCGCGCCAGGCGATCCGCGCGCGCAAGGCGGACGAGGCCTACCAGGACTGGCTGCGACAGGCACGCGACCGCGCCTTCGTCGAGAACCGCTACGACGAGCGCTAGCCCCCTGGTCGCGCTCACCGCGGGGGAGCCCGCGGGCATCGGGCCGGACCTTTGCGCGATCCTCGCGCACGAGAAATTCCCGGCACGCGTGGTGATCGTCGGGGACCGGGGTGTGGTCGCGCAGCGCGCGACGATGCGCGGGCTTCCCCTCGAGCTGCCCGAATTCCGCGGGCGCGAGCATTCCGCTGCGATCTCGATCAAGCACATCCCCGCGCCCCACGCCGTGACGCCCGGCGTGCTCGACGCCGGCAACGCCCGGCACGTGCTCGCACTCCTGGACTTCGCGATCGACGGCTGCCTCGACGGCACGCTGGATGCGATGGTGACCGCTCCGGTGCAGAAGAGCGTCATCAACGACGCGGGCATTCCGTTCACCGGCCACACCGAGTACCTCGCGGATCGCACCGGCACCGCGCTCGTGGTGATGCTGCTCGCGGGGGGCGGGCTTCGCGTCGCCCTCGCGACCACCCACCTCGCGCTCTCGCAGGTCCCCCGGGCCCTCACGCGCGAGCACCTCGAAGCGATCATCAGGATCCTCCACGCGGACCTCGAGAAGCGCTTCGGCATCGCGCATCCCCGCATCCTGGTCGCGGGCTTGAACCCCCATGCGGGCGAAGGCGGCTACCTGGGGCGTGAGGAGATCGACGTCATCGCGCCGGTCGTCGAGAAGCTCGCCGCGGAAGGCCTCGGCGTGTCGGGACCCTATCCGGCCGACACCCTCTTCACGCCGCGAACGCTGGCAAACGGCGACGCCGCGCTCGCGATGTTCCACGACCAGGGCCTGCCGGTGCTGAAGCACGCGGCCTTTGGCGAGGCCGTGAACGTCACGCTGGGCCTTCCGATCATCCGCACTTCCGTGGACCACGGCACCGCGCTCGACCTCGCCGGCGCTGGCGAGGTGGACGCGGGCAGCCTGCGCGCGGCAATCGCGCTCGCTTGCGAGATGGCGCGCCAGCCCCGCTAGCCATGCTCCACAAGCCACGCAAGCGCTTCGGCCAGCATTTCCTCACCGACCCGCACTACCTCGCGCGCATCGTGAAGGCGATCGCGCCCCAGCCGGGCGACTCCATGGTCGAGATCGGGCCGGGCACCGGGCTCCTCACCGCGGAGCTCGCGAAGGTCGTGCAGGGACTGCACGTGATCGAGATCGACCGCGACCTCGCCGCGCACCTGCGGCTCGTGTATCGCGATGGGCGGGTTGTCGTCCACGAGGCCGACGTCCTCGACTTCGACCTGCGAAGCCTGCCCGCGCGGCTTCGGGTGGTGGGAAACCTGCCCTACAACGTTTCCACGCCGATCCTCTTCCGCGTGGCCGAAGCCGCCGACCGCATCGTCGACTGCGTTTTCATGCTGCAAAGGGAAGTGGTCGACCGCATGGTCGCGCAGCCCGACACGCCGGACTACGGGCGCCTCTCGGTGATGCTGCAGTATCGCTTCGAGATGGCGCTCGCGGTGAAGGTGCCGCCCGGCGCGTTCACGCCGCCGCCCAAGGTGGATTCGGCCGTGGTGCGCATGAGGCCACGCGGGCCGAAGCGCCAGCGCGCCCGCGACGATGCGCTGTTCGCCAAGGTGGTCGCCGCCGCGTTCTCGCAGCGCCGCAAGACGCTTCGCAACGCGACGAAGCTAATCGTGACCGCCGAGGCGTTCGCACGCACGGGAATCGATGGCTCGCGCCGAGGCGAGACGCTTTCGGTCGGGGAATTCATCGTGCTCGCCGACGCGGCGGCCACGGCCCGCTAGCGCTGGATGAATTCGATCTTGTAGCCGTCCGGATCCTCGACGAAGGCGATCACGCTGCCGCCGAATTTCATGGGCCCGGGCTCGCGGGTCACCTTCCCGCCCTTCGCCTTCACCGCCGCGCAGGCCTTGTGGACGTCGGGGAAGCCGAGCGCGATGTGGCCGAAGCCGTTGCCCAGGTCGTACTTCTTCGTGTCCCAATTGTGGGTGAGCTCGATCACCGCTTGCTCGCTCTCGTCGCCGAAGCCCACGAAGGCGAGCGTGAACTTGCCGTCCGGGTAGTCCTTGCGGCGAAGCAGCTTCATTCCGAGCACGTCGGTGTAGAAGGCGATGGAGCGATCGAGGTCCCCAACGCGGATCATCGTGTGCAGCATCTGGCTCATGGCATGCTCCTCAGAACGAGCGATACAGGTGGTCGGTGGCGTACAGGCGCGCGCGGCGCTGGCGGTAGTCGGGGCACTGGCGCTCGACCTCGGCCCAGAACGCGTTCGAGTGGTTCATGTGCCGCAAGTGGGCGAGCTCGTGGCAGATCACGTAGTCGACGAGATCGGCCGGCGCCTTCATGAGCCGCCAGGCGAGGCGCACCTCGCGGCGCGTGTTGCAGCTTCCCCAGCGGCCCATGGCCGGTGAGATGACGAGCGCAGGGGATGCGAGCCGGGCGGCGTGCGAAAGCGCGAGCACGCGCTCGCCCAGGTACTCGAGGGCCACGCGCTTGTACCAGCGCACGACAGCGCGGCGAACCTCGTCGGGCTGGGCGCCGCGCGTCACGACGAAGAGCTCGCCGTCGCGGCGCTCGACCCGCACACGCGAACCGGTAGCGAGGCGAAGCTCCAGCCCGCCGCCGAGGAACTGCAGCCGCTCGCCCTCGCAAAACTCCACGGGCGCCACCTTGCGCGCGCTCCACTCGGCGACCTTCTTCAGGATCCAGCGCTCGCTCTCGCGGGCGAGCGCCTCGATGCGGGCGAGCGGCATGGTCGAGGGCGCGCTCACCGTGAGCCCTTCCTCGTCCACCTTGAGGCCCACGCCGCGCCTTCCCCTGCGGCGCACGAGGACGTAGTCCATCTCGCCGCCCCCGAGCAGCAGGCGGCGCGCATCGCGCGCGACCAGCTCACGTGCCGGCATAGAGCCCCGGCGACATCGCGCGCATCTGCGCCTCGATCCATTCCTCGGCGTCGCGATTCACGTCGAAGGCCTCCCGGCCGGCGGTGGCGATCGGCGGGCCGATCACGACCTTCACGACGCCCGCGGTCTTCCTGAACGAGTACCGGCCCCATACCTCACCCGCGTTGTGCGCGATGGGAAGGATCGGCGTCCCCGTTTTCGCGGCGAGGAGCGCGCCGCCCATTCCGTAGCGCCCGCGCTTGCCGGGTGCCACTCGCGTGCCTTCGGGAAAGACCGTGACCCAGAGGCCTTCCCTCAGCCGCAGGGCACCCTGCTCCACGATCTGGTCGCGCGCCGTGCGCCCGCTCGAGCGGTCGATGGCGATGGCGCGAATCGCCCAGAGGCCCCAGCCCACGAACGGAAGCCACATGAGCTCCTTCTTCACGATCCAGCACTGGGCGGGGAAGTGGCTCTCGATGAAGAGCGTCTCCCAAGCCGACTGGTGCTTGGCGAGGATCACCGCGGGCGAGCTCGGCACATGTTCCCAGCCGCGCACTTCGTAGGAAATGCCCAGGCTCACGCGCACCCACCCGAGCATGACCTGCGTATAGAGCCGGGCGAGACGGAACGGGACGAGCCGCCCGAAGAGGCGCCCGCACGGGACGAGGATTCCGAACGGGGCCGTGATCAGCACGGCCACCACGAGGAAGAACGCGGAGCGAAGCGTGGTCACGCGTGCGCGATGAGGTGGCGCGCGGCGTCGGCGAGATCCTCGAAGACGAGCGTCTTCTTCGGCATGCCGCCCTGCTCCTGCGTGACGCGACCCTTGCCCGTGAGCACCAGGACCGGTTGCGCGCCAATCGTCTCGGCGGCCTGCATGTCCTTCAGCGCGTCGCCCACGAACGGCACGCCTTTCAGGTCGGTGTGGAAGCGGGCGGCGATGCCCTCCAGCATCCCGGTGCGCGGCTTCCTGCAGCTGCATTCCTCGGCCGCGGTGTGCGGGCAGAAGAAGAGCGCGTCGATGCGCCCGCCCTGGCGGAATACCATCTCCATCATCTTGTCGTTGATCGCGTTGAAGGTCGCCATGTCGAAGAGGCCGCGGCCGATCCCCGACTGGTTGGTCGCGACCGCGATGCGATAGCCGTTCTGGTTCATGCGCGCGATCGCCTCGATGGAACCGGGAATGGGGCGCCACTCGGCGGGCGACTTGATGAAGAGATCGCTGTCGAAATTGATGACCCCGTCGCGGTCGAGGATCGCGAGCTTCATGCGAGCTTGGAGATGTCGGCGACGCGGTTCATCTCGAACTCCAGCTCGAAGAGGAGGTTCAGGCGCTTCCTGCGCACCGTGGCGTCCTCGACCATCACCATCACCTTCTCGAAGAACGCGTCCACCGGCGCCTTCAGCACCGAGAAGCTCTTCAGGTACTCGGTGTAGTTGCCCTTCTCGAATTGCGGCGCCGCCTTGTGCGAGGCCTGCTTCAGGGCGTGGTAGAGGTCGCGCTCGGCCTGCTCGGCGAAGATGTCGTGCTCGACGAAGCCCGGCGTCTCGCCCTTCTCGTGCGCCTGCTTGAGGATGTTGGCGATGCGCTTGTTGGCCGCGGCGAGGCTCACCGACTCGGGAAGCTTGCCGAACTCGCGCACGGCGTCGAGCTTCCTCGGCAACAGGTCGAGGCGATCCGGCCTGGACTCGGCGCTGTCGATCTCCATCACGGCCGCCACTTCCTTCGCGGTATAGCCTCGCTCGCGCATGAGGTTGGCCACGCGCTCGCGCACGAACTGGTTCACCGCCGCGAGCACGGCATCGACCTTGTCGGCGGGGATCTTGAGCACGTCCGCGGAGGCCTTGAGGAGCGGCGTCACCTCCATGTTGAGCGCGGGCGTGGTCTCCATGAGGATGCGCGCCACGCCGAGCGCCGCGCGCCGCAAGCCGAACGGATCCTTGTCGCCCGTGGGCACCACGCCGATGGAGAACATTCCCACCAGCGCGTCCAGGCGATCGGCGAGCGCCACCGCGATGCTCGTGTCGCCGATCGGGAGCGCGTCGCCCGAGAAGCGCGGCAGGTAGTGCTGCTCGATGGCGCGCACGACGGACGGCTCCTCGCCATCGCCTTCCGCGTAGTGCTTGCCCATCACGCCCTGCAGCTCGGGAAATTCGCCCACCATCAGCGTCACCAGGTCCGCCTTGGCGAGGAGCGCCGCGCGATCCGCGTAGGGCTTGCCCTTTTCGCCGCGCGGCAGCATCGCCTGGATGCGGGTCGCGAGCTTGCGCAGGCGCTCCACGCGATCGAGCTGCGTCCCCAGCTTGTGGTGGTACGTCATCGACGCGAGCTGCGGAACCCGATCCACCAGGCGCGTCTTCTTGTCGGCCTCGAAGAAGAAGCGCGCGTCCGCGAGCCTCGGCCGCACCACGCGCTCGTTGCCCTGGACGATGTTGGCGGGATCGTCGAGCCGCATGTTCGAGACGATGAGGAACCGGTTGAGGAGCTTGCCGTCGGCCCCGACCAGGGGAAAGTATTTCTGGTTCTTCTGCATGGTGAGGACGAGGCACTCCTGCGGCACGTCGAGGAATTCTTCCTCGAAGGCGCCCACGTACACCGCGGGCCATTCGACCAGCGCGGCCACCTCGTCCAGCAGCTCCGGATCCGGCGTGAAGGCGGGCGCGATTCGAGCGGCCTTTTCCCCAAGCATCCGCGCGATTTCCTGCCTGCGCGCCGCGAAGTCGGCGATCACCTTGCCTTCGTCGCGCAGCTTCGCTTCGTAGTCGTCCGCCTTGCCGATGGATATTTTCGCCGCGCCCTGGAAGCGATGCCCGGCGCTCACCCGCCCGGCGCGAAGCCCCAGCACGAAGACCTCCACGACTTCGGATCCGTGCAGCGCGACCAGCCCATGGGCCGGGCGCACGAACCGCACCGTCGTCTCTCCGTCGGCCAACTGGTAGCTCATGACCTTCGGAATCGGCAGCCCCGCGATCGCCTCGTCGAGCGCACCCTGCAGCGCACCGGCGAGCGGGACGGCGGCGACCGTCGCGTCCGCGAAGAGCATCTCGGACTTGCCGTCCATGCGGCGCTTCAGCTTCGTGGGATCGAGGCCGGAGAGCCCCGCGGCCTCGAGCTTCTTCGCGAGCGCGGGCGTGGCGTTGCCCGACGCGTCGAGGCCCACCGTCACCGGCATCAACTTCACTTCGGTCGCGCGCGCATCCGACGCCGCTCTCACGCCCGCAATCGAGACGCCCAGGCGCCGGGGCGTAGCGAACGCACGCATTTCTCCCGGTCCCTCGAGCATTCCGCGCTTCTTGAGGCCCGCGTGGATCGCCTCCGCGAACGCCCGGCCCAGGCGTTCCAGCGCCTTCGGTGGAAGCTCCTCGCAGAGCAGCTCGACCAGCAACGCGGCCATCACGCGGCCTTCTTCGGCAGCATCGGGAAGCCGAGGCGTTCGCGCGATTCGTAGTAGCTCTGCGCGACCGCCTTCGCGAGGGTCCGGATGCGGCCGATGTAGCCCTGGCGTTCGGTGACCGAGATCGCGCCGCGCGCATCGAGGAGGTTGAACGCGTGCGCCGCCTTCAGCACCTGCTCGTAGGCGGGAAGTGCCAGCTGCGCCTCCATCAGCCGCCGCGCCGCCGCTTCGTGGTCGCCGAAGTGCCGGAAGAGCGTGGCCGAATCCGAGTGCTCGAAGTTGTACGTGGACTGCTCCACCTCGTTCTGGTGGAACACGTCGCGGTAGGTGACCTTGCGCAACTGGCCGGAAGGATCCTTCCACTCGGTCCAGGTGAGGTCGTACACGTTCTCCACGCCCTGCAGGTACATCGCCAGGCGCTCGAGCCCGTAGGTGATCTCCCCGGTGATGGGCTTGCAGTCCAGGCCGCCGACCTGCTGGAAGTAGGTGAACTGCGTGATTTCCATGCCGTTCATCCACACTTCCCAGCCCAGGCCCCAGGCGCCGAGCGTGGGGTTCTCCCAATCGTCCTCGACGAAACGCACGTCGTTCGCCTTGAGGTCGAAGCCCACGGCTTCCAGCGAGCCCAGGTAGAGGTCGAGGATGTCCGGCGGCGAGGGCTTCAGGACGACCTGGAACTGGTAGTAGTGCTGCAGCCGGTTGGGGTTGTCGCCGTAGCGACCGTCCTTGGGCCGGCGCGAAGGCTGCACGTAGGCGGCGCGCCACGGCTCGGGGCCGAGCGCCCGCAGGAAGGTCGCGGTGTGCGAGGTCCCGGCGCCGACCTCCATGTCGTAGGGCTGGAGGATCGCGCAGCCCTTCCGGTCCCAGTAATCCTGGAGCCGCAGCACCAGCTGCTGGAAGGTCGACATGCGGGCGAAAAGGATCCGGAAAACCCGGATTTTACGGGCTTTCGTGCCTGGCGCGCCACGCCGCGAGGAGCGCAAGGGCGGCCGCGGCGCAAATGGCGGCCCAGTTCCCCCACTGCGAATAGGGCGTCATGCCCGAGCGCGGCTCGACATTCGCGACCAGGGTGCCGCGCGTGAAGTCCGGAAGGCGCGTGGCCACCCGACCCTTCGGGTCGATCGCGGCCGTGGCGCCGGTATTGGTCGCGCGCACCATCCAGCGGCCCGTCTCGAGCGCTCGCATCTGCGAGCCCTGGAGGTGCTGCTCGGGCTCGAGCGAATGGCCGAACCATGCGTCGTTGCTCACGTTGAGGAGCACCTGGGCCGCCGGGAGCGACTGGATCACTTCCTCGCCGAACAGGTCCTCATAGCAGATCGCGACGCCGAAGGCGGTGCCACCCACGGTGAGCGCGGGCTGGTTCACGGCGCCGCGCGCGAAATCGTCCAGCGGGATATGCAGCACGGCCATGACCCACTTGAAGCCGTCGGGCACGAATTCGCCGAACGGCACGAGGTGATGCTTGCGATACGCGGCGACGTGCCCGGCGACGAGCGGCACGACGCTGTTGTAGTAGGTGTTGGGTGAGGTGCGCTCCACCGTGCCGAGCAGGATCTCCTTGCCGTGGGCATTGGCTTCCTCGCGCAACGCCGCCAGGTATTCCGGCGGCAGCTCGTCGAGGAAGGCGGGGAGCGCCGTCTCCGGAAGCACCACGACCTTCGCGGGAGCCGCGGCGATCATGGCGCGGTAGTCGGAGAAGATGCGCGCACGTTCATCGTCGCGCCACTTGAGCTCCTGGGGAATGTTGCCCTGGAGGAGCGCCACGGGAATCGGTGCGCCCGCGGGCGTGGTGAATTCGATCCCATCCACCCACGCGCCCACGCCGAGGATCGCCAGGCCGGCGATCGCGGCGATGCCGCGCGCCATCCCGCTTCCAAGGCGCAACGCGAGCGCCGCGAGGACCGCCGCGACGGCCGCCGCGAGCAGCGTCACGCCATACGTTCCGAGGAGCGGCGCGAAGCCCGCGAGCGGGCTGGATGGCGCCTGCGAGGTCCCGATGGAAAGCCAGGGAAAGCCCGTGAAGAGCCAGCCGCGAAGCCATTCGCAAAGCGCGAAGGCCGCGGCCGCAAATACCAGGCGCCATGCGGGATTCGCCGCGAAGCGCACCGCGAGCCAACCGGCGAGCGCCGGGAAAAGCGCGAGGTAGGCGCAGAAGAGCAGCACGGCGAGCGCGGTAAGGATCATGGGCATGCCGCCGTAGTCGTGCAGGCTCACGTAGATCCACGACACGCCTACGAGGAAGAACCCCAGGCCGAAGGCATAGCCCGCGGTAAACGCGCGCCAGCGCCCCGGCTCGCGCGCCCACATCGCGAAGAGGACCGCGAGGGACGCGATCGGCAGCGGCCAGAGGTAGAAAGGCGCGAAACCAGCCACCGCGACCGCACCCGCGATGAAAGCGGCCAGTGAAACCAGGGCGAGCGGGCGCGGCGCCGGCGGATAGGCCGGCGTGCGGTCGGCTTGCCTCACTTGGTCTCCTTGGCGGCGGGGGCCTTGGGTTTGTCGACCAGCAGCGAATGCACCTTGCGGCTGTCGGCGCGCAGCACCTGGAAGCCGTAACCGTCCATCGCGATCGATTCGCCGCGCTTGGGCAGGCGGCCGAAGCGGCTCACGACCATGCCGCCCACCGTGTCGAAGTCGGTATCGGAGAACTTGCTGTTGAAGTAGTTGTTGAAGTCGGCGATCTCGGTCACCGCCTTCACGCGGAAGCGCCCGCCGCGGTCGAGCAGGATGTTGTCCTCGGTCTCGTCGAAGTCGTACTCGTCCTCGATGTCGCCCACGATCTGCTCGATCACGTCCTCGATGGTTACGAGCCCCGCCACGCCGCCGTACTCGTCCACGACGATCGCGATGTGGTTGCGGTTGGCGCGGAATTCCTTGAGGAGCACGTTGAGGCGCTTGCTCTCGGGCACGAAGACCGCCGGCCGCAGCATCTCGCGCACGTTGAACTCCTCTTCCGCGTAGAAGCGCAGCAGGTCCTTCGCCAGCAGGATTCCGATCACGTTGTCGCGGTTGTCCTCGAACACCGGGAAGCGCGAGTGCGCCTTCTCCACCACGAAGGGGATGAAGTCCCCCGGGCTCTCGGCGACGTCGATCATGTCGGCCTGGGAACGCGGGATCATCACGTCGCGCACCTGCGTCTCGGAGACCTGCAGGACGCCCTCGATCATGGAGAGCGCCTCGGCGTCCAGCAGGTGGCGCTCGAATGCAGAGTGCAGCAGGGCGACCAGCTGCTCTCGGTCCTCCGGCTCACGCAGCAACAGGGAGGAAAGTCGCTCGAGCAGGCTCGGCTTGGGGTGTTCGTCCATTCGGGGATAGCGCGGTATGGCCGGATACTTTAGCAAGGCCGCGTTTTCCGTGCAGGGCGGGGCTCCTTTTCCCTATGGCCTTGAATCCGCCGACCCATGCGTCCACCTCCAAGGTATACCCATGGGCACGATGAAAATCCTTGTCGCATCGCTGCTGGCGCTGGCGTGGCCGGCGTTCGCTGCGGGCGCCGCCGACCTCGTGCTTTCCGGCTGCAAGGTATACCCGTCGCCCACGGCGAGGCCCCTCGAGGGCGCCACCATCGTCGTGGACCGCGGAAAGATCGAATCGGTTCGGGTCGGCGGCACGATGCAGGGAAAACACGAGATCGACTGCAAGGGCCGCGTGGTCGTGGCGGGGTTCTGGAACAGCCACGTGCACATCCTCACGCAGGACCTCATGGACGGCGCGCACCTTCCCGCGGCCCGGTTGTCGGCGCGCCTCACCGAAATGTTCTCGCGCTGGGGCTTCACCACCGTGTTCGACATCGCTTCGGTGCTCGACAATACGCTCGCGATCCGGCGCCGCGTCGACTCCGGCGAGGCCGAGGGACCGCGAATCCTCACCGTGGGCGACCCGTTCTATCCCGAGGGAGGAACCCCGATCTACGTGAAGGATTTCCTCTTGCGCAACCACGTAGCCTCGGCGGAGGCGCGTTCGCCCGGCGATGCTACCGAGCGCGCGAAGCGCCAGCTCGCGAAGGGCGCCGACGGCGTGAAGATCTTCGCGGCTTCGTTCGCGGCCGGCGGGCGCATCGTCGCGATGCCCCTGGACGTGGCGAAGGCAGCGGTCACCGCCGCGCACGAGGCCGGCAAGCCCGCATTCGCGCATCCCTCGAACCGGGAAGGAATCGACATCGCGCTCGCGAGCGGCGTGGATGTCCTCGCGCACACCGCGCCCCTCAGCGGCCCCTGGCCGCCCGCGCTGATCGAGCGGATGAAGGCGGGACACATGGCGCTCACGCCCACGCTCACGCTTTTCGAAGTCGAGGCGAAGAAGTTCGGCGAATCGCCCGAAGAAGCGAAGGCGGAGATGGACACGGCGATCGGCCAGCTGCGGGACTTCTCGAAGGCCGGCGGCCGTACGCTCTTCGGCACCGACGCGGGCTACACGGACGTGTTCGATACGACGCAGGAATACCGGCTGATGTCGCGCGCGGGACTCGACTACCGCAAGCTCCTGGCCTCGCTCACGACAAATCCAGCCGCGCAGTTCCGCGACACCGGTCGCGGCGAGGTCGCACCGGGGAAAATCGCCGACCTCGTGGTGCTCGAAGGCGATCCTTCCCGCGACCCCGCCGCTTTCGCGCGGGTGGCCTTCACGATCCGCGCCGGAAAGGTGGTCTACTCGCGGGCCCGGTAGGGATCGGAAAAGCCAAGCGTTGCGAGAAGGCGCTTCTCGCGCCCTTCCATGCGGCGCGCTTCGACTTCGCGCTCATGGTCCATGCCCTGCAGGTGCAGCAGCCCATGCACCAGCAAGTGCGCGTGGTGCGCAGCGAGTTGCTTGCCCTGCGCGTTCGCTTCGCGCGCCACCACGGAAGCGCAGATCACGATGTCGCCCGCGAGAGGCTTGGCCGAATAGATGAAGGTGAGGACGTTGGTCGCGTAGTCCTTGCCGCGGAACTCGCGGTTGAGGCGCCGGCCTTCGGACGCCGCGACGTAGCGGACGGTGACATTCGCGTCTTTCGACAGGGCCGCGCGTGCCCACTTCCGAATGGACGCGTCGCTGGGGATGTGCAAGGCCCGCGAAGCCCGTTGCACGTAGAGCCTGGGCCCCGGGCTGCTGTCGCTGCGCGACATCCGGGGTGACACTACCTTTTCGCCTTCGAGCGGCGGTCGTAGGCGTCGACGATTGCCTGGACCAGCGGGTGGCGCACGACGTCGTCGGATTGGAATTGCGTGACCGCGATGCCGCGCACGCCCTCGAGCACGCCAAGCGCGTCCGCGAGGCCGGAGACCTGGGCCTTCGGCAGGTCCACTTGCGTGACGTCCCCGGTTACGACGGCCTTGGAGCCGAAGCCGATGCGGGTGAGGAACATCTTCATCTGCTCGGGCGTGGTGTTCTGCGCCTCGTCCAAGATGATGAAGGCGTGGTTCAACGTGCGCCCGCGCATGAAGGCGAGCGGCGCGATCTCGATGGCGCCGCGTTCGAAGCTCTTCGTCACCTGGTCATAGCCCATGAGGTCGTAGAGCGCGTCGTAGAGCGGGCGCAAGTACGGATCGACCTTCTGCGCGAGGTCGCCGGGAAGGAAGCCCAGCTTTTCGCCCGCCTCCACGGCGGGACGCGTGAGGATGATCCTCTTCACCGCGTCGCGCTCGAGCGCATCCACCGCCGCGGCGACGGCAAGGAAGGTCTTGCCGGTGCCGGCGGGGCCCGCGCAGAAAGTGATGTCGTTGCTGCGCATCTGCTGCAGGTACTGCGCCTGGCGCGGCGTGCGCGCCGTGAGCTCCTGGCGGCGCGGGATCATGAGGGACGGTGGATCCGCGTCGGCCTTGCGGCGGGGATGCGCTATCTCCACCAGGCCGAGCTGGATGTCCTCGACGGTGAGGTCGCGGGAAGCCTGGTCATAGAAACGGCGCAGGGCCTGCACGGCCTGCGCCGCCTTCTCCCTCGGCCCCGAGATCGCGAACTGCTCGCCGCGCCTTGCGATCGACACGTCGAGCGCCGTCTCGATCTGGCGCAGGTTCGCGTCCACCGGGCCGCAGAGGGCTGCGAGCCGGCTGTTGTCCACGGGCCGGAAGGCGATCTCCTCCGCGGCCTTGCGCCGGGGCGTCACGTCAGCTCGTACGCACCATCGGCGCCTTCAACGCGTCCTCGAGCGTGGACATGCTGTCCTCGAGGTGGGCGCGCGCCTCCTTGGAGAGGCCCGGCTTCGACTTCGCCACGCGGATCTGCTGGATCAGCGTGCGTGCGTTCTCGCGCTCGAGCGCACGGGCATCCGCCGGCCCGGAGCCGTTGCCGCGGATGAGCAGCATCGTCATGCGCTTCACGTACTCGCGTTGCAGGTTGCGGCGCATGAGGCCGATGTCACCCCCGGTCCTCAGCTCGCTCCAGATCGCGGCCTGGAGGTTGTCGTAGAGGTCGGAAAGCGAGAGGTACTTCTTCGCGTCGCCGATCTTCACGCTCGAGTCGAGGAGGCGCGATGCCACCGCGTCGCTCATCAGGCGGTCGAGCGTGTCCGACTGCACCTTGAGCACGCGCGTCGCGAGCGTGAAGTTGGCGTGCTCGCCCGCGCCGGTCTCGAACGGATCGCCCGCCACGCGGGTGAGGAACTCCGGGCTGAACTTGAAGCTGTTCACCTGGAAGAGGCCGTCGGTCACGACCTTCAGCGCGTCGCGCTGGCGGGCCGGATCGACCGGGGTGAAGGACGCGCGGGTGCTCCCCGCGTAGTCGCGCACGTACACGATCCCGCCCACGTACTTCGAGGCGACCTGCGCGGCGAGCGCGTACTGCTGGAAGCCCGTCACCATGTTGCGGTACAGGACTTCGCGGCTCTCGTCGGGGCCCAGCTTCTTCGCCTGCCAACGATCCCACAGCTCGCGGGAGAGCTGCATGCGGCGCCTCGCGAAGGCGAGCGGATCGGCGCCCAGGTCGCGCTGGTTCACCTCCGGATCCATCCCGTCGGCGCTGGTCTCGTCGTCGGTGGCGTAGGCGAGCTTCGGATCCGTCGCGCCGCGCGACGCAATGCGTGCCAGCTCCTGCTTCTCGTCGCCGGGCGCGATGGGCTTGTACGCGTACTCGATCGCCCAGTAGTCGTAGGGACCGAGCGTGCTCATCACGTACTCGCCTTGCTGCTCGCCGGACAGCGCGATGTTCCAGGCGTTGTAGTCCATCACCGAGCCCGCGATGCCGTTCTTGCGGGTGAAGTCGGAATCCGCGAGCTGCTTGTCGGTATAGACGGTGGAGGCGCGGAAGTTATGGCGCAGGCCGAGGGTGTGCCCCACCTCGTGGGTGATCACGTCCTTCAGCACCGCCTTCACGATCCGCTGCGCTTCGGGGCCGTTGGGATCGAGCTCGTTACGCGACTCGAGCAGGCCCTCGGCGAACGCTTCTTCCTGCACCGCCTCGTTGCCGTACATGCAGAGCGCATCGTCCTTCACGAGGCCGGAGGGCATGGGCTTCGGGAACTGCTCGCCGGCAATGCGCCGCGGCAGGCGCGTCCAGCCCTGCGAGACGCCGATGTCCGCGTCGAGGATCTCGCCCGTGCGTGGGTCGATGCGCGAGGGGCCGATGGCGAGCGCCCCGTCGCTGGTGTCGAGGTACCAGCGCACCGAGGCGTGGCGAAGGTCGGCGGTGTCGAAATCCGCGTCCTCGGGCTGCACCTCGACGTGGATCGCGTCCTTGAAGCCGATGCGCTCGAAGGCCTTGTTCCACTCCAGGATGCCGGCCTTCACCGTGTCGCGGTACTCGACGGGAATGTTGCGGTCGAGCCAGAAGACGATGGGCTCCTTCGGCTCGGAGAGCGCGGCCTGCGGATCCTTCTTCTCCAGGCGCCAGCGGTTCACGTAGTACTGGCGCGGGAAGGGCGCGTTATCCGTGGTGTATTCGTTGTGGCGCGTCGTGAAATGGCCCACGCGCGGGTCCGCCTGGCGCGGGACCATCGGCGTGTCGGGCAGCTTGGCGAGGCTGTAGTGGTAGCCCAGGAACATGCTTCGCACGTCTTCCAGCGTCTGCGGCAGCGGTACCGGCGGATTGTTGGGGTTCACCATCTGCGGCGGCGCCGGGATCCTCGGGATGGCGAAGTGCGCGGAGACCTGGAACGTGGCCATGTCCGGCGTGGCGCGCACCTTCTCGAAGCTCGAGTTGCGCTGGTCGAAGGAATACGGGGCGCGGTACGCGGCCTCGAGGAGCGTGGAGTCGGCGGGGATGTCGGCGAGGAAGAGGCCGTTCGCCTCGATCAGCACGCCGTGCGTCTTCGGATCCGCCTGGCTCGCGACCGTGGCGGAGCCGAGCAGGCTGTCGGTGAAGCTTTCGGCGGCGGCGAGCGCGAGCGGCGTGCCTTCCTTCGCGCCGTAGCGCTGGTTCTTCGCGATCATCTGCACCAGCGGGCCGATGCGGTGGAATTCGACCACGTAGCCCTTCACCATGAACGGGAAGATGAAGTTCTCGCCCAGGCCGCGCGTGCGGTTGATGGAGAGGTAGTAGGGCTTGTCGAATTGCTCGGGCTTCAGCTCGATCCAGACCTTCTCTTCCTTTTCGAAGAGGTTGAAGTAGCCGGGCATCTCCGTCGCACCCTTCACGACCTCGGCAAAGGGCTTGGCCGCGGGGATGGCGGGAGAAGTCTGCGGCGTGCCGGGCAGCGTGGTGGGAACGGCCACCACGGCGGCCGTGGCGGGCGAGGATTGCGGCGCGGGGCCGGGCGGGTTCGGCCCGGGGCCGGGCGGCTGCGGCGACGGGGCCGGCCCGGGCACGGGGCCGGGCGGCGTCTGGGGCGCGGGGCCCTGCGCGACCGCGGCAAACGCGAACGCGACGGCGGATGAGAGGATGGCCCTGCGAAGCGATGCTTTCATGCGGACTCCTGGAGCGTTTCGATGACGATCGCGCGGCCGCGAAGGCTGTGCGGGTAAGCCTGCGTGATATCGACCTCGACGTACTGGCCGATCAGCCGGGCAGGTCCGGCGAAATTGACGATGCGGTTATTTTCCGTGCGCGCCGCGAGGTCTTGCTCGCTCTTCCTGGAAACGCCTTCCACGAGCACGCGTTGACGGGTGCCTACCATGGCGCGCGAGTATTCCTCCGAGAGCTCCTGGATGCGGGCCTGGAGGCGCTGCAGGCGCGCGAGCTTTACCGCCGCCGGCGTTGCATCCGGCAGGTTCGCCGCGGGCGTGCCGGGCCGCGGGCTGTAGATGAAGCTGAAGGAGCCGTCGAAGCGCACGTCGTCGATCAGCTTCATGGTTCTTTCGAAGTCCTCGTCGGTCTCGCCGGGAAAGCCCACGATGAAGTCGGTCGAGATGGAGATGCTTGGACGCGCCGAACGCAGCTTTCGGATGATCGAGCGGTACTCCATGGCCGTGTAGTTGCGTTTCATGGCGGCGAGGATGCGGTCGGACCCCGACTGGACGGGCAGGTGGACCTGCGAGACCAGCTTCGGGAGCCTCGTGTACGCGTCGACCAGGCGCTGCGTGAACTCGAGGGGATGCGAAGTCGTGTAGCGGATGCGCTCGATGCCGTCGATCTTCGCGACCTGCCCGAGGAGGAGCGCGAAGTCCGCGCTTGCGCCGTCGTCCAGCCGTCCGCGATAGGCGTTGACGTTCTGGCCGAGGAGCGTCACTTCCTTCACGCCCGAGTGCGCGAGGTGCAGGACCTCGGCCAGGATGTCGGCGAGCGGGCGGGAGACTTCCTCGCCGCGCGTGTAAGGGACCACGCAGAAGCTGCAGTACTTGCTGCAGCCCTCCATGATCGAGACGAAGGCGGCCGAGCCCGTCACGCGCGCCGGCGGCAGGTGGTCGAATTTCTCGATCTCCGGAAAGGAGATGTCGACCTGCGTCTCGCCGGTCGCGCGGCGGCGCGCGAGCATCTCCGGCAGCCGATGCAGCGTCTGCGGGCCGAAGACCAGGTCCACGAAGGGGGCGCGGCGCGCGATCTCGCCGCCCTCCTGGCTCGCCACGCAGCCGCCCACGCCGATCAGCATCGCAGGGTTGGCGAGCTTCAGCTCGCGCACGCGCCCGAGGTCCGCGAAGACCTTCTCCTGCGCCTTTTCACGGACCGAGCAGGTGTTGAAGAGCACCAGGTCGGCCTCGCCGGGGACCGAGGTTTGCTCGAAGCCCTCGGCCGCGGCGAGCACGTCGGCCATCTTCTCCGAGTCGTACTCGTTCATCTGGCAACCGAACGTGCGGATGAATACCTTGGGGCGCTTCATTCTTTCCTGGGAGCGGAGGTGATTCCGGGCAGGGGGATCAGGAAATTCTACAGAAAACGACACGCGCTGTAGCTCGCGCTCGTTGCAGCGGTAAGACTTCGTAACCCCCTCCCGGCCGGCCCACCGAGGGCAACCTCGGTCCGCTCGCGGTGCCTCACGGCAGACAACCTTCCGGAGGACCCATGGATAGAGCCAACTTGCCTGCCGCGATCGCATTGGGGGCGCTCCTCGCCGCCGTCCCCGCGTTCGCCAACACGCGTTCCGATACCGGCGCGGCTCCGGCGTCGAAACCGCATTGCAGCACGGTCAAGAAGGACGGCGCTCACGCCAGGAACGCCGATTGCGCCGCCGATGCCACGAACCCCGCCAGCGCGAACAATCCGGCCGCGTCGCGCTTCGGCGGCTTGCCCGATACGGCGAGCAACGCCGAGAGCTCGATGCCCTCGACGGCTTCATCGCCCACTTCGTCGAGCGTGTACCAGCCGGGCGCACAGGGCACGGCCGCGAGCTCGACAGGCACCCGCACCCCCACGCCGAAAATGTCGGGCGACAACAGCGGCAAGTAGCCGAAGCGCGCAGCAACTGCCGCGAAGGGCCCGCCGCGAGGCGGGCCTTTTCGTTATGATGGCCACGCTTGGCCGCCGCGCTCACCGAGAAGTTCGACAACATCAATCTGCTGCGCGCGTTCGCGGCGCTCTCGGTCGTGGCCTATCACGTGATCGAGTACGCCCACTGGACGCGGTTTCCCGGAGACGGCCCGCTCGCCGTGTTCCGGATCGGCTGGATCGGCGTGGATCTCTTCTTCGCGATCAGCGGCTTCGTGATCGTGTACAGCGCCCTTCTCCTGTACCGCAAGGCGCCGGCGGCTTTCCAGCGGACCTACTGGATGCGGCGCATTGCGCGGATCGTGCCGCTCTATCTCCTCACGATGGCGCTCTGGGTGGCGGCGTTCGAAACGCCGGGTTTCTTCCAGATGGGTGTCTCGTGGTGCTCGGCGCAGATCGCCGCGCATGTCTTCTTCGTACACAACTGGTTCGCGGCGACGCACGGCGCCATCGACGGCGTCAACTGGACGCTGGGCGTCGAGATGCAGTTCTACCTGCTGGTGGCGATCCTCATTCGCTGGATCGACCGCACGCCCGGCTGGCGCATCTGGCTGTGGTGCACGCTGATCGCGTGTTCATGGCGTGGCTGCATGTTCCTCCTGCATTCGGGCGACGTGTCGCGGCTTTTCATCGGGACCTCCCAGCCGCCAGGAACCCTCGACGAATTCGGCGCCGGGATCTTCCTCGCCAAATGGGTGCTCGACGGACGCGTGAAAATCCCTGCGCCCCGCGTCACCTGGCCGATCGCCGCCGTCTCGACCGGGTGGATCGCCATGACGATCTTTTGGGCTCGCGCCGACTACTGGATCTTCCCGGCGATGGTGTTGTTCTGGCACTCGGCCTTCGCCGTGTTCCTGCTCTGCCTGCTGGCGGCCTCCATCACGCTGCCCCAGGTGATCGCGTTCAAATGGCTGCGGCCGCTCGACCACCTCGGTGAAGTGAGCTATGGCATCTACCTCTGGCACCTCTTCGCGATCGAGTGCGTGATCCTCGCGTGGGGATATCGCGGAATCGAGTCGCTCGTGTACGTCATGGGCCTCACGTTGATCGCGTCGGGGCTTTCATGGCGATACTTCGAGAAACCCATCATGGCGTTGGCTCGCCGGAGACCCGCCAGGGCGTAACGGCGGGCGAAGCCGCCCTGCCCGCTACTCCGGCGCGATGGGTACGGCGCTCTCGGGCAGCGGCGCGGCCTTGCGCGCAGCCGCCTTCTTGCGGCTGTCCCTCACGAACGAATACACCTGCCACGACACGAAGATCGCGATCAGGGCGAACAACGTACCGCTGATCGGCCGCGTCACGAAGATGGAGAAGCTCCCCCGGGAAAGGAGCAGCGCGCGGCGGAAATTCTCCTCGAGCATCGGCCCGAGGATGAATCCCAGCAGCAGCGGCGCGGGCTCGAGGCCCAGGCGCAGCATCACGTAGCCCATGAGGCCGAAGCTCGCCGTGATGAACATGTCGTCCAGGCTGTTGTTCACGCTGTACGTGCCCACGCAACAGAAGAAGAGGATCGCGGGAAAGAGCACGTTGTACGGGATCTTGAACACCGACAGCCAGTAGCGCACCAGCGGCACGTTGAGGATGAGGAGGAAGCAGTTGCCCACCCACATGCTCGCGACCAGCCCCCAGAAGAGCTCGGCGTGCTCCTTGATCATGTTGGGGCCCGGCTGGATGCCCTTGATGATGAAGGCGCCCATCATCAGCGCCATCACCGCGTTCTCCGGGATGCCGATGCTCATCAGCGGGATGAAGCTCGTGCGCGATGCGGCCTCGTCGGCGGCAGCCTGGCCCGCCACTCCCTCGATCGCGCCTTGCCCGATCTCGTGCCTGTACTTGCTGAACTTCTTGTCGATCGCGTAGGCGGCGAACTGTGCGATCGAAGGCCCGCCTCCGGGCAGGATCCCGAGGAACGAGCCCACGACGCTGCCGCGGAGCGCGCTGGGGATGATGCGCTTGAACTCGGGCCACGTCGGCATCAGGTGGATCTTGCCGCTGAACGGCGTGCGCTCGGAATGCTCGTCCAGGTTCTTGGTGATCTCGGCGATGCCGAAACAGCCGAGCGCCACGCTCACCAGCCCCACGCCATCCACGAGGGAGGCGAAGTTGAGCGTGTAGCGCTGCACGCCGCTGTTGATGTCGGTGCCGATCTGCCCCAGCAGCACGCCGAGCATGCAGACCGCCAGGCCGTCCAGGAGGCTTCCGGTCGTGACAAAGCTCACGCACAAGAAGCCGAACATCATGAGCGCGGTATAGTCCGCCGGCCCGAACATGAGCGCCACCTCGCCCAGCGCCGGGGCGAGCGCGGCGAGGACGACGATCGCCACGGTGCCGCCGATGAAGCTCGAGACGCCGGCGGTGAAAAGCGCAAGGCCGGTCTTTCCGTTGAGCGTCATCTGGTAGCCGTCGATGCAGGCCACGATGCTGCTCGCGTGCGGGATCTTCATCGTGATGGCGCTCACGCTGTCGCCGTACTGCGCGCCGTAGTAGATGCCCGCGAGCATGATGAGGGCGCCCGTGGTGGGGATCGAGTAGGTGAGGGGGAGCAGCAGGCTGATCGTGGCGAGCGGCCCCAGCCCCGGCAAGAGACCCACCAGCGTTCCGACGACGCAGCCGATCGCGCAGAACATGAGGTTCTGCATGGTGAGCGCGTGGCCGAAGCCGAAGGCGAGGTTGTGGAAGATTTCCATCAGTAGAGCGGCAACTGAAGGCCTAGGCCGTCCTTGAAGGCGAACGAGATGGCGATCAGGACCGCGGCGATCTTCACGTTGCGCCACGCCGAGTACGACGTGCCGGCGAGCGTCGAGAAGAAGACCAGGAAGAGAATTCCCACGATCATGTTGATGTAGAGGGAAGCCAGCGCGAACCCGATGAGGCTCCCGAGGATGATCGCGATGTTCTTCAGGTTGAAGTAGACCGGCTTCTTCTCGTCGAAGAACGAGCGCACCCCGATCGCGAGCCCGATCAGGAAGAGGAACGAGCTCACCAGGAACGGGAAGAGGGCGGGGCCCGCGCGCTCGAAGTGCCCCATCTGGTATTTGAGCGAGCCCAGGCCGAAGGCGAGGGCCACGGCGATGAGGAAAAGACCCTTCAGCAGATGGCGGTCGTTCATGTCGCGGTGCGCGGGATGCCTGTAGTTTTCGAAGATCGCACGCCGCGCCGAAGCCCCGCAAGGCCCGCGACAGGATCTCCTCCGACCGTCAGGATGCCAGATTAAGGGGCCGCTGGGTCATGATGCAGCGCACCATCGCACCGGAAGGGACGCCGG
>DATBAI010000025.1:0-25024 GCA_036271595.1 Usitatibacter sp.
CGTCGCAGAAGGTGATCGATCTCTTCCTCGACGAGGAATCCGCGGCGCTCACGGAGCTTGGCGACTTCATCGGCAAGCCCATCTCGATGCAGGTCGAGAACGCTTACATGCAGGAACAGTACGACGTGATTCTCGTTTAAGCGGGTCGGATCCCCATGGGTTATGTTCATCCTCACTTTAGCCAGCATCACAGGCATGAAGCGCGAGCGTCAATCCAAGTCGGAGGAGTCGAAGAATACGGCGACTCGAAGAATGACGCCATGGCCAAAGCGCAAGTTTTAGCCCTCCGTGTCTTGGCAGAGCGCCTCGAGAGCAACGAGACCGGACCCCAGGCGATCACCTTCAGCATTGCTGCGTGACCTCCTGGCCCTCGACGAAGGCGCGCCGCGTTTACGCGGCATTGCTAGGCGTCGGGTGACAACCCATCATGCCAATGTCGACGCATAGAATTGCCCTGGCCTTTGTTGCGTTATTTTTCTGCCTCGTCGCCGATGCCCAGGAGTTCGTTACTACCTGGTCGCGTGCGGACGCGGACGGAAACCTTACTCTGCGGCTCAATCCGGATGGGACCTGCCGAATCGAAGCGCACAGCAATGTACTCGGCCAAGAGACCCAGATATCGTGCTATTGGTGGCGCCACGGTTCCAGGATCCATCTGCGAACCTCCGCTCAACGCGGCGACGAGGGTCTGGGACAAATCGACATGGAGTACGTGCCTCAATCAGACAAGCTGATCATTCATGGCTCGACGGAAATGATTCTGAGTCGCCATCCTGATCCATCCAAGACGTAGCAACACATGGTGTTCGCGCTAGATAACGACGACGGCAAATTGCACGCCTTTCCGTCCAACGACGAGGCGGCGGCTCACTGCAAGGGCGTGGATGTGCTTGACGGGTTCTGGCGATTCTTTGCCGAAGATGGATCGCCGCTCGAGGCTCGGTGGAGCGAGCCCGTTGGGCCGGGCGGCACACCCGGCTCCGCATACGCCCTGGAGCGCGCCATGTCCGGCCTGTGGCTCCAGGAGCGTCTCGAGAAGGTCGTTGCCGTGACCGGCTGTGGCTTGACGACTGTCGCGGAGCTCGTGGAGCTCTTGAAGATCAATCGCGGCAAACGTGTCGAGGCGGAACGGCTGGCTAGACCCCCAGGTATTTCTTGAGGATCTCGGGCTGCGACTTGATCTCGGCGGCGGGCCCTTCATGCACGACGTGGCCGTTGTTGAGCATGTAAACGCGCGTGGCGAGCGCGAGCGTCGCGGCGATGTTCTGCTCCACCAGCACGATGGTCTGGCCGGCGGCGGCGAGATCACGGCAGGCGCGCATGAGGTCGCGCACGATCACCGGGGCGAGGCCCTCGAAGGGCTCGTCCAGCAGGATGATCTTCGGGTCGCGGATCAGCGCCCGCGCGATCGCGAGCATCTGCTGCTCGCCGCCCGAGAGGTCGGTGCCACGGTTGCCGCGCCGCTCGCGCAGCCGCGGGAACATCTCGTAGATGCGGTCGAGCGGCCAGCGCTTGGGCGCCGTGAGGCCCGCCAGCACCAGGTTCTCCTCGACGTCGAGGCTGCCGAAGACGCGGCGGTCCTCGTGCACCAGCTGCATCCCCCGCCGGGCGATGTCATGGCTCTTGCGGCCGGCGAGCTCCTCGCCATCCAGCTTCACTGAACCGGTGCGCGGCGTCACCACGCCCATCAGGCTCTTCAGCGTCGTGCTCTTGCCGGCGCCGTTTCGGCCCAGCAGCGCCACGACCTCGTTCTTCTCGACGTGCATTGCGACGTCGAAGAGGATGTGCGAGTCGCCGTAGTAGCTGTTCAGCCCCGAGATTTCGAGCAGGCTCATGCGTGCGCGTCCTCATGCACGCCGCCCAGGTACGCCTCCTGCACCTGCGCGTTTCCCTTGATCTCGGCGGGCGTGCCTTCCACCAGCACGCGGCCCTCCTGGAGGACCGTGATGCGCTCCGCCAGCTCGAAGAGGGCATCCATGTCGTGATCGATGATGATCATCGTGCGGCCGCGCGCGATGGAGCGCAGCAGTGCCACCGTCTCCACGCGTTCGGCGGGGCTCATGCCCGCGAGCGGCTCGTCCAGCAGGAGGAGGCTCGGGCTCGAGGCGAGCGCGAGGCCCACTTCCAGCCGGCGCTTCTCGCCGTAGGCGAGCTCGGAAACGGGCGTGTCGATGCGGGCGGTGAGGTGCACGAGCTCGAGCGTGTGGTCGACCAGTTGGCGTAACCCTTCGATCTTTTCCGGGCTGCGCAGCATGTCCAGGCGCATCTTCCCGCGCAGCTCCGCCAGCGCGGCGATGGTGATGTTCTCGCGCACCGTGAGCTTGTTGAAGAGCTGGTTCACCTGGTAGCTCTTGGTGAGGCCGAGCTGGCAGACGTCCGTCACGCTCATGCCGGTGATGTCGCGGCCCTCGAAGACGATCTTTCCCGATGTGGGCGGGACCTCGCAGGTGAGCATCTTGAAGAACGTGCTCTTGCCCGCGCCGTTGGGCCCGATGATCCCGCGCAGCTCGCCCGCGTTCACCGTGAAGTCGATGTTCTCGTTCGCGACCACGCCGCCATAGCGCTTGGTGAGGCCGGTGGCGTGCAGGATCGGCCCCGAATACGAAGGCGACGCGTGTTGGCGGGCGGGCAGCTCGTGGGCGGGGGCCTCGCGAGCGACAGAGGCCTGGGCCGCGCGTTGCTGCTCTTCGGCCGTCGCCGCGGTCACCTGCCGGCGCTCCTCCCCCGCCGCGGCCTTGCGCCTCGTCAGCGCCGCATACAAATCCTTGATGCCGCCGATGATCCCCTGGCGCAGGAAGCAAACCAGCAGGACGAAGACGGTGCCCAGCACCAGCTTCCACGTGGCGCCGAGCTTGAGCGTCGCCTGGAGGAAATCCTGGAGGAAGAGCCACACCGCCGCACCCACGAGCGGGCCGAAGAGCGTGCCGCGCCCGCCGATGGCCGTCTGCATCACGAGCTGGCCGGACGTGTCGAACGTGAACGCGTCGGGCGGCATGAACGCCTGGAGCACGCCGAGCAGCCCACCGGCGAGGCCCGCGTAGGTGGCCGCGATCACGAAGGCGACGAGCTTGTAGCCGTGCACGCTGTGGCCCACTGCTGCCGCTCGCAGCGGGTTTTCGCGGATGGCCCGCAGGATGGTGCCCACGGGCGAGCGCACGATGCGTAAGCCGATCACGATTCCCACGAAGTAGCAGAACGCGAGGAACGGATAGAGCGACCAGCCCGTCGTGAAATCGACGTTGATCGGGCCCAGGTGGATGCTGGGCGTGGGCACGCCCGGCAGGCCGTTCTCGCCGCCCGTCCAGTCGGAGAGCGGGTTGAACTCCGTGAAGTAGAAGACCTCGCCGATCGCCACCGTGATCATCGCGAAGTAGATGCCGGTGCGGCGAAGCGCGATGAGCCCGACGAGGAAGCCCACGACCGCGGCGGCCACCGTGCCGATGACGAGCGCCGTGATCACGTGCGGGAAGCCCGCGCGGGTGAGGAGGTAGGCGGCCACCATCCCGCCCGTGCCGTAGAACGCGGCCTGCCCGAAGGAGAGCAGCCCCGTGTAGCCGAAGAGGATGTCGAACCCGATCCCGAAAAGCCCCCAGACGAGGATCCGGTTCACCGTGTTCGGCGCGGAGCCCAGGTACGGCAGGATGAAGGGCGCCGCGATCAGCAGGACCGCGGTGACGATCTCGACGAGGTAGCGGCGGCTTCCCGGCAACATCGGCTAGTCGCGCCCCTTCGTGCCGAGCAACCCGTGCGGCCGCACCATGAGGACGAGCGTCATCGCCGCGAACAGCATCACGTAGGCGTAAGCCGGGTTCCAGATCGAGGTGAGGCTGATGATCTCGCCGGCGATGAGCCCACCGATCACGGCGCCGGGAAACGAGCCCACGCCGCCGATCACGACCACCACGAAAGTCTGCACCAGGATCATCTCGCCCACTTCAGGCGTGAGCGACACCACCGGTGCGTTGACGATGCCCGAGAACCCCGCCGCCATGGCGCCGATGCCGAAGACCACCATGAAGATGCGCTGGGTATTGATTCCAAGGGAATCGACCATCACCGAATCCTCGATGCCCGCGCGAACGATCATTCCCAGGCGAGAGCGGTAGAGGACCACGAAAAGCACCCCGAGCGCGACCGCGCAGATCCCGACAACGGCCAACCGATAGGTGGGGTAGATCATGAACCCCATGTTGGTGATGCCGGAGAAGATCTTCGGCGGCGGCACGGTCTGCGATTGGCTCGAGAAATACCAGCGCACGGCCTCGACAAAGACGATCGCGAGGCCGAACGTCACGAGGAGCTGGTCCTCCGGCGGCCGCGCGTAGAAATGGCGGATGATGAGCCGCTCCATCACGAGGCCCACGACGAGCACCGCGACGGTGCCCGCAATCACCGCGACCGTGAACGAGCCCGTAGCCTGGTAGGCCGCGAACCCCGCGTAGCCACCCAGCATGAACATCGCGCCGTGCGCGAGGTTCAGCACGCCCAGCGTGCCATAAATGATCGTGAGGCCCGAGCTGATCAGCGCGAGCAGGGCGCCGAGCGCGAGGCCGTTGAAGAACTGCGATCCGAACTGGGACCAGGAGATGGACATGCGCAAAAATTCGGCGCCGCAGGCGGGGCCTGCGGCGCCGGCTCTGGTGGGGTGGCGCTAAGTATAGTCGCCCAGGTTGCAGCCGAAGGCGTCGGGCTTCTGCATCAGCCCCGCGCCGGGCACGACCTCCAGGACATTCCAGAAATCTTCCTTGTTCTTCATCTCGGAAGGCTTCTTGCCCTGCACGATCACGACCGGACGGACCAGTTGGTGGTCTTCCTTGCGGAAGTGGACCTCGCCCACGGTGGACTGGATCTTGCGGCCCGCCTCGAAGGACTTGATCACGTCCGGCGGATAGAACGAGCCGGCGTTCTCGACCGCCTCGGCCCAGAGGGCGAACGACATGTATGCGTTGTTCGCGCCCCACTCGGGCTTGTACCCGTATTTCTGCTCGAATTCGGAAACGAACATTTTGGCGAGGGGGTACTTGTCCTCGAGCGTCCACCAGAAGTCGGTCGCCGCGTACACGCCCTGGGTGAGCTCGGGGGTGACCTCGCGCGCGAGGAACGGGATCTGGTAGGGAATCACGAGCTTCATCTTGTCGAAGATGCCGAATTGCTTCGCCTGCTGCGTGGAGAGCACCGCGTCGTGGCCCCAGTTCACGTTGATGAGCACATCGGCGCCCGAGTTGGCGACGTTCAGCAGGTACGACGAGTAGTCGGGCGCTCCGAGCGGCGCCACCTGGTTGGTGACGGTAGTCCAGCCGGCGCTCGCCAGGTAATCCTGCATCGACTTCGTGACGGTGTGCCCATAGGTGTAGTCGGGCGTGAGGTATGCGGCCTTCTTGTTCTTGCCGTAGGCCTTGACGATCACCGGGCCGATCGCCGCGGCCGCCGTCTGGCCGTAGAAATTCTGGCGGAAGCCGTAGCGCACGCAGTCCTTGCCGGTCGTGTCGTTGGAGCCCGAGATGCCCGTCACGTAGAGCACCTTCTCGCGCTGGGCGAGCTTGTTCAAGGCCACCGCGACCGCGCTGGAGGTCGAGCCCGTCATCAGCACCGCGTGGTTCTCGCTGATGAAGCGCTGCTGGGCCTGCACCGCGTCGTTGGGCTTGGCGGCGGAATCCGCCACCCCGTACTTCACTTCCTTGCCGAGCACCCCCTTCTTGGTCTTGGGGGAGATCTTGCGGATCAGCTCGTTGCCGCTGTTGATGTGGTCGACGGCGAGCTGCCAGCCCTTCAGCTCATCCTCGCCCTGCACCGCGTAGGTGCCGGTGCGCGGCACGGCGATGCCGATGAAGACCGAGCTGCCTTCGGACCCGGCCGGCCACGTGCCGATCGGGGGATGGTCCGCGGCGAAGGCCTTGGAAACCATGCCCGTGGGCAGGATCAGCCCACCGGCGACTCCCAGCCCGGCGCGGATGAAATCGCGGCGGCCATTGCCGCCGGAACCTGAGTTGCGATCGTGCATGACATCTCCTCCGTACGCGCCGGTTGGACCGGCGCAGATTTGTAGGGACTCTATCGGGGTGCGATGCAAGAGCTGCGCCCAGCGATGGTACTGCATCTCGTGGATGGTTGCCGGGGGCCGCTACCATCGCGGCCGGCCGATCGGCGCCGAGCGCGCGGCGAGCCGGCTACTTCGGGGTGATCTTTTGCAGGATGCGCTTGGCTTCCTGCAGCTTCCAGATCGAATCGTCGAGCCGCTGGGTGGACTCGGCGTTGCTCAGCGGCTGGGTATTCGGATCCAGCTTCTGGGTGGTGTTGGGCGACGGGTCCAGGCGTTGCGTCGCCTCGGGCCGGAAACCCGGGTCGAGCTTCGCCATCTTCATCGTCTTCTCGCCCACCGGTTGGGGCGGCGCAGGCTGTGGCGTGGACTCGCCCAGGCGCTGGGTCGTCACCGCATCCGAGGGCAGGCGCTGCGTGGCCTGCGGATCGGCGGCCGGCATGCGCTGCGTGCTGTCGTGGCCGGCGGGCATGCGTTGCGTGGTCTGCGGGCCCGCATCCATCTTCTGCGTCTTCATCGGGTCGAAGCTTGCCGCGGCGGGCTGCGAGCCGGGGACCGGTGCAGGTTGCGGGGCCGGAGCGGGTTTCGGCGGGTCGGCCTTCTTCACCAGCGAAGCGAACGCCGAATCGTCGATGAGCGGGGCAGCCGGGGCGATGTCGGTCTGGGTCTTCTCGGCATCGAACGTCGCGAGCTTCGTGGTCTGCATGAGCTCGGCGGGCATGGCCCGCGCGGCCGGTCGCGCCGGGGGCGCGGCTGCCGCGGCCATCTGCTGGCCGGCGTTCGGATCATATTGGGACACCCGCGAGATCAGCGACTCGATCATCTCGCGCTGGCGCTTCAGGTCCGCCTCGGCGGCCTTCAGCGTGGCCATCTGCTCGTTGATGGAGCTCGTCTTCTCGTTGATCTTGGCGAGGTTGTCCAGGCGCGACTGGAGTTGCGCCTTGTGGTCCTTGATCTGCACCTCGATCGGCAGCACCACGGACTGCACCCAACGCTCGGCCTGGTTCTTGGCCGACGAGAAGTTGGCACGCGCCTCCTTCACGAGGGTGTTGTAGAAGTTCTTCACGACGAAGTGCTTCTCCTTCACCACGATGTTGACCGGGTCCTTCACGAACTGCTCGGTCTGCATGACCAGCAGCTGCAGCTTGGTGCGCTGCGGGTCGAGGTCCAGCGCCGGGATCGTCATCTTCTGGAAGGCGAACTTCTCGATGAACGTGTTGTACACGCCCTGCATCAGCTTCTTGATGTCCTCGGAGGCGGTGAACACGGACTGGAAGTTCTCGCTCATGTCCTTCACGAGCGAGCTCATGCCGCGCTGCAGCCCCAGCGTGGTCCACGAATCCTCGATCGCCTGGGCGCTCTTCGCGAGCGTGGCGTCGAGCTTCTGCGAATTGAGGAGGTCCAGCAGCGCAGCCTTCTTGGCGCTGAACTGGGCGTGGTTCACCTTGTACTCGGCGAGCGCAGCGTTGTAGGCGTTCTTCTCGGCCGTGATCTTGGCCCAGAGCTTGGTCACGAACTCGCGGCTCTTGCCCTGCAGGCCGTTCAGCTCCGAGACCTCGGCCAGGTTCGCCTGCTGCTTCTTGCCCACCGAGGCGCGCGACGACATCATCATGCCGCCGATCTCGTTCACCACCGCCTTGCACAGGATCTGGCGCTTCATCGGCACCACCTGCTCGGCCAGGTACTTCTCGAGCGCCTCGATGCCGCTCCTTTGCACCAGGCCCGCGTCCTCGCGGATGCGCCCCAGGAGGGCCTTCTGCGCCGACATGGGGAAGATCCGCTCGCGCGGCAGCTGCAGGTGCATCGAGGTGGTCTCGACCATCCGGTGGACGGCCTTGTCGATCTCGGGGGCGGTCTTCAGCTCGTCCCACATGAGGTCGATCTTGTTCAGCACCGCGATCTTCTGCGGCAGGCCCTGCTTCACGTAGCGGTCCCAGATCTCCAGGTCGCTCTTGGTGACGCCGGTGTCGATCGACAGGAGGAAGAGGATCGCGTGTGCATTGGGCACGGTGCTCACGGTCAGCTCGGGCTCCATGCCGAGCGCGTTCAGGCCGGGGGTGTCGAGGATCGAGATGCCATTGGTGAGCAGCGGGTGCGGATAGTTGATCATGGCGTAGCGCCACGCCGGCACCTCGACCAGCTCCTCCTCGCCCGGCAGCTCGCCCTTCTCGTTCACCATGGGAGCGAGGCCCAGCATGCGGGCTTCCAGCGCGTACACCTTCTTGGTGTCGGCGAGCGCCTTCAGCGTCTTCTTCATGTCCGCGGCCGACGAGGTGTTCAACCTCAGCTTGCTCCACTCGATCGGCATGTTCTTCAGCTGCGAGATCGACTCGTCGCGATAGCGCGTCTCGACCGAGAGGAGCTTCAGGTACGGCTCCTCGTTGGGGTCGTGGAAGATCTCGGTGGGGCACATCGTGGTGCGTCCCACGTCCGAGGGAAGGAGCCGCTCCTTGAAGCTGGAGAAGAAGAGCGCGTTGATGAGCTCGGACTTGCCGCGCGAGAACTCCGCGAGGAAGGCGAGCATGAGGCGCCCCTTGTTCAGGTTCTCGAGCAGGTCGTAGAAGCGGATCGACTGCTGGACGTCGAGCTGGCCGCTCGCTTCCAGCCAGTCGTGATACGCGTGAACCGACTGCGTGAGCTCCTCGCGCCACCGGTGGTAGCGGGCGATCTCGGTCTCGAAGCGGTTCGATGCGGCGGCGTCCATGGCCGTTCTGTTCTCCCTGGGGAAATCCAGTGTATCCGAACTGTTCCGGGGCGAGAGTGATTTCCCGCACACGCTTGTAATGAAAAACCGGGCGCAAGGCCCGGTTTTTCGGGGCAAATGGGGGTACTAGGCCGTCCGGACGCACCCCAGACGGATGCCGCGCAGGCTTCCGCGGGCGAGGAAAAGCCCCCGCAGGGCCGGGACCCCGCCCGCCGGGCTGCGGCGCCGGACCGGGGACGCCTCGAGCTCCCGGGCGATCGCGAGGAAGCGCTGGCGCCAGGGGGTCATGCGGTCGGGTGTGAAGCGGCTGGTCATGTCTCGAAGCCTAGGCCTTGCGCGCCGCGATTTCCGCGGAGCACTTCGCATCCGCTACGGCGGGAAATCCCGCGATCGCGTGTGCGTTGGCGCACACGGGCATCAGGCGAAGGCGCGAAGCCCGGCGACATTGCCGAGGACGGCGGCGGCCACGGGGGCGAAGAACGCGAAGGTCACGATGAGGGCGAAGGTCATTTGAGTCTCCTGTCTGCTGTGCGTCGTTGATCGATGGGCCCACTCTAGGCGGCGACTGCGGCCCGCTCCACCGGAAAGCGACGGAATGCGGAAAACACGGGGTGAAGCGTCCGCTGCCGCCGCTAGGCCGCCAACCGAAGCTCTTCGTACGCCTCGGCCGTGGCAAGGGGCTGCGCCTCATGAAGGGCGTGGGCTTCCTCCAGGCCGATCGCGGGCCAGCCGCCGAGCGCGGGGAGAAGGAGCGTGCCGCGCTCCCCCGCGAGCCAGAGCCATGCGTTCACGGCAACCACCACGAGGATAGGAGCCGCCACGGCGGCGTACGGGGCAACAACCTGGACTGCATTCATCTTCTTTTCTCCTGTATTCGCGCGTGTCGGGGGCCGCGCATGACCCGAACACTACGCATGCAATGCGCGCGCGTCGGCTGCGTTTTCGGCGCCGTCCGGCCGTGCGAATACGGGGAAAAGCTGCGGAAAAATCCGCGTTAGAGAAGTGCGCGTTCCAGCATGAAGCGCGTCTCCTGCTCGAGCCAGGTGAGCGGAAAGGCCAGCATGAACTGGAAGAACACGAGGACGAATATGGGCGAGATGTCGAGGCCGCCAATGGGCGGGATCACCCTGCGCACGGGCTTCATGAACGGGTTGGCGAGCGCGTTGAAGAAGGGCGCGACCGGGTGATACGGATTCACCCACGAGAGAACCGCGCCCAGCAGCACCGCCCCCATGAAGATGTAGATCGACAGCCGGGCCAGCTCCACGAAGGCGCGGAAGAGGATCACGGAAAGCGCGGTCCCGTTGTCGGCCCATACGCCGCTCAGGATCGCAACCAACAGGTACTGAAGCGCGAACTCGAGGATCCACGCGACCAGGAGGGACGACCAATCGAGCTTCGCGATTCCCGGGATCACCCGACGCAGCGGGCGCACGGCCCAGTCGGTGATCGCCATGGAGAAGTGGGCGATCGGATTGCGCGCCGGCGCGCGGAAGGCCTGCATCCAGAAGCGCAGCAGCGCGGCGAGGATGAAGACGCTCGCGGCCGCATCCAGCAGGAAGGCGAGGGCCTGGGCGAGCACGTCAGTCCTTCCCGAACGCCGCGCCCAGCTCGCGCGAGCGTTCGCATGCGGCCCGTACCGCCTCGATGAAATGGTGCTTCACCTGGGCGTCCTCGAGCACCTGCAGCGCACGCTCCGTGGTGCCGCCGCGGGAAGTCACCTGGGCGCGAAGCTTCGCGGGGTCCTCGCCGCGTTCGATAGCGAGCTTCGCCGCGCCGACGAAGGTCCAGAGGGCGAGCGATCGCGCCGCCCCTTCGGCGAGGCCCAGCGAGCGCGCGGCCTCCTCGAGCGCCTCGATCGCATAGAAGACATAGGCCGGCCCGCTGCCGGAGACCGCCGTGACCGCGTCCAGGTCGCGCTCCTCGTCGAACCAGAGGGCCGCGCCCACCGCCGACAGGAGCGATTCGGCCGCCTCGCGATCGGCGGGCCCGACCGAGGGCGCCGCGTGAAGGCCCGCCACGCCCGCATGCACGAGCGCGGGCATGTTGGGCATCGCGCGCACGATGCGTGAATGGCCCGCGAGCCAGCGGGAGAGGTCCTCGATGCGCACGCCCGCGGCCACCGTGATCACGAGCGCTCCCGCAAGGTGCGGCGCCGCGGCGCGCGCGGCCTCGCGCATGTGCTGCGGCTTCACCGCGAACACGGCGGTACGCGCCTGCGCCAGGAAATCATCGGGTTTCTCGTAGGTCGCCACGCCGAAGTCGGACACGAGCGCCAGGCGCGCGAGCGATTCGGGCTCGACGACTCCGATATCGCTCGCACGGGTGCCGCGGGCGACCAGCCCCCCGATGATCGCGCGCGCCATGTTGCCGCCGCCGATGAACGCGAGCTTCAACTGTCACCCCGGGCCGGGATGACGCCCTTGCGCGCGCCGAAAATCGCCGTGCCGATCCGCACCATTGTCGAACCCTCCCGGATTGCCGCCTCGAAGTCGTCGCTCATGCCCATGGATAGCGTGTCCATCGGGATGCCGGCCGCCACGATACCCTGCCGCGCCTTCGCGAGCGCGCCGAACTGCTCGCGTTGCACCGCCGGATCCGAAGTGAAGCTCGCCATTCCCATGAGGCCGCGGAGCCTCAGGCGCGGCAGGCTCGCCACCTCACGTGCAAGGCCCAACGCATCGGCCGGCGCCACGCCCCCCTTTGTCCGCTCCGCGCTGATGTTCACCTGGATGCAGACGTCGAGCGGCGCCCGGCCCTCGGGACGCGCCTTCGACAGCGCCTGGGCGACCTTGAGGCGGTCCACGCCATGCACCCAGTCGAAGGCCGCCGCGATGTCGCGCGCCTTGTTGGTCTGGACATGGCCGATGAAGTGCCAGCGCGCCTGGAGCCCCGGAAGCGCCGCGATCTTGGCGAGCGCTTCCTGCACGTAGCTCTCCCCGAAATCGCGCAAGCCCGCCTCGAAAGCCTCGGCCACCGCGCCCGCAGGCTGGGTCTTGGCCACCGCCACGAGCGTCACCGCGCGGCTATCCCCTTGTAACGCCTCGGAAATGCGCCGTCGGATCGCTTGCAGGTTGGCGGCGATTGGGGACATAATCAATTCGACTTTCCGGGGCGATTTTACAATAGCGACGACGCTTCCCCCGATCCCCGCCCCCCGCCCGACTTTCAGGGAAAAGACATGGACATCGCTGAACTGCTGGCATTCTCGGTGAAGAACAAGGCTTCGGACCTGCACTTGTCCGCCGGGCTGCCCCCCATGATCCGCGTGCACGGAGACGTGCGCCGGATCAACGTGCCGCCGCTCGACCACAAGGACGTCCACGGCATGGTGTACGACATCATGAACGACTCGCAGCGCAAGAACTACGAGGAGACGCTCGAATGCGACTTCTCCTTCGAGATCCCGAACCTCGCACGTTTCCGGGTGAACGCGTTCAACCAGAACCGCGGCGCCGGCGCGGTCTTCCGGACGATCCCGTCGAAGGTGCTCTCGCTCGAGGACCTGAGCGCCCCCAAGATCTTCGCCGAGATCGCCAACCAGCCCCGGGGCCTCTGCCTCGTGACCGGCCCCACGGGCTCGGGCAAGTCGACCACGCTCGCGGCGATGGTGAACCACGTGAACGACAACGAGTACGGGCACATCCTCACGGTCGAGGACCCGATCGAGTTCGTGCACGAATCGAAGAAGTGCCTCATGAACCAGCGCGAGGTGGGTCCCCACACGCTCTCGTTCTCCAATGCGCTGCGCAGCGCGCTGCGTGAGGACCCGGACATCATCCTCGTGGGCGAAATGCGGGACTTGGAGACGATCCGCCTCGCCATGACCGCCGCCGAAACGGGCCACCTCGTCTTCGGCACGCTGCACACGTCCTCGGCCGCGAAGACCGTAGACCGAATCATCGACGTCTTCCCCGCCGCCGAGAAGGAGATGATCCGCGCCATGCTCTCGGAATCGCTGCGCGCGGTGATTTCGCAGACGCTTTGCAAGACCAAGGACGGGACCGGACGCATCGCGGCGCACGAGATCATGATCGGCACGCCCGCCATCCGAAACCTGATCCGCGAGGCCAAGGTGGCGCAGATGTACTCGGCGATCCAGACCGGCCACGCCATCGGCATGCAGACGCTGGACCAGAACCTCCAGGACCTCGTGAAGCGCAACCTCATCTCGATCCCCGAGGCGCGCAACAAGGCGGCCAACAAGGACACGTTCGTGGGCGGCTGAGGCCACCCAGGGATCAGAAAGGAAGCTCCAGATGGAACGCGAACAGAGCCTCAAATTCATGCACGACCTGCTGCGCGCGCTGATCGCGCGCAAGGGCTCGGACCTCTTCATCACCGCGGGCTTCCCGCCGGCGATGAAGGTGGACGGCAAGGTCACCCCGGTGTCGCAGCAGAGCCTGTCGCCGATGCACACGCAGGAGCTGGCGCGCTCGATCATGACCGACAAGCAGGCCGCCGAGTTCGAGGCGACCAACGAGTGCAACTTCGCGATCAGCCCCTCGAACATCGGGCGCTTCCGCGTGAACGCCTTCGTCCAGCAGGGCCGCGTGGGCCTCGTGCTGCGCACGATCACGACGACGATCCCGAAATTCGACGACCTGGGCCTGCCCCACGTGCTGAAGGACGTGGCCATGACCAAGCGCGGCCTCGTGATCTTCGTGGGCGGCACCGGCTCGGGAAAGTCGACGTCGCTCGCCGCGATGATCGGCCACCGCAACGAGAACAGCTACGGCCACATCATCACGATCGAGGACCCGGTCGAGTACGTCCACGAGCACAGGAACTGCATCATCACGCAGCGCGAGGTGGGCGTGGACACGGACACCTGGTTCGCGGCGCTGAAGAACACGCTGCGCCAGGCGCCCGACGTGATCCTGATCGGCGAGATCCGCGAGAAGGAGACCATGGAATACGGCATCGCCTTCGCGGAGACCGGCCACCTGTGCATGTCGACGCTGCACGCGAACTCCACCAACCAGGCCCTCGACCGCATCATCAACTTCTTCCCCGAGGAGCGCCGCCAGCAGCTGCTGATGGACCTCTCGCTCAACCTGAAGGCCATCATCTCGCAGCGCCTCATCCCCAAGAAGGGCGCGAAGGGGCGCGCGGCCGCCATCGAGATCATGCTCAATTCGCCCCTCATGTCGGACCTCATCTTCAAGGGCGAGGTGCACGAGATGAAGGCGCTCATCGGGCGCTCGCGCGAGCTGGGCATGCAGACCTTCGACCAGGCGCTTTTCGACCTCTTCGAGGCCGACCAGATCAGCTACGAGGATGCGCTGCGCAGCGCCGACTCGGTGAACGACCTGCGCCTCAAGATCAAGCTCGAGAGCAAGAACGCGAAGAATCGCGACCTGGGCTCGGGCCTGGAGCATCTCGAGATCGTGAAATGACGTCAGCCCCGTAAAGACGGGGACCCAACCCCGGAGGCCACGTTCGCCTTTGGCTGGGTTCCCGCCTCCGCGGGAATGACCAACAGAAAAGCCCGCTTTTTGCGGGCTTTTTTTCATTCATTCCGGGCGACTGCTCGGTGTAGGCGGCGTCCGACGCCAACATCAGCGCATTCCTAGACGGCTTCCCTATCCGTCCGACTCCGTGCCTTGCGCCGGGAATCCACTATGAATGGACGCCATAGGGAGAGAACGCCATGAAAAACCTCCTCGCCATCGGCATCGCCTGCTTGCTGCCCGCCGGGCTTGTCGCAGAGGATCAGAAGTCCAGCGAAGCCGACCTCGGCACGACGAGCGTCCTGGTGATCGACGAGGCGTTGCCTGATTCGGGCAACGTCGCATGCAACCAGGGCTGCATGGCCTTCAACCGTGCTGTATTGACCGCCCGTACGCAGAAAGTTTCCGTGCTGCGCAGCCGCGGCCGCTGGATTTGAGAGCGCCCGCGACCCGGCAAACCAAGGAGATCCCATGAACAGCGACCAGATCCACGGCCATTTGCGCGAAATGAAGGGTTGGGCCCTCGAGAACTGGGGCCGCGTGACCCATGATCCCTGGAAGCGCATCGCCGGGCGCCGCGAGCGCCTCTTGGGCCGCCTCGAGGCTTCGCTCGCCGAATCGCGCCGCCTCGCCGAATCCACCTTCCCCGCGGCGCGCATGCATGCGCCGGCCGTCGAGCGCCGCCGCGCCCGCTAGATTCCCGACTTGCTGAGAAGCCCGCGGCGCCTCCTGGTCCGCGGGTTTTTTTTCGCCTAGCCCCCGGGGATCGCGTGGAGGAGGTCGGCGAGGTCGTCGGCGTGCTCCTCCTCGACCTCGAGGATGCTCTCCAGCAGGCGGCGCGTCGTCGGGTCATCCTCGCCGATGTAGTGCGCCATCGCGCGATAGCTGTCGATCGCGATCCGCTCGGCGACGAGGTTCTCCTTGATCATCTCGTCCAGCGTCCTGCCCAGGCGGTACTCCGCGTGGCTGCGCCCCGTGATGTTCTGCGGATTGAAGTCGGGCTCGCCACCCAGCTGGACGATGCGCTCGGCGAGGCGCCCGGCATGGTCGAGCTCTTCACCGGCATGCTCCAGGAACTCCCCGGCGGCGATCTTGGCCTTGAGGCCCTGCGCCATGTAGTAGTCGTGCCGGTAGCGCAGCGTGCATACGAGCTCGGTCGCCAGCGCCTCGTTCAGCAGCTCGATCACTTTCTTGCGGTCGGCCTGGTAGTGCTCCGTGACGGCGCCTTCCTCCACGTGGCGGCGCGCCGATTCACGCAGGGATTTCACGTCGGGAAGGGACGGCTTGCCTTCGGGGCGAAGGTCGGGAGCGTTCATGGCTTCTCCTGGCGGATTCTGGGATAACGGTGCGGGCGCACCGAACCCATTGGAGCGCCGGACAAGCGAGAAGGTTCGGGCCTTGGGGCCGCGATCAGGCGGCGAGGCGTTCCGGGCCGCCCAACGAGCGGTTCCAGGCCTGGGTGCCCGGCGCCTCGTCGAGGAGATGCGGTCCCGGCGGGGCGAGGTGGATTCCCTGGACGTAGTCGGCGCCCGACTCGATGGCCCAGGCGAGTTGGCGGCCGGTCTCCACGCCTTCGATCGCGACCTTGGCCCCGCTTGCGTGGAGCTCACCGACCATGGCCCGCAACGAGGCGCGCGAGCCTTCGGATTCGGCGCACGAGCCGATCACGGAACGATCGAGCTTCACGATGTCGGGGCGAAGCCGGCGCACGCGCTCGAGATCCGAGCAGGCCACGCCGAAATCGTCCAACGCGATGCAAGCGCCGATCTCCCGGTAGGCGAGCACGGCCTCGCGCAGCGCGCCGTCGTCCGAACATGCGGCCTCGAGGATCTCGATGCACAGCCGCCGGGGCGTGAGCCCGTAGTAACGGATGAGGCCCGCCAGCTCGCGCGCGCACCGGATGTCCGCCAGGGCAGCCTCGGGGTGCACATTGATGAAGAGCATGCGGTCGCCCGGATCCATGGTCGCGAAGTTTCGCAGGTGGAGCGCGCGGCAAGCCCAGTCGAGCAGCCCGCGCGAGCCGGCGGGCACGGAAGCGAAGAGCGACTCGGCGCTCCCCGCGCGGCCCTCGACATCGCGCACGCGCGCGAGCGCCTCGAAACCGAGGCACGCGCGGCGGCGCACGGCGAAGATCGGCTGGAAATGCGTGCCGACGCGCGCACCGTGCCATTCGATCGAAGCCCCGCCTCCGGCGCGCACCAGCTCTTCGGCGGCGTGCGCGATCCCTTCCCTCATGCGATCCCCGGCAAGAATGTGGTTGTGCCGGACCATGCCGGCGCAGGCTGCACACTTTGCGGGGGCGACGTTACCGAGGAGTTACACCCCGATACGCTTCGGTTTCGTTTGTAAGACCCGTTGGAAACGGGGTCAGTCGACGCGCGATACCGATTGGGCGAAGAAAGTGGCGAGCGCTTCGGCGATCTCGCTCATGCGGTAGGGTTTGCGCAGCACGCGGTTCACGCCGGCGGACAGGGCGCGCGCCTCGAAGCCCGCACCGCCATAGCCGCTCGCGATCACGATGGGCATTCCGGGATTCACCTTGTGCACTTCGAGCGCGAGCTGCGTGCCGATCAGCTGCGGCATCACCTCGTCGCTCACGATGGCATCGAAGCCGCGCGGGTTTGCGCGAACCGCCTCCAGCGCCTCGCGGCTGTCGTTGAAGCCCACGGGCTCGTAGCCCAGCTGCGCGAGCATCTCCTCGAGGGCGTGCAGGACGTCGACCTCGTCATCCACGGCGAGGATCACCTGCCCCGCGCCCATGGGCATCTCGGTCTCCTCCTCGCCCACTCCCTCGGCGGCGTGGGTCGCCGGGATCCACACGGTGAAGGTCGTGCCCTTGCCGAGCTCGCTCTTCACCTCGATGAAGCCCTTGTGCTCGCTCACCACCGAATGCACGAGTGCCAGGCCCAGCCCCGTGCCGCGTCCCGCGGGCTTGGTGGTGAAGAAAGGCTCGAAGATGCGGTCGATCACCTCGGGTGCGATGCCGTGGCCCGAGTCGCGCACGCTGATGCGTATGTACTCGCCCGCCTTGATCTCGCCGGTGCGCACCTTGCGGGGCGCGTCGAGCACCTCGGCGTCCAGCGAGACCTCGAGCGTCCCGCCCTGGTCCATGGCGTGGATCGCGTTGGTGCTGAAATTCATCAGCAGCTGGTGCAGCCGCGTGGGGTCGCCCAGCACCATCGCGTCGTCCCCGGCGTTGTTCCTGAACACCACGTCGATCGCGAGGGGCGTCGAGCCGCGCACCAGCTCGCAGACCTCCTGCGCGATCGGGGCCACCAGCACCGGCATCTTCTGCACGCCCTCGGCGCGGCTGTACGACAGGATCTGCGTGACCAGCGACTTGGCGCGATTGCCCGCGCCCATGATCGTGTCGAGGTAGCGCTTCATGTCGGCGTCGCCCTCGGCGCGACGCTGCGCGAGCTCGCCGTACCCCAGGATCGCGCCGAGGATGTTGTTGAAGTCGTGTGCGATGCCGCCGGCGAGGTGGCCCACCGCCTGCATCTTCTCGGCCTGCTTCAGCTGCGCTTCGAGGCGCTCGCGCTCCGACTCGGCACGCAGCTTCTCGGCGACGTCCTTCACGAAACCGATCACGCGGCGCTCGGCGGGGTTGTCGCCCGTGGGATCGCCTATGCGGTACGCGTTCACTCCGAGGGTCGTGTATTCACCGTCGTCCTTGCGGAAGCGGTACTCGATCGCGATGTGCGAGAGGCTCCCGCTCATGAGCACGCGGCGCAGGCCCTTCAGCCGGATGCGGTCCTCGGGATGCACGCGCTCCATCCATTGGCGCACCGTGGAGATGCGGTCGGGCGTGACGCCCAGGACGCTACGCGTGTCGCCGTCCCAGAGCACGGCGCCGGTGGTGGGGTCGAGCTCGTAGAGGAGGTTGCCGCTTGCGCGTATCACGGCCTCGTGGCGGTTGCGCCACGCCCCGGTCTCGTAGATCGCCTCCTCGCGCTCGACCAGCAGCGCCGCCGAGAAGAGCGTGGTGACGACGATCGTGGCGAGGTAGCCCTGCAGGTGGAGCATCGAGCGCACGTCCGCCACGCGGTCCACGGAAAACGGCCCGAAGCCGTGCGCCGTCTGCCAGAAGCAGATGAGGCCGAAGATCGCAAGCGCGAGCGTGGTGGTGCGCATGCCGAAGCGCAGCGCCGCCCAGATGAGGAAGGGCGCGCAGAGATAGATCAGCGGCGGGATGAATCCCGGCGCCGTGGGCTGCGAGCCGAACACGTAGTTGGTGGTGATGATGAGGCCGCCATAGAGCACCAGGAGCTCGGGGAGCTTGGCGCGCGTCATCTCGAGCGCTTCCACGAGCCCCTTGCGGCTCCAGGCGAGGACGAGGGGCGCGCTGATCAGCATCCCCAGCATCGTCGAGACGAAGGTGACCGACCAACTCTCGCGGAAGGGCGCGCTCGTGTGCAGGTACGTAAATCCGGCATCCAGGATCGCCATCCCACCCACCAGCGGCGCCATCCCCACCAGGAACGAGGCCACGCCCTTCACGGTGTCGACCTGCACCCGCGGGCCGGCCAGGCGCAGCAGCCCCGCGGCCACGAAGAGCGGTTGCGCCACGTTCACCGCCATGCTCGCCAGCACGCGCGAAACGTCCATCTGCATGTCGCGGTACATGTCGAAACCCACGGCGGCAGTGGCGAGCGCCACCAGCAGCAGGTACCAGGGCCAGCGCCTTATGGGCGCGACGAGCAGGACCCCCAGCGCGAGCCCGTGGGCGGGCCAGATGACGAGCGGGAAACGGGTGTGGACCGGCAGGCTCATCGCGTAGGCGGCGAGCACGTAGTACACGACCGCGAAGGTCACGTACGCGAGCGCCTGCCGTCTCGGATCGGCTTTTCCGGCCCCGGCGATGGACGTCGTTTGGGCGCTCATGGCTGACCGCTCGGATTCTACGGGCTTCAGGCGGTAAAATGTGCCCGGAGCCCCTCAACAACCAAATAGCCCCCCGTGGAAGCCCATATCCTGGTCGTCGATGACGACGTTGCCATCCGAGAGCTGATCCGCGAATACCTGACGGAGCACGACTTCCAGGTCTCGCTCGCCGAAAGCGGCGCCGACATGGACAAGGTGCTCGGCGCCGACATCGTGGATCTCGTGATCCTCGACTTGAAGCTTCCCGACGAGGATGGGCTCGCCATCGCGCGGCGGCTGCGCGAGTCCCTGGACCTGCCCATCATCATCCTCACCGGGCGCAAGGAAGAGGCCGACCGCATCATGGGCCTCGAGCTGGGCGCCGACGACTACGTGACCAAGCCCTTCAGCCAGAGGGAGCTCCTCGCCCGCATCAAGGCGGTGCTGCGGCGCACGGAGGGAAAGCGGGAGTCGCGCCGGGGCGAGAACGTGCGAGCCTTCAAGTTCTCGGGCTGGGAGCTCAATACGGGCACCCGCAAGCTGAAGGCCCCCGACGGACGCAATGTCGAGCTCACCAACAGCGAGTACGCGCTCCTCGTGGCCTTCCTCAAGGCGCCGGGCCGGATCCTCTCGCGCGACCAGCTCCTCGAGTCCAGCCGCCTGCACGACGACATCTACGACCGCTCGATCGACGTGCAGATCCTGCGGCTGCGCCGCAAGGTCGAGGACAGCCCCAACCAGCCGCAGCTGATCCGCACCGAGCGTGGCGCGGGCTACTACCTGAACTCCACCGTCGAGACCGTCTAGGAAGTGCCCGCGATCGCCTTCGCGTTTCGTCCGCGGCTCTGGACGAGCCTGAAGGCGTATCGGCGCGAGGACCTTCCGGCCGACGTGGGCGCCGGGGTCACCGTGGCGCTGGTGGCGTTGCCGCTCGCCATGGCCTTCGCGATTGCCTCGGGGGTGCGCCCCGAGCAGGGCATCGTGACCGCCATCGTGGGTGGCGTCCTGGTCTCGCTCTTCGGCGGCTCGAAGGTGCAGATCGCCGGGCCGGCAGGCGCGTTCGTTGCCATGCTCTACGCCATCGCGGCGAAGTACGGCGTCGCGAACCTCCTCATCGCCACCATGATGGCGGGCGCGATCCTCTTCGCGTTGGGAGCCCTGCGGCTCGGAACGCTGGTGCGCTTCATCCCGGTGTCGATCGTGACCGGCTTCACCGCCGGCATCGCCATCATCATCGCGCTCTCGCAGGTGAAGGACTTCCTGGGGCTCGCCGTCGGCAAGATGCCGGCGAACTTTTTCTCGCAGCTCTCGGTGCTCGCCGGAAGCGTGACCAGCACCAATCTCACGACGTTGGCGATCGGTTTGTCGTGCGTGCTGGTAATCGTCCTGTGGCCCGCCCGCCCCGGCGAGAAGCCGGGGAACTGGCGCTGGATCACGGCGAAGCTTCCCAGCACGGTGGTGGTGCTCGTGTTCTCTGCCTTCACCGTGTGGGCGCTGGACCTCAAGGTCGAGACTCTCGGAACGCGGTTCGGCTCCCTCCCGCGCGGGATCCCGATGCCGCACGCGCCCGACTTCGACTGGGCCACGGCGCAGAACCTGCTCGCGCCCGCGATCGCCATCGCGCTCCTGGGCGCCATCGAATCGCTGCTCTGCGCGCGCGTCGCCGACGGCATGATCGGCGACCGCCACGACCCGAACCAGGAGCTGATGGCGCAGGGCATGGCCAATTTCCTCTCGCCGCTCTTCGGCGGCATCGCGGTCACCGGCACGATCGCGCGCACCATGACCAACGTGAGGAGCGGCGCCCGCTCGCCCGTGGCGGGCCTGGTGCACTCGGCGACGCTGCTTCTCGTCATGGTCGCGTTCGCCCCTGCGGCGGGCTACATCCCGCTTTCTGCGCTCGCCGCCGTGCTGCTCTGGGTCGCCTTCAACATGGTGGCGTGGCGGGAGTTGCGCGACCTGCGCAAATTTTCGGTCTTCTACCGATCCATCCTGATCGCCACGCTCACCCTCACGGTCGTGTTCGACCTCACGGTGGCGGTCGAGGTGGGCCTCGTCCTCTCGAGCCTCTTCTTCATCTACCGGATATCGTCGCTCACCACGGTGCGTCCGATCGCGCTTCCCCCGCGCTACGCCGCGCGCGCCGCGCCCCTCGTCGGCATCTGGGAGCTCTTCGGCTCGATCTTCTTCGGCTCGGTCACCAAGCTCGAGGCGCTGCTCGATCCGGCGAAGCCGCTGCCCGACGTGGTCGTGCTCGACATGGGCAAGGTGATCAACTGCGACACCACCGGCCTGGATGCGCTGGAGGCCCTCCACGGAGCGCTCGGGCGCCGCGGCGGCCGGCTGGTGCTCGCGGAGCCGAACGAGCAGCCGGCCTCGCTCCTCGCACGCTCCGGGTTCGACGCCATCCTCGGGCGCGAGAACATATTCCCGAGCCTCGAGGCCGCCCTCGACGACATCTTCAAGGAGCCGCGCGCGTGATCACCATTCATCATCTCTCCACCTCGCGTTCCGAGCGCATCGTCTGGCTCGCCGAGGAGCTGGGGATCGCCTATCGCATGCGCTGGCACCAGCGAGAGCCGAACGGCGCCGCGCCCGCCTCGCTTCGCGAGGTGCATGCGCTCGGAAAGGCCCCGCTGATCGACGACGACGGGCTGGTGCTCGCCGAGTCGGGCGCGATCGTCGAGTACCTCCAGCACCGGCATGGCGGCGGGCGGCTCGCGGTGAAGCCCGACGCACCGGAATACGCCGGATATGTCTACTGGATGCACTTCGCCGAGGGCAGCCTCATGACGCTCATGCTGATCGCGCTCGTCCTCTCGCGCGTGCCGGAGGCGAAGGACGGCGCGGTGCAAAAGCGCATCGCGACGCGGCTGCAGGACATGCTGCGCTTCGTCGATGCGCGTTTGGCGGAACACGAATACTTCGCGGGAAGCCACTTCACCGCGGCGGACATCATGATGACCTTCCCCTTTACCACCATGAAGCGCTACCTGCCCTACGATCCCTCGCCGCTTACGCACGTGGCCGCCTGGCTCGCCAGGATCGAGGCGCGGCCGGCGTACGCAAAGGCGATGGCCCTTGCAGGGCCGGACGCCACGCGAGCGGACGCCGCATGAAGACGCTCCGCAGGCTTTTCGACAAGAACCGTGAGTGGGCGCACGGCATCACCAGCAAGGACCCGGAGTTCTTCCGCAAGCTCTCGCGCCTGCACGCGCCCGAATACCTTTGGATTGGTTGCGCGGACAGCCGCGTTCCCGCCAACGAGATCGTGGGCCTGCTGCCGGGCGAGATGTTCGTGCACCGCAACGTCGCGAACATCGTCGTGCACACCGACCTCAATTGCCTCTCGGTCATGCAGTACGCCGTGGACGTGCTCAAGGTGAAGGACATCATCGTCGTCGGCCACTACGGCTGCGGGGGGGTGCGCGCGGCCTTCCAGAAGAAGCGCCTGGGCCTCATCGACAACTGGTTGCGGCACGTGCAGGACGTGCACACCAAGCACGCCGATTCGTTGGAGAGCCTCAAGGACCTCAACGCGCAGCTCGACCGGCTGTGCGAGCTGAACGTGCTGCAACAGGTCTCCAACGTCTGCCAGACATCCATTGTCCTCGACGCCTGGGAACGGGCCCAGCCCCTCACCGTGCACGGCTGGGTGTACGGGCTGCACGACGGCCTCATGCGCGACCTCGGCATGACCGTCTCCAACCCGGGGGAAGCGGCAACGGCGTACGCGAAGGCGCTCGAATCGCTCTGATGGCGCGGCACCATCGCCACCACGAGCAGCACCGCATCGAGCGCGCGGGATGGCTGCGCGCCGCGGTCCTGGGTGCGAACGACGGCATCGTCTCCACATCCAGCCTCATCCTGGGCGTGGCCTCGGCGCATGGTTACGAGGGCAGCGTCATCCTCGCCGGCGTGGCCGGCGTGGTGGCGGGCGCCATGTCGATGGCGGCCGGGGAGTATGTCTCGGTGCACTCCCAGCAGGATCTCGAGCGCGCCGCGCTCGCCGAGGAGCGCCAGGAGCTGAAGGACGACCCTCCGGCGGAGCACGCCGAGCTCGCAGCCATCTATGCACGTCGCGGCCTCCAGCGCGAGCTCGCGGAGAAAGTCGCCACGCAGCTCATGGAGCACGATGCTCTCGCCGCGCATGCGCGCGACGAGCTTGGCATCACCCGCACCCTCAAGGCACGGCCGCTGCAGGCCGCGGGCGCCTCGGCGACGAGCTTCGCCGCGGGAGGGATCCTTCCGCTCCTCGTGGCGTGGCTCGCACAGGCTTCGCATCCGATTCCCTGGATCGCCGGCACGGCGCTGGTGTTGCTCGCGATGCTCGGCGCGGTATCCGCGAAAGCCGGCAACGCACCGATCGTCCCCGGCATGGCTCGCGTGGTTTTCTGGAGCGCGCTTGCCATGGCCGTGACCGCCGGCGTGGGGACGCTCTTCGGCGGCCAAGCGTGAGTGCCGCTCACAGGTCTTGCGAGATAAACTCGATTGTCCGTCCCGCGCGCGCGACTTAGGATGACCCTCATGTACACCCTGCACATCGGCAACAAGAATTACTCCTCGTGGTCGCTGAGGCCCTGGATCCTGCTCACCGAGCTGGGCATTCCCTTCCAGGAGCACTTGCACGTCTTCGGCCCCGACTTCACCGCGAAGAGCGAGGGCGGCTCGCCCAGCGGCAAGGTGCCGTGCCTTCGCGATGGCGAGCGCGCCGTCTGGGACTCGCTCGCGATCGTCGAATACGTCGCCGAGAAGCGGCCAGGCGTGTGGCCGGCCGATGCCGGCGCCCGTGCGTGGGCGCGCTCGGCGGCCGCCGAGATGCACAGCAGCTTCGGCGCGTTGCGCGACATCTGCTCCATGAGCTGCGGGGTGCGCATCAAGCTCAATTCCATTCCCGGGAACTTGCTGGGGGACCTGGATCGCCTGGCCGAGCTCTGGATGGACGGCCTCAAGCGCTTCGGCGGCCCCTTCCTCGCGGGCCCATCGTTCGGCGGCGTCGATGCCTTCTTCTGCCCGGTCGCCTTCCGAGTGCAGACCTATGGGTTGAAGCTGCCGCAACCCTGCATGGAATACGTCGATCGCCTGCTGGCCCTCGACGGCATGAAGCGCTGGTACGACGCGGCTTTGAAGGAGCCGTGGCGCGACTTGCCGCATGAAGTCGAGCTGAAGCGCTTCGGCACGACCACGAGCGACCTGCGCATTCCCGTGAAAGCCGCCGCGACGGCCTGACGGCTAGGATTCGAGCAGCGCAACGGTCCCCAGGCCGCCGTCGGCGCAGATCGAGACGATCGCGCGCTTGCCGGGCCCCATCGCCGAAAGCTCCTTCACCGCCTGCGACAGGATGCGCGCGCCCGTGGCGCCGAACGGGTGCCCGATCGCCACGCTTCCGCCGTTCGGGTTGAACCGCTCCCACGGGAATTTCCCGAGCGGAGCGTGCACCTTCGCCTTGTCGCGCAGGAACGCTTCGCTCTCCAGCGCCGCGACATTGCACAGCACCTGCGCCGCGAACGCCTCGTGGATCTCCCAGAGGTCGATCGCGCCGAGCGCGAGGCCATTGCGCGCGAGGAGCCGAGGGATCGCGTAAGCCGGCGCCATGAGCAGGCCCTCGTGGAAAATGTCCACGGCGGCGATCTCCCAATCCACCAGCTTCGCGCGCGCCCGGTTCGCGGGAGCGCGCGCAAGGCCCGCATCGTTCGCGACCCAGATCGCCGCCGCTCCATCGGTGAGCGGCGAGGCGTTGCCCGCGGTGATCGTGCCGCGGCCGCTCGCGCGGTCGAACGCGGGGCGAAGCGACGCGAGCTTCTCGGGCGAGGTGTCAGCGCGTGGAATTCCATCCTTGGCCATACCCTCGACCGGCATCACGAGATCGTCGAAGAACCCGGAAGCCATCGCGGCCACCGCGCGCTGGTGCGACTGCAACGCGATGCGGTCCTGGTCGGCGCGTGCGATGTTCCACTCCTTCGCCAT
>DATBAI010000026.1:0-5000 GCA_036271595.1 Usitatibacter sp.
TGCTACACCCTCCAGATCTACTTCGATTTCAGCGGCTACACCGACATGGCGCTCGGCATGGCGCTCACGATGAACATCCGCCTGCCGCAGAACTTCGATTCGCCGTATCGCCAGCGCAATCTCCAGGAGTTCTGGCGCCACTGGCACATGACGCTCACGCGGTTCCTGCGCGACTACGTGTACATCCCACTGGGCGGGAGCCGCCGCGGCGAAGCCTGGACGTCCTGCGCGATCGTGATCACGTTCCTCCTGGGCGGGCTGTGGCACGGCGCCAACTGGACGTTCGTCGCCTGGGGCCTGATGAACGGGATCGGGTTGGTGTTGCTGCGCGCGTGGGGAGGCATGGGCTTGCGGTTGCCGGCCTTCCTGGCGTGGCTCGTGACATTCCTTTTCGTGAACGTCGCGTGGGTCTTCTTCCGCGCGCCCGACATGGCGAGCGCTGTCTCGTTCCTCGGGGCCCTTCGCGGCAGCGGCGGATTCGAGGGCTTGCACCTGGTCGTGGCACCCGTGACGCTCGCGACCCTCGCCGCGGCCTGCGCGATCGCGGCGTGGCCGCGCAACTCCAATCGCATCGTGGCGGACATGACGTTTGGCTGGCCCCTGCAGGTCGCCACCGCGCTGCTTCTCGCGGCGGGAATCCTCAGCCTCTCCAACCCCACCGAGTTCCTCTACTTCAACTTCTGACCGTGGCGAAGCGCTTCATCCGCAACTCGCTCCTCGTCGCCGCGGCGCTGCTAGCTGCCGCGGGCCTGGTCAATTTCGAGGTCGATCCATTCCAGCAGTACCGCGTCCCTACGTGGTACGAGGCCCGCTTCTATCGCTCTTTCCAGCGCTACGAGAACCCCGGCGTCGCGCGCAACTACGTCTTCGACCGCGCCATCGTCGCCTCCTCGTTCTTCGAGAACATCTCCGGAAGCGAGGTGGACCGCGCCTTCGGCTACGGCAAGACGCAGAATCTCTGCGACTCGGCGCTCACGGCCTACGACGCGAGGAAGTTGATCGAGACCGCGCTTTCCACAGGACGCGTGAAGGAAATCATTTTCAACGTGGACTACAACTCGTTCTCGGGCCCGCCGGACCGCGTGGGATTCGGCGACAAGCTGCCCCTCTACCTCTACGACCGCACGCACTGGAACGACTACCCGTACCTCCTCTCGATCGCGACGCTGCGAAAGTCGCTGGACATCCTCGCCGGGCGCAAGGAGGAGGGCTACCGCACCGACGCGGACGCTCCCTGGTACTGGGCCGACACGGTGACCTTCTCCGCGACGAACGTCGTCGACCAGCTCGACGTGAACGACTTGAACCACCGCTACCAGCAACCGCAACGCACGCTCGACGCGATGATGAAGAGCTTCGGCGCGAACGTGCTGCCGCTGGTGCGCGACAACCCGCGCACCACTTTCATCTTCACGTGGCCGCCCTACTCGATCCTCGCGTGGATCGACTTCCGGCGCCGCGACCAGCTCGACGTGAGCCTCGACTTCAAGCGCAGGTTCTTCGAGATCCTGTCGAAATATCCGAACGTGCGCATCCACGACTTCCAGGCGCGCACCGACTGGATCACGAACCTCGGAGAGTATCGCGACATCTATCACTTCTCGCCGCGAATCTCGGACGCGCTGGTGGAGGACCTCGCCGCTGGTCGCGAGCGGATGACGCCGGAGGACTATGTCGCGCGCATCGAAAAGCTGCGATCGATCGCCCTCTCCGCGGACCTGGGCAGGATCATCGCGGACGTCCACGCACAGCCCGCGCGTTAGCTACAGGCGCTTGTAGTAGTAGACGGTCGGATGCAGCTTGCCGGCGGGCGTGGTCGCGTAATCGGGGATTTCGCCGGCACGCGACCACCCCAGGCTTCGATACACCGACTCCGCGACCGAGCCCACCTCGGTATCGAGCACGAGCAGCGTGCGGTGCGCCTCGCGTGCGAAGCCCTCCGCTGCGTCCATCAATGCGCGCCCGACGCCGCGCCCGCGATGCGCCGAGAGCACGAGCAGCTTCTGCAACTCGGCGCGATGCTTGCCGTTGTCCTTCGAGCAGGGCTCGAGCTGTACCGATCCCACGACGCGGCCCGCGTCTTCGGCCACCCAGAGAAGGAGCGCGCCCTGCCCTGCTGCGCCGAGGATCCGATCCCAATAGCGGTCGGCCACGGCGGCATCGAGTGGCGAGAGGAAGCCCACGGAAGCGCCGTGGTCCACGCAGTCCTGGAGCAACTCGCGAAGGCCCTGGACGAGCGCGGCATCGCGACCGGCGACGCGGCGAACTTCGGTCACTTCGCCTCCAGGTCCCTGGCGATACGCGCGATGCCGGCCTCGGCGCACTTGGCGTCGTGCTCGCCGCCGCCGGCGCTCCCCGGTGTCCCCGACACGCCCACCGCGCCCACCGTCGTCGCGCCCAGCTTGATGGGCACTCCCCCGGGGTTGGTGGTCATGTTGGGCAGGAGCTGTGGGCCGATGTTCGCCCCCTTGGATGACTCGGCACGCTTGCCGACCTCCGCGGAGGTCGTGCGGTAGGTGAGCGCGGTATAGGCCTTGCGGAAGCTGTGCTCGGCGCTATGGGGCGAAGCGCCATCGTCGCGCAGGACCACCTTCGGCCTCCCGGCCGCATCGACCACGGTCACGGTCACCTTCTGGGCGTCCGCCCGGCAGGCCGCGAGCGCCCCGGTGGCGACCTCGAGGGCAGCATCCGCCGAAAGGGTCGGTTCCTGTGCGATGACCGCGGCGGCCAGAAACAATGTGGAAATCATCCGGCGGATTCTACCGCGTTAGAATCAGGGTAAGCCCCATGCCGATCACCGACATCAACCATTACAACCTGCGCGGGCCCATGCCCGAGCTGGAGCGCATCCGCGACTGGTATCGCGATGCGGTCGGGCTCGCGGTGGGCGACCGGCCGCCCTTCAACCACAGGGGCTTCTGGCTCTACGCGAACGGCCGGCCGGTATTGCACCTCAGCGAGGAGACGCCCGGCGAATCGCACCCATTGCCGGGCAGCGGCACGTTCGACCACGTCGCCTTCACCTGCGAGGATTTCGCCGCGATGCGCGGGCGGCTGGATGGGCTGAACGTCAAGTATCGCGTCGCCGACGTGCCGCTTACGCGCACGCGCCAGATCTTCCTTCGCGACCCCGCGGGCAACGGCGTGGAGCTCAACTTCGAGTTGACGGCGTGAACGTCGCGACGCAAGCCGTGGCGAAGCGCCACATCGAAGCGTCGGCCGAACGCCTCTTCGACGCATGGATCGAGCCTGCCGTGGTGGGCACGTGGATGTTCGACCCCAACGTGCGCGACGAGGAAATCGTGAGCCTCGACGCGGATCCGCGCCTGGGCGGGCGCTATTCCTACGTGGTGCGGCGCGACGGCAAGCTCCTCGACCACGCGGGGCAATACCTGGAGGTCGATCGCCCGCGCCGCCTGTCCTTCAGCTGGGGCGTGCGAGCACTGGAGCATGAGAGCCGCGTGCACGTGGAGATCGTCCCGCGCGAAAAAGGCTGCGAGGTGAGCGTCGCCCAGGACCTTTCCGCCGAATGGGCCGAATTCAAGCCCAAGGCCGAGGACGCCTGGCGCCGCATGCTCGAAGCCCTGGACCGCGCCGTGCAATGAACCAGTCCTCGGTCATCACCGCCCTCATCGTGATCCTCATCGCCTGGCGCCTGTACGTGCGCATCCGGCGCATGGTGGGCCGGCAGAAATCGCGGCCGTGGCGCCACTGGATCGCTGCGATCCTCTTCCCGTTGCTCGCCGCGATGGTGGCGCTCCCCGCGTTACTTCATCCGGACGCCGTGGGGGCGCTTGCGGTCGGCCTAGTGGTGGGCGTGGCGCTCGCCATCTTCGGCCTGCGCACCACGAAGTTCGAGACCACGCCGCTCGGTTACTACTACACGCCGAACACGCACCTCGGTATCGGCCTCTCGCTCCTGATGGTGGCGCGCATCGCGTACCGCGTATACGAGGTCAAGATGATGACGAACGCCGAACAGGCCACGCACATGCAGCAGTTCGCGCGCAGCCCCCTTACGCTCGCGATCTTCGGCACGCTCGCCGCGTACTACACGACGTACGCCATCGGAATCCTCCTTTGGCGCGGCCGCACGCCGCTTCCGGGCAGCATGCCCAACGAGATCCCGACTCCCGCGAGCAACCCATGAACGACGAACGCATCAAGATAAAGACCGAGACGGGCCAGGTGCTCGACGTGGTCGTGCTCACGAAACGCCCGGAGTCCATCACGGTCGTCCTCGGCGAGGGTGTGCACAGCGTGAAATGCACCCTTTCGCCCACCCGCAATGGCCTCGCTTACGCGGGGAGCGTCATGGGACGGGAGCTCGTCTATGAGCGCAGCCGCGACCAGGTGAAGGCCGACATCGAAAGGCTGAATCCGCGTATCAGGTAGTCGCGCCTGCGTTTATGGCGACACTGACGCCAAAGGGCGAGGGCGCGGGAATCTCGCCCCAACGGTGGCGTCCAGCAGCGTCGACTACCGCCCCAACCCCCGTGCCATGATCACCGCGAACACCGGGATCAGCGCCACAAGATGGAGCTGCACCATCACCAGCCGGCGCATCTTCCTCTGCTCGTCGGCCGGCACAGTCCAGGCCGGATCGCGGTCCAGCATGCGGCGCAGCGGATGTAGGTGAGCGTCGGCACGACCGAGATGAGCGCGATCAAAAGGAACGTCCCGATCTTCGCGTAGATCGGCCACCATGTAGCCGAAAAGCACGAAGATCGCCGCGAAGTGGAAGTAGGCGAGCACAGCATCGAGGACCATGGTCACCTTCCCAGAAGCTTGCCGATGCGCGCGACAGCTTCCTCGAGTCGCGCGACGGGCTGCGTGTAGGCGATGCGGATGTGCTTCTTCGGCTCGTGATGGCCGAAGTCCTTGCCCGGCGTGACGGCGACGCCCGCCTCGGTGAGGATGCGGCGTGCGAACGGAAAGCTGTCGGGGGCCAGCGCCGAACTGTCCGCGTAGATGTAGAAGGCGCCTTGCGGCACCACGGG